>CAZIRF010000010.1:0-77625 GCA_964541755.1 uncultured Spirochaetales bacterium | reverse complement strand
TAGAGCGCCACCTTGCCAAGGTGGATGTCGCGGGTCCGACTCCCGTTTCCCGCTCGAACACGGGTCGTTCAGTCCGAATGGACAAGACGACCCGTTTTTCATGAAGGGCCTGTTCCTTGGGGCTTTATGAACTGTGTCACGACTGGCGGGAGTCAGTCACACCAGCTGGCGAGAGTGGTGAAATTGGTAGACACGCCAGACTTAGGATCTGGTGCCTCAGGCATAAGGGTTCAAGTCCCTTCTCTCGCATAGCCCTTATCGGGCGAAGGGTCTGTTAATACGCGGGAATAGCTCAGTGGTAGAGCGCCACCTTGCCAAGGTGGATGTCGCGGGTCCGACTCCCGTTTCCCGCTTGGTAACACGAGGGCTGATACTCCGGATACTGTCCGGAATCAGCCCTTTTTTGTTTTCGGGTACACCGAATACCCCCGGTTTTAACCGGGGCTTACCCGCCTTGAATGTCCGTAGAACTGGCACCCTCTGCCGTGCCGGCGGATTCAGGCAGATGGCCATTCCAAATGACCGTCCATTCCACTCTGCAGAGGCACCAAAATGACTGTAACCAAGGAAATCACCCGTCAGGAAAACTCGTCCGTCAAACTCTCCCTTACTGTTCCCGCCGCGGAAGTCAAGGATCAGTACGATGCACTGCTCAAGAAATATGCCGCCGGCATCCAGCTGCCCGGTTTCCGCAAGGGCAAGGCCCCGGTAAACGTTGTCGAGCGCAAGATCGGCGAGGCCGTTGAGGAAGAAGCCGTGGGCACGCTCATGGAAAAGGCCCTTCAAGAGGTGTTCCAGGCCGAGGACTTCCCCAAAGAAGACCTCCCCCTCGCCTACTCGACCCCCTCCCTGACCGGCGAAGTCCAAAAAGAGATGGGCAAGGACCTCTCCTTCGACGTGGTATACGATGTATTCCCCCGGCTCAAGGTGGAAAACTGGAAGGGTTTTGAGGTGGAAGCCCCGGTCGTCGCCGTCGAAAAAGAGGATATTCAGCGCGAGCTTGAGGATATCCGCGAACGCAATGCCATTGTCATGGACAAGGATGAAAAGGCAAAGGCCGCCAAGGACGATACGCTCACCGTCGACTACTGTGAGCTGGACCAGGACGGTAACGTCGTCGAGGGTTCACAGCGCGAAGATTACGTATTCACCCTTGGCACCAGCATGAACATCTACAAATTCGACGACGAGCTTGTGGGCATGAAGAAGGGCGAGACGAAGGACTTTGAAAAGAGCTACGGCGACGACGAGACCAACAAGGATCTCGCCGGTACCACCAAGAAGCTTCGCGTGACCGTCAAGACGATCAAAGAGAAGAAGCTGCCCGATCTCGATGACGAACTCGCACAGGACGTTGGCGAGCAGTACAAGACCCTCGCCGACCTCGAGGCCGACATCCGCAAAAAGATGGAGAGCGCCCTCGACAAGAGACTCAAGGATATCAAGATCTCGGGTCTCATCGAAAAGATCATGGAAAAAGTGACGGTCGAAGTCCCCGAGACCATGATTCGGATGGAATTCGACAATCGCTGGAGAGGCATGGCCCGCCAGTTCAACATGGATGTCGAGCAGGTCAAGCAGCTCTTTGCCGCAAACGGCAAGGGCCTCGAATCGATGCAGGAAGAGTGGCGCGAAGGGGCACAGAAGTCCCTCAAGGCCCGCCTCGTTGTCGAGACCCTCATGAACGACCTCAAACTCGAGGCCAGTGATGAAGAAGTTGACACCCTCATGGAGACCATGTCCAAAGAGATGGACGTCTCCATCGAAGAGATCAAGAAATACTACGAGGCGGACCACATGAAGGAACACCTCAAGGAAGAGGTCCGCGAGCGCAAGCTCCACGAACTCCTCTTGAACGAAAACAAGGTCAAAAAGGGGAAAAAGACGAAGTATCTGGACCTCATGGCCAATAATGGATAGATTTAAAGGCATGAACGAACGAATGCATGGCCTCGTCCCCGTCGTCATTGAGCAGACGGGGGGCCAGGAGCGCTCCTACGATATCTACTCCCGGCTCCTCAAGGACAGGATTGTCTTCCTTGACGGTGAAATCAATGATCTTACGGCAGACCTTGTCGTGGCCCAGCTGCTCTTTCTGGTAAGCCAGGACGCGGAAAAAGACATCAGCCTGTATATCAACTCGCCGGGAGGCTCGGTAACTGCGGGCCTCGCCATTTACGACACAATCCAGTGGCTCAAGTGCGACGTACAGACGATCTGTGTGGGACAGGCAGCCAGCATGGCGGCCCTTATACTCGCCTGCGGCTCGGCCGGTAAGCGGATGGCCCTGCCCTCTTCGCGCATACTCATCCACCAGCCCTGGGGGGGCGCGCAGGGACAGGCCCGGGATATCGATATCCAGGCCCGCGAAATCGTTCGCCTCAAAAAGCTCACCATAGAATACTTTGCCCGCCATGCGGGTAAATCGACAGACGATATAGCAAAGGACATGGAGCGGGATTTCTACATGTCCGCACAGGAAGCGATGTCCTACGGGGTCATCGATCGCATCCTTACGAGGGAAACAGATGGCGAAACTCAGAAATAGCGGCGGTCCGCCCATGGATCGCAGCTGCTCCTTCTGCGGAAAGAGCGCGGACATGGCCCGTCGCCTTATCGCCGGCCCGGACAATGTCTTTATCTGTGATGAATGCGTTGATGTCTGCCGCAAGATCCTGGTCGAAGAGGATCATGAACTTTCTACCCAGTTTACCGGGGACATTCCCACTCCCAGAGAGATAAAAGACTACCTCGATCAGTTCATTATCGGGCAAACCGAGGCCAAAAAAGCCCTTTCCGTAGCGGTATACAACCATTACAAGCGTATTGCCAACCCTGCCAAGACTCCCGATGACATCGAGATTGAGAAGTCCAATGTCCTCATGATCGGCCCCACCGGTACGGGCAAGACCCTCTTGGCAAAGACCCTCGCCCGCAAACTCAAAGTCCCCTTTGCCATCGCCGATGCAACCACCCTGACGGAAGCCGGCTATGTGGGCGAAGATGTAGAGAATATACTCTTGAAGCTCATCCAGAACGCCGGTGGCAACATCGCCTCGGCCGAACGGGGCATCGTCTACATCGATGAAATCGACAAGATCACCCGCAAGGGAGAAAATGTATCCATTACCCGCGATGTCTCGGGCGAAGGCGTCCAGCAGGCCCTGCTCAAGATTATCGAAGGAACGGTTTCGTCGGTTCCGCCACAGGGAGGACGCAAGCACCCCAACCAGGAAATGATCAAGATAGATACTACCAATATCCTCTTCATCTGCGGCGGGGCCTTTGTGGGTCTGGACAAACACATTGAACAGCGGGTCAACAAGCACCCCATCGGCTTTGGATCGGATGCGAATGCCTCCGGACAGAAGAGCCTGCGGGAACTCTTTTCAAACCTGCACCCTGACGACCTCATCCACTTTGGCATGATTCCCGAGTTTATCGGGCGTCTTCCGGTAACGGTCTGCCTTGATGATCTCTCGAGAGAGGATCTGCGCAAGATTATCACCGAGCCTCGTAATGCCATTGTCCGCCAATTCAAGGCTTCCATGGCCATCGATGATGTGGAACTTGAATTTGATGACGAGGCGATTGATGCCATCGCAGACAAGGCCATTCGGCAAAAGACCGGAGCACGTGGCCTGCGCGCCATTGTCGAGCGCATGATGACCGATATCATGTTTGAACTCCCTTCAATAGAGGGAAGCAAGCGGATTGTCGTCACGAAGGATGTCGTCGAAAACAACATCAAGCCGGAAGTCCTTCCGGGCAAGAAGAGCGCCTGATTTCCGCATAACAACCGATTGCAGGCAAAACCGGTACTGAGTAAGGCTGTTGCACAGGTCTTTGGGGACTTGTGCAACAGCTTTTTTTTGCCCTGGCGTCAGCAGCCCGGGAAAGCCCGGGGTAGGCCGGGATCGCCGGACCCGTTGGGGTGGACAGGAGCGCGGGCTCTTCGAGACCGCGCAGGGAAAGGGGCAGGTGCGGGTACGGAAGCCCGGCCGCAGGGGGGCGCAAAGCAGGCGGGAGGGGCGCACTTCATGGCGCCCCTCCCGCCTGCTTTGTTAAAGGCGTTTGCCTATGGCAAACGCCAGCTTACAGGGCACCAGTAGCCGCTTTCACGACAGAAACACTTCCCCCCCCTTCCCTATCTTCCGGCATGTTCCTGAATGAGCTTGAATGTCGCTTCCGCGCAGCGCGCCCAAGAGTAGTTTTTTACCCGCTCAAGGCCACGGGCAATGCACTCGCGGTAACAGTCGCGGTCGCTTGTAAGGGTGACCATACGGTCTGCCATGTCTTCGCAGTCGTAGGGGTCGAAGTAGAGGGCGGCGTGATCGGCAACTTCGGGAAGCGAAGCGGCGCGGGCACAGGCTACCGGCACCCCGGACGCCATGGCTTCGAGGGCCCCAAGGCCAAAACCTTCATACAGGGAGGGGATGACGACAAAGTCGGCGCCTGCGTAGAGCTCCGGCAGGCTCAGGCGGGGAAAGTGGCCGGTAAAAAAGATGTCCCGGCCCCACTTTGAGGCGGCGGCATGTTTTTTGATATGGTCGGCGGCCCGTGAATCCATGCCGGCGAGGACGAGCCGGTGCGGGTGGCGGGTGCGCTCCTTGAAAATGCCGAAGGCGTCAATGAGACGCACGTGGTTTTTGACGGGGTGATCGAGGCGGGCTGCATAGAGGATGTAGGGCCTTCTGAAGGAAAAGGGCTGGATGAGGACGACGCTCTCCTCCCCGCGCGGACGGGGGTAAAACTCCTCGAGGTCGATACCGTCCGGTATCACGGTAATGCGCGATTCGGGGACGCTGGCGACATCGAGTATTTCCTGTTTGACCCAGTTGGACACGGCGATGACCTGGCTCAAGTGACGGAGGGAGTCGGGAAGGACCATGCGCAAGAGAGCTCCGAGGTGTGCCCTGTTGCGGCGTGGGCCGCGGTAGGCGGCCATGTCGTGCACCGTGCCGATGGAGGGACAGGGGGACCGGCGCGGCAGGCGGCGATCGGCGGCGGGGAAGAAGGTAACGTCGTAGCCGCGGCTTTTGACAAAGTCCGGGTAGCGGAAGATATGCCAGAGGCTGTTGGCCAGGGTTCCCGAACGGGCCCCTTGGGCCTGATATTCGAGGTCTTCGGCAGCCTCGGAGTACGCGTAGCGATCGAATTCCCAGCCAAAGAGCTCCAGGGTACCCCGGTCGCGGGGAAAGTGTTTGAGCAGCTGATAGAGGTACACACCGACGCCGGAACGGCCGCCGTTGCTGGCAAAGGTATCGATTCCACAGTTCACTCGGGTACTCCGAAAAAAAAGCTCTGCCATTCGGCAAGGTCATGGTATTCTAGCACGGACAATGACTTGGTAAAAGGTGTCACAGCCTGGCCGATCATGTCGACAGCAGACGGCCCGTCCCGATTCCCGGATTTTACATGTTTTTCCCTTTCGCCCCTTGCCACCCAACAGATAGCGTGTTATAGTCCTCAAGAACGGCAACAAAACACCATATATGGTGTCTAAAAAGTATCCATCGGGCAAGAAACGCGCAGGATGGACGGGAGAGTGAGATGCGCTGTCCGCACTGCGGGAGTTTTGACGACAAGGTAATCGAGTCCCGGACCCTCGCAAACGGGGAGGCAACGCGCCGCAGACGAGAGTGTACTTCCTGCGGGTACCGTTTCACGAGCTATGAGCGTATTGAAGAAAAGCAGTTTATGGTCGTGAAAAAGGATGGCCGGCGCGAACCCTTCGACCGTATCAAGATCGAACGGGGCGTCCAACGGGCCCTTGAAAAGCGGCCGGTTTCACAGATGACAATAGAAAACATTGTAAATGAAATAGAAGATCAAGCGGCCTTGGCCGGCAGATCCAACAATGAAATAGCATCGAGCGAGCTGGGAGAGCTGGTACTCGCCAAGATCGCCGATGTGGACAAGGTAGCGTACATACGCTTTGCATCGGTGTATCGACACTTCGGGGACATGGAAGAATTTGTCCGGGAGATACAAAATTTGGGGGGGAAGGCATGAGCCAGGAACTGTTTCCGGAATTGAAAACGGCCATCACGCACCGCAGCGTGGACGGATTGGTCATTCGCAATGTCGTCAAGCGATCGGGAGAAGTCGAACGCTACGACCGTGACAAGATTATCGAAGCCATCACCAAGGCCTTCAATGCGGCCGGAGCCAGTGAAGCGACCGATGACGGGCGCGGGAAGGCGGCAGCCCTCTGCGACAAGGTTGAAGAAAAACTCATCCAGATGATGAAGAGCCGCCACCGGAACTCCATACCGGCCATCGAGGAGATTCAGGACATTGTAGAGACCGTCCTCATCGAATCCCGCGAGACGGCGGTGGCCAAGGCCTACATAATCTATCGATCCCGCCACGAGGCCATCCGCGACGCCAAGAACCTCATGCTCGACATCGATGCGACCATGGACGGCTACCTGCGCCAGAGCGACTGGCGCGTCAACGAAAACGCCAACGTCAACTTTTCGCTGGGCGGTCTTATCCTGCACAACTCCGGGAGCATTACCGCAAACTACTGGCTCAAGAACATCTACCCGGCCGAGATCGCCGAGGCCCACCGCAGCGCGGCCTTCCACATCCACGACCTGTCGATGTTCTCCGGCTACTGCGCCGGCTGGTCGCTGCGCCAGCTCATCCTCGAGGGGCTGGGGGGCGTGCCCGACAAAATCACCTCGATGCCGGCCAAGCACCTGTCGACCCTCATGCAGCAGGCGGTCAACTTCCTCGGCTGCCTCCAGAACGAGTGGGCCGGGGCCCAGGCCTTCAGTTCCTTCGACACCTTCACGGCCCCCTTCGTCAAGGCCGACAACATGAGCGACAAGGAAATCGCCCAGTGCCTCCAGAGCTTCGTCTTCGGGGTAAACACCCCCAGCCGCTGGGGTAGCCAGGCGCCCTTCACGAACATCACCCTCGACTGGACGGTCCCCGAGGACCTCAAGGACAAGCCGGCCATAGTGGGCGGCAAGGAGATGGACTTTACCTACGGCGACTGCAAGCCGGAAATGGACCGCATCAACAAGGCCTTCATTGAGCTCATGCTCAATGGGGATGCCGACGGCCGCGGCTTCCAGTACCCCATCCCCACCTACAATATCACCCGTGACTTCGACTGGGACACCGACAACGCCCGCCTGCTCTTCGAGATGACGGCCAAGTACGGCACCCCCTACTTCCAGAACTTCGTCAACTCCGACCTGAACCCCGGCGACGTGCGCTCCATGTGCTGCCGCCTCCAGCTGGACAAGCGGGAATTGCGCAAACGCGGCGGCGGCCTCTTCGGCAGCGACGAACTCACCGGCTCGGTGGGCGTTGTCACCATCAACCTCCCCCGCATCGGCTACCTGGCAAAGGATGAAAAAGATTTCTTCCGCCAGCTCACCCGCCTGATGGACCTCGCAAAGGAGAGCCTCGTTATCAAGAGGAAGGTTGTCTCGCGCCTCTTGGACAGCGGGCTCTTCCCCTACACCAAGCGCTACCTCAAGAATCTCGACAGCCACTTCAATACGATCGGGCTCTGCGGGATGAACGAGTGCCTCCTCAACTTCTTCGGCAAGGATGTGGACATCGTCACGCAAGAGGGACGGGACTTCGCCATCAAGGTCCTGCACTTCATGCGAAAGCGCCTGGCCGACTATCAGGAAGAAACCGGCGAACTCTTCAACCTCGAGGCAACCCCGGCCGAATCCACCTCGTACCGCCTGGCCAAGCACGACAAGGTGCGCTTCCCGGACATCGTCACCTCAGGCGACGATGAGCCCTACTATACGAACTCGACCCAGTTGCCGGTTACCTTTACCGACGACATCTTCGAGGCCCTCGACCTGCAGGAACCCCTGCAGACGACCTACACCGGCGGAACGGTCTTCCACGGCTTCCTGGGCCAGGCAATCGAGAGCTGGCAGGCCTGCCGCGACCTCGTCAAGGCGATAGCGCACAACTACCGCCTGCCCTACTTCACGATTTCGCCGACCTTCTCGGTCTGCCCCATTCACGGCTACCTAGAGGGCGAACACTTCACCTGCCCCCGCTGCAAGGCCGAAAAAGAGCAGGAAATTGGCCGAAAGATCGAAGAGCTGGAAAAGGAACTGGCCGGCGCCCAGCTGGACCCGGTCCAATAGGAAATGACGGCGGCCCCAAGAGGGCGGCCCCAAGAGGGCGGCCCCAAGAGGGGCTCCCCGGGGACCTGTTGACATGATGAACACGGATACGCCGCCCCCGCGCAAGCCGGGGCGCATACCATACCAAGCAAGGAGAACGCGATGAGAGACCTTGAGGCAATCAAGTCCGAACTGGCACAGGCCAGGGAAGAGCTCCGGCACGTGGAGGGGACCACGGCAGAAGTCTACAGCCGCATAGTCGGCTACTACCGCTCTGTTCGCAACTGGAACAAGGGCAAACGTGAAGAGTACGGCGAGCGCAAACTCTACGACGTGTCGCACGCCCAGTCCGGCGACCGCCTGTCCCGCATCGACACCGAAGCAACCGGCCAGGTTCTCCTCTTCGTCCGCCAGTCCTGCCCGGCCTGCCCCAGTGCCAAGGACGCGGTCCAGAAGCTGGGCCTCCCCTTCCAGTTCATCGATGCCGACGCCGCCGAGGGCCTTGCCCGGGCCGAAGAACACCAGGTCCTGTCCACGCCCACGGCCATCTTCGTCGATGCCGAAGGCCGTGAACTCTTCCGCGCCCGCGACGCCAAGACCATCCGCGAGTTTGGCGAACGCCACATGAGCGAAACCGCAGACGCCGTCGAAGAAGAAGTCGAAGCGGTATAGCCATGAAGGTCGCGCTCCAGAAGACCAGCTTGATCGATTACCCCGACAAGCTGGCCGCAGTCATCTTCTTTACCGGGTGCAACCTGCGTTGCCCCTGGTGCCATAACAGCCAACTGGCGCTCAACCGGGGCTTTGAAGAGGGTGAACTGATGGAGCTCGACGAAGTGATGGCCTTTCTCGACAAGAGGAAGGCCGTCCTCTCTGCGGTTGTCCTCTCCGGAGGGGAAGCTCTGCTCCACCGCGAGCTCACGGACATTGTTCCACGCATCCAGGAGAAGGGATTCCTCGTAAAAATAGACACCAACGGGATGTGCCCCGACGCCCTCGAAACGCTCATGGCCAAGGCGGCGCCGGACTTTGTCTCGCTGGACCTCAAGTTGGCACCACAGCGCTATGGGGAATTGGGTCTCGACGGGGATCGGCTGATAGCATCGGCCCGCCTCCTCGCCAACGGCAGCCTGGCCCACGAGTACCGCAGCCTCGTCCTCCCCGAAAACCGCATGACCGTCCAGGATGTGGAAGCCCTTGCCCCCCTGGCAGACGGAAGCCCCTGGTACTTTGCCCCCTTCCGCGGGGGAAACTGCCTCGATCCGGCTTGGAACGAAAAGGCGGAACCCATCAAGGCCGATGCAGAAGCCCTCGTCGCAGCAGCTCGTGCCGCCGGCAAGAATGCCGTCATGCGGGGATTCTGAAAAACGCTTTCACCGACGCTCTCTTATTGAAAGCGGCTCTGCAGTAAAAACCTGTTATTCGTCCGCTTTCTGCTCCCGCGGCCCGCCGCCGCGCCAGGCACTGGGGGAAAAACCCGTATACTTCTTGAACTTGGCGTGGAAATAGTCGACGTAAGTGAATCCCACCTGTTCTGCTACCTGATACACCCGATATCCCTGCTCCAGGAGCTCTTTCGCACGCTGTATACGCACCTGGTCGAGATAGGTCTTGAAGGAAATGCCAACCTGATTCTTGAAGAGCTTTCCCAGATACGCACTGTTGTACCGGAATACATCGGCGAGCGACTCGAGCTTGAGATTATCTGCGTAATTGCGCTCAATAATCTCCTTCATGCGTGATATGAGACTCGTTGTGTCTATGGGGTTGTCATCCGACATAAGTCCCGGCAGACGTCGAGACAGGAATCTTGCAAGCGAGTAGATATCCCCCTGTTCGAGCATTCCGGAAAGAAGATCGACAAGCCCGCCACGTTTGGTCCCCCCGGGGTCTGACAGACTGACAAGACGATCACCGGCAAGAGATGCGATAAGGCCGAATTCCTTTCGAATACGCCCCTCGTCATGGCCCTCACGGCACATCCAGCGAGCGGCGTTCTCGATAAAACGGGTTGCAATATCACAATTGTGCACCGAAATGGCGTATGCAATTTTTTCGGCCAAATCGTTGGTATCCGGATTAAACCCGTCTGGAAGGGCTTCGCGATCGTACCCAAAGGGCTCTTCCCAAGCAATGGATTCCGGATTCAGGAAAAAATGCCGCGAGAGAATCTTCCAAGCAGAATCCCAAGAATGCTTGATGTCTTCACAGCTATCGACAACAGGACCAATGGCTGCTTGAAAACGCAGCCCCTCTTTCCCGAGTATCTGAGCCAAGCTCGCGTAGAGGAGCTTGAGATTATGCCCCCGTCTGTAGACGTTTACAGAAAATGCACACACCCACGGCTCTCGAGTACAGACTCCTTTCAAGGCAAGTTTTTCCTGGTTATCCTCGAGAAGCCGTGCAAGCCGCCGGGACGTTGCAGGGTCGCCGTTTGTTTGAGGTAATACAAGAAGAACCTGCCAAGAAGGCAGACATAAGCCCAAGGCCTCCAAACGCTCATGGATGACAAGAGGATCGCTGATGGCACCCGTAAAAATCGCATTGAGTGTGTAGCCACGATCATCGAGAGAATCCTTGAGGATGCGCAATCGCCCTTCCTCTTCAAGCCGTTCCCGTACCTTGGTCACGGCCTTGGCAAGTTCGTCCTCATCGACCGGTTTGAGAAGATATGCATCAACCTGTAACGCCGTTGCTTTCTGCGCATACTCGAATTCGGCGAAGCCACTTAAAACAATACAATGCGCATTGGAACCCTGTTCACGCAAGGTCGTAAGGAATGCAATACCATCGAGACGGGGCATACGAATATCCAGAAGAATGAGATCCGGCTTTTCCCGTTTTGCCAAATCCAGCGCCTCTTCACCATCGGAAGCCATGGCGACGATTTCAAATCCGGCTTCATGCCAGTCAATAAGGGCAGCCAGCCCTTCCCGGATATGAGTTTCATCGTCGGCAATCATCAAACGGTACATGCACACCTCTCGATGCTACTATACACGGGATATTCAAATGTGCAAAGTTGCAAGAAACGCTTGTCCAGTTTGATCTGACAGCATAGAATTGGCAGAACAAGCGTTGAAAGAAAAACGCGACCCATCACAAGGAGTACCCATGCGCTTACGCCTTATTTCACTGGGCATTATCGGCTTTGCTCTCCTCGCATCCTGTTCCATGGAAAACCTCAAGGCCCGCTCTGTGGCCAAATCTTTTTTGACTGCCATCGTCAACGAAGATTTCGAAACAGCGGGCAATTATGCCACCAAAGAGGGCAAGATGGCGCTTCAGACCTTGGAGTCCCTGAGTTCCGGGATGCAGGAACTGCGCAGCCAAATTGACGAGGACGAAGGAGAAATTCCTGCAGCTACCTTCAAGATTATCGCTATCACGGTTGAGGGTAATCGTGCACTGGCAACCTATACAATGACCGACTCGGACGGACCACAGACACTGGAACTGGAAAAAATCGAGGGCGAATGGAAGGTTGATTTCAAGAAGTCATTCTGATGGGGCGCCCTCGCCACAAGGGCGGGGCTTCCCTTCCGGCCTTGCACTTTATCCTGTGTATGACAGTGGGTATGGGCAGCCTGCTTTCCTGTACCGGGGAGCAGGAAAAGAAACCGGCAGACACAAAACATGCAAATGCGATACAGGAGCAGACAGACAGAGCGTATATCCTGGAACAGGCGCGTGGGGGCGATATCCTCCTGCGAAAGGGAAAGGGTCTTGCCAGTGAGCTTATTGTATCGACCTTTGCCGGAAGCGGGGGCTGGAGTCACTGTGCCCTGATTGTCTCTCGGGAACTCATTGACGACATTGCAGATCACCTTCTTTTGCCACGCATCGGGTTTGGCGAGAGCATCGAAAAAATCAGAAGTGCAAGACTCCTGGTCATCCACAGCGTTGATAAAGGCTTGAGCGGAATCGGTGGTGTGCAAATTCAAAGTCTCGAGGACTTCTGTTCCTACAGCATTCGGGAAACGAGTGCACTCTATCGCCCACGCATCCCGGAACAGGAACGACGACACATCCAGGAACGCGCACGTCAGCTGGCCCTTGAGGGTATGCCCTTCGACCGCTACTGGGATTCTGCAAGCCCCGACAAACAGTACTGCTCGGAATTCCTCTGGAGACTCTTCGAGGCAGAAAAGCTTTCGGGCAGCAAAGAGTGGCAATTTGTCGGGGGCATTATAGCCTTCACCAATTTTGCCGATCCGGTCCTCTTCGAGGCTGTTTCGCAATGAGTTCTACAAAACACATGGACAAAAAAAAAGAAGCCCCAAAGGGCTTCCAAAACGAAAAACTAGCGGCAATAGGACTTGAACCTATGACCGAACGGATATGAGCCGTTTGCTCTACCAACTGAGCTATGCCGCCATTCGTTATGAACAGACAATAGCAAAAAGCGCGATCCAGTGTCAATACAGCTGGTACCAAATTCCTGTAACCCGATAATAAGTCTTACAGGAGATTGGCCTTTTTCGCATCCTGTACCAACATGGCATTCCATCGGTGCAGACTCATGAAAGCCCGTTTTGTATCGAGGTCGTCAATACGGCTGGATCGGCGTTGAAAACGCTTGAATGCGAGACTGAGCACCGTTCCGTAGTCAACACTCTCTGCGCCATAGAGATAGAGACAGTGACTGTAGACCCAATAGGAAAAGGCATCTCCCGTATCGAGTTCCGAGAGGCGCTCTTCCTTGAGCATTTTGCGCATATTCTCAACAGCCTCCTCACTCTGCCCGGCGTTGGCCCTGGCGAGGTTTGAAAAGACCTTGAGCAGTTCACGTCTGATACCTCCGGGTACCAGGTATCGATTGTCAATCCAGTCGAACCCACTCTTCCAGGAAGGCCGATCGTAGAGGGTTTGACAGACCTCTTCCTCACTGTCCATGAGTTCCTGGGCACATTCAAGGGCGGCACGGTAATCACGGCGCAAACAGAGGGTCTCGACTGTAAACAGCCCTAGGTCTCCAGCGATTGGGAGCCCTGCTGGCGGCGGCTCGGAGAGGGCCCCCGAATGGACAAGAGCCCTGTACCGCCAGATACGACAAAGGCTTGCCCGTTGCTGTTGAAGTGCAACGAGACCTTCGGCAAGGGTATTCACTGTTCCATCCACGCTTTCTTGCGTGTTATCGCTGATAACCGCGTCAAAACTGTCGATGGCATCACGATAGCGTCCCGTCTCAAAGAGTATGCGCCCCAAAAAGAAGCGGGTCCAATCCTCCCACTCGTCGTACCAATAGGTTCGCGAAAGAGAAAGAGCCCGTCGAACAAAGCGTTCGGCTCGAGCGAGATTCCCCCACAGGAATTCCCCAACTGCAGCGAGAGAAAGGGCGCGAACAAGTTCTTCGGGAAGGAGAGAGTGCTCGGCACTCTCGACCGCAAAACCCAAATAATCGAGGCCCTCGCGGATGCGTTCACGACCAATTTCTATGAGGGCAACCTGGCAGTAAAGGCGCGGGAGCACGAGTGGACTCGAAGCGCCCTGCATGCGTATAAGGGCTTGCTTGGCACTGGTACCCGCTTCGACGAGGGAACCCTTGAGGTAAAACCAAGTGGCACGATTAAGATCTGCAATTGCACAGAAAACATCAGAATCATCAAAAGTGGGCGACGTACGGGAGAAAAATCGTTCAGCACAGGCGCGATCGCCACTGAGCGCACTGTAAAGAAGAATGGAGCGCCCTGTATAGAGCCAGGAGAAGAGGGCTCGCCGCTCTTGGGGAACTGAATCCGGAACAGTCAGTTCCGGGGCCCTGTTGGTAAAGTGTTCACTTCCCATACGCGAAAAGTCGTGTTCAAGCGCTTCCAGAAAGAGCGCATCGGAAAGACGCGCACCAACCCGGTCAAAAAGAGCAAGAAGGGCAGCACTTGCACGAAGCCCCCCCTTATCATGTTCATCAATAAGGGCGCGCTCTATCAATGCCTGTACTGTAGCAACATCAAAACACGCTCCATCCTCGGCGGTATCCTGCGAGAAAAAATCGGACAGAAGCGCTGGCAAGGGAGAAATACACTGGGGGGATTCGGGAGCTGCAATAAACCCCCGCTCACTCAAACGAACAAGCCCACGATTGAGACAATCATCGGATACACCGGCTCGTCGCAAGCATGAAATTACATCGGCACCGGGCAAAAAAGCAGCAAGATGATACAGACAGCACAAGAGTTCACACTCATCCTGTGTAAGCTCTTGCACAGCTAGGAGGCCGGAGCCCCCTTCTCCAACAGGATTTCGTTCTTCAAGTGCAATAGTTTTCTTGGAAAGCTTCCGGAATATATCAACGAGTGCAGATCCTCCGGCTGATCGGGCACTCGCCCCCTCGAGTAACACCGCAAGGGTTTCGGTACTGGAGAGAGCCGGAAAGAGTTTTTGTGCCCGTTCCCGAATGAGGGAAGGAGCCGGGGAATCAAAGCGCTCAAGCTGAGCACCCACGGCTCGCCAGGAGTCAAGATCGGCAGAGGATTCCGCTGTTGCAAGTATGTGAATGGTATGGGCTTCTGCGAGTGGCACAAGAAGGGCAAGAAGAGCCTGCTCCAAATCGGCAGAAAGATATTCCAAGCCACAGATACACAAGAGTGCCGGCAAGCCGGCCAAGCGACATCGACGGGCATATGACAGGAGACTTCGCCCCAAAAAATCGAGAACACTACGCTCCATACGGCGTGGCAGATTGCCAAGGAGCCGGCTTCTCTCCAACTCCTCGAAGAGGGCCGTGGTATCATTAAGCTTCGGCGTATCTCGCTCTCTTGAACGCGTGGGAGTATCGGACTGAGGATTTTTCAAAGCGGATTGAACACCCGCTGCGGCATTACGGTTTTCTTCGGCGATGGCGTATGCCATTGCATGAAGGGGATGAAATGATTCCCCAAAAACAAGAGAGAATACCGTGGAGGCCCCTCCCGTTTTTCGCAGCAGCTCTTGCAGAGCCAAGTGTATGCCAAATCCCTTTTCGGAAGTAACGACCGTAAAACCCCGGGGACTGCGGGCACCCTTGGGGCAAAGGGATGACAAGAGCTCTGGAGCAGAAGATATGTGCCAAAACCCGGGCCATGCAGGGGCCGTTGGCGGGAATGACAGCCGGGAAAGCGGCAAGAACGCATTATGCCCTTCTGCAAAAACCGCCCAAGGGGAGAGGACCTTCGCTACATCACCATCACACCAGATCATTGAAGTAGAGTCGTGGGAGACAAGAGCCGACAGACGAGAGCGCAGCGTAACGACCGATTCCCTTGGAGGGTCTCGTTGGACGAGAACACAGATACCAAAAAGATCACGGGATGCCTGTTCAAAAATCTCCCGAATCCCACCCAAGGTCCCGGCCAATTCAAGAGAAAAGCAAATTCGTCTTTCATCAATTTCAAAGATGGGCAGCCCCCCATCGCGCAAGAGGCGCCCGGACATCCGCTTGAATTCCCGCTGTATCCGCGATTCGAGTTCACGCATGAGGTCACTTCGCGTGCGTTCAAGTTGTGAACGATATTGTATGTATATACTTGCTTGGATCATGACTCTATCATTATCGACAGAGAATCCCTGCAAAATCGAAAAAGTGTATCGGGCAGATAAAAAAAGACTGAAGGATACCGCTGACTGCTTGAGGGTTTTCCCCTTGCCAGTCAAATGCCAGCTATCCTATACTGCGAAGGAAAAAGAGGAGAGTGTATGGCAACCGACAGTTTAAACGGAAGATCGCTCCTTTCCTGGGAGAAATACAGCCCCGAGGAAATTCATGCCCTTATCGACCTGTCCATCCGGGTCAAGGAAGAGCGCAAACGGGGGGAAATTCACGATCGTCTCAAGGGTAAAACCGTTGCCCTCATCTTCGAAAAACGTTCAACTCGAACCCGCTGTGCCTTTGAAACAGCAATTGGCGAAGAATCGGGACACCCGGTATTCCTTTCTACACAGGATATCCAACTGGGGGCAAAAGAATCGGTGGAGGATACCGCCCGGGTCTTGGGCCGGATGTTCGATGCCATCGAGTTTCGCGGATACAAGCAATCTACCGTGGAAACCCTTGCCCGCTATTCGGGGGTTCCGGTATACAATGGCCTTACGGATGCATTCCACCCTACCCAAGCCCTCGCCGACATGATGACTATTGTCGAGCGATTCGGCTCCTGCAGCGGTAAAAAGCTCTGTTTTGTCGGGGATGGCCGCAACAATGTCGCCCGTTCACTCATGCTCATCTGCGCAAAACTGGGTGTTCACTTTAGTGTTGCAAGCCCGAAAGAACTTTTCCCCGACCAAGAAATCATTGACCTCTGCGCACCATTTGCCCGTGAATCCGGCTCGATTATCACAATAAAAGAAGGACTCGAGGATGTTGGGGGCGCTGATGTTATCTATACCGACGTCTGGATATCCATGGGTGAGGAACAGCTCAAAGAAGAACGGAAAGCCCTTCTCAAGGGATATCAAGTAAATAGCGCTCTCATGGCGCGTACCGGAAAAACCGACACACTCTTTCTCCATTGCTTGCCGGCTGTCAAGGGTGAGGAAGTGAGTGCTGAAGTCATTGATGGCCCTCAGAGCGGGGCCTGGGACCAGGCTGAAAATCGTAAACACAGTATCAAAGCCATTATTTTGGCCAGCATGGGCCTTGCAGGTGATGAATTCGCCTATTAACGCACAGAGCTTGCGGGTTTTTGCCCCACAGCGATGGTCTTTCTTGCAAGATAGCGCTGTGGGCAATATACTGATGAGGTACTTGAAGACTCTTTTACACGGGGCCAGACAGGGATGTCTGCGAACCGACTCCGCAAGACGGGGTAAACATGGCACTCAATGGAGGAAACAATGAAATGTTTTCCGGGCAAACAGCTTTCGCTCGTACTGCTTTTCGTATCACTGGCCGCTTCGCCGCTCTTTTCTCAAGAAACGGCAGGAGATGGCAGCCCAAAATTCAAGAATGAGTCCGAATTCTATTATGTGAACATCCCGATAGAAAAAGTCTACCGGGCAGATTTGGGCTATGTCGTCCTCTATCGCGCCGGGACAAAGCTTAAAAAAGCATACCTCCCCGACAAATGGTTTCAGAAAGCCGCCGGCAAGGCCCAATTGGTAAGCATCAAGCATGGTAATGTGTGGCCCTACTTGGTTGTCTATTACAAGAATGGCAGCTACAGCCATGCAATATTGTATATCAGGGAAAATCTCAGGCATCCTTCTTGGGGCTCAATCCCCGGGAATCCCGACTTGAGCGATGAATTTGAGGTAGAGGAACTTACTGTTCCCTAGAGGAAGAAATGAAAATACCCCCAGTCCCACCCGCACTCCTCTCGTTTATTCGAGAGGGGTCTCGTTTTGTTGTTGCCGGCCACATGGAACCCGATGGAGACTGTCTGGGCAGCCAACTGGCCCTTTGTTCCGTCCTCTCGCGTATGGGGAAATGGGCAAAACCCTACTCTGCTGGCCCCTTCAAGCGCACCGAGATACGTGATTGGGCGCCTTCCTTTTCGAACGAAATCCCGGATGAAGAGAAGAAAGGGAGTAAACTGATTGTCCTAGACTGTTCTACACTCGACCGTTTGGGAAATCTTGCTTCGCAGGTCCAGGACCTTGAAGCAGCCAGTATCGATCATCACGCGGCGGGAGCCCCCTTTGGATCGGTTCAATACATTGTCCCCGAAAGTCCTTCAACCACCCTCTTGGTACTCGCTCTTATCGAAGCCCTGGGGGAATCTCCCACAAAAGAGGAAGCACAGCTTCTCTTTTTCGGCTTCTCCACAGATACCGGTTTTTTTCGCCACTTGGACGAGAAGAGTGCCCCTTGGTTCACATTCGTCTCGCGTCTGGTGGAAGCCGGGGCAAACCCCAAGACAGCCTTTGCCCGCATGAACGGCGGCAAATCTCTCGATTCCCGCAAGCTCCTGGGTATCGTCCTCGAAAGAACAGAGCGCCATTACAATGGAAAGCTCCTGCTCTCTTGGGAAGAAATGGAAGAAACAGAACGATTTGGTCTCGAGGGACGGGATTCCGACGCTCTGTACCAACTTTTGCAGGCTGTCGAGGGAGTGGAAGCCATCGTCGTCATCCGTCAAGAGAGTCCCGAACGCTGTACCGTGGGATTTCGCTCCCGGGATCGCGTCGATGTATCCACCATTGCCGCATCCTTTGGCGGTGGGGGGCACCGCCAAGCGGCAGGATTGGCCATCGAAGCCACCATTTCCTCGCTCAAACCACGCATTATTGAGGCGTTTGAAAAACAACTTGCAGAATGAATCTTTGCCTTTTCATCATATGAAAGGAAGAACCGAAAGACCCTCAAGAAAAGCATATGAGAGCTCCGAATGTAAACGAATGTAAGTGCGTTTTCAGGTCAAAATTATTTTACATTTTTTAATGCTATTCAGATAAAGCAATTATCAGCATTACTCCTCTTCTTGGCACGAAAATTGCATTTTGCCAGGAAAGGAGAAAGTATGCCACAGACACAGCTACACAAACACTGGCTTCGCTTCAAGAAAGGGCTCTGCGATGAGCGAGCCTGCGCCGAAGCCATTTATCTTCATGTCCTCAACAACCCCGGTCGCTTCAAGCTCGCCAATTTTCACCAGGACGAACGCCATGATCTGCTCGCTTCGATGTACCCCCGCCTTATCAAAGCCCTTCACGCATATTCACCGGGGAGCTCATCCTTCGATGCGTACATTCACTCCATCGTCCACTGGCAAAAAGTCGAATTAAAGCGGCAAGAATGCTCTCTGGCCCAGGGAGAGGCTATTGCATGGCGCTATCGCCGGCTCGAAGAATTGCGGGATAACGAAACGCGCTACCCCGGTTATCATGCGGAAAAATCCCCGGTAACACGAAAATTCGGAAGCAAAAAGCAACATTTGATTCTCATCCTCAAGCTCTGCCCGAATCTTTCGGATGCACTTATAGAGCGTTTCGCACCGTGTACGGGTATCGCAGTCAAGACCCTCTTTGCCCTCGTGGAACAAGTAAAGACCATATATATGGGGGTATCCGGCCGACTCGAATACGAACGAAAAAGAGAAGAATGCTGGGCCCGCATCATTCTTTTACAAGGAAAGCTCGATGCCGAGCCTGCTTCCCAAAAAGAACGGGAAACAATCGAACATAAACTTACACTGGTTAAAACACGATTGAAACGACTGAAGCAACACCAAGGGCCTCAGGCGGTGGGCGTTCGCAACTGGATTATTGCAAAGGTTTTGGGTGTCTCCCAAAGTTCGATATCATCCAGTTTGCGGGCCTTCCGTAAAAAGGTATCGGCAAAGACAGGACAAAGGGAATTCCACGACAGCCAACAGGACAAATAAGTCTTGCTAAAGACAACAAGAGGGTGCCAACAGCATGGATTCTTTGCCTCTTTCGACATAGCCTGTCGGGAAATGCAACCCGACAGGGGAAACAGGGTCAATCTTTTTATCCCCGCGCACGGCGGGCAGCAATCACCATGCCAATACAGGAAGAGCAATGCCACAACGTACACAAAGTATTCAACCCCTCCCCTTCCAGACCCCTGCAGAGGAGCTTGCCAATGCCATTCTACATGGTTTGGGCGCACTTCTCGCCCTTGCGGGCCTCGCACTCCTTGTTGCAAAGGGAGCCGGCGGCTTCGGCTTCGAAGCGAATACCTGGCTCATCGTTTCAGGGGCCCTCTATGGGGCGACCATGTTCACCATGTTTATCTCGTCAACACTCTACCATGCGGTCTCACACGAGGGGGCAAAACAGGTCTTGCGTATTCTCGACCATGGCGCCATCTACCTCCTCATCGCCGGTACCTATACCCCCTTCTGTCTGGTAGCGATGCGCGGCCCCTGGGGCTGGGCACTCTTTGGCTTTGAGTGGGGCCTGGCCATTTTGGGCATCATCCTCTACGCAACGGGCGTCAAGGCCCTCAAAAAGGTCGAAGTAGCCGTATACATTCTGATGGGCTGGGCCATAGTGATGGGCTGGAAACCCCTCGTCGAAGCAGTAAACCGCACGAGCATCACACTCCTGATAATCGGGGGCCTTGCATATACGGCCGGTACCCTCTGGTATCGTATGAAAGCACGTCGTGGCACCCATGTCGCCTGGCACGCTTTTGTCCTTGCAGGAGCCATTACCCACTGGTTCGCAATATTCTTCATGTAGGAGAGTGAACCGGGACCACCCCAAACAGGTAAAGGGAAACCCCTGTAACAAGAGGCCGGAATGTGCCATGATACAATCATGGCAAGTACCTTCGACGACAAGAAAATCATCTATACGATGTCCCGCGTTTCGCGCAAACACGGGACCAAACAGGTCCTCAAGGACATTTCAATTTCCTACTATTACGGGGCAAAGATCGGGGTTATCGGTCTCAACGGCTCGGGTAAATCGAGCCTGCTCAAGATCATGGCCGGCGTAGACACCGAGTACGGGGGCGATATTTCCATCGCCCCCGGATACAAAATCGGCTATCTGCCCCAAGAGCCCGAGCTCCAGACCGGCAAAACCGTCCGGGAGGTCGTGGCCGAAGGGGTCGGCGAACTGATTCAACTCCTCGCAGACTTTGAGGCGGTAAGCGAGGCCTTTGGCGACCCCGATGCCGATTTCGACAAACTCGCCGACAAACAGGCAGCCCTCCAGGATCGCATCGAAGCCCTCGATGGCTGGAATCTCGACAGTCGGCTCGACCTGGCAATGGATGCCCTGCGCTGTCCCCCGCCAGAACAACTTGTCGACACCCTCTCCGGCGGTGAAAAGCGCCGGGTTGCCCTCTGCCGCCTGCTCTTGGCCAAGCCGGACATCCTCCTTTTGGACGAACCGACCAACCACCTCGACGCAGAGACCGTCGCCTGGCTCGAACGCCACCTGCAACAGTACGAGGGAACGGTTATAGCCATCACCCACGACCGCTACTTTTTAGACAATGTCGCCGGATGGATACTCGAGCTTGACCGCGGCGAAGGCATCCCATGGAAGGGCAACTACTCCTCCTGGCTGGATCAAAAACAGCAACGCATCGCCCTAGAAGAAAAGGGCGAGAGCGAACGTCGAAAGAGTCTGGAACGCGAACTTGAGTGGATACACATGAGCGCAAAAGGCAGACACGCAAAAAGCAAGGCGCGCATAAGCGGATACGAAAAACTCTTGCAGGATGGAGAGCGGGAAAAGGTCAAGGACAACCGCATCACCATTCCACCGGGACCACGTTTGGGACAAGTTGTCATTCAGGCAAACAAGCTCACGAAAGCCTTTGGCGATCACATTCTCTACAAAGATCTCGATTTCACGGTTCCCCCCGGGGCCTGCGTGGGCATTGTCGGGCCCAATGGGGCGGGCAAGACCACACTCTTCAAACTGATGACGGGCTCGGAAACACCCGATTCGGGGAACATCAAGCTCGGAGAAACGGTAAAACTCGCCTGTGCAGACCAGATGAGGGATCGCCTCGACGATGAAAAAAGTGTCTGGGAACTCCTCTCCGATGGCCAGGACCGCATCAAGCTGGGCATGCATCAGGAAGTCAACTCCCGAGCCTACTGCTCCTGGTACAATTTTTCCGGAGCAGATCAGCAGAAGAAAGTCGGGGTACTCTCCGGGGGCGAACGCAACCGCTTGAACCTCGCCCTCATGCTCAAGGAAGGGGCAAATGTCCTGCTCCTGGACGAACCGACAAACGACCTTGACGTCAACACAATGCGGGCACTCGAAGAAGCCATAGACAGTTTCGCGGGCACCATCCTCGTGGTGAGCCACGATCGATGGTTCCTCGACCGGGTTGCAACCCACATACTCGCCTTTGAAGATGGAGATATCAATTGGTTTGATGGCAACTGGTCCGAATACGCCCAGTGGCGCCGCGAACAACTGGGCGCAGACGCGGATCGCCCCCACCGCTATATCTACCGAAAACTCGAACGCTGATGCATTCGCACCCGATCGGAAGCGCCTCCCGGGAACCGGGGCGGTCGGGTGCATTTGCTTGACGCCTCCCGTCTTCGATGCTACACTTTGGATGACATTTACGGGTTTCATGTCTTGGCTGGGCAATGAAAAAACACTTGTCTAACGCCTCGAACCGCTGGATGTTCCGGGTGTCGGACAAAACCTATCCTAGTTTCAGGCTGGACAAAAAATGGATGTTTCCGAATTACTTCATGGCACTGCATACCTGCCAATTTTGGTACAACTCTTGCTATTGGCGACGGCCTTGTTTCTCCTTTTGGGAATACGCAAGACCGATACCGTTCGCATAGCACGCGTCGCACTCCCCCTCCTGGGTGTCCTCGCCGCCCGTGATATCGTCTTTCTTTTCCTGACGTTCCCGCTCTTTGCCGGCATCAGCGATCTCTTGCCCATACTGTTTTTGCTCCTCGTCCTCTTTCTCGATAAAAAAAACACACGCTATATTCTGGCTCTTGTCGGCGGAGTGCTCCTCTGCGCAACCAGTGTGGTGCTTCTCTTCCTGCCCCTTCCCGCTATCGTTTCACACATCCTTGCCCTTGTAACAGCCCTTGCAGCCTTTGCACTCCTCTTCATTACCGACACACAGGGACTCGATCGTCGACTCTCGACCTTGGGCCTCGTGGCCTTTGCCACCGCCCTCCTCTTGCCCTTGATCGTTCCGCTCATAGCAAAGGACTCCGGCATCCGCAGTGCTCTCATCCTGCCACTGGCATACACCGCCTTTGTTCTGGGGCTTGTTGATTACTGGCGCATCTTGCAAGACAACATACTCAAAGACCGCGACTTCCAATCCGACACGGTTGATACCCTCTATGGCTTCGTCTCCCGTGCCTCGGACACCATATCAACCGGTGCCGATATCCAGGCCCTTACGGCCTATGTAGCCCAAACCCTCGCAACAGAAACAGATTCTGATGGAGCCCTGGTCCTTATGGTCGACGATTTTGAAGATCAGGTTGTCTGCCGGGGGGCCTATGGCGAACCGGATCCCCTGCTCCCGATACCCGACGACATTCCCGGAGACCGCGAATCAATGCAGCGCTGGCTCTCCTCTCTCAACATACCTCTTACCCAGGGGCTTATCGCCGAAATCATACAGTCGGGCAAGGCCCATTTCATCCCGGACTGCAGCGAAAATGACTCCCTCGTCCTGCACGACACCCTTCGCGCCGGCAGTGCAATCATTTCACCCTTCATTATCAACGACCGCGTCATCGGTATGTCGATACTCACCCGCCACGAGAGCTCCCGCCATTACCGCGACGAGGACTTTGACCGCGCCAGCCTCATGGCGGATTTCGCCTCCTTGGTCATCAACAATGTCTATTCCTTCCAGGACGTTACCGAACGTACCGATATCGATACCGCTGCGGCCATCGCGGCGGATATCCAAAAGACGGTAACCCCCCGAAAAATCAAGGATCTGCCCCTGGCGGATTTCTCCTTCCTTTCCAAGCCGGCGCGCGGCGTCTGTGGCGACTACTTCGACGTCATTCCGGCCCGCAAGGACCGGATATACCTCGTGATGTGCGATGTCGCCGGAAAAGGCGTTCCGGCCAGCCTTATCATGGTGATGATTCGCGCCATCCTCTACCTCGTAACGAACACGAAACAGGATGCGGCGACCATACTCAACTGGGTCAATCGCGGTATAACCGGAAAGATCGATCTCGATCACTTTGCAACCTTGCAGATACTCATCTACAACCCGCTCACCGGTGAATGCGAGTATGCAAACGCCGGGCACCGCCCTCCCCTCATCTGGAAAAGCCGCGACGGCATTGTGGATGCAGTGGAGATACACAGCGTCCCGATAGGTGTCGAAAAGGCTCACGAATACAAAGCAACGCATTTTACTTTGGATACAGACGATATTGTGTTACTATATACCGACGGTGTCGTCGAAACGATGAATGGAGCAGGACGTCAGTTTGGCATTCGCAATTTGACGACTATACTTCACAAGAGTAACGATGTACCGGTCAAGGAATTGGTCACCCGCATAGACCGCGAAATCACCGATTTTGCAGGCTCTGTGCGACAACACGACGACCAGACGGTCCTGGCAATGAAGGTCAAGCGGTAATTACAAGAGCAGGAGACGATATGGAACTGAAGATCCGCAAGAACGGAGAAATCTACATCATCGATGTGAGTGGGGAAATGGATCTCTACAACTCGTACAAGCTCAAGGAATTGGTCATGAAGATGCTCGAGAAAAAGGTTGAGCGCTTCATCATCAACCTGCAGGGCGTCGACTATATCGACTCGAGTGGTATTGGCGCCCTCATATACATTTGTTCAACCATCAAAAAGATGAATCTCAAGCTGACCATCACGAATATCCACGGATCGGTTAAAAAAGTCATCGAACTGACAAAACTGATGGGGTACTTTCCCATTAGCGCGTCTATCGAAGAAGCCGTAAAACAGATGGAAGGCTAGGCAGCAAACGGAGGCAACACCATGGAACAGGTTATGGAAATAAAGATAGACGGGTCTTCCAAGCTCTTTGACAAGACGAACATGCTCTATAAGGAATTCCCTTCGGATTTCCGCCAAATACGCTATTTCACGCTCCTTATCGTACAATCGGCCCCGCCGGAGATCAAAGAGCTCAATCTCCTCGAGCAGCAGATATCGGAGATTATCAAGAATGCCGTCAAGCACGGCAACAAGAACGATATCAACAAGAAGGTGCGGGTTTGGTACCAGTTTTCTTCCGATGAGGCACGCATCATTGTCGAGGACGAAGGCGAAGGCTTCAAGGACCTCGAGAAATGGAACGAATTCAACCGGAAGCGGGTTGCCTGCCTCTATGAGCAGAATTTCGAAGAATTGGGCAATTACGTCTCCTTCCGTACCGCAAAGAGCGATGACTACGACGGTGGTAACGCCCTCTTCGCCGCCCTTGAATACTGGAATGCCGGCTTCATATACAACAACAAGAAGAATGGAGTCGCAGCCAAGAAAGTCTTTGCCCGCAAGAGACACGGTGTTGCCATAGACGATTGATTACCAAGCCCCTTCCAAAGAAAGGGGAAAATAGAACTTCTGATGGTCAGCTTGTGCTTGCCCAAAAAAACCGGCCTATGGCCGGTTTTTTTATTGGAAGGTCATCTACCGCCCCGACAGGGCATCAGTATTTGAATTCCGATCCCCCGATAAATTCGCGCAGAATACTCTGGTTCGGGACCATGAAGGACGGTATCGGCGAGAAATTGTCCAGGAAGGCCAATATACGCGAGGCCTCTGCATACTCTTCCATCGTGGGCTTCACCGAGCGCAGGAGGGGCTCCGCGTAGACCTTGAGCACCGAAAGCTCATAGTCAAGGGCGGAATTGAAGGCGACATCGGCAGAATCCTGAAAGGGAAATATGTGTTTTTTTTCGCCGGCCTGGACGTTCGGCCACATCTTTATGGTCTTGCCGGCGCCATAGTTGCGGAAATTGTGATCGCGGACCATGCGGCGCACCAGACGATTGTCGCTCGTGGGAATGCGGTTGTGATCGTCGAGATTGAGCTGCGTGAGTGCCGAAACGTACATCTTGAACTTGTTCTCGCGCGGCACCTGATACGAAAGGGCATCGTTGAGGCCGTGTATCCCCTCCACAACAAGGACGCTGCGCGGCCCCAGTTTGATGCGGTGCCGGGCCTCCTCGCGGGCATTGGCAAGGGGGCGGCGCGCGCCGATCTTGAAATCGAACACCGGGATCTCCACTTCCCTGCCGTCGAGGAGCTCGAGGAGTTGCTGGTTGAAATACGGCACATCGAGGGCTTCGAGGCACTCGAAATCCGGCTCGCCCTTTTCATTGCGGGGAGCGGCTTCGGCCCCCAGGTAATAGTCGTCAAGACTGATGGCCAGGGGCTCAAGCCCCATGACGCGGAGGAAAATGGACAGGCGCTTGGCCGTTGTCGTCTTGCCCGAACTCGAAGGGCCCGCAATGAGGACAATCTTGGCGCGATCGCGATTTTGATAGACGCGGTCTGCAATCTCTGCGAGCTTCTTGTTCTGGAATGCCTCGCTTATCTGAATGAACTCCTTGATCTCGCCTTCCGAAATCCTGCGGTTGAGCTGTCCCACGGAATTGACCCCGACAGAGCGACCCCACATTTTGTATTCTTTGTAGACACTGAAGATGCGCGGGCTGTCCACGAAGGGCTCGATAACGCCCCGGTTGTGGGTCGCTGGGAAACGCAGGAGGAAGCCGTTTTCGTAGGGCATGATTTCAAAGGCGGTAAGTATCGAGCTGCGCGGCACCAGCGGAGCGACAGCGAGGTCGGTAAAGCCCTGGCACTCGTTGACCGAGACACTGTAGGCGTTGATGTGTTCAAGGAGGAGGTAGGTATCCTCCTGGGCGCTCTCTGCGAAGAGCTCGCAGGCGTCCGCATAGGAAAGACTGTAATAGCGCAGGGGCAGATCCTCTGCCACAAGCTTGTGCATGCGCTCCGCAAGCGCAGAGAGCTCCTTCTTGCCGGGGACGTGGTCGTCGGAAAACGTGTAATAGTATCCGTAGCCCAGTGAGTGCCCTATTTGCAGGCTGTGGTCGGGAAGGACCTCATGGGCGGCCTTCGCCAAAAGGAAGGCGAGGGAGCGGCGGTAGACCATGGAGCCCTGCTGCGAAAAGAGCGGGACCGGGGAGAGGCGGGTGTTGACCTCGAGGCGCATCCCCAGGGAAACGATGGCGTTGTTGGCTTTGGCCGCAACTACCGGGGAATCCTGAGGCGCAAAACGCGGGGCGAGTTCCTCGATACGGGTGCCAAAGGGACAGGTGATTATGGCCCCATCGTCCATGTGTACGGTTATGTCTCTCATTCGTCGCTCCTGTAGTACTCCTCGAGGCTTTGCAGCCAGGGCCCGGGGCCCACGCAACGGGCCTGCGGCGGCAATTGTCTGGAGAGATATTCCGCTGCCCCGAGGCTCTCCAGTGCAGAGGCGAGCCACCGGGCAGCGGTATCAGTATTGCCCTCTTCGAGTCGCTTTGCAAGGATATCCTGTATTGTCATGATTTTCCTCCGGGGTTGTGGTCAAAAGGAGAGTTCAAGCTGATTCCCCGCGGGACGGCTTCGTTCCACCCGCGTCAAATCATCAAGGAGAACGAGGAGATCGCGGTCAAAGAGCGGGGGAAAACTGCTGCGCATTGCATCAAGGAGCTCCCGGGCCCGCATGGAAGCCCCCTCGCGCAGGGCATCCATACAGCGCAAGAGGAGGACCCGCTCATCGAAGACTTTGGAAAAAGGGGCATACACGAGCTCTGCATCAAAGCCGGATTCCCGGGCAACGTCAATGAAACGCAGGGCCAGGCGAAAGGTGATGACAGAGGAAGGAAGGAGCTCGTCAAGGGCCAGGAAGAGGCGGCTTGCAAGGCCGTCAAAGCGCTCCGGCAGGCCCTGTCGAATGGCTTCCTCGGCCTGTCCTGCCAGGAGAGCCTGCGGGTGTACGGGGAGCATGAGGGTACGATAGAGCCGGGCGAGGACCGGGGGGAGCTCGTTGACCGCGGGACTGTCCGCCGGAACACCCTCAAGCCAGAGCCTGAATACCGGGACGAGGACGCCAAGGGAATCATGCGGGGGGATGCCTTCGAGGGCACGGCGACAGGCGCCGGCATCGCCGCGATAGAGGGCCTCTATGGCCCCCACAAGGGCCTTCCAGGGGACGATCTCCGGCAGATCGCAGGAGGACAGGGCTTCGAAGGCCGCGGGGTTCTGCATGCCGTTCGTGACGGCGTCGAATGAATCGGTAAGGGCCCACCAGGGGGAATCCGGGGCCTCATGTTCTGATCGTTTTCGGGGATCGGTGAAGGTCTGATTGGTCATACCCGCTTGAGGATATACAGCAAGCGCAGTGGCGTCAAGCGAAATCATTGGGACGACATTTTTGGACAAACCGTCGTAGTCATGGTAGGATAAAAGCAATATAAATGTCCGCTTTCGGGCTCCACGAGGTATACAAGTATGCAATTGAGAAAAGTAATCGAAGTCGATCCGGAAAAATGTGTCAATTGCCACCGCTGCATTGCCGTCTGTCCGGTAAAAATGTGCAACAACGGTTCGGGAAATGTTGTTGAAGTAAACAGCGGGCTCTGTTTGGGCTGTGGAGAGTGTATTGAAGCCTGCACCCATGGGGCTCGCCGGGGGGTAGACGACTGTGAGACCTTCCTGACCGACCTCGCCAGGGGAATCCCCATGGTGGCCATTGTCGCGCCGGCAGCAGCTACCATTGAAGGAAGTTCCATCTATCAGTTGAATGCATGGCTTTCCGAACAGGGCGTCGCCGCCCTCTTTGATGTGAGCTTTGGCGCAGAACTCACCGTCAAGAGCTACCTCGATTACAAGACACGTGAACATCCTTCCCTCATCATCGCACAACCCTGCCCTACCCTTGTTTCCTTCATCGAGCTCTACCGCCCACAATTGCTCAAATACCTGGCCCCCTGTGACAGTCCGATGGCCCATACCATGAAGATGATTCGCCGCTGGTATCCGCAGTACCAAAATCATCGCGTCGCAGTGATTTCCCCCTGTTACTCGAAGAAGCGCGAATTCGATGCCATCGGACTGGGCGATTACAATGTAACCCTTCGCTCTCTCGAAAAACACTTCGAAGAGAGTGGCATTGTCTTGAGTGAGTACATGGAACAGGACTTTGACGGCGGAAAAGCCGAACGGGCCGTCCTCTTCTCCACCCCGGGAGGCCTCATGCAAACGGCCGAGCGAGAAGCGCCCGGTATCACGACAAAGACAAAACGCATCGAGGGGCAGCACAGCATTTACCGCTATCTTGCACACCTGGATAACGCGATTGAAAAGGGAGAAGCCCCCATTTACGAGCTGCTTGACTGTCTCAACTGCGAGTTGGGCTGTAACGGGGGGCCCGGAACCAACAATCGCAGCAAACACCCGGACGCCATCGAGGGGGCCATCGAACGCCGCAAAGAGGAAGCGGTGAAATTCTATCAGTCCAAAAACATCTTCAAAAGCCCCAAGGCCGCCAGAAAAGCCCTCAACAGGGAACTGGATCGTTACTTCGAACCGGGCCTCTATGAGCGCACATATACCGACCGTTCATCCGTTTTTCACGAGACCGTTCGCAGCCCCGATAAAGAATCCATCGAAGAGATCTTTTACGCGATGCATAAAAGAGGCCCACAGGACATACTCAACTGCGGTTCCTGTGGCTACAAGAGCTGTGAACAGATGGCAGTTGCCATCTACAACGGACTCAACAAAATAGAAAACTGTCGCCACTACGTACAAGTCGAGGTTACCCGCTTGCACGAGGAGCACCATGAAGAGGTTCGCAGCAGAGTTCATGAAGTCTCGCAGACGAGCCGTAATCACATTGAGAAGAGCATACGGGCAATCAACCACCTTGCCGACATATCCAATGAAATGGCCTCGTTTGTAAGCGAATCTTCGGCATCCATACAGCAAATGGTCGAAAACATCAATTCAATCGACACCACCCTTTCGGTTAACAGAACGGGGATTCAAGCTCTCGAGGGAGCCGCGACAAGCGGCCAATCGAGCATCGAAAGTGTTGCGAAACTCATAGAAGAAGTGGGCACCCAATCTGATGGCCTTATTGAAGCCTCGACGGTCATTCACAAGATCGCCGGACAGACCAATCTTCTGGCCATGAATGCGGCCATCGAGGCAGCGCACGCGGGGCAATTCGGGAAGGGCTTTGCCGTCGTCGCCGACGAAATTCGCAACTTGGCAGAGAATGCGGGGTCGCAGGCGGCAGGCATCTCGAAAAATCTCAAACTGATTAAAAATCTGATCGACCGCACCGAAAGCTCTTCGACCGAGGCAAAAAACGGCTTTGGGCGTATTGTGAATCACGTGGAGACGGTACGGGACGAGGAACAGAAGATTCGGGGCGCCATTGGCGAACAGAGCGCCGGCGGGACACAAATACTCAAGGCCCTCGAAGAACTCAACTCGATAAGTCATATGGTAAAGGAGCGGGCCGAAGAACTCCTGTCCACGACGGCGGACATAAACAAGGAGCTCGATTCGCTGGATAATTAGCAGCTTCGACGCGACACGAGGGACTCGAACCCCCCACCTACTGCTTAGAAGGCAGTTGCTCTATCCGGATGAGCTAGTGTCGCAGGGTATCGGGATGGAGGGATTTGAACCCCCGGTCTCCTGGTCCCAAACCAGGCGCCTTAGCCCCTAGGCTACATCCCGTTGTGCTGATGGAGTGTACCCGGAAACAGCCGGCGAGGTCAATCGACCCCGATCCGGCCTATTGATCCGCTTCGTCCCCCGGGGGAAAGATGTAGAGATCCGGAAGGCGCACGGTGCGCTGCATCGAAAAGGATGCGGTACTGTGTTCCTCGCTCGTGAGAGTGAGTTCAAAGAAGTGCCGCAGGCTCTCGTAACCGGGGGCCTCTGCCAAAATGGAACAGGAAAAAAGCTGTGCGATGCCAGGCTTTGCACAGGACTCGGGAGCTGGCCAAAAACTGAAGGTCCCCGCCGTGTTGGCAACCATCGAATAGGGATTTTGCCAGTTGGGATCTATCATAACGGCAAGGCTCGCCCCCTTGAAGAAGGTAAGGGTGATGTCGCTAAGGGGTTCAAAATTTTGGCCATTGAAGATACGGCCAACAACGGTTGGAAAGTTGAAGACCGGACCGACGGGCGCCGGCCGATTCCCACTGTTGGATGAATCGTGTTGGAAGTGTGGCCGACGGGCGGAGGCAATGCGCTGAAGGCCTTCATACACGAGGCTCGCAACATCTGCCTCTATCTGTTGGCGATCTATCGATTCCTGTTCGGCACGCTCAACACCACGACTGGAGATAACATAACGGGGCGAAACGCGATTGAGGACGTAACACGCGGTGTCGAGACGGCACTGCGAACAGGTGCAGGGTCGATCGGCCGCCCCCTGTCGCTCAATGTCGTCAAATATCTCATCGACACTGCGAAGAACAATATCCTCGGCGGTGTTGTGAATTTCCATGGAACCCCCTCACTCTATTGTACTCATTTTAACGTGCAAGACAAGGAATCTGCAACACAAGCCCGTACCGCTTCATGCGATAGGGCAAAAGAGGAAGCGAGGGATGGCGAGACAAAGACACGAAGCGTTCGTATGGCACTGGTAAAGCGGGAAACGGTGGCAGGAGAGAAAACCGTGGAACTATTCATAAAGCCAGCTCCTTCATCGGGTATCCAGAGATCGCTCTCGAAGGACACGCGTTCGGGGACATCGATAACCAACTCCTCTGCCGGTACTTCCCGGCCGCTCAGACGCGAAAAGGCATCACGCAAGTGCTCTTCGGCAACACTCCGCTTTTTCAAGTCCTCCAGGGCACGATGCTTGTCATTTTCAATATCAAAGGGCTCTTCAAATATAGACTGATAGATCCCCCCGGTCTTCACGGCAGCGGCGAGTTTTGCAGTTCGGCTGCTGCGGGAAGACAAAAGAGAGAACAGGCCGGCATCATCGAGGCCATAGAGCTCTTCGGATACCAGCTCCCCACTATTCAGTGCAACCCAGAGGGCCCGTTTTATCATTCCAGTTGCAGAGCGCACATCGCGGTGCCAATACACCGAGCGGTACATAAGGTACTTTGCAAAGAGGAGGGCTTCGATACTCGAAATCCCCCGTCCTTCCATTACCAGACCATGCTCTCCATCCGCTGACAAGCGTGAAAAAATGTAATCGATATCCTGTATCCCGTAGGGCACTCCGCAAAACCGGGCATCCCGATTGAGGTAATCGAGTTTGTCCGGATCGAGCACCCCCGAAAGCAGAGAACGGCAAAAGAGGAGTTCCCGATCCGGGCTTTCCCGGCTGTGATCGATAATGGCAGCGGTAAAATCCGGATCGCAGGAAGCCTGGCCCAGTGCGCTTCGAAGGGGTTCTTCGCGAATGAGTCGCCCGCTAAGGACCTCGTGATCCTCGAGGGGGAGCTCCTTGAGGGCGTGGGTAAAGGGAAAGTGCCCTACATCGTGAAGGAGGGCTGCGGCAAAAAAGGAACGCAGTCTTGCCGGAGACAGAATCGACTCTGCCCCACGCCCCCAGAGCGAATGCATGAGACGTAGCGAGAGATGAAAGACCCCGAGGGAATGTGCTGCCCTCGTGTGCGTGGCACCGGGGTACACCAAGTGGGCGGGGCCCAGCTGCATGATCCAGCGGAGTTTGCGAAAGGCAGGGGTTTCGAGGAGGGCATGGAAACCCTCCACGAGATATATGTGCCCCCACAGGGGATCACGCAGCGGGTCTCGGGTACTGATACCGAAAAGGCCTTCCGGTACATCGCTACCCAGGGGAAAAGACACCCTACACCCCACCTGCCTTGGCATAGGGCATAAGGCCGCCGGCGCGAAGGATGCGACGGGAACGCTCATCGACATCGATCAACACGAGGTACTCAAGGCCCTTGGTTTCGTTTCGCAGCGTGATGGAAACAGGCTCTTCGCCAGGAGTCTCCAAGGCTGCATGCACGCCGGCAAGGGCGAGACGGTCATCGGCATCGATGCTCGCGTAATCGGTTTCATTGACAAAAACGAGGGGAAGAATCCCGTAATTGACAAGGTTGGCCTTGTGAATACGGGCGAATGACTGTACGAGAACAGCCTTTACCCCCAGGTACATGGGGGCGAGAGCCGCGTGTTCGCGCGAAGAGCCCTGGCCGTAGTTACTGCCACCGACAACCACACAGGCGCCACTGGCCTTGGCCCGCTCCCAGAAGTGTTCGTCGAGGGCCGCGAAGACAAACTTGGAGATTTCGGGGATATTCGAGCGCAGAGGCAAGACCTTGCTCCCGGCGGGCATGATGTCGTCGGTACTGATATTGTCACCGGTCTTGAGCGCTACAGGAAGAACCACACTGTCTGCGATAGCCGTGGGTGCCGGACAGGGTTTGATATTGGGGCCGCGCTCGATCTCAATAGTGCGCGCCTCTTCGAGGGGAAGGGGCGGTATGAGCATGTCATCTCCCCCGGTTTTCTGTCCATACGTGGCGTACTCGCTCAAATCCCTGCGCTCTATGGCAAAGGAAGAGGGATCGGTGATAACACCGCTTGCAGCGGCCGCGGCGGCAGTCTCCGGCGAAACAAGGTATACATTCGCATCGGCTGTGCCGGAACGCCCCTTGAAGTTGCGGTTGAAGGTTCGCAAACTGACGCCGCCGGACTTGGGGGCAAAACCCATACCGATACAGGGACCGCAGGCACTCTCCAAGATGCGGAACCCGGCACGAATGAGTTCAGCGAGGATGCCGGCTTTCTCTGCGGCGAGGAGGGTTGCCCTGCTGCCGGGGGCAATACCGGCAGAGACACGGGGGTGCACAACCTTTCCCTTCATGATGGCAGCTACGGCCGCCAGATCGTCGAGGGAGGAGTTGGTACAGCTGCCAATAACCACCTGATCGACGGGAAGCCCGGCAATCTCCTTGATGGACTTGATGTTGTCCGGCGAATGCGGGCAAGCTGCCAGCGCCTCCAAGGCATCGAGATCGATTTCAATGATCTTGTCGTAGGAAGCCCCCTCATCCGCGGCGAGGGGGCGCCAGTCCGCTTCACGGCCTCGCTGAGCCATGAATATACGGGTCTTGTCGTCCGAGGGAAAGAGAGAGCAGGTCGCGCCCAACTCAGCGCCCATATTTGTAATCGTTGCCCGCATGGGCACCGAAAGAGACTCAACGCCGGGGCCGAAGTACTCGTAAACCGCGCCAACACCGCCCTTTACGCTCTCGCGGCGCAGGACTTCAAGAATGATATCCTTGGCAGATACAGAGCCCTGCAGGTGTCCGGAAAGCTTTACCCCGATAATACGGGGCATGACGAGGTTGAAGGCTCCGCCACCCATTGCGACGGCGACATCGAGGCCGCCTGCACCAATGGCGATCATCCCCAGCCCGCCACCGGTGGGGGTGTGGGAGTCGGACCCCAAAAGGGTCTTTCCGGGAACGCCAAAACGCTCGAGGTGGGCCTGATGGCAAATACCGTTGCCGGGACGGGAAAACCAGACACCATAACGAGCGGCCACGCTCTGAAGATAGCGGTGGTCGTCCATGTTTTTCCAGTCAACCTGAATGGTATTGTGATCAATATAAGAGACAGAGAGCTCTGTCTTGACCCGATCAAGCCCCATCCCTTCGAACTGGAGGTAGGCCATGGTACCGGTAGCATCTTGAGTAAGGGTCTGATCAATACGGATGGCGATCTTCTGTCCCGCAGGGGGGAGCTCGGCGGTCGCATTGCCAACGAGGTGGGCGCCGAGTATCTTCTGTGCCAGATTCTTCTTCACGGGAGACTCCTTGGAAGGCTTCATTCGTACGATAATAGTAGCCATCAGCGGCCGCTGTGTCCATACGGTCAATACCAACAGAAGGGCAATCCTGCTCGCTTCCAGATACTTTGACCGAAAGGCCCTTCCCGCTGTAGAATGGAGGCATGAACAAAGCGTTGATCCTTGGTGCTGTTGAGGGACTGCTACTACTCTGCATCACCGTATCCTGCAGCAGAGCATCACCACCACTGCCTGCATCACAAGAGGGCGAAATACCGCAACGAGGACCGGACATCGACCATCCACCGGCCCTCTCCAGGAGTATCAAAGCGCAGGAACCGCCCCTGCCCCATTCCACCAATCAACAGGATCTGGCAATCCCCCTCCCGTCCGGCGGGGGCCTCTACCCCGAGGACTTCTACATCGGGAGTCTCGCCCGAAGCCCGGAAGAACTTCACGACGCAGAAGACGCTGCCCGCTCCTGGCTTCGCGCCTACCTCGGTGGTGGCGCAGAGGAGAACTATCAGTCTATCGCCTTCTCCCGCCCCTTCACCGACTTTCGCGACCGCCTTGGCGAAACAGGCTTCAACTCCTTTCGACTGGCAAGCGGGATAGCCCTCGACAAGAACAGCGTTTCCTTCCTGGTACGACTTCGCGGACCAACCCACAACGCCAACGCCGAACTTGTTGTGGCACGAATAGATGACAAATGGCTCGTCGATGACATCATTCTCGACGACGAACCTCTCGAGCGGGGAGAAGAGCGTCGTTTTGACCCCTTTACCTACACCCGATTCCTCTAGGAGCAGCAAGATGGCAACACCGATCAAGCGCATAGAAAAAGATTTTCTGCTCAAGGTTCTCTACGACGAGCAATTGCCCCTCATGCTCAAATACGCACGCAACGAGTACGTTCTTTTTTTGGAGCAGGCCCCCAAGTTGAATCTCGTGTGTCGTGCAAACGAAGCGGTCGCCGGCCTCAAAATTTCCCGCAAACTCGAGCTTCTCTTCGACTACAGGGGGCAAACGGTAACCTTCGCCACGCGCGTCGAGGAAATCAAAGGCCCGATTATTACCCTGGAACCTCCCGAATTCCTCTATAAAAACCTCGACAGGGCCTTCTCCCGTGTGCCGGCTCCGGCAGATATGCAGACGAGTTTTTCCTTTCATGGCGAGCGTTACCAACTTTCTTTTCCGCGCACCGACGAGTACTTCCCGGTAGACGACCCGGACTACAATAGGGACTTCAACACCGCGAATATTCGCGAACTCATCACCCAACTGTCAACCTGGGCCATGGACATTGCCGGCAACCACAAATTGGTAATGTTCAAAGACAAACCGGTTGAAAGTACCGAGGAAAAACTCCTGGCTCGAAGCGCGCGTGCCTTCTTCATCCCCTACACCGCCGGCGACTTTCCCTCAACAGAAAATTATGGCGACAAACCGGTTATCACGGAGGGCTACTTCAAGCAGTACCTCGAAGAAGGGGGCACCGATCCGGTATTTTCCGAAGAAGCCATCGCCCGCTTTTTATCAAAAAAACAAAAAGAGGGGATATACTCCGACCTCTGGGTTCCCATACCCTTTCACGAGTACGTAATCGGCTACATTCGGCTGTGGACGAGCGAGCACGGGCGGGCCCCCATGGGTCCGGATACCGTTGAGGCCGCCTTCCAGTTTGCCAAAGTTATCGCCGCCGCCCTCAAACTCAACGGGTACTTCAAAGGAAACGAAGTCAAAAAGGAATTTTATCAGGGAAAAGGTATTGATGTGAGCGCCTCGGGTCTCCTCTTTGCCTACCCCCTGGGTCCGCTCACCGCATCCCTGCTCGAAGGAAGCATGATAGACGTCCAGCTCCAGACGGGAAAACGGCTGATAAAAACGGCCTCAAAGATAGTACGTCGATACAAGGATTCACGCTTCATGTACTTCGGTTGTCGCTATACCGATATTGCGCCGGAGGATCTGCGCTATCTCTTCGAGTTTATCTATGGAAAGAAACTCACTGATTCCGAGACGCCGCTCGACTTGATGAGCGGCTGTTAGAGATCTCGTCACTTGCGCTCTCCTCTGCGGCGAGGGTGGCCTTGCGGTGTTCGGTTTTTTTTCTGTCTCGCAACTTCTCAAGTGCCTGGGTCTCTGCCCGGGCTTTGATCCAAGCTTCCCGTTTTTCTTCCAGCTCCATGCTTGTTTTCGTCACCCGTTCCAGGCACTCATCACGCTCATTGCCCAAACGCAGGAGGTAATGCTGGGAGCGCAGCATATCGGCAACAGAGCCGGCATAGCGTTCGCTACGCGCATGATATTCCCGCTCTGCCAGGGATCGCAATTCGGCCTCCACTTCTTGAAGAGCGGCATTTACCCTGGCGAGGGCGAGCTCTGCTTCCTTTTCATCCTGCTCGCGAAGTTTGTGGAGTTTGTCGAGGGAAAAACGAAAGCGGCGCATGAGATATTACCTTCCATACCAGCTGTACTCTTCCTGCGGAATTTCCATGCCCGCGAGTGCGGCCAATGCATCCAGGGTTTCACCCATGGGCGTGGGATCGTCCATGTCCTGTATAAGAAACTCTTCAATCTTTGGCCGCAGGGCAATAGCCTCGTCGACCTCGGGGTTGGACCCGGCGTGATAGGCCCCCACCTCAATAAGCTCGTGGGCCTCTTCCCATGCGGCCATAAGGCGTCGAATACGGGAGACGACCTTGCGGGTAACCGGGCCACAGACGACGGGGAAGAGACGGGAGATGCTCTGGAGAATATCTATGGCCGGATAATGAGCTCGCTGGGCCAGGCTCCGTGAGAGGACCATGTGACCATCGAGTATACCGCGAACGGTATCGGCAATGGGCTCGTCCATATCATCACCGTCAACGAGAACCGTATAAAAACCGGTAATGGTACCCCGATCGGAGGTACCACAGCGCTCGAGTATGCGCGGCATCGAATCGAATACACTGGGCGGATACCCCCGCGTCGCGGGGGGTTCGCCGGTTGCGAGCCCAATCTCGCGTTGGGCACGGGCAAAACGGGTTACGGAGTCAAAGAGAAGCATGACATCCAGCCCCTGGTCGCGGAAATACTCTGCAACGGCGGTCGCAACATAGGCGGCCCGAAGCCGGGCGAGAGGGGGCGCACTCGAAGGGGAGACAATAATTACCGATCGGGCAAGCCCTTCGGGCCCCAAATCATTCTCGATAAAATCATTAACCTCCCGGCCACGCTCTCCAATAAGGGCGACAACATTTACCTGCGCACTCGTATTGCGCGCAATCATCCCAAGAAGGGTTGACTTCCCCACGCCGGAACCGGCGAAGATGCCCATACGCTGGCCCTTACCCACAGAGAGCATGGCATCGATGGCCCGAACCCCGGTAGTAATGCGCTCACGAATACGACGTCGCTTGAGGGGATCGGGGGGATCGGCCATGGCCGGATAAAAGACTGATGACTCTATGTCGCCCTTGCCGTCCAAGGGTTTTCCCATGGCATCGAGGGTTCTTCCCAGAAGCTTGTCGGACACCGGTACCATAAGGCGCTCGCCGGTAGCAACAACACGAGCGCCGGCCTCAATGCCGGCCGTATCATCAACGGCCATAAGCTGTACGATATCACCACGCAGACCAACGACTTCGGCCCGTATGACCCCATTGCCCTTTGGGGCATCAATCCGACAAATTTCACCAATAATGGCCTGCGGGCCCAAGCTCTCGAGCAAAAGCCCCTGTACCCGATTGACGTGTCCGACGCACTTTATGGGATCGGTGGCCTCTGCCTGCTCAAGGTACTTCTCGAGGACCGTCGCCATGGCTAACGCTCGTCGACAGGCATGGTGCGTGCCCGCGTCTTAACCGGGGATATCTCGAGTATCTTCTGCTCGAGTTCGGTAAGTTGACTCGAAATACGGGCATCGATCTCGCCAAAGTCGGTCTCGATAATACACCCACCGCGATCGACCGAGGAATCCTCAACGACCGTCACGTTTTTGACCCCTTCAATAAGGCGTATGAAGTCCTTGGTATGTTCGGAGGTGAGTTTCAAATCGTCGACATTGACGCGGATAGTGATATCGCCACGCCCCTTTACTTTACGAAGGGCCTGTACAACGTTTGAAATGACAACCGTCCGCTGGTTCTCGCTCATCACCTTGATGACCTTCCGGGCGATCAAGAGAACGAGATCCACGATCTGCTGCTCGGTTTCTGCAAGAATTTCTTCACGCTTGAGTTGCGCGCGTTCCAATACCGTGTGCAAACGCTCAACCAGACGATCGACCTCGGCCTTTCCGGTATTGTACCCCTCTTCGCGCCCCTGGGCGTACCCCTCTTTGCGGGCAGTTTCTATCTCATCCGACAGGGCCGTCCGTGCGTCACTCTCGATGGCAGCGGCCTCCTCACGGGCCTTGGCGACAATTTCTGCCGCTTCATCTTCGGCGACACGCCTATCCCGCTGGGCCTGATCGCTCTTGCGCTTTACTTCCTGAAAAGCGGCGGCCTCTGCATTCTTGAGAATCTCCTCGGCCTCGGCCTTGGCCGCAGCTATCATGGCCTCTTTTTGCTTTTCCCATTCACGGGCAAAGGCCTCGGCCTCGCGACGCAGGTCATCGGCGGTTGGCCCCTCGTATTCTTCAACGAGATCTTCTTCCTCTGTCTCGAGGACTTCGGTCGCATGCAGGGGAAGAAAGCCTTGAGGAGACTCAAGGACGACCTTGTTATTGCTCAACTGTATTTCACCGGCTCGGAATAACGCTTTTGCCATGGACTACACCACCAACTCGTCCTCGCCGGACCGGGCGATAACAATCTCGCCGGTGTCCTCGAGGTGTCTGATTATCGACACAATCTTCTGCTGGGCCTCTTCAACATCCTTGAGCCTGATAAGCCCCATGAACTCCATATCCTCTTTGAGCATGCCGGCGGCACGCTTGGACATATTGCGGAATATCTTGTCCTGAACCTCGGTATCGACCGCCTTGAGGGCCTTTGCAAGCTCCTGCTGGTCGACTTCGCGCAGAACCTTCTGAATGGCACGGTCGTCGAGGAGAACGATATCTTCGAAGACGAACATGCGCTTCTTGATCTCTTCTGCCAGCTCGGGGTCCTCATCCTCAAGGGCCTCGATAATCATCTTCTCCGAAGAACGATCGACGAGGTTGAGAATCTCGACGATGCTGGGGACCCCACCGGCCGCTGTATAGTCTTCGCTCGAAAGGGTCGAGAGTTTCTTTTCAAGAACCCGTTCAACCTCGCGGAGGACTTCCGGCGAGGTTCGGTCCATGGTGGCAATACGGCGAGCGACATCGCTCTGTATTTCGTGCGGGAGACTCTGCAATATAACCGAAGCCTTGTTCGGCTCGAGGTAGGCCAGAATGAGAGCGATGGTCTGGGGGTGCTCCTGCTGAATAAAGTTCAAGAGGTGCGCAGGATCGGTGCGGCGAATAAAGTCGAAGGGGCGCACCTGAAGGCTCGAAGTAAGACGGTTGATGATGTCGATGGCCTTCTGCGAACCCAAGGATTTTTCCAGGAGCTCACGGGCGTAATCGATACCGCCGGTCGAGATAAAGTCGCTGGCCATCATGAGTTCCTGGAACTCCATCAGGATGGCGTCTTTCTGCTCCGAATCAATGGTCTCGAGGCGGGCAATCTCGAAGGTAAGGGTTTCGATTTCATCTTCACGCAGGTGCTTGAAAATCTCTGCAGAAATCTCGGACCCCAAGGTAACAAGAAATACAGCCGCCTTCTGGCGCCCGTTGAGGTCCTTGATCCCCTTCTTTTTTTTCGAGGATTCGCCTGCTGCCTGCGCGGCACTTGTCTTTGCCATGGTCTATTCCTCCAGAAGCCAGGTGCGGATGAGCTGGGCGACGTCTTCGGGGTGTTCCTTCGCCATGTTGATGGCGTGCTCCTGCAGTTCCATCCGCTTTCGCTCTTCGACCGACATCGAGACTTCCACCCCCTCCTCTTCTGCCTGACGCAATGCACTCTCGCGCATCATTTGATGCTGGCGCGAAAGCTCTTCCTCGCGCAGCCGTCGCCGACGCTCCATCTCGCGGGTAACGAGACGGAAAACGATAAATGAAATCAACAACACCGCAAGAGCGCTAAAGGCGATGAGAATGGTAAGCTGAATCTGCTGGCGCCGGGCGTACTCGGCATCCTCGTCGTGGAACTGGAGCGTGCGGTCAAACTGGACGTTGCGTACCGTCACCGAGTCCCCGCGGTTCTGGTTGAAGCCGATAGCATCCTGTATGAGGGCCTCGACGTCCTTGAGCTCGTTGGATGGAACAGGGATGTACTCGCGCTGTATCGAACCGTCCACATTGAACAGGGGCTTGCCGGCCTCATCGTACTTCCACTTCCAGCGCCCGTCGATATTGACCGACACGGTTACCCGATCGATGGAGGGGCTCTTCTCCTCCTGTATCTGGCGCCGGTTGATCTCCTCGTTTTGTGTCTGGGTCTCCTGTTCGACCTTGCCGAAGAGGTTCGACATGTCCTTGAAGGCAGGCGGAGTCTGTCCCTCCACACCGCTGGGGCCTTCGGGGTTGAAACCGGTTCCCTCCCACTTGGTGCTCGAGGTCGAAGAGGAGCGGGTGATGGATTCGGCGACTTCCGAATCGTCGTAGGGGGTCGCCGGATTGTCCGGCCGAATGGTGATGGGGAAGAATTCCTCGGTCTGAACCGCTTTCTTCGACATGTCCATGTCGATCTTGATATTGAGGTCGCGCACGCGATCGTCGGTGTAGGTCGTCTGGAGGGCCTTGAGAACGAGGGCGCGGATGCGGGCCTCTTCGGCCGCGACCAGCTTTTGCTGTTTCTTGGTGAGTTCGAGCCGGTCGTGATCGGCCATGCCCTCGAAGTCGTTAAGGACGAGTCCGTTTGAATCGGTGATGACGATGTTCTCGTCCAAAAGTCCCTCGACGGCGAACTTGAGTATCTTCTGTATGCCTTCAATTTTTTTCCGGTCGCCGGTAATATCGCTGCCCGGGCGCGGGGTAATGATAACGCTCGCGCTTACCGGGTTCTGGTCGCTTGTGAAGAGTTCTTTTTCCGGCATGACAAGGGTGACATTGGCTCGATCAACCTCGTCGAGGGCCTCAATGTGTTCGCGGACCATGGCCGTTATCGAACGCTGCAAGTTGACATTGCGTTCGAAGTCGGTGATGGTCCAGCTCTCGCGATCAAAAATAGCCCAGGGGGAAGTGCCACGGGGGATGAGGTCCTCGCGGATGAGGATGCTGCGCATGCGGCGCGCGGTCTTGTCGTCATCGACCATAATGACCCCGGCTGCATTTACAGTAGAGCGAACCCCCTCCTCGTTTATACGGGTGACAATGCGATCGCGCTGCTCTTCATCGCGTACCGGAACATCGATAAGCGGTACCATGGAGGGTGTTGCAGAGACGGCGAAAAGCGAAACAATTCCCGCAATAACGGCAATAATGACCGCGCCCAGTATGAGCTTTTGGACAAGTGTCCACTTGGCCCAGAGTGCCTTGAGTTTCTCTATCTGACTTTTAATCCACTCATTCATGTTCCCCTCCCCAGAAGAACAGCCCGTACTCTACGGCTATCCATTGTGAACCGGTCAACGCATATTGACAAGCTCTTTCCACCCCTTGACGATACGGTCGAGGACAACCCGGCTGATATTGAGCGAGAGGTTTGCCTTCGCCATCGCCGTGGTAACATCGTGTGCGTCCACCGAATCCGGATCGGTGATCATGTCCTGCATGAGCTGCGAGCTCTCCTGCTGCTGGCCGCTGACAGCGTCCAATGCTTTGAGCATGCTGTCTTGAAAACTGCCCGCGCGAGTCACATTGTTCGCGCCGGTCTTGTCTCCCATATCCTGCAGGGCTTCCCCGGATACTTTGAAGGGGTTGTCGGTACGCAGGAGGTGGCGCGCATTCGTAATCGTCATGGGGACCTTGTCACCCGTTACCAGTTCCGGTTTGAAAATGTTCATATACTATTACCTCCCGCCAATCTCGAGCGCTTTGAGGAACATGCTCTTCGAACCGTTGATGATCGCCGAGTTGGCCTCGTAGGCGCGATTGGCCGCGATGAGGTCGACCATCTCGGTGACGGTGTTGACATTGGGCATTTCGACATAGCCGGCTTTTTCGCCGGTCTTGATGGCATCCAGATGGGTGGGATTGTAAACCAGCCGCGGCGGCGTATTGTCTTTTTCCACCCCCACAACCGTTACTCCCTTGGCGATACCGCCGTCCATCGACTGCGGCAGAAAGGGACTGCGCCAAAAGGGCTGCTCGGCTCTGGGGCGCATGATGACCCGGCTGCGGCGGAAGGGACCGCCTTCTGAAGTGCGGGTCGTGCTGGCGTTTGCAAGGTTGTCGGCAATAACGTCGGAACGCAGGCGTTCGGCCGTCAAACCGGTGGCAGCTATGTTGATCGAACTGAACAGTCCCATATCAAATCTCCTTTATTGCGCGTGTCGGCTACGAGCGGAGCACGAGGTTGAGCTGCCCGAACTGGAAGGTCTGGGCCTGGGCCAGCAGGATATACATGAGCTGGTTCTGCATGGAGAGCATCGATTCTTCCTCGATGTCGACGTTGTTTCCGTTGGCCTTTGCCGTCGTCACATAGTCAAGAACCCGACGGGGTTCGACCTTCTGATAGTCCATCGCGCGCCAATTGGGTATGTGCTTCTCGTTGGTGAGGGCCAGGGACAGCGCAGGACGGGTCTTTTCACTGTCGAGGGCCTTCTTGAGCTGGCTCTCGAAGTTGACGACCGTCCGCTTGTAATTGGGTACGACGGCATTAGCCATGTTGTTGGCTATGACCTCCCGCCGTACGGTGCTCGCGTCCATGGCGCGATGGAGAATATCCACTGTCTTGGTAAAATCATTGGCTATCTTCATCAGTCTTGTACCTCTTCCTTACAGTCTTATCGGCCACTTTCCCTCTCGCGTTTAGCACTCATCCCCGCACCTTAGAGCATGTAGCGCCCCAAATCCTGGTTCACAGCCAAGGAGGACAGACGCTCCGACACATAGGCGGCCGTTATCGGCACCTTCGCAGGGGCGATATCGCTCGCCTCGAAGGAGAGCTCCTCGAGGAGGGTCTCCATGATGGTATGCAAGCGGCGCGCCCCGATATTCTCGAGCTTGGCATTCACTTCGGCCGCCATCGCGGCCAAGGCTTCAATCGCTTCGGTATCAAAGCTTATTTCCACCCCTTCGGTAGCAAGAAGGTCGTGGTACTGGCGGGTGAGGGAGTTCTCCGGCTCGGTGAGGATGCGAAGGAAATCCTCCTTGCCCAGGGACTCAAGCTCCACACGCAGGGGAAAGCGCCCCTGTAATTCCGGAATCAAATCGGAGGGCTTCGAGAGATTGAAGGCCCCCGCCGCGATAAAGAGGATGTGGGTGGTATCCACCGGCCCCCACTTCGTGTTGACGGTCGAACCCTCGACAATGGGCAGGATGTCGCGCTGGACCCCCTCGCGGGAGACCTCGCCGGATCCGCTGCGGTCGGACTTGCTGGCAATCTTGTCGATCTCGTCGAGGAAGACGATGCCACGCTCCTGCACGAGGCGGCGCGCCTCGTCGGCGACCCGCTCGCGGTCGATAAGCTTTTCGGATTCTTCCTGTATGAGGATTTCGCGCGCCCGCGGCACCTTCACGAGTTTCTTCTTGTTGCGCCCGCCCAACATGCCGGCAAGGCCGGAGATGCTCGACTCAAGGTCCTCGATTGATGAGCCGGCGAATACCTCGAAAGACGGCATGCCGCCGCCGGGGGGTGCACTCACCTCCACGCTGCGCTCGTCCAGCGCCCCCGAACGGAGCATCTGGCGGAACTTCTCGCGGGTGTCATTGCTTGCCTCCCGCGCGGGCTCTTCGGCGGCTGGAGCAGATTCAGCGGTATCCGACGGGACTATGGCGTGTCCGGTAGGGTCGGATGAAGAGGCCTCTGCCGCGGCCGCCGCCGCGGCCGCCGGAGCTGCGCCGCCCGGAGTGCCGGGACGCAGGCCCTGGAAGATGCTGCCAAGGGCGGTTCCGGCGGGTTTCTTGGGCTTGCTGCCCGGAAGGAGCAAATCCAACAGGGCCTCTTCGGCGCGGCGCTCGGCCTCCTCGCGCACCCCCGATTCCAGGGCCTGTTTGACCATCTGGACGCCGGCGCTCATGAGGTCGCGAATCATCGATTCGACGTCGCGCCCCACGTAGCCAACCTCGGTATACTTGGTCGCTTCGACCTTGATAAAGGGCGCGTTCGACAACTTGGCCAGGCGCCGGGCGATTTCGGTTTTGCCGACGCCGGTGGGGCCAATCATGAGTATGTTTTTCGGGGTGATATCGTCCTGAACCTCTTGGGGCAGACGCAGGCGGCGGATACGGTTTCGCAGGGCAACAGCGACCGCCCGCTTGGCCTTTTTCTGGCCAACGATGTAGCGGTCGAGTTCCTCGACTATCTGCCTGGGGGTAAGATCGTCCAGTTTGAGGATGTCCATCAGCCTATCTCCTCGAGGGTTATGTGATCGTTGGTGTAAATGCAGATATCCCCCGCGATGGACAGGCTCTTACGGGCAATGTCGGCGGCGCTCATCTCAAGGCCGTTGTTCTCGCAGGCATCCAGGTAGGCCAGGGCGGATGCATAGGCATAGTTCCCGCCGGAGCCTATCGCCAGGGCACTGCCGGCCGGCTCGATAACATCCCCGGTACCGGAGATCAAAAGAGTGCGCTCGCTGTCGGCGACCAGGAGCATCGCTTCGAGGCGCCGCAGGGCGCGGTCGGTTCGCCAGTCCTTGGCCAATTCGACGGCGGCGCGGGCGAGATCCCCCGAATATTCCTTGAGCTTGGCCTCGAAGCGCTCGAAAAGGGTAAAGGCATCGGCGGTGGCGCCGGCAAAGCCAGAGAGGACCTTGCCGTCGTACATGCGCCGCACCTTGCGGGCGTTGTTCTTCATGACGGTATTGCCGGCGGTCACCTGACCGTCTCCGGCCATGGCGACTTTCCCGCCATGGCGCACGGCCAAAACGGTAGTACTGCGAATTTTCATGACGGTGTCTTCCTTCTTCCACTGTGAGGATGGGCTTTGGCATAGAGGGTCTTGAGACGCTCCATGTCTATGTGTGCGTAGCGCTGGGTCGTCGACAAGCTGGCATGCCCCAACATCTCCTGCACAAGGCGGATATCGCAGCCGGCGTTCACAAGGTGTGTCGCAAAGCTGTGCCGCAGAGCGTGGGGCGAAACGCTCATCGAAAGGTCCAAGTCGCGGGTGTAGTAGTCGAGTATCCAGCGAAAGCCCCGCGCCGTAAGGGGAGCCCCCCGCTGGTTGATGAAAAGATACTCGTGCGCCTCTTCGGCGGGGATGCGACTTGCCCGGGCGGGTATCCAGGCGGCTATGGCCGCGCTCGCTTCGGCAGAAAAAAAGACAACCCGCTCGCGGTTTCCCTTTCCCACGACCCGGGCCCCGCTGTAGCCGCGCTCGAGCCTCGAAAGGGTAAGGGACATGGCCTCCGAGACGCGCAAGCCCGAAGAATAAATGGCCAAGACCAGGGCTTGATCGCGCAGGGGCCAGAGCCCGCCCTCCCCGCTCCGTTCGGCCAGCCGCGCCATATCGCCTTCCCACAGGAAATTGGGGACGCGTTGGTCGGTCTTGAGGTTGTGCAAGCCCTCTGCCGGATTGTCACCACGCAGGCCGAAACGCACTAGGTAGCGAAAGTATCCGCGAATGGAGGCGAGGGCCCGGTTGATGCTGCGTGCCGATGAACGGCAATCGCTCAAGTAGGCGATAAAGGCGCGCACATCCGATCGTGTTGCGGCATCGGGTTCGACACCAGCGGCCCCGCAGTGCTCGCAAAAGAGCGTCAGATCATGTCGATACGAGAGGATGGTCGCCGGGGAAAGACCCCGCATGCGACGCAGGTATTCAAGCCACGCCTCACTGTTCGCCGTCATTGACTCCCTCTTCTTCCGGACTGTGCAGCCAATCACAGTCGGGATTTATACAGATTTTATGGCTGCCATGTTTCTTGTCATATTTCTCGACAAGGAACTGCCCGCACTTCGGGCAGTTTGAATCTGTCGGCTTGAAATGGGTGATAAAATCGCATTCCGGGTAGCGCGTACATCCGTAGAACTCCTTGCCGCGGCCCTTGGTCTTTCGGGCGACGATTTCACCGTCACAACCGGGACGTGGACATCGGGCAAGGGGTATGGACCGCGTGGAACGACACTCCGGGAAGCCGGAACAAGCCAGGAAATACCCAAAGCGACCCAGCTTCTTGACCATTGGGCGCCCGCACTTTTCACAGACGTAATCGGTGCTTTCGTCCAAGGAGCCCTTCCAGGACTCGAGTGTAAGGGAGACCTCTTCAACCCGCTTGTGAAAGGGACCGAAGAACTCGCCTATCATGTCCTGCCAAGCGATCTTGTCATCTTCGACTTGGTCGAGCTTGTCCTCCATCCCGGCCGTGAACGAAGCATCCACGATTGTAGGGAAGTATTCGACAAGCATATCGTTTATAAGGCGCCCCAGAAGGGTTGGAACGAGCTGGCGATTCGAGCGGCTCACATAATAACGGTCGAGGAGGACCGATATGATGGGGGCATAGGTCGATGGCCGCCCGATGCCCTTCTCTTCGAGTATCTTTACAATGGAAGCGTCTGTATACCGGGCGGGGCCCTGGGTGAAGTGCTGTTCCGGATGGAAAGTCTCCAGATCAAGGACCTCGCCAACGCTCAATGGAGGCAGCGGGCTCTCCCGCTCGTCCTTGGAAGAGAGGGTTTTAACAACCTTGTAAAAACCCTTTTCCACGAGTCGGGAGCCGGAAATACGAAAGATTGCCTCTCCGGCACTGATATCAAGACTCACCGTGCGCGAACGGGCGGGAGTCATCTGGCTGGCGACAAAGCGCTCCCAGATAAGACTGTACAGGCGCAGCTGGTCGCGCGAAAGGTGGTCTTTGACCGAATCGGGGGTATGGGTAACATAGGTAGGTCTGATGGCTTCGTGCGCATCCTGCGCCTTCTTCTCGACCGTATAAACCTGGCCCTCCGGCGGCAGCTCGGCAGGATGTTGCTCTTGTATCCAAGTGCGAACCTCTTCCATCGCCGTAGGTGAAATGCGCACCGAGTCGGTACGCATGTAGGTTATCAAACCAAGGCGGCTTGACCCGATGTTGACGCCCTCATACAGCTGCTGGGCTATCTGCATGGTCTTCTTGCTCGTGAACCCCAGTCTGTTTGCGGCCATTTGCTGGAGTTTTGAGGTTGTGAACGGGGGTTTCGGCTTGATCATCTTGTCCGATTCCCGAATGTCGCTCACCATACAGGAAAGCCCCTCGATCTTTTCCATTATATCACGTACCGATTCTTCGTTGCGCAAATCGGCCTTTTCACCCAACCAGGAGACCAGCTGTGCGGTGAAGTGGGCGCGTCCCTTGCGAAAATCCGCGTCGAGGGTCCAGTACTCTTCCGGAATGAAGGACTCGACCTCTTTTTCGCGCTCGCAGATGAGCCGTAACGCCACCGACTGTACGCGCCCCGCAGAGAGGCCGTTCTTCACTTTCTTCCACAGGAGCGGCGACAGGTTGTACCCCACCAGACGATCGAGTACACGGCGGGCCTTTTGGGCGTTTACCTTGTTGACCTCGAGCTCCCCGGGGTTTGCAACCGCCTGCTTGATGGCTACGGGGGTTATCTCGTTGAACACAATGCGCTTTATGGGGACATCGGGCGCCTTTGAGTGAATCGCGTTGCCCAAGTGCCAGGCGATGGCCTCACCCTCGCGGTCATTATCACTTGCCAGGTACACGGCCTCTGCCTTTTTGGCATCACCCTGAAGTTCCTTGAGCAACTTTGCCCGCCCCCGCACCGTTATGTACTCCGGTTCGAAGCCGTGCTCGGTATCGATGGCAATGCGCGATTTGGGCAAATCGATAAGATGTCCCATCGAGGCCTTGACCGTATACTTTGCGCCCAGGTACTTCTCGATGGTTTTGGCCTTCGCGGGGCTCTCGACTATGACGAGAACCTTTTTCTTGGCCTTGGACTTCTTCGTTGCCGTTTTTTTTGTCGTCGTCTTCTCGCCAGCCATCACAACTCCTGTCAATGCTGATAGTCTGTTCCGTACACCCCGTGGTGAACGCATTCCCTCTACTATGAATGCCCGATTTTTGAATCCTGATTTCCGCCACAGAGGTCAGCGGAAAGGGCTCGTGCAAGCTCGAGACCCGCGAGGGAAGCGGTCCCGGCTTCGCCGAGTGCGGCTACAGGCTCGCGCGACGTCAATTCAGGCGGGGTCATTCCCCAATCAACAAGTACTTCATCTATCGATGAGAGCGCGCGGGCCCCTTGGTCGAACAAGTGCAACACCCCCTCCGACCGTACAAACGCCCCGCGGGGGGAATCGGGCGACGACATACTATCGACCATTGCCCCCGACACCCAGACATCACGCCCTTGATCAAGGGCGTAATCGGCGGTTATAAGAGACCCGGAACGCTGCGGGGCATCTACAATAATCACCCCACGGGAGAGCCCGCTTATAATACGATTCCGGGCGGGAAAATGCCACTTCCAGGCCGGAATCCCCGGCAGATACTCTGATACCAGGGCCCCGCCAGTCTCCAGGATTCTGCGTGCCAGAGAACGATTGGAGGGGGGATAGACCATGTCGAGGCCATGTCCCAGTACGGCCAGTGCCGATCCGGCGGCCTCAAGGTACCCGCGATGGGCCCACGCGTCTATACCCAAGGCAAGACCGGACACACAGGGGAGTCCCCGTTCCGCGCATTCCCGCCCAAAGCGTCGAGCCTCGGCAATCCCCAATGCCGAGGGCTGTCTGGTTCCCACAATCGCCACCGGATCGAGTGATGCGTCGGGAAGCGTCCCCCGCACAAAGAGTGCGAGAGGGGGATCGGAAATCTCTTTCAAGAGTGGGGGATACCCGTCTTCACCCAACCAAAGGGTTCGAATACGTCCGCGCTCAAGGGCACGAATGTCTGCCTCGGCCTGCCTGAAGGCTGCATCGAGCATTGATTCACACGATACTGCCTTGCGCAGGCGTTCATGGTCGATTTCCTTCCCCGCGCCCAAGGTTTTATACAGCGCCTTGCGCTGTGGATACGAGAGGTTCGGGAGGCGAAGAAGTACCATGCGAGATTTCAGCAGGCCCTGATCAATCATACAGTTCCTCCCGAATAAAGCGATAGTTCTCCTCGGCCTCCTTACGGCGGGCCTCCGAGCGGGAACTGGCCATAATGACCTCATAGACTTCGAGGGCTTCGTCAAAGCGCGAGAGCATGTACAGCGCCCGGGCCTTGACGAAAAGGCCGTCAATATCGCGGGTGCGCAGGGCCAGGTACTGTTCGATTTCCGTCAATGCTTCCAAGGGTTGATTGAGCTCGAATGAATACAGAACCGCCAACAGGTAGCGGGCCCGGGCATAATCGGGACTCAACTCGACAGCCCGTCGGGCACTGCGCTCGGCCAGCGACAACCACTTATCTCTTTCACGCTCCTCGACAGCAGCAGAGGTATCCTCTCCCAGTGAAACCTGTGCCTTCGCGAGGTTTCCTGCGCTCACCGCGGAAAGATACAGGAGTGAAGGATCCTCCGGATAGTAGGTAAGGGCTTTGTCAAAGGCTTCGAGAGCCAAAAGGTGCATCCCCTTCTCTGCGTAGCGGGTACCCAGGAACTTCCAATAGAGCCCCGTTTGCTCGGCCAAATACACGTGTTCTGCAAGGGCTTTTTCATATTCGCGGGCCGCTCTGGTCAATTCCTCAATGCTGTGTACCGATACCGAATCCGGGGATATCCCGCTCATTTCACGGGCCAGACGTTTGTAATCACGATCGCGATACCAACGCAAGCCCCCCACAATGAGGGCAATGAGGGCGGCGAGTATGAAAAAAGCAAGTACGCGATTACGGTTCTTGGCGACAAGTGCGGTGGATTTCATGAGAACCTCCCTTTGAGTACAGCCTCTGATGACAGAAAAAACGCCTGCTTCATCGGACCTGCTCCTCGAGGAGAACCGGCAAGGATTCCCGATGGGCTTCCCTCAGTTGGGCGGGATTTACGTGCGTATATATTTGGGTTGTCACGAGATCTGCGTGCCCAAGAAGAGACTGAACCGATCGCAGGTCGAGCCCCCCATGGAGAAGCTCGGTCGCAAAGCTGTGGCGAAGGGTATGCAGACGGGTATCGCTCCCGGCACCCGCACACAGACGCGAGTAGTTTTTCCAGATCCCCTTGCGCCCCAGACGATCCCCGGAGCGATTGAGAAAGACGGCAGAGGTCGGTTTACGCGAGGCCAAACGGGGTCGCGCCTCTGCAATATACCGCTTGAGCCAGTGTTCGGCCGGGGAGCCGAAGGGAACGAGGCGTTCACGCGAACCCTTTCCACGCAGGAGAACAAGGGCCCGCGAAAAATCGATATCACCAAGATCCAGGGCAACCGCTTCGGAAACCCTCAATCCCGATGAGTACATGAGTTCGTAGAGAGCCCGGTCTCTCAAACCGCGGGGGGTACTGATATCGATCGATTCGAAAAGACGATCTACATCAGTCTGATCCATGACTCGCGGCAGACGACGTGCCGGCTTGGGGCGCTCGAGACTCATCGCCGGATTATCCTGTCTCAACCCCTCTTCGAGAATGAATCGGAAAAACGAGCGCAGGGCGGATATCCCCTTGGCCAGGGAACGGGCGTCCAAGCCGCCCGAACTGCGCATCATGAGATAGCGATTGAGATCATCAGCACTTGCAAGAGCGGGATCCAGGGATGATTCGTCGAGCCAGAGGACGAAACGGTCGAGCTCGTAGACATAGGCCGCCACTGTCAACGCCGACTTGCGTTCAACAGCGAGGAGATTGGCCCTGTACGCAGCGAGCAAGGCCCGCGTCCCCTTCGCGCTCACAGCTCCCGTCCCCCCGGAGCGACATCGGCCATAACACTCACTTTCCGTTCGCGCATAACCGTCGGGACATCGAGATCATCATCGCGATAGTTGCGATACGAGAGAAACTCTTTGGGATTGGGGGCATGCTCGGTAATCTTCTGCCATTCGGTCTGGCTGATAAAATCGCTCTCTTTTTTGCGAACGTTTTCATCGCTGGGCTCGGGGACAGAAACACGATCGGAGGTTTGAAACCCCGTCGCAATAACCGTTACCCGCACTTCGCCATCCATCGAGGGATCGGTGGTACTGCCGGCTATGATAAGGGCGTCTTTGTCGGCACTGTCACCGATCATCTTGACCACCTCCTCGAAATCGAAGAGGGAGAGATTTTCATCGCCGGTAACACTGACCAATATGTTCTTGGCACCATCAATATTGCTGTCCTCAAGGAGAGGGTTCGCAATGGCGTTTGTCGCCGCCATGTTGGCAGGATTATCACCCTGACCAATACCAATCCCCATAATGGCGTCGCCCTGCCCGGCCATGGTCGTGCGGACATCGGCGAAGTCGATGTTGATAAGCCCGGGAATCGTGATGAGATCGCTAATACCCTGCACCCCTTGGCGAAGGATATCATCGGCCTTCATGAAAGCCTGCTTGATGGGCGTCTTCTTGTCGACTATCGAGATGAGGCGCTGATTGGGAATGACAATGAGGGTATCCACCGATTGGCGCATCTTGTCTATTCCCTCGAGAGCGAGCTTCATCTTGAAGCGCCCTTCAAAGTCGAAGGGCTTGGTGACAACCCCAACAGTAAGGGCCCCCAACTCGCGGGCAATTTGCGCGATTATGGGTGCCGATCCGGTACCGGTACCGCCACCCATACCCGCCGTGACAAAGACCATGTCGGCACCATCGAGGGCCTCTTTTATCTTTTCGGCATCCTCAAGGGCGGCCTTCTCGCCCACCTCCGGCTTGCCACCGGCGCCAAGCCCTCCGGTAAGCTTTGACCCGAGCGCAAGCTTGACAGTGGCCTGGCTTTGGGCGAGCGCCTGGAGATCGGTATTGGCTGCAATAAAATGGACATTCCGCAGGCCCGCGTCGATCATGCGGTTCACCGCATTGGAACCGCCGCCGCCGGCGCCTATCACCTTGATGACAGTGGGACTTGCAGAGCGATCGTCCAACACTTCAATATTCATGGTTCCCCCCCCATAGTTGAACCGGCTCCCAAAGCCGGTAGTACCCGCACACAGGACCCTGCCTGCGCGGTGTAAATATCAGAAAAATTCCTTCTTGAACCAGTTCAAAAGGCGTCCCACAAGCGGTTCACGCCCCGAACCCTTGACTCTCGATTCCACCCCATGAGCACCCAAGAGGGATTCCTCCCGTTGGGCCCCCTCGATAACGAGGCCGACTGCCGTCGAATAGGCCGGGCTCCGGTACTGTTCCACGAGTCCGCCCAAAGCGATGGGAACACCCACCCGCACCGGCATGCCAAAGCACTCGTGAGCAAGCTCGGCCGCCCCCACCATCTGGGCTCCACCGCCGGTAAGGATAACCCCACCGCCCAAGGAGCGTGACAGGGACAGTTTTTCTATTTTTTCCTTTACCATGAAAAACAGCTCACTCATACGCGGCTGAATGATGCCACAGATCTCCCGACGGGCTATGGGCATGGGAGGCCGCCCCCCAACACCCGGCACGACAATATCCCCTTCCCCATCGAGGAGCTCTTCCTTGCAACAACCTGCTTCAACCTTGATCCGCTCGGCAGTTTCAAAGGAGAGGTTTTTCATGATGGTGATGTCACTGGTTACCTGAGACCCCCCGATCGGGACGGTTGTCGTGTAGTACGGGGCCCCATCGTGAAAGACCAGCACATCGGTAGTGCCGCCACCCAGGTCAATAACCAGGGCTCCCAGCTCCCGCTCGTCTGCGGTAAGAGTCGCCCCGGCAGAGGCCAAGGACTGGAGCAAGAGATCCTCCACCCGATACCCCGCACGATTGACACACTTGATGAGGTTTTGGGCGCTCGACACCGAGCCGGTGATGATGTGCACCTCGGCTTCGAGACGCACCCCTATCATGTCCAGGGGATTGCGTATACCCCGCTGATCATCAACGATATATGTCTGCGGTATGACATGCAGCACCTGCCGGTCCATGGGAATAAGGACGGCCCGCGCCGCCTCGATAACCCGGTGCACATCATCTTTGCCAATTTCACGCGTTTCACGTCCCTTGCCGGTTACGGCGACCACGCCACGCGAATTCATACCCTCAATATGGGCACCGCCGATACCGGTCCAGCAGGAGCTGACGGTTCGACCACTCATCATTTCGGCTGCCTCGATGGCCGCAAGAACAGAGCGCAAGGTGGATTCAATATTGACCACCACTCCCTTGCGCAAGCCGGTGGACGGACTGGTCCCCACACCGGTTATCTCGAGTCGACCGTTTTCATCGCGTTCGGCAATGACAGCACACACCTTGGTGGTGCCGATATCGAGGCCGACAATCAATCCGTCACTGGCCACGAGTTCCCTCCTTTGGCACGTACACGGCACTGCCGGTACGGAGATCGACAACATCAGTCTCTATGCCGTTTGCTTCCAATACGTCAAGCATGAACATCATATACGTGAGTGTATCCCTGTTCAACAGCGAACCGATCCGGAAACGGACCGGGGCTCGAACCGGACAGAGGACGAGCTCATAGCGATTCCCATCTTTGGGGAATACCTGAATCTCCGATACTTCCCGCATAAGGGCCGGCAGTTCGCTCGACAGGGTTCCCAGGCTCGCCACAAGGGGGACTAGATAATCCGGCAGACGAACCCCCGGCTCCGGGTATTCAAAAACAATACCGGACAGGAGTGGCACGGCAGACAGGAGGGCCGGCTTCCGACATGAAGAAGGTCGTTCCACATTGAAAACGACCCCATCCCGATCCATGGACAAGAGGAGGGGGGCATCCGGATTGCCGCCCACAAGTACCGCAACTGCACTGCGCTCGACAATATCAATGGTAAGTGTGTCGGGGAATCGCCTGTTGACAGAAACCGTCTCGACAAGAGCAAGGGAAGAGAGGGCCCCCTCAACGGCAGATACATCGACGGAAAACCATGAGCTGTCGCCCAGTATCCCGGCTCGTTCAAGGACCTGGCCACGATCAAGGAGGCCCATACCGTTGATGCGAATCGAAGCGAGCGGCAACAGGGGCACAATGACGCAGAACCAAACAAGTTCGGCCACAAGAACCAGGGCGAGTACACCCAGAATCGCAAGGCGCAAGGTGGACATGCGGGCTGGCGCCTTTTCAACAGCGCCCTCCCCTTCATCTTCGAGAGAGAGACCATGTATGCGTTCGTACAGGAAGTGATCAGCCATTGAATACCTCCCGGTATGAGGCATTCGCCGGCAATCGTGCATCCAGGGCACTCGCGTTGACGAGGAGACCGGCCATAACAAGTGTTACCACCAAAGAGGATCCACCGGCCGAGAAAAAAGGCAGAGGGATACCGGTGGCGGGCAAAAGACCCACCACCACGCCCAGGTTCATAAGGCTCTGGAGTATGATGGTACTCCCCAACCCACAGGCGAGAAGACGGCGGAAGGCATCGCCCCCCAGCCAGACGCTCCGATACACCCTCCAGGCAAAAAAGACCAGCACCCCAAGGTAGAGAATGACCCCCAAGAACCCCGACTCCTCGCTAAAGGCGGAGAAAATGAAGTCCGAGTGGATCTCCGGCACACTGGCAATCTTGCGGGTTCCCAAGCCCAAACCCTTGCCCCAAAGACCGCCAGAGGCAATACTCTGAATTGACGCATTTACCTGATACCCACCCCCCAGGGGGTCCGAATCGGGGTGAATGTAGCTCATAAGCCGCATAACGCGGTATTCACGGGTGAAAATGAGCAGGAACATGAGGGGGACAGTGAGTATGAGCACCAAGAAAAAGTGACGAAGCTTGACCCCCGAGAGGAAAAAGAGAAGAAAGGCGACAAGGGCAATAAAAGCCGCAGTAGAAAAATCGTTTTGAAGGTAGATAAGGGAGCAAAAGAGGATGGTGACAATAACCGGGGGCAGAAGCGTGTTTGAGACATCATCCAGACGCTCCTGCTTTTTGGTAAAGAGGTGCGCCAGGTAGATCGGCAGTATCAGTTTTACCAATTCGGAGGGCTGGAAACTCAAGGGCCCCAGGGCAATCCAGCGGGATGCACCATTTCGGGTAAGACCGATAAAGGGGAAAAAGGTGAGCAAACACAGCACAATGGCCCCAATAACCAGGATGTGCATGTGCTTTCGTAAAAAATCCAGGGGAATCCAAACAGCCAGGAGAAAGGCCAGGAGACCAACAAGGGCAAAAATGGCCTGTTTGCCGACAAAATAGAGCGGATTCCCAAAGAAACGCTCGGCAAAACCGGACGATCCCGAATAGAGGGTGACAAAACCGAGTCCGAGCAAGAGCACGACAGTGCTTGCCAGGGCAAAGTCCCGGGACGGGGCGTGATTCGGTCTGTCAAAGTCCAGTTTGACGCTTTTCATTACCTTCCTACTGTATCTTCAATGTCGAGAGCGCGATGATGGCAAAGAGACCACCCAATATCCAGAAACGGACGACGACCTTCGTCTCGGCCCATCCGGCCAATTCAAAGTGATGATGCAGGGGCGCCATACGGAATATCCGCTTCTTGCGCAATTTGAAGGACAGCACCTGCAACATGACAGAGGCTGCTTCCAGTACAAAAACCCCGCCGGCAATAAGGATGAGGATTTCCTTTTTGAGAACGAGAGACAGGGTGGCAATAGCCCCCCCAAAGGCAAGGCTTCCCACGTCGCCCATAAAGACCTCTGCCGGGTGCGCATTGAACCACAGAAAGCCCACACAGGCCCCCACCATGGCGAGGGAGAAGACCATGAGCTCGCCAGCCCCGCGAATGTGCGGTATCCCGAGGTATTCGGCGTAATCGGCCCGGCCGGAGAGGTATGCGATAACGGCCAAGGTGAGAAACACCATGAGCACCAAGCCCGTAGCCAGACCATCGAGACCATCGCTCAGATTGACGGCATTGGATTCTCCAACCAATAAAAGAATGGCAAAGGGAATCCAGACAAGACCAAGGTCAATTGCCGGTGTCTTGAGGAAGGGTAAATAGAGCAGGGTTGTGCGGTCGTCTCCGGTAAAATACAGGTATAGGCTGATAGCGGTCGCAATGGCGCATTGCCCCACGAGCTTGCCCCAGGCGGGGAGCCCCTTCGAGTTCTTCTTGACCACCTTGAGCCAGTCGTCCAGAAAACCGATGGCCCCGAAGCCCACAAACGAAATGAGCACGAGCCAGACGTGAGGATTGCCAAAATCCTCCCAGAGGGCAGTCGACACGAGTACAGCGAGTATAACCATGACCCCGCCCATGGTGGGCGTCCCCCCCTTCTTGAGGTGAGTCTGCGGGCCGTCGTCGCGGATGGACTGCCCCACCTTGAGCCGGCGCAGAGCCTCAATAAGGCGCGGCCCGAAGAGATAACAGATCAACAGGGCGGTAAGGGCTGCGTAGGCACCCCGAAAAGTGAGATAGCGGAATACATTGAACGGCGTAAAATAACGCACCAGAGGGTACAGGAATTCGAGCAACATCAGGAGACCTCCCCGCGAGATTCGGTATATTGGGGCAAGAGATCGGCTGCAAGCCGTTCGAGGGCCATCCCCCGTGAGCCTTTCAAGAGAACAAGATCGCCCGGGCGGGCAAACGAGCGGAGTTTTTGGCGCAGGTTGTCGAAATTGACTTCTGCGTACAGTACCCGCGAAGCAGCGCCGGCCTCTTCGAGAACCGGGACTGCTGCACGGGAGGCCTCGCCAAAGAGAAGGATGGCATCGGCAGCACTTCCGGCGAGGGCCTGCCCCACCCGCCGGTGAGCCTCTTCACTGTGTTCACCCAGTTCGAGCATGTCGGCAATTACATAGATACGCCGCCCCTCGCAGGGTATGCTGTCCGCCCAGCGAATGGCGGCGATGACGGCTTCGGGGTTGGCGTTATAGCAATCTTGAACGACCGTAAGCGGGCCACGAAGTACTTCGCCGCGACCAAAGAGGACCGGCAAGGTAGAGAGCCCTTTTCGAATATCCCCATCACTCACCCCGACATGAGAGGCAATCGCGCAGGCAGCGAGGATGTTGCGCACGTTGTGCTCTCCCCCCAGGGGAACGCGCACCCACTCCCCTGCCCAGGAGAGCGATATGCCACTCGCGTCAAGATCGCGCACCCCGCCATAGGCGGGCAGACTGTTGGGCCCAAAACGCACAACGGGGCCCTCAAGGCCCTCTGCAAGGTAATCGGCAAATCCATCATCCTCGGGGATGAATGCAACAGAGGAACGGTTGAAATTGGAAAAAATTTGACGTTTTTCCTTGGCTATGGCCTCTTTGGAGCCGAGAATACCGATATGGGCAGAGCCGATGTTTGTCACCAGGGCGAGCGAAGGACGAAGAACGGCGGCGAGTTCCAAAATCTCGTCCCTGCGGTTCATGCCCAATTCAAAGACTCCCGCTTCGTGGCTTTCGCGCATGGCAAAAACAGAGAGGGGAAGTCCGGTCTCCGAGTTGTAGTTCCCTTCGTTCATGACCACCCGACGCCCGACAGAGAGAATGGAACCCAATATTTCCTTGGTGGTCGTCTTGCCCGCCGATCCGGTTATACCAATACGCAAGAGGGAAGGGAAGGCATCCACCCAGCGGGCGGCACACGCCTGGAGGGCGGCCAGGGGAGAGGCCACCGGAAAGAGGGCACATGAAGCTTCCAGCGCCAAGGCCCTTATCGCGTCGTCGAGCTTGTCACGATCGAGAATGATGCCGGCAGCCCCTGCCTGTATGGCCGCCGGAATGTAGCGGTGCCCGTCTTGCACTTCACCCTTGAGTGCAACAAAGAGCGTCCCGGGCACTACCTGACGCGAATCGAGTGCAACTGCGTTAAAGAGTCTTGGAAATGTCATTCCCGTGGCGATCGAAAGCGGAGCGCCAAGAGCGTCTACTACCATAGAAAATGGCAGGGGGACCGAACGCATCACTCCACGTTCCTCCCCTGCGCTATCTCGACTTGGATAATTCGCTCGCTGGGAACCCGCACAAGGAGCGCCCCTTCCTGCGCAAGGCGATCAATGCGCTCGACAGATAACAGCGTGGAAATACCCGCAATATGGCGCTTGTTCGACTCGAGCCAAGTGCCCTGTTGATCCTCCAGACGCCCGACTTCCCGCTCCAGCTGATCGAAGCGGGAACTCTGCCAGGAAGAGAGAGCCAACACTGCCGGTATGGCGAGGACCAATATCAGAATACCTATCTTTTTGATCATGCCAGGACCCTCCGCGCTGTCAACTTTTCCACTACCCGCAACTGCGCACTGCGCGAGGGGGGATTGGCTCGAGTCTCGGCTGGACTGGCCCGCACCGCCTTCCGGGTTACAAGGGCGACCTCACGGGCGCCCCCACAATTACATATCGGCACCGAGGGCGGACAGATGCAGTCCTTGTTGCGCTCCCGGAAGAAGTTCTTTACGAGACGGTCTTCGATGGAGTGAAAGGAGATGACGCCAAGACGCCCGCCGATAGCGAGAACCTCAAGGGCACTCTCCAGAAGGCTTTCAAGACGGGAAAGCTCGCCATTTACCACGATGCGCAGGGCTTGAAAGGTCTTGGTAGCCGCATGAACGGGGCCATGGCGGTAGACAGCCGGGACAGCACGCTCCACGATGCCGGCAAGCTCGCGCGCACTGTCGATATCATGACTGCGCCGAGTCTCCACTATGGCCCTGGCAATACGGCGGGAGTAGCGTTCATCGGCATTCTGATAGAGCAAATCAGCGAGCTCCTCTTCGGGCAACGTCATGACAAGGTCACGGGCGCTCTGCCCCTGTGTGGGGTCTATGCGCATGTCGAGTGCTTCATCTTTTCGGAAGGAAAATCCCCGCCCGCTCTTCTCGTAGTGAAAGACGCTCACGCCAAGGTCGATGAGAATGCGATCGGGCCGGTCTTCATTCGGTGGCCAAGAGGCAAAAAAGTCGTGCGACCAGCCCTGCCAGAAGCGCACGCGATCGCCAAAGGAGGCAAGTCGCTCGCGGGCAACAGCCTGAATGGCGGCATCTGCATCAATGCCAACAAGACGCAGGTGGGGGAAACGCGAAAGGAAGGCGAATGAGTGCCCCCCCTCGCCCTGCGTCGCGTCTACCATGAGACTGTCCCCGGAAGCGGGACCCAAGAGCTCGATACACTCCTCGAGGAGGACCGGCATGTGAACGATTTCCAATGTTTCCCCCTCCTTTTTTACAGCAATACCGAACCAAGCTCCTCGGCCGCAGCCTGAAACTCCGCCTCATTATCTTCCCAGTAGCTGCGATACTCGTCCGCAGACCACAGTTCAATGTACTTTTCGATCCCCAAGATGACACAGTCGCGCGACAGTGCCGAGAACTCCCGCAAACTCTGCGGAATGGCGATACGCCCCGCCTTGTCGATCTCGACTTCCTGCGCGGGGGCGATGATACGACGCTGGACCAGGCGGGAACGGGCCTGGAAAGGGGAGGTCGTTGCCATGAGCTTCTGTGAAAGAGCCTTCCACTGTTCGGGCTGAAAGAGCCACAGACAGCGATCGACGCCCTGCGTGAGTATCAGGATGTTGCCGGAGAGTTCCGCACGCAAACGCGCCGGAAGACTTACCCTCCCCTTCTCATCCAATGTATTTCTGAACTCACCAGTTAGAAGCTCCATTCCACCTTTTCCTATTTTTTCCCACTTTCTCCCACCCTTCCCCATTATTTACAGCATATTTCTTCCCGTCAATCCCTCGAAGGCAGAGTTTCGCACACAATAATTCTGTCAACCCCAAAAGACTATACAACTGTGTGGCGGTTTGACGCTTGCCAGCCATTTTGAGGCGGTGTATGGTAGATGCATGTTCAACGAAGAGTCCTTCATCGTGTTTCCCGAAGGGGATATACAGGAAGTTGGCGGGCGCCTCAAAATTGGTACACTCGTCGATGTAAACGGTTTGCCACTCACCCTCCCCCTTGCATCGGCACGGACCCTGGCCTTCCAGGTGTCCCGTATCAGCGTCAAGGAAAACAGGGGTGGGAACGAGGTCTATCACTACCTTGATCTGATGACAGTAGACGAGCTAAGCCCCTATGCCAAAGACGATTGAAACGGCAAAAGCCGAACCGGGCATAGGCCGTCTCAACGAAAGCCGCTTGCACGCCGCCCTCAAAGCACGTTATGCCTCACAGGGAGGGGCTACCGAGCAACTCAAGGATCGCTGGGTATGTGATGTCTGTCAAAAAGACGGAAGCATTGTGGAAATACAGACAGGGAGCTTCGGTCCACTGTACAAAAAGGTCTCCAAACTCTCGCTCTACAATCCGGTGCGTATCGTTCACCCCATAGCCCTCGAAAACACGATTCGTACCCTCGACGCAGAAGGCCATGTCTTGCGCAGCCGCAAGAGCCCCAAACGGGGCTCCCGCTGGGAACTCTTCAATGCCCTTGTCTACGCGCCCCTCTTGCCCCTCCTTTCCAATTGTACGATTGAAGTCCTTTTGGTCGCCATGACAGAACTTCGCATGGATGATGGCAAGGGCTCTTGGCGCAGAAAGGGCATACGTGTTTTGGACAGGCAACTCGACGAGGTCTTCGAAAGCATTATTATCTCGAGGCCCGACGACTGGCAGCAGTTCATTCCATCACCCCTCCGTACAAAAGCCTTCACATCCAAAGACCTTGCACGGGAAGCGGGTATACGCACAGCTTTGGCCGGAAAGGTCGTGTATGTCCTGGCAAAAAGCGGTTTTATAATGGAAGAAAAACGTATCAATCGTTTCAAGGGCTATCGGTGGATAAGCCCATCTGCCCTAAATTCCTGACAGTTTTATCCTCCACCCCTTGCAAAATTGATGTTTTTGACTATATTGGAGATATGAGAGAATCCAAGGCAGCACAAGGGTACAGAGACGCAGCGAGCGAGGCCCTCCTCTCCTGGCTCAAAGCCCTTGGCAGAGCAGACAAAACCATCTTTGGCATGGCAAATGCGACGACTATCGGGTATCACAGTCTCCATGATCAGGCCATAGACAGCTCGGATTGCAAGGATATCACCGGGTCCAACCCCGGCTTTATTGAAGACGACTTCATGTGGTTCGAGGGGGCCGGGCCCGGCAGGGACCCCGAGATGCAGCGAAATCGCCACCTCGAAGCCCTGCGTTTGGCGCACGAGGCCGGATCGGTCTGCGGCTTCTGCTGGCATCTTCGCGGCAAGGATTCCGGGAGCTTCCGCTTGCGCGTGGAACACGGGACTCGCTCCGGGGAGCTCGACCGGGACGCCAATTTGGCCCGACAAATTGTCCGTGAAATCCGTGAGTACCGACAGGGAGGCCCCATTGGCAGCTCCCTCGCATGGCTTACCGGGAAAATAGATCGTATGGTCATTCCGGTTTTCAATGAATTGGGATTTCCCCTCGTATTCCGCCCCTTTCATGAGATGAACGGGGCATGGTTCTGGTGGGGATCCGAATCGATTTGTGCAGAGGAATACATCACGCTCTATCGCTTTACCGTAGACTGGATTCGCGGACGTGGGGTGAAAAACATCCTGTATGCATGGTCACCGAATACGCCCTTTTGCGCCGACTACTACCCAGGCGACGAGTGGGTCGACATCGTGGGACTTGACTCCTATGAGCCCGGAGCCGTCCCCTGGAATGACCTCAAGACCTTTGAGGAGGACTTGCATAATTTGGACGCTCTCGCAAAACGCCATGACAAGGTAGCGGCCATCTGCGAGACCGGCTGCCGCATGGAGGGCGACACCCACCGCTATCCGGACATAGTCCCCCGCTTTTGGACAGACTGTGTGCTCAAGGGTATTGAACAATCGGGAGCGAAAATTGGATGGGTGATGAGCTGGTACCAGATCGACTACTCCAGGCAAAACAAGAGCCAGTGCTACATTCCGTACCGGGGCATGGACAGGGCCATGCAGGGCGGGAAAGAGGCAATGGAAGACTTTGTAAAGTTCGCATCCTCTTCGCGCATGGTCCTGCAAGATGACCTCGCAAAAAATGGCAAGAAGATTCAGGAAATTTCAGAAATCGGTCATTTTTGAGATTGTCGCTTGGGCGGTCGAACCAGCCCTTGAGGAGGGCGGGGACATCGGTCCAAAAGAGGGGAAAGACAAAGGCAAGCCCGTCGGAGGCACAGAGCGCCTCCTGATGCGCCAGGACATCGGCGGAGGGTGGGCGGGAATCGTCATGGAAGGCCTCGCCCCGGAGGGATGGCAATAAATAACGCGACAGATCACTTGGAGTAACGGGCGAGTATCTCGCCGAAATACAAGACATGCAGTCCGTCCTTGACGTAGTGCGCCTCCTGAACGCCCTTGTCCAGTGTACCCTGTGCCATATCGACGCGATGCAGGATACGGGCCTCGAAGTGGGTGCCGGGGCAGTCGATGACGACGCCATTTACGACCTTCGCAGGCTGTGTCGCAAGGCCCAAGGCAGCGAACTTGTCACCATCCCGGCCGCTCTTTGAACCACAGTATGCGAGCCATTCCTTGGCATCGGGGTGCTTGGGGATACTCACCGTAAAGGAGTCGGCACGCTCAATTAGAGAGAAGGTATGGCGAGAGCGGCGCACCATCACCATAAAGACACTGCGCGCCCACATAAAGCCGGTCATCCCCCAGGAGACAGTCATGGTGTTCTGTTCGCCACCAGCCGCCACCGTAAGGAGGGCTCCATCAGAGAGTGAGACAAGGTCCTCGCCCGCCAGACTCAAAAAATCCTTTGCATTGCCAGCCATATACTACTCCTTGAGCCCGTTTCAAAAATCACCCTTTTGAAAGAGCCTCTATATATTGGACCTTTTTCACACACCCCGAGTCCTGAAATTGGTTCTGCCAATTACAGTCCCCCACAGGCAAGCCCTTATCGACACATTGTATTTGCGACACGCCGTGAATTGGCGAGATAGGCAATCCACAGACCACTGCCGAATATTGCCTGTACACCAAGGGTGGTCGTCTCCCGGTCCAAGGGTATCACACCAGAAGAGGATTGGGCGACTGCAATGTAGAGAAGCCAGAGAAGGGCTTGGGCCAGGTAGAAAAAGATCGCGGAGGTTTTGAAGCGACTACTCCGTTTGAAGGCAAGAATGAGGAGCAGGGGAATGCAGAGAGTCAATCCCAGGTTAATGAGAATTTCGAGAAAAAGGGCCAAGAGGAAAATACCGACGCCACGCATATTGTACATCGAGCTCACCTTCATCCAGGTGAAGACGGTGTAGGCTTCCCAATCCTTCAGGGAGAACAGCTTGATGGCAAAGCCAAGGACAAAAGCAACAAGGAGGAATGCAAGGACCCCACCGATACCATTTGGCCCCTGAACAAGATCACCAGCAGGCGGCGCCGCTTCAACAATGGTCGGCGGCGCCGTTTCAACATTAGTCGGCGGCGCCGTTTCAACAGTGGTCGGCGGCGCCGAAGAAGGCTGGGTACGACGAAACATGTTTCGAGCCAAAAACAGGAGAAGGACAAGGGTGACGAACAACATGAATATCGCCGGGGTCGACGGGGCCTGGGCATTGGGAAGTGAAATAAAGTTGTACTTGGGCCGCAATATATAACCGAGCCAGGTATCACCTATAGCGCTGTGTCCTTCGAGAAAAGCGGGAACATCCGCCGCCTCGACATGATCGCCAATCGTCTGGTAATCCCAGGTGACAGAGAGGGTTCTATCGGCATAATTCACCCGATAGTCGAGGCGATACCAATCGTCGGCAAAATGCTCCCGCTCGTCCTCCACGTCCCACTCTTCATGAAGCTCAACGATACTGGTGTGCACAGAATGTACGGGATACGGCAGGGCGAGCGGAGTCGTGCGATCCGCAGAGATGCGTGCATAGCGGGTAAAGTAATCCGAAATCGTATAGGGGTAGAGCTCGAGAACCCGATCCCTGTCGTCATCTTGTGGCTTCCCCGCCTCGAAAGACCATAGATCCGGTATTGTGTACTCTTCAAAGACCCTCAACTTGTTTGACAGGCGATCGTCCTCGACACGCAGGGAAGAGGCAAGACGAATCTTGGGAAAGAGAGATCGATAGAAAGAAAGGTAGCGTTCCTCGAGTTCGGCGCCGTTACTCCCGGCGAGAGTACGCCGCATGGCATCGGCCTCGGCCCCTGAATACCCGGTTTGAACCAGCAGACTCCCCTCTTCGGCCAGGCCCTGAGAGCGCATGCGCTCCTCGACACACACACTCCCGTTCGCCCTCGCCTCCATGGGGACGAAACGTGGTTCGGCGGGGTCCAGGAGAAAGGCTCGGCCATAATCGGGGTTATGAAAGGTACGCAGGTCTCCACCTTGCAAACTGATAGTCGGATCAATCCAACGAAGGGCACCGTCGAGTTCAAATGCGCAAATTGCGTGATCAAAGGCACCGGGGCCGGGCAAACGATCCGGTATGAACTGACCACGGCGCGTTGCAACAAGGGCGGGCCAGGCTTTGACCCCCGCACGGGACAAGAGGGCGCAGAGAAGAACGGTCTTGTCCTTGCAATCCCCAAACCCGCTGGATACGATATCGGCCGGGCTGCGCGGTCGGTGCGTCCCTTCGCCAATTTGCAAGCCAAAGTAGCGAATCTCGTCTTGCACAAAGCGAATGAGGGCAAGCAGTTCATCGTCGGATGCGGGCCGGGAGACTCCATCATCGAGAGGAAAATTCGGGGCCAATCGAGAAAACACGCTATCTACGGCAAGACGGCTCTCTGTATCGACCGTATTCCGAAACAGACCGAGCCCCCATTGACCGAGCTCTTCCCATGAAGCCCAATCACTTGTTTCAATCCACGGATAGGTATCAAACCAGTACGGGCTCTGGTCCTCTTCCTTTACTGCGGGACTCTCTTTCTCCATCCACACCAATTCTCTCCAGCCCCCCGCAAGAAGCCGCTCCACCGGCTCGATACTGCGTACATACTGCCGGGTCTTGATTTTACTATCGGGGGAGAGGAGGAGACGAAAATGGAGGAGGGCCATGGGGTAATCCTGCCCATGGACAAAGGTCTTGTGGACCTGCCCGCCAAAAACGGGATTTGCCCCTCTCAAGCTATAGGCGTACTCGACGATATCTCCAACCCGAATATCTTCAAGCACCATAAATCGCGTACGCTCTTCATCATAAATACCCGAATCAAGGCGATCTTCCCGATGGAGATCCTCCACCCGCGCCCTGTCCTTCCAGTCCAAGCGCTCGCCGTTTCTCACGACACGGATAAAGTGGACCTCCAGCGTCTCATGGCGCACCTGCCACGGTATGTAAATGCGCGATGCAGATTCGAGCCCGGCAGGAGAGGTAAGCACCCAGGCAAAGTGGCGATACGTAGTGGCTTTTGCGGGGTGGTACTGCTGGTCGTTGAGTATGAAGTGGTAGCCATAACTACTCGCAAAGGATTCATCCAGCTCTTCGGGCAGGGAGAGAGGACTTACCCAGTCGGGGACAGGAAAAAGAACGGGGGCGCTGTGCTCAAGCGCCGAGAGAGACCGCGCAGTATACAACAGAAGAAAGAACAGAACAGAGAGGAACAGTCGACAAGGAGCAGATTGGCGCGTCACGAATATTTCCTCCCGATACCGTGCACTATCAGCCATCCGGACCGACGCCCCCGAAAAAACGGCAAGGGACAGCAAACACGGAACATGAAAACGCCGGGAGTTCAAGAGCTCCCGGCGTTTTAAAAGCAGCCCATCGGGCTCTGCCGTTCATATTGTTTATAAAAACGAAACCCTTTCAAAACCCGGTGAGTTTTGAAAGGGGCGCATTCAAATGGATATTACTTGCGCTCAAAATCGCGCTCGGTCGTCCCCGTATAGATCTGGCGGGGGCGCATGAGGCGCTGTTCGGGATCGGCATGGCCCTCAAGCCAGTGGGCGATCCAACCGGGAAGACGGCCGATAGCGAACATGACGGTAAACATGTTCGTGGGAATACCCATGGCCCGGTAGGCGATACCGGTATAGTAATCGACATTGGGGTTGAGGTTTCGCTCCTGGAAGTAGTCATCCTTGAGAGCGGCCTCCTCCAATTCGAGTGCAATGTCCAGAAGGGGATCGTTCGTGATGCCCAGGTGGTCCAAAAGCTCGTTGCAGGCCTTCTTGGCAATCTTGGCGCGGGGATCATAGGTCTTGTACACGCGGTGCCCGAAGCCCATAAGGCGGAAGGGATCATTCTTGTCCTTTGCCCTGGCCAAAACATCCTTGGGAGACAGCTTCTCGTTGAGCATCATCTCGAGCATCTCGATAACCCCCTGGTTCGCGCCGCCGTGCAGGGGCCCCCAGAGGGCACAGATACCGGCGGAGATGGAGGCATAGAGGTTTGCACCCGCGCTCCCGACGGTGCGGACGACCGTGGTCGAGCAGTTCTGCTCGTGATCGGCATGGATGATGAGGAACTGGTTGAGGATGCGCTCGACCAACGGATCGATCTTGTAGTCGTTGACGGGGGAAGAGAACATCATGTTGAGGAAGTTGGCGCAGTAGCTGTACTGGTGGCTGGGATAGACGAAGGGCTCGCCGACAGACTTCTTGTAGGAGAAGGCCGCAATCGTGCGAATCTTCGAGATGAGGCGGGCAATCGTAATATCCAGCGACTCCCTCTGGGCCGCCGGGGACTCGAGCTCGGGGTAGAAGGTCGAGAGCGATACGACCATGGCAGAGAGGACGGCCATGGGGTGGGTGTGCTCGGGGTAATTGCGGAAAAAGTTCTGCATGTCCTCGTGAACCATGGAATTGCAGTTCATGAGGCGCGAGAAGCTCTTGCGCTCTTCCTCTGTGGGGAGCTTGCCCAAAATGAGGAGGTAGGCGACTTCCAGGAAGCGGCAGTGTTCAGCCAGATCCTCGATGCGGTACCCCCGATACAGCAACACGCCCTTTTCACCGTCGATGTAGGTGATGTCGCTCGAACAGGCCCCGGTATTTGCGAGACTCGGGTCGTAAGAAATGTAACCGGTTTCCTTCCGCAGGCGGGTTATATCGACCGCTTTCTCGCCCTTTGAGCCCTCATACGTGGGCAGGGTGATGATCTTGCCGTCAATCCGCAGTTCAGCTGTTCCGGTATCCTTGCGATCGTGCATTGCGCCTCCGGGTATGTACGTGTATAACCGAAGAGTAACATGAAAGCTGGTAGCGTTTCAATCATGCGTGTTATCATATGCGCGTGAAAACACCCTGCTTCAAACATGCGAAACGATGCGTATGGCTAACTGCAATACTCCTCCTTCTCGTTACCCACGCGGTGACCGCAAGCGACCGGCAAGGGCTCCCCGCTCTCGACCAGGACCTCGAGACCCAGATTAGCCCCCTGTTTATCGGGGAGGGATCCTTCCGATCCCGTCTTGACACTCTGGAAAAAGAACACCCTGATCGTGAACCCCTGGGACTCCTTCTATCGGGGGGATCCGCCCGCGCCTATGCACACATCGGGGTTCTCAAGAAACTGGAAGAGGCGAACATCATCCCGGACTTTATCGTGGCAAACTCCATGGGAGCCATCGTCGCACTGCTCTATGCTGCGGGCTTCGCTCCGGATGACATCGAGCGCATCATCACCCTTACCCCCCTTGAAGAACTCTTCAAACCCGTTGTCCCTTTAAAGGGGGGCATCCTCGACCCCGGCCACTTTGCAGACATTATGGGTGAACTCTTCCACGATACCAGACTCGAAGAGCTTGCCATTCCCACCCTGATTGTCTGTGACGACCTCGTGAGCAAACGACAGGTATGGCTGGCCGAAGGCCCCCTCGTCGAGACCTTTCTGGCGGCCTTTTCAATGCCCATGTATTTTCCTCCCGTCCCCCATGGCCCCCTTCGTCTCGTTGACGGGGGCACCTCCAATCTCATTCCGGCCACAGTTCCCGCGCAATTCACTTCACGTTTCATTGTGGCAGCGACCTTTTACGAGGGCAAGGGGCTCAACTTCCGCAATCCGATCACCATCATCAACCGCAATTTCTCGATAGCCAAGGAACGCGCGGCCATTTGCGATATTGAACGGAAAGGCGGCCTGCTTATCCGCTGTGCCGTGGAAGACTTCTCGTTTATGGATTACAGCCAAATCGACCGTATCATTTTGGCCGGCTACCATTCCACAGAGGCACGAATTGACGCCATACGTCAACAGATCGGAGAGAATCCGCACGATCTCTCCACCCTGCGCGCTACCCGCCAAGAGGCGCTCCTTAAAACCGAACGGACCATCGCCCTGGGACGCCATCCCAGGCATTACAGCCCCCGGATAACAATGCGAGGGGGCCTCACGCTCCCGGACAACTTCAACGCACGCTTTCGCCTCGAACCGGAGTCCACCCTCGATCTCAAACTCGTATTCGAAGGCGGCCATTTTGCCGCGCAATTGGGTGGCTGGACCAGTTTGGCACGCGTGGGAGCAGGTGCTTCTGCGCGATTCACCCTCTCGCCCCCCGGCCCCTTTACCATCGAAACAGGCGCTTCCTGGTGTCCTGAATGGACCTGGATCCAAGGGGTCATAGGGGCCACTGCATACGCGGGCAGCGATCTCATACTGGAAAGTGCTCTCGAGGCAGAACTGCTCCTGGATTCCGCCTACCAAAGCGATGACCAATGGATTGCGGCCAACATCGGATTTCGCCCCCGCGACAAGATACAACGAGTCTACCCGACCCTCGCTCTTGGGGGATTTCTGCGCAGTGAAGGTGATACTCCGTATACTGCAGGTGTGGAGGGGCGTTTTGGAACGAAGATCTCGCTTGCGGGCCCCCTCGAAGTTCGAGCCGGCATACTGGGGCGCTGGAGCCCGACATACCGGCTCTTCACGCCCTTCCCCTCCGATCCCTGGAGAGGCCCGGCAAGCGGCCCGGTTCGACTGCCTCAAGTGTGGACAAACGGCGAGATTGCCCTGGCCTTTCGGGATATCGGTATCTCATTGGCCGAGTCATTCCAGATCCCCCGTATTGATCTGGCCCTGTACACGGACATCCTCTTGTCCAGGGACGAATGGCAGATGGCCAACGGGCTTTCGCTGGCGGTGACCGCCTCCCTCATCGGGCTCTCCTCCCTGTCGGCGAGCCTCTATGCGGGGCGCGATTGGCAGACAGATACCTTCTTCTGGGCCGTTCGCCTGGGCATACTCTGGTGATCCCCTTTGAGGCAATTTCAAATGAGGCAATTTCAAATGAGGCAATTTCAAATGAGGCAATTTCAAAAATCGGACACTATTGAAATTGCTCACCGTAACAAATCATTTCTCCAGGAGATCATGTGAAGTCAAAGTTTTCCGTACTGCTTGGCGCAAATGGGGGCCCCTCACTCAAGACACGCACACTCGAAACAATCGCCCAGCTGTCCATGGGACCCAGCGGCAGCTATCTGACCAGGCCCGTCGGAATGCAGGACAGAAACCGGAAGACCTTTTTTTTCGAGGTCCTCTGCGAAAATCATCCGCTCCCGGCCTTCAAGGCCGGCCAGTCCCTCCCCGTCTCCTTCCCCGGCGAGGGTATCCTCTCGCGCCCCCGCCTCCTCGCCCCGGTCTCTAGCCCCGCCACAAAAGACCGCCTTGTTTTCTGCCTGAACGACCGCGACGACTGGGCCCTCGCCCTGCGCACCCGGCTTGAGGGCATCGCCTTTGAGGGCATGAAAGCCCTGCGCACCCGCTTGGGCAGGGCCACCGGGTCATTCTGCCTCAAAAAAGGCAGCGGCCCCCTTCGACACGTATTCCTGGCAGAGGGCATGGGAGCCGCCCCCGTACTTTCGATGATAGAAAGCATTCGGGACAGCGACCGCCGCGACGGACGCCTGCTCTTTGTGTGGGGCGCAGAGATTCGTGATGAATTCTTCGATCTTGAGACTATTGAATCGATATTCAGGCTGATAGCGGGTTCCCGCTTTGTCCCGGTTTTATCGCATGACCCCCTGTGGCGGGGCGAACGCGGCGAACTGGACGCAGCCCTCCTCGACCGCGTCGTAGCGGAGAGCTTCGGGATGGAGTCAGGCAGCTTCGAGTGGGCCCTCCCCTCCTGGTACATCAGCGCGCCGCCGGAACGGGTACGAAAACTGCGCCGGGCCCTGCTGGAGCGGGGAGCCCTCCCGCAGGCCATACACACAAGTAGCGGCCGCTCATGATGAGCCGGCCGCTCATAGTGGTCGGCCGGCTCATCATGAACTCCTATGCCTTCCAGGCGGCGACCGCCCGGGCAAAACCGGCAGCCGAGGCGCGAATGATCGCCTCGTCGACGCAGTATGCCAGGCGGAAATATCCCGGCCCGCCAAAGCCGGTCCCCGGCACGGCGAGGATGCGTTCCTCTTTAAGGGCCGCGACAAAGGCGAAGTCGTCGGTCGAGCCGTCGCTCCCGCGCGCGGGCACCTTGCAGAAAAGGTAGAAAGCCCCCTCTGGCTCGATGCATCCCACACCGGCGGCCTTGAGCACCTCGAGGAAGGCGGCGCGGCGGGCGGCATAGACCTCGACGGCCACCCGCTCGTCGACGAGCTCGGCCACCACGCGCTGCATGAGGGCCGGGGCATTGACGTAGCCCAGAGTCCGGGTCGCAAAAGCGAGGGCCCCGCAGAGGGCGGCCGCGTCGGCCATGGCCGGGTTCACCGCGATATAGCCGATGCGCTCCCCGGGGAGCGAGAGGCTCTTGGAGTAGGAGGTAACCACCACAGACTCCTCGTATGACGCCAGGAGGGGCGGCACCACGGCCCCGCCGTAAACCAGCTCGCGGTAGGGCTCATCCCCGATCAAAAGGGGCTTGCGGCCGCACTTCTTGCCGTGCTCGCGAAGGACATCGGCAAGGGCAGCGAGGGTCTCCTTGGGGTAAATCCGCCCGGTGGGGTTGTGGGGCGAGTTGATAAGGACCGCGGCGGTCTTCTCGTTGAGGGCCGCGGCGATCGCCCCCACATCGAGGTTGAAGTCGGGAGCGCTGTCCACGAGGACCATCTTGCCCCCGTGGTTGGCGATGTAGGTCCCGTACTCGACAAAGAAGGGCCGCGGAACGACGACCTCGTCGCCGGGGTTGAGTATGGCCTTGAGGACACAGTTGAGCCCCCCCGCGGCCCCCACCGACATGATCAGGTGCTCCGGACCGCAGGATACCCCCTGCTCGCGGTTCACCTTGACGGCGAGTTTCGCGCGCACGTCGATAAAACCGGGGTTGGGCATGTAGCCGTGGGTCCCCGGCGTGGGGTCGGCGGCGAGGCGGGCAAGGGTCGCCGAAAAGGCGGCCGGCGGCTCGACATCGGGGTTACCTATGGAAAAATCGTAGACCTTGTCGGCGCCAAAGGCCTTTTTGAGGGCCATCCCCTCCTCGAACATCTTGCGTATGAAAGAGCCCTTCTCCTGGGCTTCCTGTATGGCACGGGCGACACTCACTCTCTTCCTCCTTGCAGTTCACCAAAAAAATCTGCGGAACAACCCGCCAAACACGGGCGCGATGTAAAAACGGCCCGGCTGTACGCCGAGCCGCCAGTAGTGCATCAGACCAGGGTGCGGGCTATGCGCACGATATCGGCAAAGACCCCGCCGGCCGTTACGGCCGCCCCGGCACCGGGGCCGCGTACGACCAGGGGCAGGGTGTTGTAGCGCTCGCTGTAGATGACGACAAGGTTGTCGCTGTCAACAAGTGAGCGGAAGGGGCTCGCTGCATCAACAGCCGCCATGGACAGGCGCGCGCCCGTATCGTCGATACGGGCTATGTAGCGCAGGACCTTGCCCCCGGCGGCCGCGGCCTTTCGCTTTGCTTCGAAATCGGCATCGGCCTTTTCCAGTTCGGCAAAAAAGTCGTCCACCGTGGGCGCAGCCAGGGCTGCCGCGGGGAGTATGGGCTCAATTACCACATCGTCGAACTCGAGGTCCATCCCGCACTCGCGGGCCAGGATGAGGGCCTTTCGCGCCGCATCCTTGGCGTTGAGGTCGTCGCGGGGGTCCGGTTCGGTGTAGCCCTTCTCCTTCGCCTGGCGCACCAGGGCAGAAAAGGGCACGCTGCCATCAAAGTTGTTGAAGATGAAGCTCAAGGTCCCCGAAAGAACCGCCTCGATGGAGATCACCCGGTCGCCGGCCAGCACAAGGTCGTGGAGGGTCGATATGACCGGGAGCCCCGCACAGACGGTGGTCTCGTAGAGGAAGGGAATGGTCGACGCGCGCGCGGTATCGCGCAGGGCCTTGAAGTACGCAAGGCTCCCCGAATTGGCCCGCTTGTTGGGCGTAATGACCGGAACTGCGGCCTCCAGAATATCCAGGTAGCGCGAGGCGACATCGTCATTGGCCGTACAGTCGCAAAAGGCGCTGTTGGGCAGGTTGAGATCGCGTATCCTTTGAATAAAGGCATCGGGGGTATAGGCTGATAGCTCCGGCCCGACCCCACCGGCTCTGGCAGCGGGTCCTGCCGTGGCGGCAGCGGATCCGGCTTTAGCGGCAGCGGGTCCGGCTGTAGCGGCAGCAGCATCCCCCGCATACAGCACCTCGCGCACCCCTGCCGGATCGAGACCCGCCACATCGAAGAGCATGCGGCGCGAATTGGCCACCCCCACGAGGCGCACCGCTATGCGGTGTTCCTCGCCCAGGACCTCCTGTTGGCGCGCAAGCTGTTCGAGGAGGGTAGAGCCAATGAGGCCCGTGCCCACCAGGAAGAGGTTCACCGTGCGCCGCCCCGCAAGGAAGAAGGCCTCGTGGATGGCGTTGAGGGCCTTGGATTCATCGGCACACGGAATGACCGCCGATATGTTGAGCTCGCTTGAGCCCTGCGCGATGGCTACAACGTTGATGCCGTTGCGCCCCAGGGCGTGGAAGACCTTGCCGGCGATGCCGGGGCTGTGCTTCATCCCCTCGCCGACCACCGCAATGACAGAGAGCTCGTTCTCGATGAGGGGCTCTTCGATAAGCCCCCGCTCGAGCTCGAGGACGAACTCCTCGCGAATGGCGTCGCGGGCCCCCGAAGCATCCGCGGGCCGGATGGCGAAACAGATCGAGTGTTCGCTTGAAGCCTGGGTAATAAGGATGACACTGATGCCACAGCGGGCGAGTGCCCCGAAGAGGCGTGAAGACACCCCGGTAACACCGACCATGCCGGGCCCCTGGAGGCGCACGAGGCTCACCTCCCGTATGGAGCTTATGCCCTTTACCGGGGGCTTTGAGGACTTCGGGGCGCTTGAGGGCTTTGCGCCAGGACCACTGCCATCAATATTGTTGAAAGACCCGTGTACGAGGGTTCCGGGGGCATCGGGATTGAAGGAGTTGAGGACCCGTATGGGCACCCCCTTTTCGAGGGCAGGGAGCACCGTGGGCGGATACAGGACCTTGGCCCCGAAGTGCGAGAGCTCCATCGCCTCGCTGTAGGAGACCTCCGCAAGGGAAAAGGCGCCCTTTACCAAACGCGGGTCCGCGCTGAGTATCCCGTCGACATCGGTCCAAATCTCGATTTCGCTGGCAGAAAGCGCCGCGCCAAAGAGGGCGGCGCTCAGGTCGCTGCCCCCGCGCCCCAGGGTGGTCGTCCGGCCGGCTGGATCCCGCGCGATGAAGCCGGTCGCAACCTGCAGCTCCCGGCCCTCGGCAAAAAAGGCCTGAATGGCAGCACTGGTTGCTTCACGATCCACCCGCGCATTGCCAAAGCGGCTGTCGGTGCGGATGAGCGCACGGCTGTCGAGGTAGTGGGCTGGAAGACCCTGTGCGCGAAATGCCGCGGCGACGATGTGGGCAGAGAAACGCTCGCCAAAGGAGAGAATGGCGTCCATGCTGCGGTCGGAAAGCTCGCCCAGGGCGGCAACCGCGTCGAGACGGCGGGACAGGTCTGCGTGGAGTGCGTCCAGTGCCGCAAGGAGGGCTTCACTATCGGCAGCGGGAAGATTCTTCAAGGCCCGCACCGCGTCCCGGTGCCGCGAAAGGAGGCCGGAGAGCCCCTCGTCGACGGCGGGGTCGCGGGTTCCCATTTGCCGGGTCGCGCCCGTTTCTGCCGTGCGGGCCAGGGCGACAAGCTGATCGGTAACAGCGGAGAAGGCCGAAACGACCACTACCCGTGTGGTCGTGCGGTGGTCGGGACGAGCGATAATCGACACGAGGCGTTCGATGGCCTCGGGCGATCCGACAGATGTTCCGCCAAATTTGCAAACCAGCATGGGTATCCTCCGATTCCGAACTATAGGAAGAAACCCTGTCCTTGTGCAAGTCGGGCGGCGGGGCGATTTGAGCCGCTCCCATAATGAAAAATCTTTTTGGAACAGCTTGAAAAAGCTGGCAACAGAGCGTTAGCATCAGTATGAATTATTTAAATGCAGCCCTCACGCGGCTCACACACAAGGAGAAACTCAAACATGAAAAAGATTCACGGCCTTCATGGAGGCGCCTTGGTCATATTGGCCATCGCAGCCCTCACACTCCCCCTCGCCTGCAAAAAGAGGCGAAAGCAGCCGATATCGGCGGTACCTGGAAGTACGCCGCAGACGGCGAGACCTTCGACATACTCGTCTGGGTTGCAGACGCGGACCCCGGTGACGGGAATCCCATCCCCATGGTCATCATGGGCAGGTACATCCCCGATCAAAACCCCGACTGGCTCTACTTCGAACCGGTAGCGGTTCGGGTCGAAAAGAACGAATACCTCTTCACCCCACCGGCCAGCCATGTGGCGGAAGAGACCACCATTCGCCTGCACTTCGAGGGGGAAGACCTCGTTGGCACCTGGGCAACCGCCAGCGCACAGGGGACGATCCTCATGAAGCGCCTCTCGCCCGATGAAAACCGCGGGTCCATCACCGGTTCGCGCTTCGACGAAGAGGATCCTTCCGATGAAACGGATGCCGCCGTTGCAGAGTCTCCCGAGGTCGCCGAGACCGTCGATGAGGAATGGACGGACCGGGAAGACCCCGTTGCCGACATGGAAGCGAGCTTTGCCGAATACGAACTGGGCCGCCTCTACGCCAAGGCCGTCAAAGACCCCGGAATCAAGACCGCCTACGCCGTCTTCGAGGACGCAAGCGCGCTCGAGGGGGAAGTAATCCTCAGCTTCTCCGAGAAGGGCGAGACGGCCGTGTATTGGAGCGACGAGCCGGGATCGGATTTCGTCAAGACCTTCTATCACAGCGAGTTCGGGGCAGCTGAAAACCGCATCGGCGAGCAGTTTGTCCTGCGCTACCGCGAGGGGACACGCATCGACGAGCGCGGGGAAGAAGTTGCAGTGCGCATCCCGCTCGTCGCCATTCCCTTCGATATGGAAGCCTTCGCCGATTTCGGCTTCAAGCGGGCCAACAAGGTCTACCAGTTCCTCGATGAACTTGCAGAGGGCGCCCGCGCCGGCCAAATCGCCATGCTCGCGGAGATCACCCTCTATCCGCTTGAAGTTCGTTCCCCCGGCGGCACGGTCTTCACCTTTGAAAATGCCGAAGAACTGGCGACCAATGCCGCAGACCTCTTCAACGGCAAGGTGGTCAACGCCATCCTCAACCAGGACTACGCAGACTCCATCGTGAACGCCAACGGTCTGGGCATTGGGGCGGGCGAGCTCTGGTTCACCGCGAGCGAGAGCGGCGAGTTCTTGCTCTACGCAGTCAACCCCTTCTGATACCGCGCCCCGTGAAGGGGCACACTATCAAAAGGGGCGCACCCTCACCCGCGCCAATCCAACAGCGTCCCGGAGCAGCTGCTTCGGGACGCCGCTTTTCAACCCCGCAAAAAGCGGATACAGTGCTCGCCATGGGCACCCGGAACATACTCAAGAGCAGTTTTACCCTCATGCTTTTCACCAGCGCCTCGCGCGTACTGGGCCTCGTGCGCGAAATGGTGAGCGCCGCCTTCCTGGGAACCGGGGCCCTCGCAGACGCCTTTCGCGTCGCCTTCATGATCCCCAACTTCCTGCGCCGCCTCTTTGCCGAAGGCACCATGGCCACCGCCTTTGTCCCCACCTTCAAGGGTTACCTCGTAGAAGGCAATCAAAAGGACATACGCCGATTCCTTTCGGCCAGCCTGGGCGTTCTCTCCTTCCTCGTGAGTATTACCGTGGTTCTGGGGATACTCGCAAGCCCCCTCCTCGTGCGCCTCTTCTTCAAAACAGACCCCGCAGAGACCATACTCCAGACCCGCATCATGTTCCCCTACCTGGGCTTTATCAGCCTGGCGGCCCTCCTGCAGGGCATCCTCAATGCCGATGACTCCTACGGCCCATCGGGTTTCGTCCCCATACTCTTCAATATCTGCGTGATATCCGCGACCTTCCTCTTGAAGGACCTTGCCGGCAATCCGGCGCGGGCCATGGCCATCGGGGTAGTTGCCGGCGGGGTTCTGCAGGCCCTCTTCCAGCTCCCCTTTGTCCTTAAAAAGGGCTTTCGCTTCGGCCTTATGGAGCTGCGGGAAGCCTTTGCCCACGAGGGCGTCAAGCGCATGGGCCGCCTTATCGCCCCCACGATCTTGGGGATGGCCGCCTACCAGGTCAACGACTTCGTCGCAAGCTCCCTGGCCAGCCGGGCAGGGACCGGCGTCCTCTCTTCGCTCACCTTCTCCCTGCGCCTGCAGGAACTCGTTTTGGGCATCGTCGTCGTCTCCATCAGCACCGTCCTCCTTACCGAGCTCTCCAAGAGCGCCAAAAAGGCCGAGTGGGAGCGCTTCAACGACAAACTCGCCTTTGCCCTCAAGACCATGGTCCTCCTTACCGTCCCCATCGTTATCTGGGCCCAGCTTCACGGGAAGGAAATTATCAGCCTCCTGTTCAAACAGGCGGCCTTCGATGAAGAATCGGTTCACCTTACCCTCGACGCCTTCCGCTGGCACATCACGGCCATCGTCTGCATCGGCTTCAACCGCATACTGGCCCCGGTTTTCTATTCAATGGGCAACACCCGCGCACCGGCATACGCGGGTGTCGTTTCGGTCGCTGTCAACATCCTCCTCGTCGCCCTCCTCGCCGGTCCCTTCGCCGGCGGCGGCATCGCCCTGGCCACGAGCCTCGCCGCCCTTGCCAACACTGCGGCCCTCGTCATCCCCCTCTTTCGCCACCGGGAGATACAAAGCGGCAAACTCCTCGTGAAACTGGGCGCCTACCTGGGCCTCATGCTCGCCGCGTCGATACTCTGCGCAGTACCCGTCTGGTTCCTGCGCGATTTCCTCGTTACGCACCTTGCAGGAGGCGGCCGTCTCCTTGCCTGGGGCGTCCCCCTCCTCGTTGACGCCCTCGTCTTCTTCGGTCTGGGCTTCGGCCTCCTCTACCTCCTCAAGGATCCGCAGGTACGCGGGCTGGCCGGTATAATCGCCCGAAAATTGCGCAAAAAGGATTGAGCTTGACCCCACGGCTATCTCGATGGTATGGTTTCATTTAAAAGAAGAGGTTCTTTTAAAATTCAGTGAGTTTTGAAAGAACTCCTTGAATGTATAGGGAGGCTCTTTCAAAATAGCTAGTGAAGAGCATTTTATATAGGCCGCGGGAGCAT
>CAZIRF010000009.1:0-81607 GCA_964541755.1 uncultured Spirochaetales bacterium | reverse complement strand
TGCTCCCGCGGCCTATATAAAATGCTCTTCACTAGCTATTTTGAAAGAGCCTCTATTTATCAGAAAATAATGGAGTATCAACAAAATATACACCTTCTCGAATAGCAGACATATTAATTATTTCATCAGAACTGATATTTTCATTATATGCCACGTACCACAGAAAGTAATATTCATTATCTTTAATTAATATTTTACCACTACACTGTATTTCATTTAGCTTTTTTCCACGATAATTGTGAATATTCAATTGCCTATGTGAAAATAATATGGAATTATCCAATGATTTATTAATCAAAATATTCGGAATCTCAATTGAATACAATAGACACGTTTGAAGGATAAATGAAAAGATAACTACACTTCTTTTTCTCATCTATTCCTCCTCTTCTACAAAATTAGCTTTTTGAACTCTATAATTTCGACCTGGCCATCTCCATTGCCCCTCATAATCAGAATACCCTGCTAATTCAATCTGCTTAAAATCCTGTTCGGATGGCTCCATATTATCAACCATATGTACTGTTTGATAATGAAGATGTGGTCCATAAGAATGTCCTATTTTTTTATATTTCCCAAGCTTATCTCCTTGTTCGACTTCATCTCCAACCTTAAGATCATTAATTGTGTCAAGGTCTATGTGACCATAAACTCCCAAGTCTCCATTACCATAATCTATTATAATCATATTCCCTAATCCTTGTTTCGTAAAATCCTCTTCTTTATTCTCTTGAAAAAATGGAGACTCTCCACAATAAATTATTTCACCAGCCGCAGTAGAAAACACCTCCTTGGTTTCACTAGTGTAGTCATATCCTTTATGAAATTCATTCTCAGGATCAGAATCTACATTTACATCACGATCATCATAATCTTGAACCAAATTGGTAGTGCCTTTAACTGGTTCTTTCTGATCAGGCATCAACCCCCACGGATCTGTGAAAACTACCGGGTTTCAAGTGTCAGATTTCTGTCAAAGAGCGGTCTTTCTTCCAAAGAGTAGCACTACCGGGTCAAATTGTACAGTTTTTCCAGTAAGAGGAAGCTTGGAGCTGATCGGTTCCGGCTTTTGGAGACGCGTTGAGGGGAGGTTTCAAGGGCCCCCAGTTTTAGCATTCGACCTGATAATGGCTTTGCTTGACAATACTGCACGCTTCCGCTTACCACCTTCCCCTACCCCGAAGTGGGGGTAGCGGAAGGCCCCAAGTCCCGACAGGGACTTGGGCGTGGAGCGAGGGGGAGCCGCGTGGGGCCCACAGCCTGGGGCTGTGGGCTTTGCGGGCAGGGGAGGCGGGGGGCGTTCACTTTTTGGGTGAGGCGCTCCCCCTTCTATTTAATGGTAGAGGCAGTGGTAGGAGGTTTCGACTGCCACGCGCAGGTCGAAGGAGGAGTCGGCGGGGACCTCGAAGCGGGTGCCGGGGCCGTAGTCGTCCCAGGCGTCGCTTGAGGGGAGTTTGACGGTGAGGGTACCGTCGATGACAGTCATGGTCTCGGGGGCCTTGGTGGCGAATTGGTACGCGCCGGGGGCCATGACGCCGACAGTGGCGCGGCCTTGGGGGCCTTGGTAGCCGACGGATTTGACGGCTCCGTCGAAGTATTCATTGACGCTGGGCATGGGTGCTCCTTGTGGTGCGTGTCGGTTTGGGCCTTAGACGCTGGCGATCATGGCTTCGGCGGCGGCGCGGCCGTCGGCTATGGCGTGGACGACAAGGCTGGCACCGCGGCGGGCGTCGCCGGTGGCCCAGACCTTGGGGTTCGAGCTCTTGAAGGTGCCGGCGGTCTTGACGTTGCCGCGGCCGTCGAGTTCGAGGCCGAAGTCCTTGACGATGCCTTCCTGGACGACGTGGGTAAAGCCCATGGCCAGGAGCACGAGGTCGCAGGCGATCTGGAAGTCGCTGCCGGACACCTCGGCCATCTGCCAGCGTCCGTTGACCTCGGTCCATTCCACCTTGACGGCGTGAACGGCGTGGACGGCCCCGTCGCGGGCGAGGAACTCCTTGGAGTTGACGCTCCACAGGCGCTCGCAGCCTTCGAGGTGGGAGCTCGAGGTCTTGAGGACCTTGGGCCAGAGGGGCCAGGGCTCGCTTGAGGGGCGGTGCTCGGAGGGCTTGGGGAGGAGTTCGATCTGGGTGACGCTCGCAGCCCCTTGGCGGGCGGCAGTACCGACACAGTCGGATCCGGTGTCGCCGCCGCCGATGACGAGGACTCTCTTGCCCTCGGCACTGATGCGGGGAAGATCGTCCTCGCAGGACTCGTGGCCGCACTGACGGTTCTGGAGCGAGAGGTAGTCGAGGGCCTGATGGATGCCGGATGCATCGCGGCCGGGGATGACCAGGTCGCGGGCGTCGCGGGCGCCAATAGCAAGGAGGATGGCGTCATATTCCTTCTCGAGCTCGGCGGCGCTCACGGTTGCCGTGCCGCTCCCGGAGGTGCCGAAGCCGAAGGAGGCATCGCCCACGCGGGTATTGGACTTGAAGACGATGCCTTCCTGTTCCATGACGCGCAGACGCCGGTCGATAAAGCCCTTGTCGAGCTTGAAGTCGGGGATGCCGTAGCGCAGGTAGCCGCCGATGCGCCGGTCGCCGTCGAATACGGTTACCGTGTAGCCGGCCTGGTTCAAGTAGTACGCGGCGGAGAGCCCTGCCGGGCCGCCGCCGACGATGGCGACTTTCTTGCCGTTTCGACGGACAGGAGGACGCGGCTGGACGAGGCCCAGGGCGAAGGCCTTCTCGATGACGGCCAGCTCGTTTTGGCGAATGGTGACCGGTTCGTCGTTGAGGCCCAGGACGCAGGAGGCTTCGCAGAGGGCCGGGCAGACGCGCCCGGTGAACTCGGGGAAGGGGTTCGTGTCCTGGAGGATGGCCCAGGCACGCGCCCAATCGCCCCGGTACAGGGCGTCCTGCCACTCGGGCATGGCGTTGGCCACGGGACAGGACCAGTGGCAGAAGGGGACGCCGCAGTCCATGCAGCGGGAGGCCTGGGAACGGCGTTCGTCATCGCCCAGACGCATTTCCACTTCGCTATAATCGTTGATGCGCTCTTCGACCGGCCGGTAGCCGGCAACCTTGCGCTCTACCTTGAGAAATCCCTTGGGGTCACCCATATTATGCCCTCTCCGTAATGTCTTCGCGCTCCCGGATCTCGTAGAGTTTCCGGTCCAGTTCCGCCAGCTTCATCTGCTGGAGGGCCCGCTTGTATTCCACGGGGAGAACCTTCACAAAGAGCCTGCGGGTCTCTTCCCAGGTGTCCAGGAGGCCGCGGGCGTATGCGGATCCGGTCCAGTACATGTGGCGCCGGATGTACTCGCGTACGAAGTTTTCATCCTCTTCGTTGTCCAGGCCCGACAGCTCGACCATGCTCTTGTTCATGAGGAACTCGAGCTTCTTGTCGCGGTCGAGGACCCAGGCGATACCGCCGGACATACCGGCGGCGAAGTTGCGGCCAACGGGGCCCAGGACGATGAGACGTCCGCCGGTCATGTACTCGGCGCAGTGGTCGCCGGTGCCTTCGACAACGGCGGTTGCCCCCGAGTTGCGTACGCAGAAGCGTTCGCCGGCGACACCGGCGGCAAAGAGCTCGCCGCTGGTCGCCCCGTAGAGGACGGTATTGCCCACGATGATGTTCTCGTTGGTCTTGAAGTCGCTGCCGGCAGGCGGGGCGACAACAATGCGACCGCCGGAGAGGCCCTTGCCAAGGTAGTCGTTGGCATCGCCGGAAAGGCGGAAGGTGATGCCTGGCGCGAGGAAGGCGCCGAAGCTCTGCCCGGCTGAACCGGCAAAGTCGACCGTGACGAAGTTGTCCGGGAGGCCGCCTTCGCCCAGCCGGGTCGAGACCTCGTAAGAGAGCATCGTACCAACCGAGCGGTCCGTATTGTGGATGTCCAGGGCGAAGCTCGCGGGCTTCTTGGCTTCGATGGCCGGGAGACAGCGGGAGATGAGCTCGCGGTCGAGGACCTCTTCGATGTGGTGGAGCTGGGTGCGGTTGCAGTACTCTTTGTGCCCTTCGCCGTAGGCGGGTTCGCCCTTTACAAGGAGGCGCGAGAGATCGAGGCTGCCGGCCTTGGTATCGGGCAGGATGCGCGGCACGAGGCACTCGCTCTTTCCAACCATCTCGTTGAAGGTACGGAAGCCCAGTTCCGCCATGAGCTCGCGGGTCTCCTGCGCAAGGAAGCGGAAGAAGTTGACGAGGAAGGCGGATTTACCGGCGAACTTCTTGCGAAGATCCGGATCCTGGGTCGCGACGCCCATGGGGCAGGTGTTCTCGTGACACTTGCGCATCATGACGCAGCCCAGGACGATGAGGGTCGAAGTCCCGAAACCGAACTCCTCGGCGCCAAGGAGGGCGGCGAGGACGATGTCGCGACCGGTCTTGAGCTGGCCGTCGGTCATGAGCTTGATGCGGTCGCGAAGGCCATTGAGGACGAGGGTCTGGTGCGTTTCGCGCAAGCCCAATTCCCAGGGAAGACCCGCATGGCGAATCGAGCTCTGGGGGCTTGCGCCGGTGCCGCCGTCATAGCCGGAGATGGTGATGTTGTCGGCGTGGGCCTTTGCGACGCCTGCGGCTACGGTACCAACACCGGTCTCGCTAACCAGCTTTACACTGATACGCGCCTTGGGGTTGGCATTCTTGAGGTCAAAGATGAGCTCTGCGAGGTCTTCGATCGAGTAGATGTCGTGGTGGGGGGGCGGGCTGATGAGCGTAACCCCCGCAGTCGAGTACCGGGTCTTGGCGATAAGGGCGTCGACCTTGTGGCCGGGGAGCTGGCCGCCCTCGCCGGGCTTCGCGCCCTGGGCCACCTTGATCTGGATTTCCATGGCATTTGCGAGGTAGGTACTCGTTACCCCGAAGCGCCCGGAAGCCACTTGCTTGATGGCGCTGCGCGCCCAGCTTCCATCTGCGCGGGGGGTGAAGCGTTCAGTCTCTTCGCCACCTTCGCCGGAGTTCGAGCGGCCGTGTATTGAGTTCATCGCGATGGCGATGCACTCGTGGGCCTCTTTGGAGATGGATCCGAAGCTCATGGCGCCAGTCGTGAAGCGCTGCATAATCGCTTCGACGGGCTCGACTTCATCGATGCTGATGGAATCGCCGGCCTTGGCGAGGTCAAAGAGACCGCGGATAACGTGGGGGCGCCTGTTGAGCTCGTCCGCCTTTGCAGTGAACTCCTTGAACTTGCGCCAATCGCCCTCGCGGGTTGCCCACTGCAGGAGGTGGATGGTCTCGGGGTTCCAGGCGTGTTGCTCGCCGCCCTTTCGCCAGCGGTACTGCCCGATGGACGGCAGGAGGGCGCGAACGGGGTCGTTCTCTACGGCGGCTTCTGCGGCATTGTACGCATCCTGCCACCAGGCGCGGTAGTCTTTCTCGATAGCGTCGAAGCCGACGCCGCCCAGACGACTGGCCGTCGCGGGGAAGCAGAGGGTCATGATCTCGTCGCCCAGGCCGATGGCCTCGAAGATGCCGGCACCGCGGTAGGAGCGCAGGGTGCTCGTGCCCATCTTGCTCATGACCTTGAGCATGGCCTTGTTGAGGCCCTTTACGAAGTTCTTGAAGGCGGCGTGCGCCGTTTCGGGGCGCAGATCGCGGATAACGGCGAAAGCCCCCCAGGGGTGGACGAGGTCGGCGCCGTAGCCAAAGAGCAGGGCCATGTGCATGATCTCGCGCGGCTCGCCTGAGTCGCAGACAATGCTGGCGAGCATGCGCAGGCCCTCGCGGCCCAGGGCCTGGTGAACGGCGGCCGTCGCGAGGAGGGCCGGTATGGCGCAGCGGCCGGCATCGGCCTTTGCCACCGCGCGGTCGGAGAGGACGAGAATGGTGGCCCCGTCGCGAACAGCCTGGACGGCCTCGCTGCAGAGGCGCTCGATGGCGGCGGCGAGATCGCCCTTGCCGCCGGCACGGTCGGCGCCGGCGGGGCTCGCAGTGGAACTATCAGCCTTGCCCATGTAGAAGCTCGCATCGAGCTGGACCAGCTTCTGGTCATCGTGGGGCTTTGAGACGAGGCGGTCCCAGTAGCCGGGCGAGAGGATGGGGTTCAAGACCTTGAGCAGGCGGCAGTTGGCCGGTCCCTCTTCGAGGATATTGCCGTGGCGGCCGACGAAGCTCGTAAGGGTCATGACCAATTCTTCGCGAATCGAGTCGATGGCGGGGTTCGTAACCTGGGCAAAGACCTGCTTGAAGTAGTTGAAGACGCTCTGGCTCTTCTGCGAGAGGACGGCAACAGGGGTGTCGGTGCCCATCGAGTTGGTGGGCTCCTGGGCGCTGTCTGCCATGACGGAGAGGAGGGTATCGCGATCTTCGCGGGTGTAGCCAAAAGCCCGCTCGACAAAGTCGAGGCTGCGGCGGTCGGCGGCGTCGAAGGGGAGCTCGTCATTGCCCTCGGGAAGGGCGTCGAGGCTCTTGACGTTCTCCTGCACCCAGCGTTCGTAGGGCTTGGCGCGGCAGACGGCTTCCTTTACCTCGGTATCGGGGATGATGCGCCCTTCCTTCATGTCCACGAGGAGGAGCTTGCCCGGCTGGAGGCGGCCCTTGGCGGCCACATCAACCGCGTCGATATCCTGGACGCCGGTCTCACTGGCCATGACGAGGAGGCCGTACTTGATAAGGGTCCAGCGGGAGGGACGCAGGCCGTTGCGGTCGAGGGTACCACCTACAAAGCGGCCGTCGCAGAAGACGATGGAGGCCGGGCCGTCCCAGGGTTCCATGTTGCAGGCCTGGTACTCATAGAACCTCTTGAGCTGGTCGCTGATCGGGTTCTTGTCGTTCCAGGATTCCGGAATGAGCATCATGAGGGCCTGTGGCAGGCTGCGGCCGGATCGAACCAGGAGTTCGAGGGCATTGTCGAAGCTGGCCGAGTCGCTCTTGCCCGGTTCTATGACCGGGAGGATGGCGGCGAGTTCGGTTCCCAGGTCCGGGTGCGAAAGGAGGGCCTCGCGGGCCTTCATCCAGAAGCGGTTGCCCTTGACGGTGTTGATTTCGCCGTTGTGGGCAATCATGCGGAAGGGCTGGGCCAGGGACCAGGCGGGGAAGGTGTTGGTCGAGAAGCGGGAGTGTACGAGGGCCACGGCCGATTCAAAACGCTCGTCGGAGAGGTCGGGGAAGAAGCCGCGCAGCTGGCTTGAGGAGAGCATGCCCTTGTAGACAATGGTCTTCGAGGAGAGCGAGGGGAAGTGGACATCGTCCTTTCCATTAATATCAGAGGCGCGAACGGCCTTCTCGAACTTCTTGCGGAAGACCCAGAGGCGCAGCTCCAGGGGCAGTGCGTCGTCGCCATCCTGCGCAAAAAAGACCTGGACTATTGAAGGCATGCTGCGTGCAGCGATTTCGCCGCAGAAGGTCTGGGTAACGGGAACCGAACGTTGGGCGATAAGCGAGAGGTTCTCTATAGCGGCGACCTCCTCGAGGAGGGCCAGGATGCGGGCGGCATCTTTCTTGACGGACGGCAGGAAGAGGAGTCCCGTGCCGTAATTGCCGGCCTCGGGAAGGGCTTTGGCGGCCTTCCAATCGCTCCCCTTGAGAATGGCAGCGTAGAAGGCGTGGGGGATCTGCACGAGCACCCCCGCCCCATCGCCGGAGGAGTTGTCGGCGCTCTCGGCCCCGCGGTGTTCCATGCGTTCCAGGACTTCAAGCCCCCGGTGAACGATGTCGTGGGATGCCTGGCCCCGAATGTTGGCGACAAAGCCGATTCCGCAGGAATCGTGCTCGTCTTCGCGCCGGTAGAGTCCGTGTTCGAAAGCTTGATGGTCGCCCATGGCGGCTCCTTCAGAGTGGTATCACCCTATATATACCAACTATGTACCTATTATGCAATAGCAGGATACATATTTCCTACATATTTGCATGAATACAAAACGCAAGGCTGATAGTCACACCCGCAATGTCGCAATGGGCACACAAAAAGCCCCCATGGGGCATCCCATGGGGGCTTCAAAGCGAAGAGGATTGGCTCAAGGAGCGTTCTGCAGACCCGGTTGAACAGCCCCCTTCAAGGAGCCGAAAAACTACGGCGTATGAAAAATAGTCCCTACCTGCTGGCCGGCGAAGAGGGCCTCCAGGGCGCGGGGCCTTCCGCCGTGGGCCAGAATCATGGGGATGCCATTTTCAAGGCAGGCGCGGGCCGCCTGGAGCTTGGTCGCCATGCCGCCGGTGCCAAAGCCGTTGACGCCCTCGGTCGACACCGCCCCCGCGACGGCCTCGAAGTCGCGGACTTCGGCTATCAGTTTTGCATCCTTGTGTTCCTTGGGGTTCTTGTCGTAGAGCCCGTCGATATCCGAAAAGAGGACGAGGAGGTCTGCGCTCCAGAGTATGGCGCTGTGCGCGGCGAGGTTGTCGTTGTCGCCAATCTTGATCTCGTCGACACAGACCGAGTCGTTTTCATTGATGACGGGAATGACGCCCTCGTCGAGGAGGGTGTAGAGGGTGTTGCGCACGTTGAGTGTGCGCAAGTCATCGGAAAAATCGTCGCGGGTAAGAAGGAGTTGTGCAATGGTAATGCCGTGGGGAGCGAAGGCCTCCTTCCAGGCGTTCATAAGCTCCACCTGCCCAATCGCGCAGAGGGCCTGCTTGTAGTGGATGTCCTTCTTGCGCTCCCATTTGCCCAGGGCAGAGAGCCCGGCAATACGCGCCCCGGAGGACACGAGGAGGAAGTGCTTGCCCGTCTTGCGAAGGGCGGCAATCTGTTCGGCGAGTTCCGCCATGAAGGCGCGGTTGACCGTGCCGTCTGCAGCCGCGAGGGTGTTTGACCCTATCTTTATCACTATTTTTCTGGCGTGTGCCAGGGCTTTTGCTACCATATAAGTACTCTCCAATAGAGGGAAAATTCATACTGATACTGACGCGCCAAGCCCGAGCGCCCGGCCGGGCCCGAAGGGCTTTCCCGCCAAGGGGCCGCTCTGCGCGGCCCCGCAGCCGGGGCGTCACATCCACCGTCTTCAAAACACGATAAAGGGGGGGCTTGGTACACCCCTCAGGGCCGAATCTGCCCCTGACCGTGAACGCGGTACTTGACGGTGGTGAGTGCTTCGAGGCCCATGGGGCCGCGGGCGTGGAATTTCTGGGTGCTGATGCCCAGCTCCGCGCCAAAACCGAACTGACCGCCGTCGGTAAAGCGTATCGAGACGTTGCTGTAGACGCAGGCGGCGTCCACAGCCTGCTCGAAACGGGCAATGTGGGCCTGATCGTTCGAGAGTATGGCCTCGGAATGCTTGGTCCCGTAGCGGTTTATGTGCGTAATGGCCTCTTCGACGCCGTCGACCACCCGAACGGCGAGTATATAGTCGAGGAATTCGGTCGCCCAGTCCTCTTCGACGGCGTCCTGTATTTCCAAGGCGGGCGGAAGGGATCCTGCGGCCTCGAGAGCGGCCTTGGAAGCCGGGCAGAGGCGCAGGGCGACCCGGCCGGCGAGGCGTTCTGCCAAGAGGGGCATGAGAATCTTTTCGACCCCGCGTTCAACGAGGAGGGTCTCGACAGAATTGCAGGCGCCGGGCTTTTGGATCTTGGCGTTCTCGATAATATCTACGGCGGTGGCCATGTCGGCACTCGACTCGACGTAGATGTGGCAGTTGCCCTCCCCCGTCTCGATAACCGGGACGCGGGCGTTGCGCACAACGCGCTGGATAAGGGCGTGGCCGCCGCGGGGGATGACCACATCGACCTTCCCGACCGCGGTGAGTATCTCGTCTACCTCGTCGTGGCTCCCCGAGGTGGCCAGGGCGAGCGTATGCTCGAGGCCGAAGGGCTCGAGGGCCGCCTGAATGGTGGCAACGAGGACGCGGTTGGAGTCGAGGGCGGCGGATGAGCCGCGAAGGAGTATGCTGCAACCGGCCTTGAAGGCCAGGGAAAAGGCGTCGACGGTGACGTTGGGACGCGACTCGTAGATGATGGCCACAACGCCCATGGGAACGCTCGTCTTCTGTATCTCCATGCCGTTTGGCAGGGTCCAGCCGTCGAGGATGCGGCCGGTGGGGTCGTTCTGGTTGATGACCACAGCGAGGGCGGCGCGCATGTCGTCGATACGGGCATCGCTCAAGGAGAGGCGGTCGACGAGGCTCTCCTTCATGCCGCCGGCTCGGGCGCGGGCCACATCGCGGGCATTGGCCTCGAGTATGGCGGCCCGATCGCGATCGAGGGCCGCAGAAACAGCGTCGAGGGCCGCATCCTTTACGGCGCGCGTCTTTGCGGCGAGGAGACTCTGGGCCCTGCGCAGGCTGTCAAACTGTGTGTCGAGTGTGGCCATGGGAAATATGATAGGTAGAAAGGATGGGCTTTGTCAACGTGAAGAGGGAAATACGGATACCGGGGAGGCTTCTGTTGTCACGGCTGTCTGGACGCCCATTGATCTCGCCCAAAGGCGTTGCGGAAATCAGAAGGAGGCGAGGTAGACGACTGCCACCAACATCAGCCCCCGTGCGAATTCTTCACAACCGGAGCGCACACAGCCGGAGACCATGTCGGCAAAGAGCCAGAATAGCCCCAAGAGGGGATCAATGCGGGCAACATATTCGATAAAGTCGCCCTTGCGGCTTTCTGCGCCGAAGAGGAGGTAGGCGAGGTCGTCGGCAAAGGGAAGAAAGTCTTCGAGGGCCTTTGCGTAACGGCCGGCGCGCATGTCTGCGACAATGAGGGGAAGGAGCTCAAGAAGCTCTTCGCGGTGTGCTTCATCGTACTTCTCGATCCAAGTCTTTTGGATGAGGAGCTCGACATTGTTGGAGAAGTGGGAGAGTGCTGTGCGCTCCACCTCAAGCCGGCGGGCGGTTTCGACGTCCAAAATGGCGGCCAAATCGTCGCGAACGCCCAAGAGGGCGGCGAATTCAAGGAGTACCGTCGAAGAAATGGCCCCGTCCCGTCCGCCGGCAAGGGCTGTCGAGAGGGCTTCAATCTGGTCTGCATACTCGTCGAACATGCTGATGTCGATACTCACCTGGGCGCTACTCATGCGCTGTACCATGGCCATTTTCGCTAAAAGTGTCAATATCCCGCCAGAGGTCCGCACTTTCCTCCATACTATTGACGCCTGCCCCCCGTTTTCACTAGGATTGGACCACCCGCACGCGCGCAATCACGGCTACCCCGCAACACCGCGCAGCCAGAATCGGAGCAAATACTTACCCACAAGGAGTGCCGGATACATGGCCAAAAAACTGTCGTTCAAGGGCGGCATCCATCCGCCCGAACGTAAAGCGGCAACGACCGGGAGCCTCATACACCGCATTGCCGATCCCGCCCAGGTTGTCATACCCGTCAACCAGCACTTCGGCCCGCCCAACAAGCCCACGGTGGCTGCAGGCGATCGCGTTCGCCGCGGCGATATCATCGCAGATGGCGAGGGGGCCCTCAATGTCCCGGTCCACGCGTCCATCGCCGGCACCGTCAAGAAAATAGAAATGCGCACCCAGTCGAACAACACGCTGGGCCTGTGCATTGTCATAGAAAACGACCAGACGGCAGAAGAAGCCTTCATGCCCCCCCTGGACATAGAGACCTGCTCGCGCGAAGAGGCCCTCGCCCGCGTGCGCGCCGCCGGCATCGTGGGTATGGGCGGCGCAGGCTTCCCTGCGCACGTCAAGTTCAACCCGCCCCCGGCCAAGTCCATTGACCTCCTCATCGCAAACGGCTGCGAGTGCGAGCCCTACCTTACGATCGACGAATCGACCATGATAGAAAATGCCGACGCCATCGTGCGCGGCATGTACATCACCATGAAGATTCTGGGCATCAAGAAGGGCGTTATAGGGATAGAGGACAACAAGGAGCGCGCCTACTGTTTCCTCGAACAGGCCGTCCTGCAAGTCCCGCGCGACTACGATATCAGCCTTGCCCAGCTCAAGACCAAGTACCCCCAGGGCGGCGAAAAGATGCTCATTACCGCGATTACCGGCAAGGAGGTCCCCTCTGGCGGGTTTCCCATGGATGTCGGCTGTGTGGTGAGCAATGTGGGCTCGCTCAAGGCAATCGCCGAGGCCTTCGACCAGGGCAAGCCTCTTGTCGACCGCGGTCTTACCGTGACCGGGGCCGCATGCTCAACCCCCGGCGACAAGCTCGTCCCCATAGGGACGGTCCTTGCGGACCTCATCCCCGACGTCCTGGACGTCAACATGGAGGCTTTGCGCAAGATAATCATTGGCGGACCCATGATGGGCAGCTGCGTCCCCGACACGAACATACCCGTTCAAAAAAACACCTCGGGGGCCGTGTTCATGGATGCAAAGGAAGCGGGGAACGACGTTGAAGGCCCCTGCATCCGCTGCGGCCGTTGCCAGAAGGCCTGCCCCTGCGGCCTCTCGCCCGTCCTCATGAACAACGCCCTCCTCGTTCGCGAACTCGAACGCGCCGCGGAAATCGGGCTTATGGACTGCATCGAGTGCGGCTCCTGCTCCTTCGTCTGCCCCGCACACATCGAGCTCGTCCAGCGCTTCCGCGTGGGCAAACAGCTCCTTCGAAACAAGCGCTCGGCCGTCGTCTCGATGGCGGCGAGCCCGCACAATAAAGGAAGCAAGTGATGGCACAGACCGATAAAAAGACCCTGCTCACCGCGAGCCCCCACTTCGCCGCCCCCGTCAACACGCGCATGATCATGTACAGCGTGCTCATCGCCCTCGTGCCCCTGGCCGTCTGGGGCGTCAAGCTCTACGGGGTACCGGCTCTCCTCACGATACTTGTCGCGACGGCGAGCGCCCTCGCGGCAGAGACCCTCTTCCGCCTCCTGCTCAAGCGGGATGTACGGGCCCTCGACGGCTCTGCGGCCATTACCGGCCTGCTCCTGGCCCTCTCCCTCCCGCCCAGCGTCCCCCTGTGGATGACGGCCCTGGGCGCCGCCTTCGGCGTTATCGTGGGAAAGGAGTTCTTTGGCGGGCTCGGGGCCAATATCTTCAACCCGGCCCTCGTGGGGCGCGCCTTCCTCGTCATGAGCTTCCCCGCGGAGCTCACCAGCTGGAGCGTCCCCGGTGTTGCCAGCAACATGGTTGACGCCGGCAACGCAGTTGACGCCGTTTCCACCGCGACCCCCCTCAACTTCCTCAAGATGGGCGGCAACATGAACGGCCTTGGCGAACAGCTCGCCCACTTCAAGTTGGCCGACAGCGCCTCCTACGGCGACCTTCTCAAAGCCCTCTTCTTGGGGAATCACGGCGGATGCATCGGCGAGACAAGCATCCTCTTCATCATCACCGGTGGCCTCTTCCTCATACTCCTGCGCGTCATCGACTGGCGGGGCCCCCTCGCCATGATCGTGACCACCGCCCTCGGAGCCCTGGCCCTGGGCATGGACGTCCCCTTCACGCTTTTCTCGGGGGCCCTCCTCTTTTCGGCCGTCTTCATGATCACCGATTACGTCACGAGCCCCGTTACGCCCCTCGGCCGCCTCATCTTCGGTGCGGGCGTCGGCGCCATCATCCTCATCATCCGCCGTTTCGGTGCGTATCCGGAGGGGGTCACCTTCGCCATACTCGCCATGAACGCCATCACCCCCTTCCTCGACAAGCTTCTGCCCCGCAAGTACGGCACGGTCAAAAAGATCAAGGCTGATGGGGGTGCCCGATGATACGCAACATGTTCAAGCTGGGCATCACCATGGCCCTCTATGCGGCGGCCGCCTGTGTCGCCCTCGCCTTCGTCTACGAGGGCACCCGCGAACAGATAACCCTCAACGAGACGAAGGCCCTCGAGGCCGCCCTCTTCGAGATTTTCCCCGGGGCAGACGGCTTCGCCCCCCTCGAAGAAGTCCCCCAAAGCCCCGACAAGAGTGTCGCATTCTCCAGTGCCTGGACCCTGAGCCAGAACGGCGAGACTCGCGGCATTGCCATTCGCACCGAGGCAGAGAGCTACGGCGGCGTTCTCACCTGCCTTGTGGGGCTTGAAATGGACAAGAAGCTGAGCGGCGTACGCGTCCTTACCAACAGCGACACCCCCGGGCTGGGGGCCAACGCGGCCTCGCCCACCTACTACGTCGACAAGAGCGCCAAGACGACCTTCTTCGGGCAATTCGCCGGCAAAAAGGCCGGCGACGCCTTTGCTGTCAAGGATGATGTCGTCGCCATCACCGCCTCGACCATCACGAGCGTCGCCGTCGCGAAGTCGGTAAAGGCCGCCGCCCTCGCCGGCAGCAGCTGGATCGACACACGGGAGCAGGAGAAATGAAAAGACTCATCCGCATATTTACCAACGGCATCATCCGCGAGAATCCCCTCCTCATGTTGCTCATCGGGCTCTGTTCGGCGCTCGCCGTCACCACCGCGGCCGTCAACGGCCTGGGAATGGGGCTCTCGATGACCTTCGTCCTCCTCATGAGCGAGATCATCATAAGCATCTTCAGGAAGCTCATTCCCGAATCGGTGCGCATCCCGGTCTTCATCATCGTCGTCGCGGCCTTTACCACCGTCATCGACTTTGTCCTCAAGGCATGGTTCCCCGAGCTTTCAAGCTCCCTGGGCGTGTTCATCCCCCTCATCGTCGTCAACTGCATCATCATGGGGCGGGTCGAGGGCTTTGCCTACAAGCGGCCCCTTATCGAGGTAATTCCGGACGCGCTGGGCATGGGATTGGGCTTTACCTGGGTCCTTACCGGCATCGCCATCGTACGCGAGCTCTTGGGCAATGGTACCATCTTCACCTTCCCGGTCATGCCCGAAAGCTACAAGCCCATTCTCTTCTTTGTGCTTTCGCCGGGCGGTTTCTTTGTCTTCGCCCTCTTTATTTCACTCAACACCTTGATCAAGTCACGACTCAAGCCCCTCAAGGAGGACGCCCAATGAATCTCTTCGGCATCTTCATAGCCGCAGTCCTCGGCAGCAACGTCGTCCTCATGCGCTTCCTGGCCCTCTGCCCCTTTATCGGGATGAGCCAGGACGAGGGCAAGGCCGTGGGCATGGGGCTCGCGGTTACCTTCGTTACGGTTCTCGCAACGGCGGTTACCTGGCCCCTGTACCACTACGTACTGGTCCCCCTGAACCTCGACTTCCTCAAGATTCTCGCCTTTATCCTGATTATCGCCTCGCTCGTACAGCTCGTGGAGTTCTACCTCAAGAAGGCGGCCCCCGCCCTCTACGCCTCGATGGGCATATACCTTGCCCTCATCACCACGAACTGCGCCATCCTCGCCGTCACCTTCGACAACATCAGCGCCGGTTACAGCTTTATCCAGGCCTTGGTCTACGCCTTGGGCGCGGCGATAGGTTTCATGATCGCCCTCCTGCTTATGGCCGGGATTCGGCGCAAGATGCAGGCGAGCCCGGTCCCCGGCTTCCTCAAGGGAGCCCCCATCATCTTTATCGCGGCGGCCCTCCTCTCGATGGCCTTCTCGGGCTTTTCGGGCCTGGGCAACTAAAAGGAGAGATTCGTGAACATCATACTCGTAACCCTCTTCTTCGCCCTGGGCCTCGCATTCGTCGTTGGCTTGGCCTTGGGTTTCTTCAAGGACTTCTTCAAGGTCGAGCGCGACCCCAAGATCGATGAGGTACGCGCTGCCCTCCCCGGGGCAAACTGCGGCGCCTGCGGCTACCCCGGCTGTGATGCCTACGCAGAAGCCGTCGCCCGCGGCGAGGCAATCGTTACCCGCTGCACGGTGGGCGGAAAGGGCGTCGCAAACGCCCTCGGGTCGCTCATGGGCGTCTCGGCCGAGGCCGAAGACGTCGTCGCCGTCCTCGCCTGCCAGGGCAGTTGCGACAAGGCGCCCACCAAGGGCGACTACGTCGGGGCACCAAGCTGCCGCGCCGCCAAGATTGCCGTGGGCGGCACAAAGCTCTGCGCCTGGGGCTGCCTGGGCTTTGGCGATTGCACCCTCGTATGCAAATTCGACGCCCTCCACATGGGGAGCGACGGCCTCCCGCATGTCGACTACGACAAGTGTACCGGCTGCGGGGCCTGTATTGCAGAATGCCCCCAGATGCTCCTGCGCCGCGTCCCCCGTGAACGGACAGGCTCCATGGTACTCTGTTCAAACCACAACACCATCAAGGCACAGGTGCGCAAAACCTGCAGCATTGCCTGTATAAAATGTGAAATCTGCGTGAAGAACTGCCCCGAGCAGTGCATTCACATGGAGAACGGCATTCCGATGGTCGACTATGAAAAATGCACGAGCTGTGGCGTCTGTGTCGCAAAGTGCCCCACAAAGGCCTTCAAAATGCTCGAAACCGATGTCATCGTCAGTACGGGGGCAGTCGTCCCGTGCAACACACCCCAAGGAGCACAATGAGAGCAGGTCTATTCGGATTCGGCAGAACCGGAAAGGCGGTCGCAACCGTCCTCTTCCAGAACCCCAGCGTACGGCTCGAGTGGATTATCCGCAATTCGGGCCGCATGGAGCACCGGTCGGCGGCCGAATTCCTCGGCGTCGACTCCGACGGCCAGGGGACCATCCACCCCAAAGAGGAGTTCCTGGCCCCCGGCTTCCTCGACGAGAACCCCGTCGACGTCATTATCGATTTTTCTTCGCAAGAAGGTATTTACGAGTACGGCTCTCTGGCCGCAGAGCGTGGTATCAGTATCGTATCGGCCGTCTCGAGCTACCCGCAGGAGACCATCGACTACGCCCGCAGTCTGGGCAAGACGACCCGCATCATGTGGTCGCCCAATATCACCATTGGCATCAACTTCCTCATTATGGCGGCACGCGTCCTCAACACGATTGCCCCCTACACCGATGTCGAAATCGTCGAGGAGCACTTCAAGGTAAAACCGGAGACCTCCGGGACCGCGAAGATCATCGCACAAAAACTCGACATTCCCGAAAGCGAAATCAAGTCGGTGCGCGCCGGCGGGATTATCGGCACCCACGAAATACTCTTCGGCTTCCCGCACCAGACGGTGCGCCTCAAGCACGAGTCCATATCGCGCGAGGCCTTTGGCAACGGGGCCCTCTTCGCCGCGCAAAAACTCCAGGAGAAGCCCCTGGGCTTCTACAACATGGAAGACATCCTCATCGAGTACTTTAGCGAAGTGAGCAAGGTACAGCCCCACAGGGACTGAAAAAAGGCGCCCCGCCCGGCGCCCGATGTTGCAGAATAAAGTTGGTAACCAGAAGCGTGCAGCTCAAAAACCCTTGTTTCCAAGCGTAAAAGTAGCCGGAAAGCCTACCCCGCGCCACTCGCGGGGGTAGGCCGTGATCGTACGAGCACGGCCGCAGGGGCCGTCGCGTCAGGGAAACTGCTCAGGGGAACCTGATTGGCTGTCTTTTATTGGTTGCAGCGGCCCCTTTTTGAATAATTCCCGGCTACAAGCTTCCTGTTACTAACCAAAGCCAAGATACCGGCCCTAAAAGCTGCTGCCCGCACGACCCGTTTTACGGTGCAGGGCCCCGGAAGGAAGCGGGGCCCAAATCACCGCAATGGACACCGCAAACCTGGAATGGACCCCCGTTGGTACATACCAGGCAAGAGTTCCCTCCAAACCACTGCGCAGATAGAACCCGCGCTTGATCAAAAACCAGAGATCAACCTCGCCACCAAGTGCCGCCCCCGCATTCCAAACCGTCTCCTCGATTCCCTCATGCTGATACGAGGCCATACTGTGTACATATTCCCCGGCAAGAGAGCCTCCAATACGCGCCTTGACCCTGTCGCGATGAATTGCCAGAGAGAGTCCAGTTTTCAAAGCGAAAAAACGGGTTTCAACGGCGGCAAAGCTTCCTCCCAGAGACATGTTCTTGGTGGAGTATCCATGGGAAAAACTTGCAGAAAGGTGATAATCCAAGATATCACTTGCCGGAAATTGTCGAGTTGCAGAAAACGAGTATACCGGCATGCTGCCGGGAATCGGGTAATCGAGATGGGGCTCGTCAAACCAACGCAATCCCAAACGCCCTTCAAAGAACCATCGCTCCGCCCCTGGACGCAGGGGATCTGCCGGATGGATATAGATATTTGCTTCGGCGTTCAACAGGCGCTCCTCCATGCTCGCTTTCTCGAAGAGCTTCAAGAGCTGCCGATTCTCAGGATCAAGGGCGAGCCCTTTTATAGCCAGGGCCCTGGCCGATCCTGGAGCGCCCTCCTCCAAAACGGCACATGCTGTCTTGAAGAGCGCATCGGCCTGTGTCTTGCGAATTTTACCAAGCAGGTAATCGTGCTTCGATTCAAAGAGATCCAAACCCTCGGTCTCCATGAAGTCCAAGAGCACTTCCTCTGCCTCATCGGCTTTTTTTGCTTTCAGCAGGCGGGATGCATTTTCATGAACCAAGTCGGCACGGCGTTTTGCATCCCTTCGTACCGCCGGTAGAATTTTATTTCGATGAAACGAGACATACTCTTCCAAAAGATTCATCCATTCCGGCGTCTCGGGCAGAAAAAGGAGAGCGGTAATCATTGCCTCACGGGCCAAGCTGCTATCGGTTCCCACGAGTTCCTTTGCCAGCGCAAACCAGTCGGCAGCCTGTCCGGCGGATATCCGCTTTGCCAGCACAGCAAGCGCCTCATCCCGGGGACGCGCAAGCAAAAGGGGTTCCAAACGATATGAGGCTTCCTGCCACATCTCAAGAGCGATCAGTTTCTCAACATTGGATACGGTAGCACCCAATGTTCGAGCCTTGACGGCATTCTCGATGGATTCGGCAATACTGGACAATTCGCTTGTCATGGTATCAATACCAATTGACACTGCTTTTGAAAGCCGAACTCTACCGGAAAGGGAATCGCTAACCATGTAGGTGACAATGAGCACCCGCTCCCGGGTCTCTACCGACCCGCTTACCAGGATATCTGCATTGCACACATCACCTTTGCCGTTATGATCAACGAGAGAAAACAGACCAACTTGCGCAATACCCGTTCGTATGAGTTCCGCCACAACCGGGGCAGACGGGTCCGAGGCGGGTTCAAAGTCGCGCACATAGATCAAACTCGCCTGTGCGTTGAGTGACAGCGGAAAAAGAAAGAGGCAAGAAAGATAAAATGTGTATTTGAGCAAGAAGCCCTTCAAACTGATCACAGCGAAAACCCGACACCGGCAGAAATACTCGTGAGTGATGGGGTCGCCAGCCATTGATCCGACAGTCCCAGAAGATCATTGTCCCAACGCAGGCGGACAAAAATTGTACGATGATTCGAGGGCAACCACGACAGCGAGATAAAGGGCGAAAGAGTGAACATCCACACTTCTTCCGCTGCAACGGTCGCCAAGGTCGCCCCGGGTGCCCTCGTCTGGCGGGAAAAAGACAGGTATCCGGTACCCAGATCAAGCCCACCGGCAATGACAAATGAAGCGATGGAAAGGCGTACGAGCGGGCCGACACCAAGAAGGAACCCGGAATGGGTATTGACTTCAAGAGGGGCCATATACGTCATACCACTCTCGTAACGGTGGGAAAACACCCCGGAAAGCGTGGTGCTCCAGGCAATATCAAGGGAAAGAAAGGAAAGGGGTATCTTCCAGGGCGCAAACAATCCCTGTTCCCAGGAAAGTGAAGCCTGTGTACAATTTTGATATTCCCGCGTCTCCCAATCAGCATAGCTCGATTCAATATCCATCAACTTGATCGAAGACAGCCCCAAGGATCCCGACAAATAGGAAAGGGGGGTCTTTTTTTCTGCCAAGAGCTGTCCCGGTTTGAAGGCCTCCATTTCCGAGGCATATCCCGTAAGCAAAGTATGAAAGCGCTCATTATCCAACTGTTGCTGATAGAGCTTGTCACGATAAGCCAGGTACACCACATCATCGGGGACAAGGGCGAGGGCGGTATTCACTTTGTCCAAGGCTGTTTGAAACTGCGAATTGGCTGCAAGATCCTTGGCTTCCAGAATACGCTGTTCTGCCTCCAGATACCGGCGTATGCGCTCTCCAAGGCGTTCTCCCTCGTCGGTCTGGAGTCGCTGTTGTTTGCGCAGCAATTCGAAGCGGGCACGGGCAATATCAAAACGCCGCGCAGACAGGAGCGATTGCAGCATCAGGACACTCTCTTCATCAGACTGCTTTACAAAGGCTGCATACTCATCTTCCAGCTCCCGCAAATACGCATGCCAGGCTTCGTTTTCGGGATCCCGTTCGATAGCCCGCAGAACATTGGTCCGGGCGAGCTCATGGTTTCCCTTGCGTTTTGCCTCTTCCGCAAAACGAATACGCTCGGCGGCAATGTTTTTGTTAACAGATAGAATCTGATGTTGAAGGAGATGCGCATCCTCGGGACGCTGTTCAATAAAAAAGCGTATATGTCTGTCTGCATTTCCCCAGTCGCCCGCCCGGATAAGGGCATCAATCTGGCTTACCGTTACCCCTTGATGCTGTTTCCAGGCGATGAGTATCTTTTGGGCCAAATCTCCCACATGCTCGATCATGGTCTCTTTTTCTACAAACTGCTCACGGGAGAAATAGGTATACCCCGTTCCCCTGTCCACGAGTGAATAGACAACGATGTATCCGTTTTTTTTTCGCTTTGTATGGGCCGTCACTGTCCCGGAAAGCTGGAGTTCACTTTCCTCGCCGGTAATAATTTCGAAACTGCCATCGTCGTTAATGCGAGAGCGTATCGTATCCCCTATCAGATTCGCTTCTTCGAAGGACACGTCCTGCCCCGGTTCCGGTTGATTCACGGCGATTGTTTTGCGTTCTGCTTGTGCTTCAAGTGCTGAAACGACTGTCAACAAGCCCAAAAACAAAAAAAGTTTTGAACGGATACGATTCAGCATTTTATTATTCATCATAAAGACCTCAAAAACTCATGCCGCAACCGACAAGCAAGGCAGGAGCAGAGAGGCCCGGCTCTTGCGGTAGCCATCGAAAATCGGCCTTGACCGAACCATACACAGAGAGAGTCTCGTGAATTTTCACATTCAACACCCAAAGGCTCCCCGCACCGAGCCCCCAGTTGAGACTTTTGTCACCAAAATCGCCATACCACATGAACGCACTGCCATCCAAGCCCATGGAAAGACAGACCATGCCCAGCTTGAAGGTTTCTGCAAGCAGGGGCGATGCATACGCTTGAAGGAAGAGGCTACGGGTGTTTTCATACGGCTCCCATGAAATGGAGCCACCTGCATACCACATCCAATTTGCATAATTTTTTGCCGTATCTTTTCGATATGGTTTGAGCCAGAAGGCTTGAATACCCGGTACCCAGTCGTCAAAACGGGCTGAGATATCCGGATACAATACCTCCATGCCAAAACTCGTCCCCACGTGGGCCCCTGCGCCGTCAATTTCCTTGAGCCAATTGCGATAGCGATCCTTCATGTAGAGATTTTCCGTATTCATATTCTGTAAAGCCAAATCGCGCTTGTTTTTCGCAAGGCGCTGTTTGTGCAACCAGAGTTCTTCCTGACGCTGTATGCGCTCCCGCAACTCGAAAAACTCCGGTTCCACCGACAAGGCCAAGGCTTCGTCAATCTTTGACCGGGCTTCGACAAAGAGACGGTCTTTGAGATAGCGCTTGGCCTGGCGATAATTGTCCTGTGCAAGGCCTTCGATTATTTGTGAAAAGAGCTCCCGCGCCCGTTCATCACTGTTTTCACGACGCATGTATGAATCGATCAAGCGCTTGGCCTCTTGCCAGTTTTTTGCCTTGGTTAATTTTTCGATATTGTCCAAATTGGCAGATGACAAAAGCTCGAAAGCACGATCCCTGATACGCCCGGCGAGGGTCGTTATTACTTCGTCAACTTTATTTTTGTCTGCGTATATGTTATTTGCGAAAAGAACCCGCATGGTTTCCACATCCACCAGTCGGGTAGTAAAAACAACCTTGTCATACAAAAGCCCGATACTGCCGATGAGGAGGGCGCGCGCCCCCTCCAGCTTGAGATCCGAGATCCCGTTATCCGCCTGTATGGACAACTGGTACTCATATTCCTCCAAAATGGCATCTGCACTGTCCCGGTCAATTACATCGAAGACTGCCTCGTTACTGAGGGCGGTAGAAAGCATCTCGCCATACACCATTGCATTTTCGGAGGATATGCCGCTATTGAGAATACGCAAGCCGGGAACAGCAATCGCTATGCGGCCATCGGAAAACCCCTGGGCAATGAGGGACGCACTCGAACACAGACCAAAAAGAACAGCAAATAATATGATTTTCCTCATGACAGGCAGTGTAATCCATAGTAAAGAACAAAGTCAAAGCGGAGGGGGCGTCCGCAGGATAAAACAGCCGATGCAAGAACATCACACCCGTTCCCAGCTGGCTACCGGCCCCTCTTCCAGAATAAAAAGGGGATGGGCATCCGGCTCTTGCGGGAGCGCGGCGAGGGATGCAGGATCCCGCCGGGCGAGCTTTGAGGCGAGGAAATCGCGTTCATACGCAAGCTGCCCGGTAGACAAGGGCACAGAAGGGACAGACGGAATAACGGCGGGAAGCTTGCTGCGGTCAAAGGCGTAGCCGCGACGGGTCGCTTCTTCCTGTACAACGGCGAGATAGAAGGCAATGGCGGCAAGGGGGTCTCTGGTCGAGCGAAATCGCTCAAGCTGGGGATGCCGGGTATACCCTTTGGTAAAGCCCTTGAGCACCGTTTGTGCGAGAAGCCCCTCGCGCCACAGGGCAACGAGCCCCTTCACATCGAGATACCGCGGATGCAGTGACCATAGACGCATACATTCCTCCGCCAGCCCCTTGAGCAAAGCACTACAGGACGAATATACTCTGGGCTGATGTGGGCCACAAACCCGCCCACATCCTTCACGGCCGGATGGCCGTTACCCATATACCAGGCGCCCTTCGGGGCGCCCTTCTTTTTTCACGGCAGGTAGCGGAAGGTCTTCGACGCATGGCGAAGGCGCCGGTAGCGGCCCAGCTTCCCCGTCTTTTCACGGCTCCTGAAGGCCGTCAAGGCCATGGCCTCCCAGAGGAAAACCCAGCCACCTATCGAGAGCCCCTCGACAATGGTGGAGGAAAGGAGCCCCGGCGGCAACTTGGCGTTCAAGGTAAAGGAAGCCAGGAGAAAGCCCAGCGACACCCCGACCCAGAGGACGCTCCGGCGAAAAATTCCGGCGATTTCCCGCTTCAAATAGAGGATGATAAAGTCGAAGTTGGTGTGCAGGCCCTTCCGCACCCGCTCCTCCTTTACCCTGTCGCGCTCGGTGTCGTCGGCGACAAACTCTATGCGAAGGTTCCAGCTCAAGGGAATGTCCTTCGAGCAATCATAGAGGTAGTTGAAGAGGGCATCGTCGATATCCCGCTTGCGCAAAGGGGATGGGTCCAGTTCGTTGAAGACATCGCAGTAGTCGCCTATGGCGACCTTGACGACAAAGGCCTTCGCGGCGGGGTCCCAATCGTAGAGGCGGGAGAGTATTTCGAGGTCTTTGGTGCGGGACATACTATCAGTATGTACCTTTTCGAAGCTTTTTTATCAATACTTTTACAGATGCTCGTTTGACGGGGCCAAATAGCGGCCGTATAGTGTAAAATGCCTTATTGGGCGCACCATGGCCCGATCATTACGAGGAGCCAAAACATGAAAAAGATCATTGTCATCGGGGCGGGCGTATCGGGCCTTTCGTCGGCCGCACAACTCGCGGCCAAGGGCTACCAGGTCGAAGTATTCGAGAAGAACGACCAGCCGGGCGGGCGCATGGGCCAGGTGAGGGCGGGGGACTTCACCTTCGACCAGGCTCCCACCATTGTCATGATGCCGGAGGTCTACCGCAGCGTCTATCGCAATTGCGGCGAAGACCCCGACGATTACATCCCCATGCAAAGGCTCAACCCCATCTACAAGATCTACTTTGCAGATGGTACCGTCCACCGCGCGAGCAGCGAGCTCTCCGAGCTCGTACCGGCCCTCGAGGAAGCCGGCTTTGAAGAGGCCCAGGGCTACCTCGCCTACCTCGCCGATGTCTACAAGCGCTACGTGGTCGCCATGGATGCCCTCATCAAAAAGAGCTTCAACAAGCCCACGGACTTCTGGAACCCCAAGACCCTCGCCGCCGGCCTCAAGCTCAAGACCTTCGATACCGCTTACGCCTCCATCTCGAAGTTCGTCAAGGACGAAAAGCTGCGCGAACTCTTGAGCTTCCAGACCCTCTACATCGGCATTTCGCCCTTTAACGGACCGTCGATCTACACCATCATCCCCATGATCGAGCTCATCTACGGGGTCTGGCTTATAAAGGGCGGGATGTACAGCATGGCCAAGGGCATGGCGGCCCTGCTCGAAAAGAAGGGAGGGACCATCAGGCTCAATTCCCCCGTCGAGGAGATCGTTTTGGAGAACGGCAGGGCCGTCGGGGTGCGGGTAGGCAACGAGATCCACCGTGCCGATGCCGTTCTGTGCACGGCAGACCTCCCCTGGGCCATCGACAAGCTCCTGCCCCCCCGCTTTGGCGCGGGCAAGTACAAGGCAGAAAAACTCGACAAGCTCAAGTACTCCTGTTCCTGCCTCATGCTCTACCTGGGGCTCGACAGCGACCAGTGGCCGGGACTCGAGGTCCACAACCTCGCCTTTTCCTCGAACTTCAAGGGCAACCTCGACGACATCTTCAAGGGGAGCTTCCCCGAAGACCCCTCACTCTACGCCTACGCACCGGGCCTCCTCGACCCCGGCTACGACCCGGCGGGCAAGCGAGGGCTCTACGTCCTCGTCCCGGTCGCGAACCTCAACGAGGGCAGCGTCGACTGGAGCGACCCCCAGGCCCTGGCCCGGATCAAGGATGTCGTCTACGATCGCCTCGAACGCATCGCGCCTTTGAAGGGCGTGCGCGCCCATGTCGAGAGCGAGACCGTCTTTACCCCGCGCGACTTCGAATCCCGCTTCAACGCCTACGCGGGGGCCACCTTTGGCCTGCGCCCCACCCTCTCGCAGTCCAACCACCTGCGCCCGCAGGTCTCCTTTGGCAAGACCCCCGGGCTCTACTTCGCCGGCTCAAGCACCCACCCCGGCGCGGGCGTCCCCATCGTGCTCACGTCGGCAGACCTGGCGGTGGCCAAGATCTGCGAGGATGATGGGGTCAAATGAAGAAAGAAGGGGTACAGACTGATAGCGATGCCTGCCGGGCCCTTATCCGGCAGCACTCCTCGAGCTTTTACCGCTCCTTTCGCCACTTGCCGCCAGACAGGGCGCGGGCGGTCTTCGCCGTCTACGCCTTTTGCCGCGTCCTCGACGATACGGTGGACGAGGCGAAGAGCCCCCGGGAGGCGGCAGAGGCCGTCGATGCCATGGAGAAAGCCCTCCTCGATGCGGCGGCGGGGAAGCGGGGAGAGAGCCCCTGGGAGCGGGAACTCGCCTGGGCCTTCGCATCCTTCAAGCTGGAGACCGGCCCCTTCCTCGACCAGATTCGCGGGCAGCGCAGCGACCTCGCCTTTGCCCGGCCGCAGGATTTCGCCGCCCTCGACGAGTACTGCTACCTCGTGGCCGGGAGCGTGGGCCTCATGCTCCTGCCCCTCCTTGTAGAGAGTGTTCCCGGTGCGGCCGTGCGCGATACGGCAGAAAAACTGGGCAAGGCCATGCAGTTGTCAAACATCATCCGGGACATTGCAGAAGACGCCCGGCGCGGCCGCTGCTATATTCCGGAAGATCTCGCCCGCGAGGCCGGCTGGACCTGCCCCGCCCCGGGGGCCGACGGCGGCTTCCCCCCCGAAGCCGGGAGCGACCCGGCCCTCGCACGGGTCTGCGAGGAACTCGCCGCCCGCGCAGAGGCCTGGTACGAGCTGTTTTACGCAAAGATCGACCAGTTCGCCCCCTTTGCCCGCCGGCCCCTCTGGCTTGCGGCCACCTACTACCGGGCCATACTCGACAAGGCCCGCAAAAAAGGCTGGGACGTCTTTGCCGGCCGCGTCTACTTGAGCGACGCCGCCAAGGCCCTCCTCTATGTAAAAAGCGCGTTTGGCATCCGGAAACGCCACGGGGAGCGGATATAATGGTCCCGCTGCGCTAGTATTGGGTCAAGACCGGGCGCTCTTCTCCTTCTTCACCACATTGAAGAGGCCCACTACAAGGGGCCTGTATCACGCATGGATACCACAACACAGTCTTACACCGCACGATTCCTGCCGCTCGCGATTATATGTGCCTTGTTCGCGACCACCTGCCTTGGTATTGCCGCCTGCGCAACTGAGGCCCCGGTATCGCGCTACGAGGGCCTGCCGCGGCGCTTCGAAAGCTCCTTCGAGAGCGTCGACGATTTTGCAGACTTTCACATGGAGTCCGGTGAAAGATATGAGTCCAGTCAAGAACAGTCAGATGAGCGGGTCTTTCACGGCGACTATTCACACAAGGCATGGATAATCGCGGCCCGGGACAGCGACAACGAGAGTAGCCCGGCATACCTGCCGCACCGGGCCTATCCCACGATACAGTTTCAAAAAACGGCGGATAGAGCCTTCCGGGGACCCTGTCTGGTAAGCCTGTACGTCTGGCTCGACATGGTCCTTGAGGACCGCCCCGAAGGACAGATTGACGACTGGTTCAGCCTTGCCACCTTGAGCCCCGACCCGAGCGACAACTGGAACAGGACTGTCCTTGCAAACCTCGCCCCGGACGGCTACCTGCGCCTTGTCCACGTCCCCTCCCAGGGGCGGCAAGAACATATCGAACAGCGGGTCGACATCCTCATCGATTTTGACGCAGAGGAGGGCTATGCGACGGTCTGGCAAAACGGCGAAAAGCTGTCCCATGCCAAGGTCGAGGGGGGAAGCGGATACCTGGAGCAAGCCCACTTCGGGCTCTACGCATCGGCCGCCATCGCGGAGGGGGTCGTTTACAACGACAAGCTGCGTATCCTCGAGGATGTAAACCCCGGCGATGTGGAAGAGCTCGTCAACAACAACTGGTAAAAAGAGACCAGCTCCCCGAACCCGGGGTTTCTTCCAGTGCGGATGCCAGCCAGGAGAGGCAGGTAAAGAGCTCCCCTGCCAGTTTCCAGGGCGGCCGGACCACGATCATCCCCGAACCGTAGAGCCCGAAGCCCTGCGAGGGGGCATCCCCCGGGAGGCGGCCCGCAGGCGGGGCGCCCGCAGTCGGGCCGCCTGAAGGGGGCCGCACACAGAGTTCCGCACAGAGGACTGCTGGTTCCGGACTGTCCAACACCAAGGTTCCGGTTTCCAAATCGCCCCCAGACAAGCCATCCAAACCAAAAGCGGTCTTCATGGCGGCGATATGGCTGCTGCGGCGGCCCACGAGGGGGTACCAGAGGCAGAGGGTGCCCACATTCCAGCGGCGCCGGACGACATTGAGGGTATCGGCGGCACGGGGGTACTCGGCCACTTCCTCGTAGCTGGGGTCCACGAGGCAAAAGCCGCGCCGTATGGCCGGCGGGGTAAGGGAGACAAGGGCATCCCAGCCGTCGCGGTAGTGGACGGCGACATTCCGGTGGCAGCCCATGTTGGCCTCGAGGGCACGAATCTCCTGCGGGTGCTTCTCCATAAGCATGAGCCGGTCCGTATCCCGCGCAAAACTGCGCACGACCTCGCCGGAACCGGGCATGAGCCCCCGTTCCCGCAGGGCGCGGCAGAGCGAAAGGTAGGGCCCAAGCGGCTCGGGCGCGTCGCTGCGGTCCATAAGGGACAGGATACCCGCCGCGGCCTCGCCGGTAGTGCGGGATTCCTCGCTGTCGATGCGGTAGAGGCCTGCCCCCGCGTGCGAATCGAGGTAGGTAAACGGCTTGTCCTTTAGTGCAAAGTAGCGTGCAACAAGGGAGAGCGTGAGGTGCTTGAGGATATCCGCGTGGTTACCCGCGTGGTAGGCGTGCTGATACGAGAGCATGAGGGGCAGTGTGCCACGCAACAAGGCGGCAACACAAGGCGCAAAAAGGCATAGCCCCAAAGGCAACAAGGCATTACAATACCGGCATGAATACTGATAAAACAACAAAAGTTCCCGATACCGGCCCCGTATCCGCTTCTTCATCCCTGCCCGAAACCATTCCCGCCGCCCTCGTCCTCGAAGGCGGCGGCATGCGCGGGGTCTACACCACCGGCGTCCTCGACGCATTCATGGACGCAGGGCTCGAATTCCCCCTCGTCGCGGGGGTATCGGCCGGGGCCAGCCACGGCCTGTCCTTCCTCTCGCGCCAACGGGACCGGGCCCGGCGCGTTGTAGTCGACTACATCCAGCGCCCCGAGTATATGGGGCTTCGCCCCCTCTTTACCGAAGGCTCGTACTTTGGCTGGGACTTCATCTTTCGCACCCTCCCCCTCGAACTCGAACCCTTCGACTTCACGGCCTTCTGGCAAAACCCCACCCGCTGGGTCGCCGTGGCCACCGACATCGAAAGCGGCGAGCCCGCCTACCTTTCGGCCGCCAGCAACGAGGAGCTCATGGCCGTCGCAAAGGCCTCCTGCTCCCTCCCCTTTATCTCACCGCCCGTCGAAATCAACGGGCACCAGTACCTCGACGGGGGCCTCTCCGATTCGCTCCCGGTCGACTGGGCCCTCGCACAGGGGGCAAAAAAGCTCATCGTCATACGCACCCAGCCCGCCGGCTACCGCAAGGGGCCCACAAAGCACCCCGGCCTTGCCCGGCTTTGGTACCGCAAGCACCCCGCCCTCGTCGAGGCCCTCCTTACCCGCAACGAGCGTTACAACGCATGCCTGGATCACCTGGACGCGCTCGAACGCGACGGGATCGCATACGTCATCCAGCCCAAACCCCAGCCGGGACTCGCGCGCATGGAACGCGACCCCGCCAAGCTGCAGGGCCTCTGGGAGAGCGGCTACGCGGACGGTAGCGCCGCAGCCGCCAAGATCGCCCGCTGGCGTGGCGCGGAGGAAACTATCAGCCTGTAAAATGAAACACTGTTCCACTTCCCTATTGGCACAAAACAACAAATTTCTCTATAATACTCATAACGTCGGCACAGGGACTCCTTGCAGAGCCGGCGAACGAGAGCACCACACGAGGTATTAGCGATGAAGATGGCATTCCGCTGGTTCGGTACGGGCCACGACACAATCAAACTCGAATACATCCGCCAGATTCCCGGCGTTACGGGGGTCATCACCACCCTCTACGACAAGCAGGCCGGCGAACTCTGGGAAGCTGAGCGCGTCAAAGCCCTCAAGGCCGATGCCGCCCGCGTGGGACTCGAGATAAGCGGCATCGAGAGCGTCAACATCCACGACGACATCAAGATTGGCTCTGGCGAGCGGGACAAGTGGATCGACCACTACATCAAGACCCTCGAAGTCCTGGGCAAAGAGGGCATCGACCTCGTCTGCTACAACTTCATGCCCGTCTTCGACTGGACCCGCTCCGAGCTCGCCAAGCTACGCGACGACGGCTCGACCGTCCTCGCCTACGACCAGGAAAAGGTTGACCTTATCGACCCCGAAAAACTCTTCGAGCACATGGAGTCGAAGTCGGGCGGCTTCATGCTCCCCGGCTGGGAGCCCGAGCGCCTTTCCAAGATCAAGGACCTCTTCACCCGCTACAAGGATGTCGACGACGCAAAGCTCTTCGACAACCTCGTCTACTTCCTCAAGGCCATCATGCCCGTCTGCGAAAAGTACGATATCAAGATGGCCATCCACCCCGACGACCCCGCCTGGCCCGTCTTCGGGCTCCCGCGCATCATCACCAACAAGGAGAACCTCCTCAAGATGATGAAGGCCGTGGACAAGAAGCAGAACGGCGTTACCCTGTGCACGGGCTCCCTCGGGTCCAACCCCGGCAATAACCTTGTCGACGTCATTCACGCCTTGAAGGGCCGCATCCACTTCGCCCACATCCGCAACCTCAAGCACCATGCCCCCGGCATATTCGAGGAAGCGGCCCACCTTTCGACAGACGGCTCGATGGACATGTTCGCCATCGTCAAGGCATTCTGGGATTCGGGCTTTGACGGGGTTATCCGCCCCGACCACGGCCGGGCCATCTGGGACGAAAAGTCCATGCCCGGCTACGGCCTCTACGACCGCGCCCTGGGTATCGCCTACCTGAACGGGCTTTGGGAAGCCTGCGCCAAGACCTGGCCGCGCAGCTGAGCCGCCGGCTGTCAAGCTGCCGGCTGTCAAGCCGCCCGTTTGACCGTCACATCCACCACCGGAGGAACAGATGAAACTCTTGCTCAAAGGCACCGATTCGACGCAGAACTGGAAGGATGCGGGATTCTCTGTCCCCGCCTTCGACGTCGAGGCCGTCCGCGCCCGTACCCGCAGCGCCCCCACCTGGATCCACTTCGGGGCCGGCAACATATTCCGCGCCTTCCCCGCCGCCGTTCACCAGGAGCTCCTCGACAAGGGTTTGGCAGATACCGGCATCATCGTCGCCGAGGGCTTTGACGCCGAAATTATCGAAAGGGCCTACCGCCCTTTTGACAACCTGAGCGTCCTCGTCACCCTCAAGGCCGACGGCAGTATCGACAAAAAGCTCGTCGCCTCGGTAACAGAGAGCCTCGCCTTTGGCAAGAGCGCCGACGTCACCGACCTCCAGGGGCCCGACACCCGCCGCCTTAAAGAAATCTTCATCGCGCCCGGCCTCCAGATGGCCAGCTTCACGATTACCGAAAAGGGCTACTCCCTGCGCGACGCAAAGGGCGAACTCCTTTCTGCCGTCAAAGCCGACATCGAAGGGGGCCCGGAGAAGACTATCAGCCTGATGGGTACGATCGCCTCCCTCCTCTTTACCCGCTTCGTCGCCCAAGCCGGTCCGCTCGCTCTCGTGAGCATGGACAACTGCTCGCACAACGGCGACAAGCTCAAGGCCGCCGTCTTCGAAGTCGCGCGCACCTGGCACGCAAACGGCTTTGTCGGCGCCGACTTCATCGCTTGGCTCGAAGACCCCGCAAAGCTCTCCTTCCCCTGGAGCATGATCGACAAGATCACCCCCCGCCCGGACTCAAGCGTCCAGGAAATGCTTAAAAAGGCCGGTTTCGAGGATACCGAGATCATCGTCACCGCCCGCCAGACCTGGACGGCCGCCTTCGTCAACGCCGAGGAAGCCCAGTACCTCGTCATCGAAGACCGCTTCCCCAACGGCCGCCCGCCCCTGGAAAAGGCCGGCATCCTCTTTGCAGACCGCGAAACGGTGGACAAGGTCGAGCGCATGAAGGTCACCACCTGCTTGAACCCCCTTCACACGGCCCTCGCCGTCACGGGCTGCCTTTTAGGCTACACCTCCATCCACCGCGAAATGAAGGACAGCGCCCTGGTCAAACTCGTCAAGCGCATCGGCTACACCGAGGGCCTCCCCGTCGTCGTCAACCCCGGCATCCTCGACCCGAAATCCTTCATCGACGATGTCGTGGAACGCCGCCTACCCAACCCCTTCATGCCCGACACCCCCCAGCGCATCGCCTGCGATACCTCGCAAAAGGTCCCCATCCGCTTCGGGCAGACCATCCGCGCCTGGGCAGACGACCCCGCGCGCTCCACCGACGCCCTCGAAGGCATCCCCTTCGCCATCGCCTGCTGGCTGCGCTACCTCTGCGCCAAGGACGACGCCCTGCGACCCTTCGAGCTCTCGCCCGATCCGCTCCTCCCCGCGCTCACCCCCGCCTTTGCCGATCTCGACCTCACCCGCCGGCCCCCCGCCGCCGAAGTCCACCAGCGCCTCGAACCCATTCTCTCGCGCGCGGACCTCTTCGCCTGCAACCTCTACCGCGCCGGCCTGGGCCAGAAGATCGAAGGCCTCTTCGCCGAGCTCTGTGCGGGCCCCGGCGCCGTCCGCAAGACCCTCGACCGCGTGAGCGCAAAGTGGTAGCCCGAGGCTGGTAACCGGAAGCTTGTTGGTGGGGGGGCATGCAATTCACCAGCACGGGCAGGGAAGCCATCCCCCGCCGCTCCATGTTCCCTTCGGTCACGAATGTATCGGCGGGGATGGCTTCCCTGCCCACACCGCCCACCGAAGGCCCTGGATTGAGGCTCTCCAGTAGCGGCCCCCCCTCGCTCCATAAAAAAGGCCCGCGCTCAGGCGCGGGCCTTTTGTTATTCCGCTACCCCCCCGTCTATCACGGGTTTCGGCCAGCGCGGGATACGAGCCCTCAAACCCGGAGCGGCCCTGCGAGGTGGAGACCCGATATGTTTGAAAAACCCTTGGTTATCAATGTATAGAGCCTCATTCAAAAACAGGCTTTCCACGATCGAAATACTACATCAATTCCAAAGGCTGATTTGAAAAAGTGATTCTTTGAATGTAGCCAACCAAATTTTATCGTTCTATGACAGCAGTAATGCCCTCATTCTTGTAATTGGTACAGACTGCCCCTACTTCCTAGAAAGTTTGAATTTCTCAAGTGGCTTTCTGAACCGAAGGAAGAATGAACTACTGAAGTATCTTCAATGCTACCAAACAGACCACGCCCCTTAGTAGAATGAAAGCAAATTTAGCTATTTTGAAAGAGGCTCAAAAATTAATCTTTTTACATTTGACATGGTCATTTTCATATACTAAGATGCCCTAAAAGAACGGAGTCTTATTCATGAAAAGAGTTCTCTCTCTTGCTCTCATTGTTTTGATATTCTTAATATCCTGTAGTTGGTCTCCAGAAAATATTGCAAATCCCGGGGACCTAAATGACATATCGAATCTGAGCGACCTGTCGCACCTAAGGGCAATGGCCTTCATGGGCGGTAGTGTGTACTATGACCCATCAGACCCCGCTGACTCGTCACTCATGAAGGGCGCGGTGATTGGCATTCGATTAGGACATGTTAATCACCAATTAGTCGATGATAGTCGGGCTGTATTTACAGATGAACCCCAAAAGGCCACATTCGGAACAATTCAAATCGAATCTATTGATACCGATTTTATTAATATATTCTACAAGATATTCTCTATCGATGGAGGTTCCTTTGTTAGTGGAGTATGCGATATTCCCATTGGACGCTAGGTGGACCTCGATGGAGATTCGCTTCCTGACCTCGAGTATATAAAAAACATAAATCACAGGCCAGGATTAGAATCTGCATGTTTCTTGTCATTCGTTAGTTCGAAAGACGATCAAAACACGACGATGTTCGCACTGATTCCCGAACAATACACGAATGGGCGATATCCCAATGGAGTAATGGGCATTAACAATGATGGAAAAATGATCATTTCAAAATACCAAGGTAATACGAGCGCAAGATCAATAAGTAAGGGAGTCGTATACGGAGATTATGTCCTTGATAACCAAACCGGCAAATACGAAAAGGTAGTATCTTGGTCGTCTGAGGGGGGGGGGCGCCCAGAGCACTATCAGATACAGATACAGTATCCATGGAATATGCTCCGGCGGTGAGCTTCGTCTTTGTCGATTCGGAATTCCTGGGTGACTTTACCGCGAGAGCCCTATTGCTCGCTATCCCGGAACAGGTGAGGGGAGTCGTCGATCCTGCAATAGGAGAGAAGGACTCGCTAGATTACTTGAACGCGCTACTGGGGAAGAGGGATATGGTACAGGCCTTTATCAGCGTGCAGGATGGACCGATCCCACCAGACTCGATCGGCGAAGTCCTGACCGCGATCCGAGTACGATGCGCAAAAAAATATGATTGAGAAAAAATGGGCTAAGTATCGGCCAATAATCAACCTGACAGATAAGAAGACTATCTCGACTATCAAGAATTTTTTTAGCTCCGGCAATGCGAGCTCTTCGACAGAGGAATCGTCGGGAGTCGATACCGGAGGGGACGGTGGGAATGGATCAAAGGTACAGTTCGCTCCATGGGAGCAATTCGTAATCACTACAGCTGATAAGTTGCTGGGCATTAAGTATACAAATCCCGACAATGTCCCTCCGTCAAGCCTCCCGACTCTATTCACTACCGGCGCGGACGGAAAAATCGACTTGGGCGAAATTGATTCTTCGTATTCTGTAACCACTCCAAATAGTAACGGTATTAAAGTTGATATCGGATTATTTGGTTACTTTTCATGTTCATGGGGGAATATAGAGGGTGGTGCGGCTGTCGCTGCACATGTGCTTGCAGATACCAATTTAGTAATAAACGCTGGCGTCGGAGCAAAACCGACTGCTTCCGGATCTCTCTGCGGCAAGGAAACGCCTACGAGGATAAGCTTGAGATTATTCAATTCACCTCCGATCCAAATAGGTGTGCTATCGTTAACTTTCGCGATCGACGGTGGAGTAGAGTTCCCGGTTTCTCTTAGCTCTTCACTACAAATGTCTATGGAGACTCGCTTCGCCTTCTGTGGACTCTATGGAGCTGAGGTGCACGCCGGCGCCAATTATGGCGTAGAATGGATCTCGTCTAAGGTATTGTGGTTCAAGGTCTGGTGTCCAGCATTTTATGGGGATTTATATTCTGACGCCAGTATTCTTAACGATACTGCATATTATGTCGGTCCGAGTGATTGGGTCATCGTGAAGTCCACGACTGGACTTGAGTCGGCCTCAGCCTCAATATCGATTACTCCAACCGTCTTCATAGAACCCAAGGTACTTTTCAATGAAGTATTTTGGATTGGACTTAAGGCTTCCGCCGGAGAGGAACTAAAATTCACCCTCTCAACAAAGAATGTCCCCAATAGATGGTACCCTGATATTCATGGCGTGGGCACGGCGCAGTTGAAGATAGACCTAACAGCCAAAGCCGGTTTAAGCGTTAAAGTCCCAATCATCAACTATCGATGGGAGCCTTCCTTCACGGTTCCCATCTACAGCGTTCCTACTAAAGTCTATACTTGGAATGCGTTCTAGAGGCGAGCTGGAGATGCGATGATCTCGAGATGGATATACTTAGTTTCCCTTACCTCACTGTGCCTCGCCTCCTGCGTTAGCGCTTCAGTGATGTACACTGGCGGCCGGCCCTTCCCTGTCGGGGATTCGATCGTTCGAGCCGAGGGGCCGATCGCGTTCGTGGACACGACACAATATGTAACTGGCTCTTTAATTGATCTGTTTCGGCCCACGCCAAGTATCAAGAAGGCAGGGGACACGGGAATCGTAATTGCCGCGGCCGTTTCTCTGGGTAAGAATAAAATAATAACGGACCTCCTGATGAAACAATCTCGCCTCTTGCTTCTGAGCGGATCGATGTTGATCGACGACTGGGAGACCGCAATACGCTTCGAGATGCGGTATAAAGTGCCAGGGAAAGGCATGGTAAACTCTGCATATTACGCCAAACAGGAATTAGTGGCAAAACAGCTTGGAACCGACATCGTCCTTAATCCCGTACTAAAGTCGGACTTAAGTATGAAACAGAGGCTCCCGTTCATACTGACCGAGGGAACGTGGAACGGGAAGCATGTGCGGGTTTTCTGCGCTCATGACTATAAAATGACCGAGAAGAGTGGGTTTTTTGGTTGCAGCTTCATCGATCTCATGCAGCTCTTGAGGGTTGAAGGGCAGACCCGAGACGGCTGGAGCGCCTTCCTGTCGAACGACCAGCTCTTCCAAGTGCTCGACGATGAGAATCGTGTTCTCGGGGAAGTAGATAGTGAAAGCTATCGGGTCTTCGACTCCGTTGGGAATAATGAGGTCCGATCCATGGTCGCCGCGCTCGGCGCGATACAGACAATGCGTTGGTTCTCGATGTTTGTCAAAGCGTATCGATTCGGCTGGGGGCCTGAGGGTACCAGCACAATGTCATCGACGGGCCATAATTCTAGGGATCTTCCTGATTAGGGACTGATCTGTGCCGAGTCATGGTAGCACGGCGTGAAGCAATCGCGACAGGACAAACGCATGCATATACAGTACTGCTTCATCGCAATGGCCCGCGCCGTCTTTTTTTTAGCGGCACTCTCGTTCTCCTCCGTTCAGCCCGTACTTGCCGCGGATAACGGCACTTTTCACCTGGATACAGAAATAGGGACATCCTTTTCACACGGCGAACACCACGAGATCGTGTACCGCTCTGATAGCAATTCCGATGTGATGAGCCTCCTGGTCTGGCCACTTCCACAGTCGATCGGTATGTGGCTGGAAGCTAAGGCCGCATGGCCGGGCCCCCTCGAGACCTCGTTACGGCTAAAGGCGGATTTCCCGCTGGACGAAGGCACACAGACCGACGACGACTGGGATATCGGGATCAGCTCCAGAATACATTCCGAAAGCCGAGCCTTCCTCATTTCTGGCTTCGAGGCGAGATTTGAACTGCTTTACAAGATTTGCCTCGGCCCGTTAGAAATAAAACCCGGCGCGGGCTTCTTTTACCAGTATGTGAATTGGCAGGGATGGGATGGGATCCAGACCGTAGCTGGGTACGAGGATTCTATCGAAGATTACTACTACTATAACTTGATCTTCACCTATGAACAGAAATGGTTCGTGCCATATGCCCGCTTCGCGGCGAGCGTCAGGACCGGCAGGATCGAGTGGCTGTTGGGCCTAAATTACTCGCCCTACTTATTTTGTGAGGCCATCGACCTCCTCTGTTCGTACCACTGGCCGGGCAATGTGCGGGAGCTCGAAAACGTCGTGGAGCGGGCCGTCATCCTGTCGAACGACGAGGTCATCCACGCATGGCAGCTCCCGCCCAGCCTCCAGAGCGCCGAGAGCTCCGGGACCCGCCTCGCGGGACAGCTCGACGAGCAGCTGGCCCGCGTCGAGCGGGAGCTCATTGTCGAGGCCCTCAAGGATGCCCGCGGCCACATGGCCAAGGCCGCCCGCGCCCTGGGCGTGAGCGAATGGGTCATGGCCCTGCGGGTAAAGGCCTTCTCCCTCGATTACCGCCTGTTCAGGAGGCCATGAGGTAGCTGGCGATGAGGGGAATCGAAACGACGCTGGCGAGGGTGCTCAAGAAGACGAGGGCACCGGCGGTCCCCGCATCGGCCTCGTAGACCGTGGCGAGTATGGTGGTATTGGCGGCGGTGGGCATGGCGAAGACAAGGACGGGGAGCGCGAGTTCCAGGCCCCGGAAGCCCAGGGCTCTCAAGCCCAGCCAGATGAGGGCAGGCACGAGAAAGAGGCGCGCCACCACCGAAACGTAGACCCGCCAGCGCCCGAATACCTGCGAGAGGGGGCTGCGGGCGAGGACGGCCCCGATAACGACCATCGACAAAGGCGAGGTGATATCGCCAGTCATCTTGAGGGTCTTCGCGATGAAGGCCGGGTAGCGAATCGAAAAGAGGAATGCGAGGAAGCCCACAAGGGTAGCGATGACGCTGGGGTTTACGAAGGTGCGCCAGCTCAAGCGCAGGGGCCGCGAGCTGTTGCGCGCGAGGAGCCAGGCCCCCACCGAAAAAGCCAACAGGTTGAAGGGTATGTTGAAGATGGAGAGCTGGAAGAGGGCGTCACGCCCCATGGCCGCTTCGATAACCGGAAAGCCCATGAATCCCACGTTCGAGAAGATGAGGGAATACTGATGAACGGCCTTCTCCTTTTCCGGCGGGCGCAAAACGAGGGTCCAGAGGGCGGCAAGGGCGAAGGCGGCCCCGTAGATGACAAAGGACAGGAGCAGCATCTTGCCCGAAGAGGCGAGGAGCTCCGGGGAGAAGTCCTTTTGCAGGGAGTTCAAGATAAGGGCCGGCAGGCTGATATTGAGAATAAAGGCTGAAAAATGCCCCACAGCCGCGTCGTCCATGGCCTTGAGTTTGCGGGCCGCGTAGCCGACGACGATGAGCAAAAAGAGGATAAGCACCTGGCTGGTAACGTCCATGGGGCGAGTATAGAAGCCAGGCACGCTCTGTGTCGAGGGCCCGCACCGAATCAGCCCGCTACGTTCAATCCCCTTCGGGCAAAGGGACTTCCAGGCGGAAGCAGGCCCCGCCATTCGGCTCCAGGGTCCAGGAACCCCGCAATTGCTGCATGAGTATGTCGACAAGGCTCAGGCCGATACCGCCGGCGGAGCCGTCGGGGCGCAGGGAGGCATCCCCCACCCCGGGACCGTTGTCGTGAATGGCGACAACCAGACGCGCGGGCTCTTCACGGCCAAGTGTAACGCTGATGCGGGCGAGAGACCCATCAACCGGTTTGCCGTACTTGAGGGAGTTGGTGAGTATCTCGTTGACGATGAGGCCGAAGGGCACCGCTATGTCGAGCGAGACCTCAAGCGGCGGGCCCTCGACATCACAGTCGACCTCGCCACTCTGTATGGCGTCGCCCAAAACGAGAGAACTGATGCGCCGAAGGTACTCGAGGAGATCGACCGATCCCGGTGAATCACTCTCGTGGAGCATCTCGTGAAGGAGGGCTATGGCCGATATCCGGTTTTCGAGGGATTCGCGCAGGGGGCGCTCTGCGGGGGAGGTCTCCGGGGTAATGCTCACGAGGCTGAGTATGAGCTGCAAATTGTTCTTTACGCGGTGATTGAGCTCCCGCAGGAGCATCTCCTTCTGGGCGGCGAGAACCCCCATGCGTTCCGCATTGTCCTCGAGGTCGAGGTGGCGCGATTCGACGGTCTCTGCCATGAGATTGAGGGAGCGGGAAATGCGCCCCAAGTCCGGGGAGCGGTCATCGCCGGGAACACGGGCAGAGAGGTCGCCTGCGCGGATGCGGTCGGCGGCCACGACAATACGCTTCAAGCGGGCGCCGAATGCGATGCCGGAGAGCATGAAAGCGAGCAGGAGGCTCGCGGCGGCAGCTATCAGCATGAGGACTGTATTGCGTACGAGGACAGACCGTACGAGCTTGCGGCCGGCGGCCAGGGGGGATGCATACACAAGGTAGATATACGGATCGGCCTCGCCCACGCTGTACAGGGCATTCCAGGCGACGTGGCGCGCGATACCGTCCCCGAAGGTCTCTGAAAAAAGGCCTTCGGAACGCTCTCCTCCCATGCGCACAAAGAGGTCGTCGCGAATCTGCTCTCCCGCGGGTAGATCCGGAAAAGACGGGTAGATAAAAATGCGGGTGCCCTCACGATCCACGAGAGAGAGGTAGCTGTCTGCCGGCAGGGAAAACTGGCGGTAGAGCTTGGTGTAGTAGTCCAGACGAAAGATGGCGGAAAGCACGCCAACGACAGAACCTTCGCCGTCAAAGACCGGCATGGCGAAGGGAAGCGAGGGTATATTGTCGACTTTGGCAACCGTGTACTTGCCAATACGAAAACTGCGGTGGAAAAAGGCCTCTTCTATGTGAAAACGGTCGCGCAGGGGCTCCCCCTCGTCCAGAAGGGATGAGGCAGTGACAATACGATCGCGGTCGACAAAGCTGAAGTTGACGTACTGGGGGTTCTGTATGTGGATCTCGTGCAGAATGCGCTTCATGCCCGTCACATCCTGGGTCATGAACTCGTTGAGCCGACCGATGGACGAGAGGAGGCCCCGCGTGGCAACGGTGATGTTCCCCTGGATTTCCGCAAATGCCCGGGTTTGACGCAGGACCTCTGCGTGTTCGCGATCCTCGAGGGCCCGACCCAGTTCCAGGCCGGAATACAGGATGATTCCGAGCGCCGGCAGAATGGACAGGGCCATGACGAGGACAAGGGCGCTGCGAATGGATATGTTCCGTAAGAAGGCCATACCCAGAGTGTATCCATCCCATGCAGCCTGTCAATTCAAAGCGATTCGAAAGAATGCGGAGCCCGTATCAAAAACAGGTGATTCTTGAAACGGGCTCGCCGATCAGTTCTTTTTCCAGAGGAGCGTACCCTCATCGAGGGCGATCTCGTAGAAGCCGGCCTCATGTTTGGCAAGCTCGCGCCCGCCCTGCCAGAGGCTCCCCTGCGGGATGCTGACGCGCAGGTAGCGGCCTCCGGGGAAGGCGGCGGGCAGGGGCCAGGTCCATGACTGACCATCGGCATTGTCCACGGGTTCCAAGGAACGGAAAAGGCGGGCAGCATACCAGTACGAAGCGATGGACAGGACCGTGTCGAGCCACATCTTCTGGCCGCGGCGGGCATGATCGAGGCTCCCGAGCACATCTTCGAGGGGGACGCCGGCATACCAGTTGTCGCCGGGAAGGATGGAGTGGTACATGAAAATGGTCCAGGACTTCGCCGCGAGGGCCGCATCGAGCTCGCGGATGAAGTCCGCTTCGCGATGGGAGCCGGTAACCCCGAAAATGGGCAGGAACAGGGGGTCGATTGTCGCACGGGGGCCTATGCGCCCGTTCTGGACGGTGCGCGCAAAGAGGAAGCGGGAGGCGTCGCGGGCACTGCCATCGGCATTTTTGTCGAAGTGCTCCTTCCAGCCGGTCTCGCCAAAGGGATAGGCAAAGGACGGGGTGCCCTCCTGTCCCAGTCGATCGCGCAGGTAGGTTTCGCAGCTATCAAGGTCGGCAACAATTGCCGCGCTATCTGCATATTTGACCAGATTGTTGTGCGTATGGGTGTGATTTCCCAACTCGTGGCCATTGGCGAGGGCGTCCTTCCAGGTGGCGTCGTAGCCCGCCGGCCAGTTCGAATTGGTCATGAGGTACCAGGTCATGGGGACCCCGGTCTCTTTCAAGGCTTCCCAGTGTGCAATGTGGCTGGGTTGGCCATCGTCGTAGCTGTAGGTGGCGGAGGCCTCGAAGCCGGCCCAATCGAGGACGGCGAGGTCTTCCCCGGCGGGAAGCAGCGGATTGGCGAGCAGGGCTGCCGGTACGGGGAGGCCGGATACCGGGCTCTTCTCTACGGCGGGTATCGGGGTCATTTCGGTACTCTCCTCTGTGCTGTCCGGGGCCACGGGGGCGCCGGCACAGCTGGCGACAAACAAGGTGATGGCGGCGGCGAGCGCCGCCCCGGCGACATGGAGCCCGCAAGAGGGGCGGAAACGGGGGGAAAAGCTGTTCATGGGCTCCAGTATACCGGCGTGCCGGAGCCTGGCCGGTGAGAACCGTGCAGCAAAAGCGGATAATCGGGCAGGCGCTCCTGCCCTGCAGACGACTCCTGCCTTGCAGGCGACTCCTGTCTTGCAGACGACTCCTGCCTTGCAGACGACTCCTGTCTTGCAGACGACTCCTGCCTTGCAGACGACTCCTGCCTTGCAGGCGCATTCTGCTAAATGCGACTGACATCGTCCCGGGCCCGGACTTCCCGGGCCTGGTCCTCCCGCGCGCGCACCCGCCAGTGCGAGGGCGAGAGCCCGGTGAGCGACTTGAACTGCCGTGAAAACCACGCCTGATCGTTGAAACCGCACTCCATGGCCACGTCGATAATCTCGAGGTCGGTCGTCACGAGGAGGGCCCGGGCGTGGCGCAGACGAATATCGTTGAGGGCGCGCGGAATACTCTGCCCGGTAACGGTGCGAAAACTGTGTGAAAGGCTCGAACGCGACACCCCGATAGCCCGCGCGCAATCGTCAACCGACACCTGATCCATAAAGTGCAGCTCGAGCCAGGCCATGGCATCGCGCACCATGCGCTCGCTGCCCGCCCCTACTGTCGATAACCTTGTCCCGGCAAATCCGGCAGCCTCCGGCGTTTCTTCGCAAAACCACGGCCGGATAAGCCGGTCAAACGAAACGAGGAAGTGGAGGGCTTCGAGGACTGACGGGGCTGCCCCCGCCCGGCCCCCGGGGGTGAGGGCAGCATCTGCGAGGGCGGAAAGACAGCGGGTAAGGGCATCGGCCCCCGGGGCATCCGGGCTCACCCGGGCCGGCATCGCCTTCCAGGAATCGAAGAGTCGCTCGAGCTCATAGCCCAGGGGCGAGTGCGCAAACATGCGGCTCGCCTGCACGGGGTCGATACCCACAATCCAGTTGCGCAGGGGCCCGGTTACCGAAAAATGATGCGCCCGAAAAGGGGGCGTATAGAAGAGACTGGGCGTTGGAAACGGATAAACCTGGCCCTCTATCGTACACTCGCTGGGGGGCGTCCCCGCCGGCGCCGGAAGCGGGATGGCCCAGACAAATTCATGCCACTCGTGGAGGTGAAGATCCACGACAAAGGGATGGCGGGTATTTGCGCTGTGATAGCTGCGCACAAAGAGGAACTCGGTACCGAAAAAATTGATTTCCCGTTGGCGCGCTTCCCTGCGCAGCGATTCGGTGGCCATACCGCGAGTATACACCGATTATACCGGACAGGGCAAAAAAACACCGGCCCCATACCGGAGCCGGTAAAAAGGAACAGACCTTACAGGACGCGAAGCATCCAGCCCTTGGTATCAGCCACCGTCCCGTACTGGATACCCTTGAGGGTGTCGCGCAGGGATGCGGAGAGCTCGCCAACCTTTCCGCCATTGAAGACAGCCGTCTTCCCCTGGTGGGTAATCGACTCGAGGGGGGTAACCCCGGCAGCCGTTCCGGCGACAAAGCACTCCGCCCCGTCGTCCATGGCCTCTTCTATCGATATTTTGCGCTCACTCACCCTCACACCCATATCGCGGGCGAGCTCGATGATGCTCGCGCGGGTAATGCCCGGCAAAATGGTATCACCCAGCTCCGGGGTGACGAGCTCGCCGGACTTGAGGTGCACGAAGATATTGCAGGAGGAGCCTTCTTCCAGATAACGCTGCTCGCGGGCATCGAGGAAGATGCACTCCATGAAGCCCGCCTCGATAGCCTCGTGTTTGGCCAGGGTCGAAATGACGTAGTTGGAGGCGGCCTTGATCCAGCCGGTTCCCTTGGGCGTCGCGCGGATGCGCTCGGTGGTCACCGCCGCCGAACGCCCGCCGGAGAAGTAGGAACTCACCGGAGAGGCCACCATGACGACCCAGGGGCTCTTGGAAGGAGACACCCCGATGGCACCCTCGGAATAGGAAAAGGGGCGCAGGTAGAGGGAGTCGGCATTCATGAAGGAATCCTTCTCCCAGGCGGCGTCGTACTTGACGCGGAAACCCATGGCGGCATTGTCCGCGACGAGCTTCACAACGGTAGCGACGAACTCGTCCTCCGGAAAACCGGGCATGAGAAGGCCTTCCATCGAACGGCGGAAACGCGCTGCATTTTGATCGGGGCGGAAAATTGCAAGCCCGCCGTCCTTCTGGGGCATCGCCTTGATGCCCTCAAAACAGCCAAGGCCGTATTGGGTCGTGTAATTGACCAGGGGCATGTCGTCGAAACAGTTACGGCGGTTGCGCAGGGCCTCCCGTTCGGCCTCCGGCAGGGCCGCTTCTTCGGCAGGGCTCTTGTGCTCTTTTACGATCCACTCGGCGGTCCATCGGGACGATGCATACTTGGACCGGTACACGACCGGATACGTGTTCAGAGAGAATGCCATAAGTGCCTCCTGGGAGAGTTCCCGCAACAACCTGTTTAGCGCAAGAGTTGAGGAAGAATCGGGATCGGCGACCCGTCATGCGGGTTCCCCGTCCGGAACAAAGAATAGCACTGCGACCCCAAAGCTTCAATAGCGCTTGCATGAAAGAAGGCAGAAGAAGCCCGTTCAAAAAAGAATCGAAATTCTGCGGAATATGACAAAAAACGGCCCCAAACCCCGTACCTTCTATATGGCACGATCCCTTGGACCCATCCGTTTTTTCATGCTGATACTGACGCTCTCCACGACCGGCCCCTTATCGCCGCCGCTCATTGCGCAGAATTCAGACAGCGCGCCGGAAGCGCCCCTCCACTGGCGGCTCTCCACGAGTCTCGACGACCTGGACAGCCTGTCCTCCCGCCTCATCCTCGAAAGCAGCCTCCCTTTGGCCCGGACCTCCCCCGAAGCCTTCCACGCAGAGCTCCTCATTCTCGAGCGGGAGCGATTTCCATTGGGAGAACGGCAAACCGGGACCCACGAGTATCTCCCCGGTATTTCACTCTCGCAGTCTGCCACCGGGGGCTTTTGCATCGTCGGGCCCATCACGTCCAGCGGCCTTCTCAAGCGCCTCGACCGGCCCATGGACCGCAGCCTGGCCCTCCTGGATCGGCCGCGGGCAGGCACATACAGCCTCGACTACGGGGCGCCCCCCAGCCGCCTCCCCGCCATAGCCCTTGGAATGGGAGCCCTGGGCCCACCCGGAAAATCGGCGGAGCCACTCGCCTTTTACAGTGAAGCATTCCTCGACGAAGAGCGCCTTGCCCTGGGCGCACGCATTGTCGCACAGCGCAGTGTCGGTACGCTCACAGTGGAAGGCATACGATGCATACGCCAGGAGGAGGCAGGAGAGCCTGCCCCCTGGTTTGCCGGACAGGCAGGAACACGAGCTTCCGGGACTATTGTCACAGACGGGATATCGACGAGCCTCTTTGGTTCACTGCTCTCCGGTCGCATTGGCATGGCCTGCACACATGGCCCCTGGATATCTAGCGAACAGTACTTTCAAGGGCTCGTACGTCTTGCCGGATCAAAGGGAATTTTCGGCCTTGGAGCCGATGTCACCAGCGAGGGGTGGCTGGACACGGGGGGGACAAGACATGAACTCGCCTGGCGCGTCGAAATCGCCGGTCAAAGTGCCGTATGGCGGGGCCAGAAGGCTCATATACGCGCTCAAGTCGAAGCCGCACGGGGTAATGTATTTACGCTCTTTGGCCGGGGTCGCTGGGAACGGACAGGAACCAGTACTATCGGGCTGGAATCCCTGCTGTTCTCGCACGAACAAGTCCTCGACGACGGGCTTGCAGCGGCGGCCCGGAGCGAGGCGAAGGCCTCGCTCCGGGCGGGAGGACTGTCGGGACAGCTCGCTGTACGAGCCGATTGGGCTGGCAGAAATTTCGGGGCAGGGCGCATTACGCTGGGGGCCGGATACCGCTTTGGGGTGGGGCCGACACGAAATGGGGGCGCGGCGGCAACTATCAGCCTTGATGGAATGACACGTCTCGATTTCGATACCTCATCGGGCATGGAATTCTCCGGGCGAGTGGGCGCCGGTATCCGCGGCAGGAATGCGGGCCTCAACTCGACGCTCTCGCTCTCACAAAGCGGAGTGACACTGGATATTCGCGCACATTTTTCGGGAATCTTCCATTAGAGCAATGCACAGGGCCCCGGGAGGGAGGCCTTGACGGGACTTGAAACTTGCGCTCCTTTCAAATATAGTGCACCAACTGGGAGTCTACCGGACGAAAAGCCACTGTTGTCATACCGCATCCCGCACTTTCGGGGCCTGCGGGGGGGCCGTTCAGCGCGCCCCTGCGCGCGGATGAACTGGCCGGAACCACCATGGCGAACCCAAATTTCCTGCGAGAGGTACAAGAAAAGATGGGCATCGATATCAGCAAGATGCGTAACATCGGGATCAGCGCGCACATCGACTCGGGTAAAACCACCCTGTCCGAGCGCATCCTGTTTTACTGCAACAAGATTCACGCAATCCACGAAGTCCGCGGCAAGGACGGCGTCGGCGCGGTCATGGACAACATGGAGCTCGAGCGCGAGCGCGGCATCACCATCCAGTCGGCAGCCACCCAGGTTACCTGGAAGGACATCACGATCAACCTGATCGATACCCCCGGCCACGTCGACTTTACAGTCGAAGTCGAGCGCTCACTGCGCGTTCTCGACGGGGCCATCCTCGTCCTCTGCGCCGTCGGTGGGGTTCAGTCCCAGTCGATCACGGTCGACCGCCAGCTCAAGCGCTACCACGTTCCGCGTATCGCCTTCATCAACAAGTGCGACCGCACCGGGGCAAACCCCTTCAAGGTGCGCATGCAGCTTCGCGAAAAGCTCGGCCTCAACGCCGTCATGCTCGAAATCCCGATCGGTCTCGAGGACAAGCTCGAGGGCGTCGTTGACCTCGTTACCATGAAGGCCGTCTACTTTGACGGCGATCAGGGCACCGAGCTCCGCTATACCGATATCCCTGCACACCTCAAGGCCGATGCCGAGAAATACCGCGAAGAACTCATTGACGCGGCTACCCTCTTCGACGACGACCTCGCAGAGCTCTATCTGGGCGGCGAAGACATCCCCGAAGACCTCCTGCACGAGGCAATCCGCAAGGGCACCCTCTCCGAGCAGCTCGTCCCGGTCATGATGGGTTCCGCCCACAAGAACAAGGGTATCCAGGTCCTCCTCGATGCGGTTCAGCGCTACCTGCCCGATCCCACCGAGATCAACAACGTCGCCCTCGACCTCGACAAGAACGAAGAAGAGGTCCCCCTCAAGTCCGATCCCGACCTTCCCACCGTCGCCCTGGGCTTCAAGCTCGAGGACGGTCAGTACGGCCAGCTCACTTACGTGCGCATCTACCAGGGTACCCTCAAAAAGGGTGAAGAACTCTACAACACCCGCGCCCGCAAGAAGTTCAAGGTTGGCCGTCTCGTGCGCATGAACTCCAAGGAAATGGAGGACATCAGCGAGGGCGCCGCCGGTGACATTGTCGCCCTCTTCGGGATCGAGTGCGCCTCCGGCGATACCTTCTGTTCGCCCCAGGTCAACTACGCCATGACGAGTATGTTCGTCCCCGAGCCGGTTATCTCCCTGTCCATCAATCCCAAGGACAAGAAGGCAGCCGACCAGATGTCAAAGGCCCTCAACCGCTTTACCAAAGAGGACCCGACCTTCCAGACCTTTGTTGACCCCGAGTCCAACGAGACCATCATCAAGGGCATGGGCGAGCTCCACCTCGAAGTCTACGTCGAGCGCATGAAGCGCGAGTACAAGTGCGAGGTCGAGACCGGCAAGCCGCAGGTCGCCTACCGCGAGGCCATTGGCCAGCGCGCCGAATTCAACTACACCCACAAGAAGCAGACCGGTGGTTCGGGCCAGTACGGCCGTGTTGCCGGCTACATCGAGCCGATCGAAGAGAAGGATTACGAGTTTGTCGACGCCATCAAGGGCGGCGCCATCCCCAACGAGTACATCCCCAGCTGTGACAAGGGCTTCAAAGAGGCGATGAAGAAGGGCAGTCTCATCCACTTCCCCATCGTCAATGTTCGCTGTGTCATCAACGACGGTGCGAGCCACGCGGTCGACTCCTCGGACGTCGCCTTCCAGCTCGCTGCGCTCGGCGCCTTCCGCGAGGCCTATGGCAAGGCGAAGCCCTGTATTCTCGAGCCGATCATGAAGGTCGTCGTCGAGGGCCCCTCCGAATTTTCCGGCAATATTTTTGCCTCCATCAACCAGCGCCGTGGTATCATTACCTCGTCGACGGAAGACGGTGCATTCTCTGCTGTCGAGGCAGAGGTCCCCTTGAGCGAAATGTTCGGGTACTCGACCGTCCTGCGCTCTCTTACCCAGGGCAAGGCCGAGTTCACCATGGAGTTCCTCAAGTACGGCAAGGTCCCGTCGAGCGTTTCCGATCAGCTCCAGAAGGACTATGAAGAGAAGCGCCGCAAGGAACAACAGGCTAAATAAGGAGGCACCCATGGTCAAACAGGAACTCGTTCAGCGCAGTCCCATACGCATACTCGAAAAGTCGATGCGCGGCGGCCTCAAGGCCGGCGAAATCGGCGTTGTGTCCTCCAAAAAGGGCATCGGTAAGACAGCGGTCCTCGTTCAGATCGCCCTCGACAAGCTCATGCAGGGCCAGAAGGTCATTCACGTGTCCTTCACCCAGGAAGCAAACCACGTCATCTCTTGGTACGAGGACATCTTTGAAGAGATTTCCCGCAAAAAAAACCTGGAGAAAGCTGATGAGGTCAAGTCCGATGCGGTCAAGAACCGTGTCATCATGAACTTCAACCAGGATTCACTTTCTGCCGGGCAGATCATCAAGAGCTTGAATGCCCTTATTGTCGATGGCGGTTTCGGGGCACAGGCCCTCATCGTCGACGGCTACGACTTTGCCAAGACAGACAGCGCAACCATGCAGGAAATCAAGGCCTTTGCCGAAAAGGCGGGAATCGAAGTCTGGTTCTCTTGCACCGTCAGCGCCCCGGAAGCCGTCTACGACAAGAAGAGCCTTCCGGCCGTACTCAAGGCCATCCAGGACGAGATCGACGTAATCGTCGTCCTCGACCCCAAGGCCGATTACATCCAGTTCAACGTCGCCAAGGACCGCAAGGACTTCCATCCTTCATCCTTCGGAGACCTCAAGCTGGACGCAAAGACCTTCCTCGTCGCCGAAAAATAGGCGATTACAGGGTATCAAGAAGAAGATTTTTTCCTGATGAGCCGGGCCCCGCAGTACGCTGCGGGGCCTTTTTTTTATTCCGGTGAATTGCGATCCTTGAAGGCCAGGGGCATGTTTTTGCGGGCGGCTTTGAAGAGAAGGCCGGCCGCTTCGAGTATCATGGTGCGGGTCTCGCTATCGATGGTGTTGAAGCGATGGATAATGGTGCCGGCATTGCGAACCCAATTGCTGGCGAGCTCTAAGACGGTACGGGATTCTGTCGAGAGGATGATCTCGTAGAGGGCTTCGATTACCGCGCCGCGTTTTTCCGCCGGCATGGAGGCGAGCCAGTCCTTGAGTGTGCGGTCGATAAAGAGGCTCGAAGAGTCCAGTTCCTCCGCGCGGGCAAAATGCCCCCCCTCGACAATCCAGGAATAGGGGTCGTGCTGGAGTATGCCGGTGCGGCTGCTGCGAATGACAGTGACCGCCTCCTCATGTTCGAGGAGCATGCCGACCACCGACGACTGGGGGATAAATGAGTACAAGCGGTCTTTGATGATGGCATAGCCCCGCTCTGCAACGATGTTCGCATTGAACCCCGGGCCGTCGTTGTTCCAGACGGCGACAATGCGTCGCTGGACGCGCGGGGTGGTAAAAGCGGCGGCGAAGGCGGCAAGGTTCCCGCCCTTGGAGTGCCCGCCGACGCGCAATCGCCCCCGCCGCAATCTGGCGACCCGATCGAGGTATTTGACGGCTTCCAGCTGAGCGGGAACCGTGTCCATGAAGGACATGTTGAAGTCTTCCTTCCAGCCGGTAAGGCTCATGTCGGTGCCGCGAAAGGCGACGAAGAGGTGGCGGTCGCCGGTATCCACGGTAAGGGCCGCGAACTGGGTTTCGGTTTCGTTGTCGAGGAGGCTGGAGGCTGCGAAGAGTTCAAGGGGACCAAAGCGTTCACTCGCGGCGAGGGCGCGCAAAAAGTCCTTGTCCTGTTCGTCGCGAACGCTGTCTTGCAAATTGGCGTTTTTGAAGAAGGCTTCGGCGGCATCACGCAGGCAAATCCCTCGCTTCTCGTCGAGGCCGGGCACAATGCCGTCGAGGGGGAGGTAGGCGAGGACCGACAGGGCGAGGTTGTCGACCTCCCCGAAAGGAAGTTGCGAAAGAGTAATGTCGCCACGCCAGGCGAGCCAGTCAAAGAGATTCCCCATGCTGTCCTCCAGGTACCAAGATACTCCCGGGACCGTGGAGGAGCAAGGGGGCGAGCGGCGGGCCGGGCTTTGGCGGGGTTGGGGCTGGCAGGCTTCTACACAGACCGCTGCCCGCCAGCTGCAAGCTTCCGGTTACTGCTGGCCGGGCTCGACACGACCCACTAGCCGCCAGCTGCAAGCTTCTGTTTACAGCTTGCCGGGCTCAAGGACGACGTGCCAGGCAGACAGGGGCGGCTGCTCTATCGAGAGCAGGCTTCCATCAAGGGAAACGCCCTCGCTGCAGTCTTCTATCTTGGCAGAGCTCTCGTCGAAACCGCGAGCCGCCGCGACAGACCAGCCGCCACCAACGATAGCCTCGAGGCTCAAGCTAGAAGCAAGGGCGTCCTTCGCACTCTTGTTGAGAACGATGAAATGGAAACTCTCCGGCGCCGCAGCGGGGCCCGTTCGCGAGACCCAGATCGACACACGCTCGGGATCGAAACCCTCAACGGGTATGAGCTGGTCGCCAAAGGAGAGCCCCTTCCCGTCGAGGTTGCGGTAAAGGCGCCAGGCGGCGGAGACATAGGTCCCCCGGCCGCCAATGGGCCACCAGGTGGCCAGGAATACCCCGTTTTGGGCAAAGACGCCAAAGGCATCGGCCTGGGCGAGCCCCCCGGAGATATGGGTGTCGCCGCCAAAGTTGTACTCGGTGATGGCGAGTTTGGTGCCCGGGTACCAGTTGTCGATGGACTCATTCAAGAGGGGCAGTATGGGCAGGGCCCAGGAAAAGGACTGCCCTATCCAGGAGTCCTCATGATACATGGGGTCCCAAAAGGCGCGCGGGGCCTGTATCCGCGCCCGATTTGTGGCCGCATTGGTCGAATCGGCCGTGGTGATGCGCACTCCCCCGCCGCGAGCCTCGGGGTACCAGTGGACCGACAGGACATCGAGTAGGCGCCGGCCTTCGGCTTCCTCTGCCATGGCGAATTGATCGAGATACCAGTCGAGGAACCAGCGCAGGGGTTTGCCTTCGTCGCGGGCGTCATCGAGGTAAAAGGGCCACTCCGGGTCACCGGCGTTGTCGTTGTAGGCGGAAAACCCGAAGGATTCAGGCCCGAAGAGGAGGGCATCGGGGTCCACATCCTTTACCGCCCGGGCCGTCTCCAGGCTGCGGGCCACGAGCTCCTCGCCGCTTGCGGCCTTGGGGTGAACATGGGGGTGGGTATGGCGCCAGAGCCCAGGCTCGTTGTCGAAGGAATACGCGGACACCCCCCGCCCCGAAGCCGCAGAGCCGAAGCGCTCCACGAGGAAGGAGACGAGCTCATCCTGATACACGGCCTTTGTGCGCGCTTCATCCAGCGTATAGCCTGAGTCCAGCAGTGCGCCGCGATAATAGCTGGAAGGATTGTCGAGCGTCCCGCGCGAGGGGAGTATGGGGCGCCAGCGATTGGACGGGGCGGCCTCCTTCGAAGAGACCGAACCGGCAGTATCCGCCGCAACCCAGCCGGCGATGGGGATTGCCACGAGGGAAAGGGCCCCGAGTGCGCGGGATTTCTCGTGGAAGGTCGTGTAGACCGCACCCCGCGAACCGGCTTCCCCCGCCGGCACACCGACAGAGGACTCAAGCCAGCTGTCGCTCGAGTGCTTCCAGTCTTCCCCGGCGTTCGAGGCGCCGGTCTCCCAGTTGAGGGCCGTCGTCCGATTCCCGCCAAGGCGCCGTGCCGTTACCCGGTTTTGGTCGCTCAAGTCGCTGTTGGTCCCGTAAATATACGGGCTGATGGCCCGCGCGGGCGCCGAAAGATCCACCGTTACAGAGAGCACATGGGGCTTCCCGCCGGGCACATTCGGGGCAGAATGCGGTGTTGCCGCCCCCGTACAGGCGATAAGGACAAAAGCGACACAGAGCGCGGCGCCAACTATCAGAATATGTATCTTCATTTCCTTCCCCTTTGCACCAGTATAGGGGCTGCCATGAAAACGAACAGTGCAAAATGTGCGCCAAATCCCGACAAGTGTGCAGTTCGCCGGACAGCGGTGTGCAATTTTTGCCGAATTGATCTAGACTGATAGCGGCAGACCGCCTCCAGAACTTGGCACGCTTATTGCACAAGGTTTGCTACGGCCCGGGCGCCGCATGGAGGATTCATGAACGATTCAGCACGAAAAGGGCGCCGCTTTCCGACGCAGGGGACATCAAGAGCACCCCGTATCTCCGTTTTTTTCCCCGTTACCATACTTGCAGCCATTCTCGCCGCCAGTGCCTGCAGCCCCGCCGGTTCCGGGACAACAGGCAGCGAGTGGAAGACGAGCCCCATCGCGCGCGGGACCATCGAACAGACGGTCTCCAGCACCGGCACCTTGAAGGCCGTCGGGACCGTTTCGGTCCTCGCACAGGTTACCGGGACCCTCGACACGGTGGCCGTCGACTTCAACGACAGCGTCAAGAAGGGCCAGCTCCTTGCTCGCGTCAACACCGACAAGCTCGCCATCGCCCTCAAAGAGGCGAACGCGGCCCTCGAAAAGGCGCGGGCCCAACACGAGTTCAACGAACTTGAGTACACCCAGAACAAGAAACTCTTCGAGCAAAAACTCATATCCGAATCCGAGCTCGCCAGCTACAAACTCGCCTGGCTCTCGAGCAGGGCCAGCCTGATACAGGCAGAGGCCGCCGAGGAGACCGCGCGGCTCAATATAGAAGAATACGCGACGGTCCTTTCGCCCGTTGACGGCATCGTCCTCGACCGCGCGGTCCAAGCGGGACAGACGGTTGTGGGGAGCGGCAACACGAATACCGAACTCTTTACCCTGGCAGAGAGCCTCGAGGCGATGGAGATCGAAGTCCTGGTGGACGAGCTGGATATAAGCGGCATCCGCGAGGGTATGGCCGTACGCTTCACGGTCGAGGCCTGGGGCGAGCGGCAGTACGAGGGGAAGGTCGCGCAGATTCGCAAGCTGCCCACGACGAGCAACAATGTCGTGAGCTATACGGTCATCGTCTCGACCAGCAACAAGGACGAGAGCCTCCTGCCGGGCATGACGGCCACCGCCGACTTCATTGTAACAAGCAAGGAAGACGTCGTCATAATCCCGAGCGCCGCCCTGCGCTTTTCACCGCCAGAAGAACTCGCCGCGGCCGCGCGCCGGGAGCTCTTTATCGCGCGACTCGATGAACAGGCGCTCGACGCCGCGGCCCGCAAAACGGCCATCGCCGAGTACGATGCAGCACAGCTTGCCGCGGCACAGGCCAAAGAGGCCAACGGCACGGCAGCCCCTTCAAGCTCGAGTCTCTTGGGCGGCGGGGTGCCCATGCCCAGGATGATGCAGCCCCCCGGGGGCACCCGGCAGCAGGGCAGCGGATCGGGCTCCGGGAGCCGGAGCGCGACAGCGGCTGGCACCGCAGGAAGCGCTGCAGCCGGACGCCGGGCCATCTGGACCCTTGAGGACGACGGAACCCTCGCCCTCCACATGGTAAAAACCGGTGCGAGCGACGCGGTCAACACGGAAATCGTCGACGCCGAAGCACTCCTTGGCAAAAAGGTCATCACCCGCGCCAATATCAGCAAGGAGTAGGACATGCCCGTAATCGATATGCACGGCATCATGCGCCACTACGACTTGGGCGAAGTAATCGTTAAGGCCCTCAACGGGGTGGACCTCTCCGTCGAAAAGGGCGAATTTGTCGCCATCATGGGGGCCTCGGGTTCGGGGAAGTCGACACTCATGAACATTTTGGGTTGCCTGGACAGCCCCACGGCGGGCAGCTATCGCCTCGACGGCATCGACAGCGCCGCCGCGAGCCCCAACGCCCTCGCCGAAATCCGCAACCGGAAAATCGGTTTTGTCTTTCAGGGTTTCAATCTCCTCTCCCGCACCACGGCCCTCGAAAACGTGGAACTCCCCCTCCTCTACCGGCGCAGCGAGCGGGTACCGGACATTCGGGAGCGATCAGTGCGGGCCCTTGAGCGGGTGGGCCTCGCCGAACGTATTCACCACATACCCAACCAGCTTTCCGGCGGTCAGCAGCAGCGGGTCGCCATCGCCCGGGCCCTCGTGAACGATCCGCCCCTGCTCCTCGCGGACGAACCCACCGGCAACCTCGATTCGGGGATGACCCTCGAGATCATGGCCCTCTTCCAGGCGCTCAACGAGCAGGGCATCACCATCGTCATGGTAACCCACGAGCCGGAGGTCGCCCGCTTCGCAAAGCGCGTGGTAAGTGTGCGCGACGGCCTCATCCTCTCGGACGCCCCGGTCGAAAAACGCGACGACGCGGCGGCAGCCCTCGAACGATGGAAGGCCGAACACGCCCGCTTCCTCGCCGGCAGTTCCACAGCCGCCGGCAGTACCACAGACGCCGACAATACCAGTGCGGCTTCAATCGCCCCGGAGGCCCGCCCATGAACGCCGCAACCCTCGTAAAACTCTCGCTGCGCAGCATCCTGCGCAACCGCATGCGAAGCCTCCTCACCACCCTGGGCGTCATTATCGGCGTGTCCTCCGTCATCATCATGGTCGCCGTGGGCGAAGGCTCGCAGGCAGACATTCGCGACAACATATCCTCCATGGGGACCAACCTCCTGCAGGTGCGCCCCCCGCGCGGCCGTTTTAGCGCAAACCGGCTTTCGGTCGACGACGTAAGCGCCATCCGCAGCGAATCGGCCTATGTGGGGGCGGTCTCCGGTGTCGTGCGCGCAAGCGTCATGGCATCCGGCGGCTCGGGCTACTGGTCGACCACCGTCTACGGCTGCGAGGAGGACTACCTCGCCATCAAAAACTGGTCCCTGTCCGACGGCGAGATGTTCAACGCAGCGGACAACCGCTCACGCAGCAAACTCGCTGTCATCGGCAGCACCATCGCGGATGAGCTCTTCGCGGACATCGACCCCGTCGGCCAAAAACTGCGTTTGGGCAACACCCCGGTAACCATCATCGGGGTCCTCGCCTCGAAGGGCAAAACCGGCATGGGCGACGACCAGGACAACGTCATTCTCGTCCCCCTGGAAACCGCCCGCGGCCGCCTCTCGCGCTCTACCGCCATCGACTCCATCGAAATGAGCGCCATCACGGAGGACTACATGGACGAGGCGCAGGCAGAAGTGGAGGCCATCCTGCGCGAAACCCACCGCCTTTCGGCCGACGACGACCTCGACTTCCAGCTCTTCAACCAGGAGGAGATTATCAGCGTGGCCTCTTCGACCGCGAAAACCCTCACGGTCCTCCTAGCCGCCATCGCCGGGGTCTCGCTCCTGGTGGGCGGCATCGGCATCATGAACATCATGCTCGTCTCGGTAACCGAGCGCACCCGCGAGATTGGAATACGACTCTCTGTGGGGGCCCGCCGCAGCGACATACTCGCCCAATTCCTCACCGAAGCCGTCGTCCTCTCGCTCTTGGGCGGCCTCGTGGGCATACTCTTCGCCCTCGGCGCTGTCTGGGCCCTCAACAGCCTCTGGGATGTCCGCGCCGTCATCGCAGGCAGCTTCATCGCCCTCGCCGCCGGCTTTGCCGGCCTCGTGGGGGTCTTTTTCGGCTACTGGCCCGCCCGCAAGGCCGCCAGCATGAACCCCATCGACGCACTGCGAACGGAGTAAATGATGAACGGAAGAAAGAATATATGGTACAGGCTGATAGTTGGCTCCGCACTGCTGTGCATCGTGACGCTTGCCGCCGGGGCCGCGGAGCCGCCAGATGCGGATTCTGCCACAATAGCACCCGCTGATACAGCGCCCGCTGGCACACAGGATGTGGGGGCAGAAAGCGGGGGCGGCAGTATCAGCCTTGAACAGGCCCGCACGCGGGCCCTTGCCCGGAGCGCCGGCCTCGAACAGGCCGCAAACAGCCTCGCCATGGCCGCAAACCGCGAAGGTATCGCCCTCTCCTCCTTTTTCCCGCAGCTCTCCGCGGGGGTTTCGCTCAATACCTCGGCCGAGGAACTCCTCGCCGGGGCCGCAGAACCGCGCCTCTCGCTAACGGCGAGCCAGACCATCGTCTCCTCCGGCTCGCGATGGTTCGCCCTCAAGGGGGCGAGCCTGGCCACAAAGGAAGCTGCGACCCGGCTCGCGGCGACCCGCCTTGAGGTCCTCGCAGCCCTCGAAAAGGCATGGTTCGCGGTTCTCAATGCCCAGGACTCGCTGGCCGTCGCGGAGCTCAAGCGGGAAACGGCGCAAAAATCCCTTGAACTGGCAGAGAAAAAGGAGGCCATGGGGCTCGCCCCGCGAAGCACCCTCCTGCAAGCCCGGTCCAAGGCGGCGTCTGCCCAGAGCGACGAGCTCGAGGCCCGCTTTGCCCTCGAGAGCGCCCGCAAGAGCCTCGAGGCTTTGGTCGGTATGCAGCCGGAAAACCTCATTCACGAGGAGGAAGCCGATTCGACCCTCGGTGCGGCCATCGGCAGGGAACAGGACGCCCTCGAAGATCTGGCAAGGCGCCTCCTTTCCGTCGCGACAGGGCGCTCACCGGACATCATCGCCGCCACACTCGCGCTGGAAGAGGCCGGCTACGTCATACAGGAAGACCTCCTGTCCTGGCTGCCGCTCCAGGCCTCCCTGAGCTTCTCGCTGGCCAATGATGCGAAGAGCTTGGCGGAACGGGCGAGCCTTTCTGTAAGCGCGAGCCTGCCCATATTCCCCGTGAATTCGCGCCTCAAGGCCCATGAGAACACCAGGCTCTCCCGCGACAATGCGGCCCTCGCCCTGGGCGAGGCCCTTGCGGGCCTTGAAAAGAGCATTTGGGCCGCCCTTGCGAATATCGTCTCGCTCGAAGCCCGGCGCGCCTCCACCGCCGACGCCCTCGCCTGGGCCGAGGAAAACCGGGCCCTGAGTTTCGAGCGCTGGAGCATGGGGATGGACAACTGGCAGACCCTGTCCGAGGCCGATCAAACCCTCTCCGCCGCCCAGAACGACGAGCTCGCCCTGCGCCGCGAGCGGCAGACCGCCATGAGCAGCCTGCGCGCTCTGGTCGGTTTCGAGACCACACAGGAGCTCACCGATGCGCTCGCCGCACAATAGATTGAGCGAACGGGCGAGCCTCTTTGTCGCCCTAGGAGCCGCGCTGGCCCTGAGCCTCCTGGGACTCTTCGAGCTGCGTTCGCGCCTGTTCACCAACGAGCTCATGGCGCGAAACAGTGCCGAGCGCAGTATAAACCTCCTCATGCAGGCGACCCGGCAGGAACGCCGGCGCCTGCCGGACCGCCCGCCGCGGGCGGGGCCCTGGGGCTTCAACCCCCTCGTCGAGGGCGAAGAGTACGTCGAAGCCCTCGAACGCTACGAAGAGCTGCGCGAGCGGATTGCCGCCGTCGCGGTCTACGGGCAGGGCGGTCGACGCATCCTGTCCTGGGGATCCGCCCCCGCGCACAATCCCTTTTCTCCCGACGACGGGGCCCTGCCGCTCCCGCCGGAGGATTCGGGGCCCGGGCGGGGCAGGAGCGTTCAAAGCCCGGAGCGGGAGCGCCTCTATCGCCTCGATTGGCCCCGGCGCCGCCTCCTCGTCGCACAGGCCTTTCCCCGCATGGGCATGATGGGGAGCAGGCAGGAGCGACCGGGCGATGTCTGGTTCCTCTACTGGGAACTGCACGAAGCACGGCTCTTTACGCGGCAAATCCTCGCCCTTGTTATTTATGCCCTCTGGCTCCTCGCCGCCTTTGCCGGGAGCCTCTTCGTTCGCCGCGTCATACTGCGCAACCGCCAGTACCGCGACACCCTGCGCGAACAGGAGGAGCTCGTCGCCCTTGGCTCTGCGGCGGCAACCCTCGCCCACGAAATCAAGAACCCCTTGAGCGCCATCGGCCTGCAGCTGGACCTCCTCGAACGCGAATGCGCGCATGATGCAGCGCTTCCCGCAGCAAGGGACAGACCAAGCCCCGGGGCGCAGCCCGAGTTTTCCGAAATCCGCGGTGAATTGACCCGCATCCGCGACCTTATAAACCGCATCGGCAGCTTCCTGCGCAAGGGGGACGGCCCGCAGGAGCGTATTGACCTCAAGCAATTGGCAGAGGAAGCCCGCCGTACCGTGGACGCGGAGCAGACTATCAGTATTGAAACTGATACTTCTGCCGCCCTTGCTGTTCGCGCCAACCCCGAGCAACTGCGGTCCATTGTCACAAACCTCCTGCAAAACGCCCTCGAGGCGGGCTCCAGGTTCGAAGATATTCAAGTGAGCCTGCACCAGAACGCCGCACGCGCCATCCTTGAAGTGGCAGACCGCGGCGCCGGCATCCCGGACGAGCTCGACCCCGAACGCCTCTTCATCCCCTTCTTTACCACCAAGACCCGCGGCTTCGGCCTGGGCCTCGCCCTCGCCCGCCGTTTTGCCCGCGACGCAGGCGGCGACCTCGTCCTCGAACGGCGCAAGGGCGGGGGAAGCCGCGCCCGGCTCAGCCTGCCCCTGGACAGCAACGACCGCACAAGGAGTGCCCCATGAAGATACTGGTCGCCGATGACGAACGGAACATACGCGAGGCCCTCGTCAAACTCCTCGAAATGGAAGGATTCGAGGCGCGCGGCGCGGCCGACGGGCTCGAGGCTCGGGCCCTCCTTGAAGAGGGGGCCTGGGATCTCGCCCTCCTCGATTTGCGCATGCCGGGAATGGGGGGACAGGCCCTCCTCGAATGGATAGAAAGCGAGGGGCTGATACTCCCGGTCATCATGATATCGGCCCACGGGGAGATCGCGGACGCCGTCCGCGCCCTCAAGGCCGGTGCGCGCGACTTTATCGAGAAGCCCTTCGACTCAGGCGAGCTCATCGCCCTGCTGCGCAAGACCCTGCGTGAAGAGAACGATGAGCGAAGCGCGGCCGCCCGCAAGAGGACCCGTGCGCGCGAACAGGAGCTCGTGGGCCAGAGCCCCGCCATTGAAGAGCTGCGCAGGCTCATCGAGCGGGCGGCACCGAGCGCGGCGACCATACTCATAACCGGCGAGAGCGGCACGGGCAAGGAGGTCGTGGCCCGCGAGATACACCGCGCAAGCGGCCGCGGCGAATCGCCCTTTGTCGCCGTCAACCTGGGTAGCCTCCCCGAAACCCTCGTCGAGAGCGAGCTCTTCGGCCACGAAAAGGGGGCCTTTACCGGGGCGGAGGCGCGCAAGCCGGGGCTCTTCGAGCTCGCCGGATCGGGAACCCTCTTCCTCGACGAGATTGGCGAGATGCCGACGGCCCTCCAGGTCAAGCTCCTGCGCGCCCTGCAGGATCGCACAATCCGGCGCGTGGGCGGCACGCGCGACATTCCCGTCGAAGCGCGCATACTCGCGGCGACAAACCGCGACCTGGAAGAGGCAATACAGGCAGGCAGCTTTCGCGAAGACCTCTACTACCGCCTCAAGGTTATCCACATCGCCCTCCCCCCCCTTCGCGAGCGCAGGGAGGACATCCCCCTTCTGGCGGAGGCCCTCCTCGAAAAGCTCGCCATGCGAAATGGCCGGCCGGGCAGCCGCTCTGGCGCTCAAGCGGATGCGGGCCCCGTATTGCGCATAGCACCCGACGCCATGAAGGCCCTCCAGGCCTGGTCTTTCCCCGGCAATGTGCGGGAACTGGAGAACAGCCTCGAGCGGGCGAGCATCTACTGCCGGAACGGTATTATCGAGCGGGCCGATTTGGGGCTGCCGCTGCAAGCTGGCGAATCTTTCAACAATATTGATGGCAGCGGGCTCGGGGGACAGGGCAATGGAAACATGGCTGATACTCACGCCCCCGCCAGGCGCAGCCCCACAGAGGCCAAGGGCGATCTCGCGGTACCGGGGGGCGCTTTCAACACTGGCAGTGGCGGGCCCCTTACCGTCCGGGAGGCCGAGCGAGAACTCATGAGGGAGACCCTCATCCGCTTCAAGGGCAATCGCACCAAGAGTGCCGAGGCCCTGGGGCTCTCGAGACGGGCCCTGCAGTACAAGATCAAGGATTACGGGATGGAAACCCTGGGCAAAGACTGATAATTGAAGCCCCCGGCAACAGGGATAATAAACTTGACAGAGACCGTCATGTGTGAGAACTTGTTCTGTCTAATTCCGTGTTATATGTATCTGAAGATTCCACACCATAAGCAATGATGGTTTTTGGCATTATCCAAAGCAAAAGGTGAAGAATGAGAAGATCAATCTTACCCATATGTGCAAGCCTCATTTTCCTGTGTTCCACTGCTGCCCACGGCGCAGATTGGAAGCAAATTGTCAAAACCAAGAGCCACGCCGTAGGCCGCATATCCATCAAGTCAGACAACGAAGAGCTGTCCTCCGGGTCTTGTTTTGTCATCGACTCGAAAGGTACCATTGTAACAAACGCCCACGTCATTACCCCACTCCTCCGCGTCAAGGAAGGGCGTATTGTCATTACCTTCCCGCAAAGCGACGAACCAAAGCAGGAATATATCGCGCAAATCCGCGACTACGACGACGATTTGGATGTGGCCATTCTCGATAGTACGGTTCGTATCAAAAACCCCTGTCAATTGGCATCCGGAGCCCTGCCCGATCTTATGAGCGAAGTCCTCGTTATGGGTTATCCGCTGGGCTTGAATTTCAAGACGACTCCCGGCTATGTCCAGGCCATACAGGACATGGACGGAATTGGCAGCATGATCGACCTGAGTGCTTCCATTGATCCGGGAAACTCCGGTGGACCGGTATTCAATGCCGATGGCAAGGTCATCGGTATCGTAACCGCCAAGATATTCGGAGCCAACTTCAACCTGGCCATCCCCGCAGACAATGCCGTTCAGATTCTCGCACTCGAAGGCAAGGCAGAAACAGTCGCCATCAGCTCCACCCCCGAAAAGGCCCACCTCTTCGTTAACGGGGTCTACAAGGGTGTCCTTCCCCTCGAACTCCCCCTCTACAACAGGGAATACGAATTCGTACTTGAGCAAGATGGGTACACCCGCCTTCGTGAGGTCAAAACAATAAGTGCAAAAGATCGCAGCCTGTCTTTTACCCTCGAAGAAGAGGCATCAAAATTACTCCCCTTCAGTATTGTCACCACACCCGAGGGGGCGGAAATCTACATCAATAATGTCCTTGTGGGCACAAGCCCCCTCACGCACGAGGCCGAAAGGGGCAGTAAATTGCGTATTCGGCTCGTTCGCAAAGGATTTCGGGAAGAATACCGTGAGCATATCCTTACCGAAGAAACCGAACTCAGCTTCAATATGAAAAAGGCCGGGCTTTTCTCCCGGTAAAAAGGAGTATAACGTGAAGAAAGGAATTGTGATGGCCGCAGTGGCCATGATGGTACTCGCGGCGTCCTGTACATCCATACGATACGTTGGGCCGGATTATGTCGACAGCCGTATGGATGGCACGCCCAAAATGGTCGAGCAGCGATCCTATGGCCGCGAGGTGTTCGACGAGACTCGTCCTACCTACGACGAGGAGTTCTTCTACACTGCCGATGGAAAGATCATCAAGGTCCGGCAAACAGAGTATGTGAATACGAAGGATGAAGCCAAAAAGGAATTTATCGTCTGGGAAACCGAGTACAAGGCAATGGGCGGGAAGATTGTCCCTTGGAAACTCACCGTCAATGGCGATACCTACCTCGAAATCGAGTACGAAATCCTCGGGGCCAAGAATGAAGGCGAAGTCAAACAGCGATCATTAAACCGTCGCTTCTATCAGAAGATTACACAGATGCTCTTTATGACTACGGTCTACACCAACTACTCATGGGATATGTCCTTGAGCATTCTGCCCATGCCTTTCGCATCCGACGGAGAGTTTGTCTCCACCAAGATCAAGGCTGACGGGTCATTTGAAAAAACACTCACCCTCGGCTGGGACAATATCGTTGTCAAGAGCGTCAAGTACGATCCCCAGGCCCGCCTCGTCGGTATCGCCAAAACGAGCAAGGCCTATAAAACCGGCCTTTCCATGATGGTAACCCGTAGCAGCAATGCAAACTTTACCTACGAGTGGGAGGTCATCGCCGGCAAGATTTGTCAAACTTCAATGAAGTATAATGGTAAAGAAACAGGGTACACCGGCATGGGACCGATTAACCTCGATGTGAACTTTACCGCAGAGACCAGCTACGACAAGTTCGGCAACCGTACGGCAGAAACCTGGTACCTGATCGACAGCAAGAAGAACAATGAAAAAATTGTTCTCTTCGAAGAAAAACTCACCTACTGAGTAATCCTGTAATAGACAAAGGGCGACTCGCACCATGGTGTGAGTCGCCCTTTTTTCATCCCCCTTGTACGAAACACCTGTGTAGCATTATATTGATGATATGCGCAGTTTTGACGTCGTCTCACCCTTCCAGCCGGCCGGGGACCAGGGCCAGGCTATCGAAAAGCTCGCCGCGGGCCTTGTCGCGGGCGACAAGTATCAGACCCTCAAGGGTGTAACCGGTTCGGGCAAGACCTTTACGATGGCCAAGATCATCGAGGCCGTCCAGAAGCCCACCCTTATCATAAGCCACAACAAGACCCTCGCGGCCCAGCTTTACCGCGAGTTCAAGGGCTTCTTCCCGCACAACGCCGTCGAGTACTTCGTCTCTTACTACGACTACTATCAGCCCGAGGCCTACGTCGCCTCGCGCGACCTGTATATCGAAAAAGACGCATCGATAAACGACGAGATCGAGCGCATGAGGCTCTCTGCCACCCGCTCCCTCATGGAGAGGAAGGACGTCATCATCATCTCGACCGTCTCCTGTATCTATGGCCTGGCCACCCCGGAGGTCTACCGCGAGATGACGGCAACCACGGCCGTGGGCGAGGAGGTCGATGCAGACAGCCTCATGCGGCGCTTCATCGAGCTCCAGTACGAACGAAACGACCCGGTTCTGGAGAGGGCCCGCTTCCGCCGCCGCGGGGATGTCATCGAGATTTGGCCCGCCTACCTGGAGGAGGCCTACCGCATCGAGCTGGATTGGGACCGCGTCGAGCGCATCCGCCGTTTTGAACCCATAAGCGGGAAGATACTCGAGGAACTCGACCGGGCCCTCATCTACCCGGCCAAGCAGTTCGTCATGCCACAGCAGATGGTCGAACGAGCCCTCTCTCGTATTCGCAGCGAGCTCGACGAGCGCTACGAGACACTCCTATCCGCCGGGAAACTCATGGAGGCCGAGCGCCTCAAGACCCGCGTCGAATACGATCTCGAGATGTTGGGCGAAATGGGTTACTGCCCCGGCATCGAGAACTACTCGGCCCCCATGTCCGGCCGTGAACCGGGTTCCGCCCCGGACACCCTCATCGACTACTTCCCCAAGGACTTCCTCACCTTCATCGACGAGAGCCACGTTACCGTCTCGCAAATCGGGGCCATGTACGCCGGCGACCGCTCGCGCAAGCAGAGCCTCGTCGACTACGGTTTCCGCCTCCCCTGTGCCCTGGACAACCGCCCCCTCAAATACGAAGAGTTTGGCAAACGCACCGGCCAGACCATCTATGTCTCGGCCACGCCAGGATCGGTCGAGGCCGAAAACTCGACGCGCATCGTCGAGCAGCTCATCCGGCCAACGGGCCTCCTCGACCCCGAAATTGAAGTGCGCCCCAGCGAGGGGCAGATGGAAGACATCTACGCCGAGGTACGCGCGCGCATCGCCAAGGGCGAGCGCTCACTCATCCTCACCCTTACCAAGAAGATGGCAGAGGACCTCACCGACTACCTTTCGGGCCTGGGGCTCAAGGTGCGCTACATCCACAGCGAGGTCGAGACCATCGAACGCGTGGAAATCCTCACCGACCTGCGCACCGGAAAGTTCGACATCCTCGTGGGTATCAATCTCCTGCGCGAAGGCATCGACCTCCCGGAGGTCTCCTTCATCGCCATCCTCGATGCCGACAAGATCGGCTTCCTGCGTTCGGTCACGAGCCTCGTCCAGATTATCGGGCGAGCCGCCCGCAACGCGGCCGGCAGCGTCGTCATGTACGCAGACCGCCGCTCGACCGCCATGGAGACCGCCATCGCAGAGACCTCCCGCCGCCGCGCTGCCCAGATCGAGTACAACGAGACCCACGGCATAACCCCCACGACCATCAAGAAGGCCATCGGCGAAATTCTCCACCGCCACCATGAGGAAGAGAAGCAGGCGGCCCTCACCAATGTGGAGGTCATCAAGAAGAGCTTCAACGTCCTCATCCCCAAGGAGAGGGACAAACTGATACGGGCCCTGGAGGCACAGATGCTCGAACACGCCAAGAACCTCGAGTTCGAGCAGGCAGCGGCCCTCCGCGACGAGGTCGCCCGTATCAAGGGGATGTCGAGTCCGGGGTAAACCTCTCCACCAGATACTCACGGCGCTTGGCCAGGAGTTCATTGCGGTAGGGGCTCTTCTTGGCCAATTCATACCCGTGTATGGTTCCCTTTGTCTCGTTCAAGACGACGGGAATACCGGCTTCCTCAAGGCGCCGCGCATAGGCCAGCCCTTCGTCGCGCAGACAGTCAAACTCGCTCACCTCGATGTATGCAGGCGGGAGGCCTTCCACGCTGGGATGGGTCCCCGGCGAAGCATAGACAGGATCTTCGACATCATCGATATTCTTGAGATACATGCTCCACATCGTGCGATTGGTCTTGGCATTCCATACAGGGGTATCATCATAGGCCATCATGGAGGGAGTCTGCATGCGGGCATCGAGAACAGGGCATACGAGCATCTGGAAGAGGGGTGTCAGGGCGTCTTTGTCGCGCAGCTTCTGGGCGAGCCCCGCCGCCAGGGCAGCTCCGGCGCTGTCGCCACAGAGGGCAATACGCGAGGGATCTATCCCCAGATTATCTGCATTCTCCCGTATCCAATGATATACGGCATAGCAGTCTTCGAGTCCCGCAGGATAGGGATTGGCGGGTAAAAGGTGGTAGTCGAGATCAATACCCACACAGGGGCCCGAACGCACGTAGTCCTGGAGTATCTCCCGGTGATAATCCACCGCAGGAAGGGCAAAGCCCCCACCGTGAATAAAAAGGAGGGCCGGAAGCGTTTCGGACGATTTGGGCCGGTCCCCGGCGGCGGGAAGCGCAGTCTTTGGCCTATATATGCCAACGGATACCGGCTTGCCCTCGTAAGCGGGGACCTTGTCACGGGAATAGTCGATGTCCTTTTCGCAGGGGTAGCTGCGGTGAAGCAATCGGGTAACAGCCTGTTCCGGGGGAAGGAGAACAGGGTGAAGCGAAACTGATATGGCAATGGAACGAAAATCTTCGTGGATGGGGTATTTCATACATGCTCCTTGAACATATGTAGTATATGCTCCCGGCGTTGTGCGAGGAGCTCGTTGCGGTAGGCACTGAATCGTGCCAACTCGAAGGCGTGAATCGTACCCTTTGTCTCGACGAGGGTCACCGGAATACCGGCCTCTTCAAGGCGCCGTGCATAGGCGATCCCTTCGTCGCGAAGGCAGTCAAATTCGCTCACTTCAATGTAGGCAGGGGGCAAATCCGCGACATTCGGGTGGGTTCCGGGTGAGGCATAGACTGCTTCGGGACCGGGATCGTCATACTCCAGGTACATGTCCCACATCGCGCGATTGCTCTTGGCATTCCACAGGGGGGTATCGTCGAAAAGCTGCATGGATTCGGTCTCCATGCGCTTGTCGAGGACCGGGCAAATGAGGGCTTGGAATACCGGAGGTATAGCTCCGGTATCGCGCAGATACTGGGCAAGGCCGGCCGCGAGGGCCCCGCCGGCACTGTCGCCGCACAGGGCGATGCGAAGGGGGTCTACCCCCAGACTTGCCGCATTATCATGGATCCAGCGCCAGACCGCCTTGCAATCCTCGTAGGCCGCTGGCCAGGGGAAACCAGGCAGAAGGTGATAGTCTATATCGATGCCCACACAGCCGGCCGCACGCACATAGTCGCAGAGAATTTCACGATGATAGTCGCCCGCAGCAAGGGCAAAACCACCGCCATGGATAAGAAACATGCAGGGGAGCGCCCCGGAAAGCCCTTTGGGCCGATAGACACCAACCTCGATCTCTTCGCTCAAGTAGCCCGGCATCTTCTTCCTGGTATGGGCGATATCCTTGCCACAGCGATAGGCACGGTACAGCCCCTTTGCAATCACTTGGCCCGGAATGATGGCTGCCGGGTGCATGAGCATCGATGCGTTGAGCAGGGCAAAATCTTCGTGAATGGCATATTCTTTCATCGGGGCTCCTCGGTAATACAGGAATTGTATACCTATTTTGTCACTCTGTCCTGCCAAGGCAGCTTTATGTAGTCGCGATATAGCCCGACAGGGGCAGCAACCCGCTATCAGCCTTGATCTTCTTCATTTCGATAAAAACCGGCGAGCCCTGCCCGCGTTTTACCAAATTTTCACCGTGCAAAGGGCTCCTTCGGGTGTACAATTGTTGTATGGCACGCAAGAAAACAAAGATTTACCTCTTGGACACCAACGTCATCCTGCACGATTACGCGTGCATCTACCAATTTGAAGAGAACGACATCGTCCTTCCAATCATCGTCCTTGAAGAACTCGACAAATTCAAAAAGGGCAACGATATCATCAACTTCCACGCCCGGGAGTTCACGCGCGAACTCGACGCCATCGCCGGAGAGGCCATCTTTACCAAGGGCCTTTCGCTGGGCCCCAAGATGGGCAAGCTCTTCATCGAGACGGGCAAACCCTTCTCGAAGGCCCTCGCCGGGAGTTTCCCCGAGCAGACGGCCGACCACCGCATCCTGGCAATATGCGAATACGTCACCGCGCAGCACGCCGAGCGCAAGGTAATACTCGTCTCGAAGGACATCAACCTGCGCATGAAGGCCAAGTCCCTGGGCCTCAATGCAGAGGACTACGAGTCGGACAAGGTCTAGGACCTGTCACAGATAAGCCACAGCATTGAGAAGCTCGAAGGGCTCGAAAGCGCCCTCATCGCCCAACTCTACGCCGACGACGAGGGCATCGAGGCCACGGCCTTTCCCTTCAAGAAAAAGCCCCTGCCCAACCAATACTTTATCCTTAAAAGCAAGACCACGAGCGCCCTCGCCCACTACCACCAATCGAACGAGCTCGTCCACCGCGTGGAAAAACAGCGCTGTTACGGCATCGAACCGCGAAACGCCGAACAGGCATTCTCCCTCGACGCCCTTACCCGCAAGGGTATCGAGCTCGTCGCGCTTTCTGGCAAGGCCGGCACCGGCAAGACCCTCCTCGCCCTCGCTGCAGCCCTCGCGCAGGAAGCCCAGTTCGAGCAGATACTCCTTGCCCGCCCCGTCGTCCCCCTGGCCAACCGCGACATCGGCTTCCTGCCCGGCGACGTGGGCGAGAAGATTGGGCCCTACATGGAGCCCCTCTTCGACAACCTCGCCGTCATCAAACGAAAATTCAAGGCCTCGGGCAAGGAAAACCAGCACATCGAAGAACTGCGAAAAACCGAAAAGCTCCTCATCACGCCGCTGGCCTATATCCGCGGCCGCAGCCTCTCGAACGTCTTTTTCATCATTGATGAAGCCCAGAACCTTACCCCGCACGAGGTCAAAACCATCATCACCCGCGCGGGGGAAGGCACCAAGATGGTCTTTACCGGCGACATACAGCAGATCGATTCGCCCTACCTCGATGCCCTCTCCAATGGCCTGTCCTACCTTATCGACAAGATGCGCGGCCAAGAGCTCTTCGCCCACGTCCACCTCGTTAAAAGCGAGCGCAGTGTCCTGGCAGAGCTGGCGGGGAATTTGCTGTAGGGGGGGGCAGTCGCCTCTGTCGTGAAAAAGGGCGCCCAAAAAACGAACAGAAATGGGGCCTGGCCAACAAAAATCGGAATCGGTACAGATCGCCTGCGGCTCCAAAGTCCCGATTCCGGTTTTTGTCCTCCACCCATTTCAAGGGTATTCCGGGCGCCCCATACGCCCCTGGATGTAAAGCCTGCGGAACGGCGATTCGCCGTTCCGCCACGCGAAAGCCGCAACACGGCTTTCGCCCCCCCCTGCGGCCGGCCTTCCTCACCCGCGATGTGCGGCAACTGTGCGCGGTCTCGGGGAGCCCGCGCTTCTGCACTCCCCTACGGGTTCGGCGATCCCGGCCTACCCCCCGACACCTAAAAATCGGCACCCAGGTACACCCGTTCGTACTGGCGGTACGAGGGTGGATCGCGGAAGACTATCAGCATGACCGGATCTTCGTCTTCCACGAGGCGCCCGTCGCGTTCGTAGACCGCCTGCTCGCTCACCCGAACAAAGCCGCGTTTCTCGTAGAAGGGGACGAGGTCTTTCCCGCAGTTGAGGATGAGGCCAGCTGCCCCTCTATTGCGTTGCCAGTCGATCATGCGGGAGACGAGTTCCGCACCCAGTCCCCGTCCACGGTGGGCGTCGTCCACCGTTACCAGTCCCAGAAGGGAGAGCACGCGCTCTTCACTGTCGAGCAGGACCGTGCGCGCTACGGTCGCACAGTGCCCCAAAAGGAGCCCTCCCCCTGTAACCAGAAGCCTGCAGTTCGCATCCGGTACTTCGTGCAGGCCAAAGCTTGCCTTGAGGAGCATACACAGGCCCTCTTGCTGTGAATCAGGTACCGCACCCTCAAAAAAGGCGTAATCCACCCTACTTGCCCGGCGGTTTGAGGCGCTGGAGCTCGAGTTTGAGGGCCCCGATGGAAAGGAAGATTTCGTGGAGGGCCAACAGGAGCGAGACCGACATCATGACCAGGCTCGCGCCAAAGAGTACTTCGGCCAGTAGAGGATGCTGCACGAAGATGAGAAACATGCTGATAACGCAGCAGAGGAAGCTTACAACCCCTGCGATCTGGGTGTACTTGATGACCTTGAGCCTGCGTCGGAAGTTCTCGATTTGCTTGAGGACATTCTCGTCGTGATCGTTCTCGTAGCGCTCTATCTGCTGGCGGATGAGGCTCGCAAGCGCGAGGAAGCGGTTGGTGTGGGCCAGCATGAAGAGCGAGATCGCCGAAAAAAGGAGGGCCGGGGTGTTGAGGGAGAAGTCTGTCATGGTGATGAAAGTATAACGCTCCTTCCCTATGAATGAAAGATACGGTGGAGGTTGAAGCCATTATCGATAGCGGCATCGAGACCGGGCGCCAGAGGAATAAACTGGGGAGTCCTGCAAAGAATAGAGGCATAAACAACTGATTCAGGCATGGAGGAACGCAATGAAGCAATAGTACGTACATCCGCTTTGTCAGGTAGAGCTTTGCTCTTGCACTCCAGGGCGTAAAAAAGATTGTTTTCCGTAAAAAGAAAGTCTACCTCTTTGCCCTCTTTGGTTCGCCAGTAAAAGAGATTGTTGTGCAGACGTCCCCGATTGAGTAGCCATGTGCGAACTTGGACAAAGGCCCAAGTCTCCCATACAATACCCGCGAGAGACGAATCGAAGACTGCCTCCGGGGACCGGAACCCCAGAAGGGCACAGAGAAGACCCGAGTCGTTGAAGTACAACTTGGGAGCCTTGGTAAGACGGGAAGACGGGTTTGGCGACCAGCCCTCAAGGAGGGATGCAACGCCGGAGCTCACAAGGACAGAAACCCAGTTTTTAATGGTATTGGGGCTTACTCCCACATCGCGGGCGAGATCGGCATAGTTCATGAGAGAAGCCGCACGAAGAGCGACAGAGCGTAAAAAACGCGCAAAAACTACCAGGTCTGCAACCTGGCTTAGATCGCGTATATCCCTTTGAATATAGGTCGAGATATATGAGGGGAACCAGTCTACCGGGTCGATGGATTTCTGCCAAAGTTCCGGATATCCTCCCCGGAAAACATGGGACTCAAGGTTTTCGCGTATACTGGCAGAAGCCAACTCGGAGGCACCAAGAACGGAGAGCTCCACCAACCCCATACGGCCGGCAAGACTCTCGCTTCCCATTGCGGCAATATGGAAGCCTTGACTACCCGTAAGAAGAAAGCGCCCGGGACGACGGTCTTGATCGACGGCTATCTTGATATAACGAAAGAGAGCCGGCACATACTGAACTTCATCGAGAATAACAGGGCCGTCAAACTGAGCGAGAAATTCTGCAGGAGATCCCTCGGCAAACATGATTTGGGCGGGATCATCAAAGGTTCGATAGGGAAGATCCGGGTAAAGATGCTTGAGAAGGGATGATTTCCCCGTTTGACGCGCGCCCAATACCATGACCACCGGGAAAATGGACGCGAGGTGTTGAACTGTATTGCTGGCGTCTCTTTCAATCCATCGCATGCGTCTATTATGCAATTTATTTGCGGATTAGTCAAATATGGTTACATTTCTTCAGTAACCAGAAGATTGCAGGTCTGGCAAAAAGAGTCATTATCAGACTGCTTTCCCAAGTTGGAAGACTACTGGTACAAGAGCTTCGTTCGCCTCAAGGGTTCAGAATGGAGCAACAACAAGCTTCCGGTTACTGGATACCGCTTGCAGCAAAGAGCGCTTCTGTCTAAAGTATCGCGGGGCCCGTTGAGCGGGACACCCCTTTTCAACACTTTGCATGGCAGCAGGTCCGGGCTACCGGGCCGCTCCTGGAGGCATACATGGCAGGCAGTTCATACGGCACCCTCTTTCGCGTGAGCACCTTCGGGGAATCCCACGGCAGCGCCGTGGGCGTCGTCGTCGACGGCGCCCCTGCCGGCATCGAAATAAGCGAAGAGGAAATTCAGGCCCAACTCAACCGCCGCAAGGGGGGCCAGAGTCCCGCCTCCACCCCGCGGGCAGAGGCCGACCGCATCCACCTTGCCAGCGGTATCTTCGAGGGCAAGACGACCGGCTGCCCCATACTCATGATTCTGTACAACGAGGACGCCCACTCAAGCGCCTACGACAACATCAAGGACCTCTACCGCCCCGGCCACGCAGACCTCTCCTTCCAGGCCAAGTTCGGCATACGCGACTGGCGCGGCTCGGGTCGCGCCTCGGGTCGCGAGACCGCCGCACGCGTCGCCGCCGGCGCACTCGCCCGCAAGATACTCGCCAAGGAAGGCGTCGACATTCTCGCCTGGACCGGCCGCGTCGGCGGCATTGCCTGCGAAAGCTTCGATCGCGATGAAATCGAACGAAACAGCCTGCGCGCCTGCGATGCGAAGGCCGCCTCAAAGATGCTCGACCTGGTCGAAAAGGTCCGGGAAGAGGAGGACTCCCTGGGAGGCGTTGTTGAATGCCGCATCAAGGGCGTTCCCGCGGGCCTGGGAGAGCCGGTCTTCGACAAGCTCGACGCAGAGCTCGCCAAGGCCATGCTCTCGCTTGGTGCGGTAAAAGGCATCGAGTTCGGGGCGGGCTTCGCCGCCTGCAACATGAAGGGGAGCGAACACAACGACTGGATGGACGCACGCGGCTTCAAGACCAACAACGCCGGCGGCATTTTGGGCGGCATCTCGAACGGCAACGAAATCGTCTTCCGCATCGCGGTCAAACCCACCTCGTCCATCGCCCACCCTCAAAAGACTGTCGCCATGGACGGCCGCGAGGTAGAAATACGCACCGAAGGCCGCCACGACGTCTGCATTTGTCCGCGCATTGTCCCGGTCGTCGAAGCCATGTCTGCCATTGTCCTCTTGGACATGCTCCTGCGCCAGCGGAGCGCGCGTCAGTAGTCGCGGCACGACAGTAGTCGCGGCGCGTCAGTAATCAGCCAGACTCTGGCCCCCACGCTTTCCCGCCTTGCACTTCGCGCAGAGGCCGGTAAAGTAGAGGGTGTGCGTGCGCACCTCGAGGTCAAAATCCTTCTCGTATTCGCCAGCCAGGGCCTTGAGCCGGCAGGCCCCCAGGTCGACAAAACAGTGGCAGGCCTCGCAGTGGAACCAGTGCCGGTGTGTCTTCTCGCCATTACGGCAGAACCAGTAGCGCTCTGTCCCGTGCTCCGCACAGTTGAGGACGAACGAATCGGCATGGCCGTGGTCTTCAAGCCAGCGGAGGGCTCGATAGGCTGTTACGGGGTCAAAGCTGATAGTCTTCTGCGGCCCCCCTTCCCCGCCAGCGGGCACTGGAGAGCCGGGTTCGTTGGCCGAAGCGGGTTCGGCGGCCGAAGCGGGTTCGGCGGCCGCGAGTGCGTGCACCGCCTGCGCCGTGAGGGGCTCGTCTGCGGCGGAGAGAACCGCGAGTATGGCAGCCCGGGCGCGGGTCATGGGCGAGCCTCCCGCCCCCTCTTGGCTTCGGGCACGACCTCCACCGCCGCGCGGCGGCGGGCGGCACGGACGCGCAGGAGCGACAGGGCGCTCACCGCGAGGAATACCGCGCCCGAAATCACCACCGTCATGGCTCCCACCGGGAGATCAAGGACCCAGCCCAGCCCCAGGCCACCCAGAGAGAAGCCGGCGGAAAAGAGTGTGGCCATCAGCATCATGCCCGAAAGACTCTTGGCCGCGTAGGCCGCCGTCCCCGCCGGGAGGGTGAGCATGGCTATCACCATGACGATACCCACAAAGCTCTGCAAAAGGACGATGGCGACCGCCGTCACTGCCAGAAGACCCAAAAAGACGAGGTCCACCCGCACGCCGCGCACCCGGGCAAACTCCTCGTCGAAGGCGCTCGCCTTGAGCTGGGGGTAGAAGCGCCAGGCGAGAAAGATGACCACGAGGTCGAGGGCGGCCAGGAGCCAGAGGTCGAGCGTACCGATAAGCAGGATGTTCCCGAAGAGGTAGCGCGAGGGTTCTGCGTAGCCGGGGGTGCGGGCCATGAAGAGGATACCCACGCTCATCCCTATCGCCCAGATCGCGTTGATAACGGTGTCCTCGCGCTGCTTTGCCTTGAAGGAGACCAGGGCGATGAGACCGGCAGAGAGGAGGGCGAAGATGACGGCCCCCACCAGGGGCGTCATCCAGGGGGCCCGGCCCGTGGTCGAGAGAAAGAGGGCCATCCCGATGCCGCCCAAAACCGCGTGCGAGATGGCGCCGGCGAGGCTCGCGATACGTTTGACGGTGACGAGCGAGCCCAATATGCCAAAGAGCACGGCCGATAAAAGGCCCGCAAGCAGGGCATTCCGCATCCAGGACATCCCGGGGTCGAAGAGTACGTCGAAAAAGCCCATCAGTTTGCCTCCCCTCGTGCCACTTCCGCCGACGTGTCCAGCGGTCCGCCGCCTGGCGGCAGTCCGGCGCAGTCCGGACAGTTGTCCGGCATGGCCTCATCGTGAATGACGAGCGCGGCTTTCCCGCCCCATCGATTGGGCGGTGCGTGCTCGGCCGGCTCGGTGCGGTGGCGCACAATGGTACCGCGGCCGGCAGAGACAGCGGGGCTCGCCGACTCTCCCACGCACAGGACCACATCCGTAAGGGCGGACACAAAGGTCGAATCGTGGGTGACTATCAGAATGGTCGTCTTTCCCTTGAGGGCTTCAAGGGTGGCAAAGAGCCGGGCCTCGCTTTCGACATCCATGTTTGCAGTGGGTTCGTCGAGGATGAGCAGGCGCGGCTTGGCGGCGAGGCCGCGCGCAACCAAGACCCGGCGCCGCTGCCCGCCAGAGAGGGCCGTGTAGGGGCGCTCTGCAAGGTCGGCCACCCCGCAGAGTTCAAGGGCTTCGTCCACCGCCGCATGTGCTGCCCGCTTGGCAGCCGCCGAGAGCATACGGCGCCCCCCCTCGAGCAGGCCCATGGCAACGACCTCGCGCACGGATACCGGAAAGGCAAGATCCCAGGCCATGTTTTGCGGGACGTAACCCACAAGGCTCCCGGCCCCGGGCTGTTCGTCGAGATCGGTCCCGGCATAGGGAAAGAGGCTGATGCTCCCGCGCGTGGGCTTCTCCAGCCCCAAAATGAGTTTGAGGACCGTCGTCTTTCCCGCGCCGTTCGCCCCCACGAGGGCGATGAACTCCCCCGCATGGACGTGAAAGCTCGCCGCCTTGAGCACCGGCAGCTCGCCGTAGGAAAACCAGACGTCCTCGAAGCGTACCGCTATGCGATGGGGCGAGAGGGCAGTATCCGTTAAAGGCGCATGCCGCGTACTTGTCATGCTATCGCCTTCCCCCGGCTGCTTTTACCAGAGTCTCACCCATCACGCGGATATTATCAAGCCAGTCGGCGGCGAGGGGGTCGAGGGGCAAGACTTCCGCCCCCAGACTCGCGGCAATCGAACGGGCCGACTCAACGGGGAACTGGGCCTGCACAAAGATGGCGCGCGCCCCCTCCTCCCGGGCCTCGTTCACCAGTGTCGCGAGGGCCTTCGGTGTGGGCTCCTTACCACCAGTCTCGACGGCCACCTGCACAAGGCCGAATTCATCGAGGAAATAGCCGAAGGCCGGATGAAAAACCAGGACCTTCTGCCCGGCCATGGGCGCGAGCAGGTCTGCAAGTTCATCGAAGCGCCCGTCGATTTCCGCGATCAGGGCCGCATGGCGCGCCCGGTATTCATCGGTATGGGCGGGATCTGTCCGTTCCAGGGCAGCGAGAATATGGCCGGCCATGATCTTGGCCGGTTCGCGCCCCAACCAGGTATGGCGATCGAGTTCGAGTTCTCCGGGGGCCTGATCCGCCTCATCATCGGCATGCTCATCATCCGCATGCTCATCATCCGCGTGCCCATCTTCGGCATGGCCCTCTTCGTCGTGGTCTTCATCGCCGTGGCTGTGGGCATCGAGTACCCGGAAGGTCACACCCGCCGTCCCGTCGACAATGGACAGTTGGGGATAGAGGTTCCGCAACTTGGGTTCGAGGCTCTGCTCGAAGTCGGTACCGGAGAGGAGCCAAAAGGCCGCGCGGGAGAGCCGTTCCAACTGGCGCGGACTGGGCTCGTAGCTATGGGGACTCTGCCCCTCGCCCACGACAACCAGCACCTCTACCCGCTCGCCCGCGATGCGTTCGACAAAGAACTTTTGCGGTAAAATGCTCACCGCCACGAGGAGCTTGTCGCCCCCCGCCGCCGGTTTGGCCCGCGCACAGCCGGCAAGGCCCGCAAACGCCCCGAGGAGCGCGGCCAGCGCTATCAGTATGTAAAATCTTGGTCTTTTCACGAAAACCTCCCGCCACACAACGCAGCATACCCCAATATACGAAGCCACATCAAATAATGCAAGTCATTTGCATTTCAAGGCTGATAGTTCCACCCGCATCATCTTGCCCGAAAGCGGAAAAGTCCATCTTGAAGTACGCCCCCGATTGACATTTTTTTGCCACTTGGGTATAGTGCACCACGTTGCGGCACACAGCCGAAACATTCCGCGGTAGCTCAGTTGGCAGAGCAAGTGGCTGTTAACCACTGGGTCCAGTGTTCGAATCACTGCCGCGGAGCTTGGCTCATCCCCTTTGGGGATGAGCTTTTTTTTATCTGTGGAATTTTTGTAGCAACTTTAAAAAACCCCGGCCCTGACACGGACCGGGGGTATGAAAACAAAAAGCCTGAATAGCGATGTATAATTCCGTTAAAGCGTTTCAATCACCCGAAGATTGAGACTACAGAAACCGGAGGAATAATAGGACATCAAATCTACCTCCACCAGAATGTATCCATCTTCGCTCGGTGACAAAACTTCTGAACCACTGCCATTATAAGGCTGTACAGGCGGCATGATTGCTTGATCAGTCGCCATATGCCTTGCACTCAGGTACCAATTCCCAAAATCGTACGTCTCCCATGCGAGCGTATATGAAAGGCCTGCACTCACGGGGAATACGAAGAAAGAGGTCTCATTTTCTTGTAACGACACCGTAGTCCAAGTAATACCAAGTGAGAGCTCGCTCGGATACGTTACCATGACCGGGATTTTTTGGGTGTTGGTGCCATCCGTAAGAATAATTTCACCGGGACCGGCGATGCTTACGGTGGATCCGGTGACGGCCGCCCCATTCCATAAGATGGACACCCCTGGTTTCAAGGTAAAAGTCATCTCTGCAGTCGCTGATGGGGCAAAAGCGAAACGGTATTCTTCTCCCGTGGTGGGCAGGGAATATACCGAAGCAGAAGAATCGCTCAAGCTGACATCCGTGTAGAGCATCTTTTTAAGCGCCAAGGTGAAGTCCGAAGAGGGTAGGCTAATTTCACCCATCGTTACAGCCGCACTTATTGCGCCAACGTAATAGCGTTTTCCCACGACAGTATCAGTATCAAAGAGGTACGTATTCCTTGGGTCTTGCGTATTGAATGCATCTATGTGCTTACCGGTTTCATCAAATATGCCCGTAATGACATACGCGCCATAGGTTTCTGTAGCCAGTACAAATGTCGTGGTCTCTTCGGTCGCTTCGAAGGAAAACCAATATTCTGTACCCATTTTAACGCTAAATTCATCTTGATTTATAACAAATGGGTCATCATCACAGATTACAGGCTCATAATCGAGAGAACGTGTGTACGCCGCGACGGGAAGACAGGTAACGGCCACCGCGCTCGTTTGAGCAGCCGTTACCGTGAATGGCGCTGATTCCCCGTGAAGGACAGGATCGGTGGCAGACATGAACGAGTTGAAAATATCTACCCCGACATAATAAGTGCCAAGATCGGCGACAAAGGAAGCGGACATAAGCCCATTAGTCATTGCATTGTCAAGGTTGTCCACCTCCAGGGTATTGAGCACAGTCCCGTCGGCGGCATAGAGGGTCGCCGTATACTCCTCTGCAATCAGGTATGCGCGGGACGAGGGGGTTTGGGTATCTGCCCTCGTTCCGGCAAGGAGCTCCTGGAGCGGAGCCGACAGCGGATTGATGGAGAGCGAAAAGCCCCCCTTCCCCGCGGGCAGGGATGCCGGCCGGGTATCAATTTCGCCTGGCTCCAGACCCAGGTCTTGGGTACAGGAGACGGCAACCCCAACGACAACACAAAAAACAGCGAACAGGGACAGACCCCGCCGCACAAAATCAATCGATCGTGACATTGATGCCCCCCTGTTCGGAATCTACTACCGATATACGCTTGGAAACCGTACACGCTTCTTGGCCGTGCATGTATGACATTTGAATCGTGTAGTACCCACCCCGATCGGGCGTAAAGCTAACCGTCCATACTGTCGAGGTCTCGAAATCTTCCGATAATGGCGTTGAAAGCAGTGAAACGGAATCAAGCGGCTTTTCGATGAGCTCAAATTCGATTGAGCCAGCCTGGATATCGGGATCGTTGGATAAAAAACCCGTTACCGTTACCAAGGTGTCTATAGGCACGCCATCACCATCGCTCTCCAAGATTGCAACGGGCTCAATACCCTCAAGCGTCACCACTACCGGAATCTCGACGACGGAAGGATCATTCAAACCTTCGGTACCGTCGTAGCCGTGTCCATCGTCCAGGGTAAGGGTAAAGCGATACTCACCGGCCGGCGCGTATCTATCGAACGACAAGGCAAGATTCCTCCCGGATACATTCACACCAAAGTCGACATCTTCCAAGGCAACGCCGGACGGCGCAGAAGTGCATTCTGCGGAAGCGGTAACAGTATCTCCATCTTCATCACTAATATACAGATACTCATTTTCGATACTTGACATCAATGTCTGCATATAAGACACGGCCAAGGGCCCGCTTACACCTTCGAGGTACGGACTGTTATTGGCATTTGAGGGCCGTACACGCAGCGGCACATCGAACTGATCCTGCCAAAACATTTGACCAAGCGATACCAAGAGAGCAGAACCTGTTGCGGTACAAGACATATCAGGATTCCAAGAATTCCAATACGCCATTTGCATAGAGTCCTTTGGTATACCGTCGTCATACAGCACGGCGTTAGCGTAAAAGACATCCGGAAGCTGTTCGTCGACAACGTACTCGATATCGGGAGTTACCGGGATATAAACCCAGGATTTGTCTCTGGCTCCAACAGGGACCGAAATATTTGTAAATTCGATCGAAGGATTGAGTACTCTGGCAGAACGGGTCTTAAGGACCCAAGATTCTGTATAGGTAAACCCGTCAATGATCGTTGATATTTCAATTGTATTGGTTGCATTGGATAGGTCTATCGTCAAAACTGATTCACTTGCAGATCCCCCGTTCACACTGGCTGTACAACCTTCTTCCTCATACGAAACAGAGATTTCTGCAGTCTCCAAACCATCCTTATATACCAAATAAGGCCCTTCTTCCAAACTTTCAATTAACCATACATCATCGGTCTCACTGATTGCAACAGAAAGAAGAGGCCGATGAAGGGCTATCGAGAAATCACCGGCCGGAACGGTATGATCCCCTTCATAATACGAATCCACAGCAATGCAGCCAACGTGGTAAGATTCGTCTACGACGGTATCAAACATCATATACTCTGTTTGACATCTCAAATACATCGGGCTGTAACTTTCTATCATATTGCTGTCATCATCATAAATTGTAACAACATAACCGGGTTTTGACGCATCTGCGGGAATCATACGCAACCAAGTCGTATCCGATGAAGCTTCAAAGGAAAACCACTTTTCCTGCCCATATACATAAGAGTTGTCGTACTCCTCCCACTCCGAAGGAGTCAAACTTACTGACTGCGGCGTGTAGTCGAGCGTTGCGGCGTTGTACGGACGGCAGTTGACCATAACCTGGGCAACTTCACCTCCAACAAGAGTAACCAACTTTTCACCAACGACAACGGGTACGGTGCTGCTGTTTTGCTCATTGAAAACCTCGACTCGTACCGTGTAAACACCGGGCGCCGCATTGAGTGAAACGATATAATCGTTACTGTTGGCAGTCGCAACAACGGTATTTGATGCGTTAAGCAGTGATACTTTGACGCTGTCGGCAGCAATGAAGACGCGTTCGGCATCGGACCCACGATCTTCCGCCAAATTGGATTTCATCTCTTCGATAAAGGGAGACATTTTCGGTTAACGCTCAACACCAAAATGCTCGCCGTATGTCTCATTATCATCTCCACCCTCATACTCAACAACATGGCCGCGCTCATGATAAGCATCAACTACGATCTCTCCCTGCGCGAAACCATGCTCAACATGGGGATTATCAGTTTTCTTGGTGTAATCGATACCCTCGTCATTTCCTTTATCTTTGCCCGCTCCATGAAAAAATCGGCAGAAACCCTCCGGGCCGGGGCGGAGGCCCTCAAGGCCGGAAGCCTCCTAGTGCGCATACCCTGTCTGGCAAATGACGAGCTGGGAGACTCCTCGAAGGCCTTCAATGAAGTACTCACGAAACTCTCCGCGATTGTGCGGGGGATTCAAAGGAGTGTCGAGGCGACTGTCTCCCATGTTTCGGACTTGGGGCAGGCCATGGAGGCGACAGATATATCAGCCAATGATATCGATCTTCATTCGGCGGCGGTACAGGAATCGATCACCAGCCAATCGGCCATTGTCAACGAGGTTAGCGCCACCATCCAGCAAATTGCGCGCACCATAGAAAACCAGGACAAAAAGGTCAACGATCAAACCCGCAGCGTAAGCGAGAGTTCATCGGCCATAGAAGAGATGATTGCAAACATACGGTCCATCGCACAGACGCTCGAGCGCAGTTCGCGCGAATTCGAAAACCTGCAGACGGCGATACAGTCGGGAAACGGCACAGTGGAGGAGTTGAAATCCAACGTGACCACCTTGAGCAAACAGTCCGACAGCGTCTTCGAAGCCAACAGCATTATCAAAAATATTGCCGCACAGACCAATCTCCTGGCCATGAACGCCGCGATTGAAGCGGCACACGCGGGGGATTCGGGGCGCGGCTTCGCCGTTGTCGCAGACGAAATCCGCAAACTGGCAGAGGTTTCGAACCAGCAGTCCAAGGTGATATCGGAGAGCCTCAAGGTCCTCAAGCAGAGCATAGACCGGGCCGTATCCATGACCGGCGCAACCGGCAGCTCCTTCGAGACGATTATTCGATCGGTGGACACCGTCAACACACTCGAGCAGGAGATAAAGCACGCCATCGAAGAGCAGTCCAGCGGCAGTACCCAGATACTCCACGCCCTCAACGCCATGAACGACATAACTGCCGATGTCCACAACGGCTCCGCAGAAATGCTCACCGGCAGCCGCATGATTATCGAGGAGGTCGCCAAACTCCTCGATATCACTACCCAGGTAAACGGGACAACCACAGAGGTTGCAGACAAGGCGCATACGGTGAGCACGCACACCCGAAACGCCGTCGAGCTCCTTGAACAGACAACGCACAATATGCGCCAGATCGACGAGCAAATGGGCTTCTTCACGGTTTCGCCGAAGGACTGAGCCCACAACGCATCCACTTTGACATTCAAGGTCTATCAGCCCCACCCTTCCCGGCACATCGCGAGGAAATAGCCGTGAATGCGGGAGTCTTCCGGCGTCAACTCCGGGTGAAAGGAGAGACCCAGGATATGCCGGTAGCGCACGAGAACGGGGGCCCCATTTCTCTCATGCTGATAGTCTGCCGTGTGGCCCGCCGGTTCGCGAGCCAGAATGGCGACATCATCGTCCCACCCGACAATGCGCGGGGCGCGTATGAAGACAGCCCGATACTCGCCGCCCCCCCCGAGCACCGGATCGAGCTTGAGCATGCGCACGCTGGATTCATTCTGCCGGCCATAGGCGTTTCGTTCAACCGTAATGGGCAGGAGGCCAAAGGGTTTGACCCGCACATCGCCGGCATCCCGCGAGAGGAGGATGAGGCCGGCACAGGTCCCCATGACCGGCTTTTTCGCACAGTAGGCCTCGAGCGCAGTCCGAAAGCCGGGCCCTGCATCATCGAGCAAGCGCGTCATGGTCGTCGACTCGCCCCCGGGAATGACGAGGGCGTCACAGCCGGCGAGCGCGCGCTCATGGCGCAACTCGACGGCTCGGGCCCCGAGCCCCTCGAGAACGGCAATGTGGGCCGCATACCCCCCTTGAAGGGCGAGAACCCCCACTCGAAGCGGGCGATCGCCGGCCACCGGCAGCCCCTTACCAGCCGCGCAGGGCGAGGCGCTGGGCCTCGTCCAGGCTGCGCACGTCGATGCCGCCCATCGCAGTCCCAAGCCCGGTCGAGAGCTCAAGGAGGACCGCCGGATCCTTCCAGTGGGTCACGGCCCGCACAATGGCTTTCGCCCGGCGCTCCGGATCGTTCGCGGCAAAGATCCCCGATCCCACAAAGACGGATTCGGCCCCCAGCTCCATCATGAGGGCTGCGTCCGCCGGGGTGGCAACCCCGCCCGCGGCGAAGTTGGGGACGGGCAGTTTGCCCAAACGCCGTACCTCCAGGAGGAGCTCGTAGGGGGCGCCCAAATCCTTGGCAGCAGCCATCAGTTCGGCACTGTCCATGTGCTGAACCCGGCGGATATCGGCCATAAGGGTGCGCATGTGGCGCACGGCCTCGACCACGTTGCCGGTCCCCGCCTCGCCCTTGGTGCGAATCATGGCCGCCCCCTCGCCAATGCGGCGCAGGGCCTCGCCCAGATTGCGGCAGCCGCAGACAAAGGGGGAGGTAAAGGCGTGCTTGTCGATGTGGAAGGCCTCGTCGGCCGGGGTAAGGACCTCGCTCTCGTCGATAAAGTCGATATCCATGGCCTGGAGGATGCGGGCCTCGGCAATGTGGCCAATGCGGCACTTGGCCATGACCGGGATGGAGACCGCCTTCTGGATTGCGGCGATCATGGCGGGGTCGCTCATCCGGGCCACGCCCCCGTCCTTGCGGATGTCGCTGGGGATGCGCTCAAGGGCCATGACGGCGGCGGCCCCTGAGTCTTCGGCTATCTTGGCCTGTTCTGCATTGGTCACATCCATGATAACCCCGCCCTTGAGCATCTCGGCGAGACCAACCTTTACGGCAAAACGATCGGATTGTTCCATATAACTGCTCCTTTGCGCCAGTAAATGGCACCATAACCATCGAAAGCTGTTCAAATAGCTGCAGTGCCGTCAGGCACCGCGCCGCTTCAAATGAATTTTATGAGGAATGAATGGAAAATCATTATTGATTGAGGCAATTTCAAAAATCGGTCATTTCTAAATTGCCTCTTAGGCGATTAAATCACATATCCATATTATATAAAGATATGTGATTTAATCGCCATCATACATTCATGGTTGCTTTTTCAAAACTCACCAAGTTTTGAAAAAGCCTCGATTTTCCATTCATTCCTCCAAGATCAAGTTTCAAAAACTGCCGGTTTTTGAAACTTGATCAATAATCTCCCAGACCTGCGAGGCCGCTGTCCCGGCCGCTGTCGTACAGGTACTCCTCGCAGGCCAGGGCCAGGCGGCGGATGCCCTCGGCTATTTCGTCGGGGGAAAGAGAGCCGTAGCAGAGGCGCAGGGTATTCACAAAGCGTTTGTTGAGGTCCTGCAGGGGGCCGGGGAGGAAGGCGACACCGCGTTCGCTCGCGCGCAGGAGGAGTTCGACGCTCGAGTAGCCGCGCGGCAGGGATACCTGGAGTTGGAAACCGCCATCGGGGACGGTCCAGGTGATGCAATCGGGCATGTACTCTTCCAGGGCGGCGAGGAGGGCGTCGCGGCGCAGGCGGTAGTGTTCGCGGGCCCGCTGGCGGTGGGCGGCGTAGCCCTCTTCCTCGTCGAGGAAGGCCCGGGCGATCCCCTGCATGAGGGGCGGACAGGAGAGGTCCATGGCCTTCTTGAGGGTCGCGAGGGCGTCAATGCGTTCTGCGGAACTCACGAGCCAGCCCACGCGAAGCCCGCTTATGAAACTCTTGGAGAGTGAGGCGACGAGGGCGCTGCGCTCGCTCCCGGCTTCGGCGAGTATGGATGGCGGGAGGGCCTCGTCGTCGGGGAAGCAGAGGTCGCGAAAGACCTCATCGGCGACGAGGAGGGCATGGCGGCGCCGGGCCCAGGACGCGAGGGCGCTCTGCTTTTCGCCGGAGATATTGGTACCCGTCGGGTTGTGAAGATAGGGACAATAGTAAAAAACGGCGCCTTCTGTATCGAGACTGGCCGGGAGGGCGGATATCGCAGGACCGTCTTCGCCCCGGACGAGGGTCTCGATGGGGTTTGCGAAGGCGGCAAAGGCATTGGTGACGCCGCTGTAACAGGGGGTTTCGAGGATAACGGGGGATGAGGATTCCGCCGCCGCCTGCGCGATAAGGGCGAGGGCCTGCTGGGAACCGCTCGTCACAAGGACTTGATCTGCAGAGACCTCGAGGCCGCGTTTTGCATAGAGGGCGGCAATGGATTCGCGCAGGGCAGGCAGTCCACGCGG
>CAZIRF010000008.1:22967-83807 GCA_964541755.1 uncultured Spirochaetales bacterium | reverse complement strand
AAAAGAACAAGGCGCACACGGCCGTTTTCGGCCTCCTTACCTTTCTCATCCCACTGGGGATGGGGACGGCCCTGGGGTATTGGGCCCTGGGGATGGCCATGCCGGCGGCCATCCTCCTTGCCAGCATGTTCAGTTCCCACACATTGCTCACCTTCCCGGCGGTGGCGAAGTTGGGGCTTGCCAAGAGCCGCTCGGCGAGTACGGTTATCGGGGGGACGATCATAACCGATACCCTGGCGCTCTTGGTCCTGGCCGTCGTGGCGACTGCCTCCCACGGGAAGGCGGACCTTTGGTACTGGCTGTCGATGGCGGCTCTCATGCTCGTTTGGCTGGGGACCAGCCTCTTTATCATCCCGCGTCTGGGGCGGTGGTTTTTCGGGCGGATGGGGCTCGACGGCGATGTGGAGTACATCTTTGTCATCGCCCTTGTCTTTGTTACCGCCTGGCTGGCCCACTTCGCCGGTCTCGAGCCTATTATCGGGGCCTTTCTCGCCGGCCTTACCCTCAACAAGCTCATCCCGGAAAAGTCCCTCCTTATGACCCGGCTCCACTTTACCGGGAATGCCATTTTTATCCCCTTCTTTTTGCTGTCTACGGGCATGCTCGTGAACCTGCGGGTCCTCGAGAAGAGCGTCGAGGTCTGGATCGTGATTGGCGGGATGAGCCTTGTCGCCCTTGCAAGCAAGTTCCTGGCGGCGGAGGTCTTCGGCCGCTTCTTTGGCTACAGCAAGAACGAGCGGGCCCTTATGTACGGGATGAGTGTGAATCAGGCGGCGGCAACCCTGGCGGCCGTCCTCGTGGGGTATTCCCTGGGGATCTTCGACCAGAACATCATTACCGGTACCATTATCATGATTGGCATTACCAGCCTGGTGGGTTCGATCGTTACCCAGCGGGCGGGGCGCAAGACGGCCCTCGAGGAACAGTTGGCCCCCTTTGATGCGACGCGTGCTCCCTTTCGCATCATGATTCCCTTGGACGACAAGCGCGGGGTGAACGAGGTCCTGGATCTCGCCTTCCTCCTGCGCCAGAAGGACAGCCACGAGCCGGTCTACCCGGTGCGGGTTGTCCTCGATGGCCCCGATACCGAAGGCGGGATTGCCCGATCCGAACAGATACTGGCCCACACGGTGGTGCGGGCCATGGCGGCCAGTGTGCCGGTTACCCCGCTTACCCTGGTGGACATGAATGTGGCATCCGGGGTGGTGCGGTCTGCCCGCGACAACCGGGCCAATCTCCTGCTCCTGTCCTGGAGCGGCCGCCGTTCATCGCGCAGCAGTACCTTCAATCGTACCTTTGACGAGATTGTCGAGCGCACCCACCAGCAGGTCCTTGTCGCCCGGCTGGTGGGCCCGGTCAATGCGGCGGGGCGCATTGTCCTGGTCCTCCCGCCCTTTGCAGAGCGCCAAACGGGTTTCGAGAATGTCCTTGCAACCCTCAAGAGTCTGGCCCATGCCGCCGGGACGAGTTTGTTCGTCCTGTCGTCCGAGGGGACCCCGCAGGAGGTAACGGACTTTGCCCGCAGTATGGCCCCTTCTGTTGATATGGCCTTCGGGACTATAGCGGTATGGAAAGATCTTGAGCTGGTGCTGGAGCGGCTCATCCACTCGGACGACTGGCTCTTCCTTATGTCCGCCCGCAAGGGCGATATATCCTGGCAGCCCCTGCTTGAACGCCTGCCCGGCCGCCTCGTCGACCGCTTTGCTCGCAACAATGTCTCGGTCATCTTCCCCAGTACCCAGCCCTGGGACGGCGCCCTCGCCGCTGAGACCGTTACGAGTTCCGACCGCGTCCTGGCCGGCTTCTCGCAGGATCGCTGTTCCTTTACCGTAAAGAGCCGCAGGGTCCAGGATGTGGTGGCAGAGCTTCTCGCCCCCAGTTTCGGGCGTTGGTCCCTGGGCACCCACGAGATATCGCGCACCCTGCATGCCATAAGCCAGGAGGAACCGGTGGAACTGATGCCGGATGTCGTCCTCCTCCACGCCCATGTCAACCATGTCGAGGACTCCATGATCTTCCTTGCCGTCTGTCAAAACGGGCTCGATATCCCGCTGGTCTCCGGGAGCCCGCACATACTCCTGGTCCTCCTCGACCCCGTCGGCCAGGACCCCGCCCGCCACTTGAAGGCCCTTGCGGATATCGCCCGTGTGGTAAAGCTGCCCGGCATGGTCCCTCTTTTGCGCGAGATCAAGAACTGGCCCGCCTTCCGCGAGGAGTTGGGACGCCGGATTCAAAGTTAGGAGTTGACCGTGAGTACCATTCTCATAGAAGACGCCGCCGGCATTGTGCAGGCGGCGGATATTGCCTTCTCGACCCATGCACGCCTTCGTTCCCTGTTGCCTTGGCTTCCGGCCCATCGCCGGGAGGATTTTGCTGGCCGTATTGGCTGGATGGCCGAAGAGGGCCGCGTCTACGGCCTCGTTCAAGAGCCAGATGGCCCACTCGAGGCTTTTCTGGCCTGGTTCCCCCTCGACGAGTACCGCAACCTGGGGCGTGCCGCCCTGAGCCCCGACTGGAGCTGGGGGATTCGTTCGCCTGCCGGCAATCCTGTCGCCGGTGCTGTCGCTTCCCCCGATGCCCGCAGGGAAGCTCGGCGCATTTCGCGCTTGCTAAGCCCCCTGGTGCGCCGCCTCTTGGCTGACCTTCGCGAAGAGGGCCTGTCCATCCACGCCATCGGCATCCCCGCACGTGAACCGGCCCTCCTTGAGGAGTTCTCGCTCCTTTCCTGGGGCCGCATCGTCCTTGACGTCGCCCGTCCGGCGCATGAGCTCCTCGCGTCGCTCCCCGTCTCGCAAGAGGGGGATACTGATAGTGATGCTCCGAGCCTCGTGGTTCGGCGTGCCCGCCCTGCCGATGCCGAGACCCTCGCCCGCCTTGACCAGTCGCTTGCCGACCACATCGCCGCTCCCCCGGTCCTTATGCCGGATACCCGCCCGTCGACCCCCACCGAATGGCGCGAATGGCTGGCCTCGCCCGAAAACCTCAGCGTCATTGCAGAGTGCGACGGGCGGGCCGTGGGCTTCATGAAGGCCGCCCCGCCACAGATGGATGTAAGCTGGTTCGTCCACAGCCCCCACACCCTGGCCATCTGCGGCCTCTGGGTGGACCCCTCCTGCCGTGGCCGCCATTTGGGCGAACGGCTTCTGCGCTTCCTCGTTACGAGTGCCCTTGCACGCCAGAAAGACGGGACGGAACCCGGCGCCGCAAATGATGAGGAGCTCCTTGTCTCGGTGGACTGCGAAACCCACAATCCCGAGGCCCGTGCCTTCTGGCTCCAGCACTTCGAGCCGGTATCCTGGTCCTTCGAGCGGCGGTTTTAGAAAGGAGGGTTCCGGGAAAGGGGGCCGGCCCTGTGCGGCGGCTCCCTTTTTTGGGGGAGACGAGTTGCAGAAAGAAGAATGCAGAAGTGCTAGAAATCTTGAGTAAATGGATTGATCAAGCGTATGCCCCGATAATTTTGCCCGGGGTTCAAGTCTTCGGATATGATGAATTGACACTGTGCTCTTTCTGCCGCGGCGATTATGAGTGAATCCCAATAAGAAAGCTTGTAAATCACACTGATATCGATTGCTTCGTCGACAAGACCGGAGTCTGTGTTAACAATTTCCATATTATGAAAATTGTGAATGATATTCTTGATGATAATTGGGTCTGCCTCCAACTTCTTTGTTGCAACCACAAAGAATTCGCTTAGTACCTGTGTCGAAAGCACTGCTTGATGTTCGTTAACCAGCTTGTGGAGCATATTTCTGGACCAATTTTGTTTTGTTTGGTCATTGGTATCAAGCGTATATACCAGGATGTTTGTATCGATGAAAATTTTAGACACGATACAATTCATCCCTGGTCCATATTTTGCCCTGAGAATTCACCGCTGCCCTGTCCATAAGAGCAAAGCTGTCTTCCAGCCATTCCCGCTGCTTGGATATAACTGTCTGCTCAACGAGCTTGCGCACCAGGACATTGAACGAAATGTCGTGGGCGCGGGCATAATCACGACCGGCTTGAAGAAGCTCGTCATCAATGGACAGTGTTATATTTTTCATACGCACTCCTGTGTACACAGTATATGTGTGCGCAGGATGTTGTCAAGTTACGCTAAAGCTATCATCCTGCATAACTCTTATGGTGTTTCTTGAGCTTCTTGATCGCCCAATCGTAGTGGCTTGAGGTCGCAGAGACGCAGTAGCTTCCCAGTGTGCCAGTCCCGGTCCAGGAGAAGTGGCCATTGGAGAAGAGATCGTCATTGCTCATGCGGTCTATCATTTTTGATACTCTTGAATGGCTCTCCTTCAAGAGCCTTTTCGCCTCTGCCAAGGATGTCGCCTGATGCTTTTTCCAGAATGCAAGGTTCATCTGGCCATAGCTTTTCCAGTTCCAGGGTTCGGGGATAAAGGGTATGGCCTGTCCCTTTAGGTTCGAGTCGACCCAATTCAAGAGCAATTGGTGCCATTCGTGGAGATGGACGAGAACATCCCGCAGGTTTCGGTCCCGCTCCCAGTGGGCCTCTTTCATCGAGGCGGTAATCTCGAAATTGAACCGTGCCGTTTGCTCATCTACCGTCATGCTGTCGATGAGTGTCCACAAGGCGTCAAATTGCTCATGTGCCGCTGTGATCAAATCCGTCTTTGTTGTAGCTCTTGCCATTACTGCTTTCTCCTCTTATTCGTGCATCGCGAGTATCATTAGTCGAAGGATAACAGACAAAGCATGACAACAGTGTGTCAGGGTTTATTGAAAATACATATTTTCTCGAAAACTATTAAAAGGTCCTTCTTGACGAGCCAATTCATCTGGAATAAAGTGATTCAAGAGCAGGCCGGCTGACGCATGTGCAGCTGTGGGCCGGGCCCCGAACGCGCTTTCAAGCTGCGTATGGGGGGCAGCGGGGTTTCCGCGGGACGTTCCACCACTACAGGAGGGTCCCATGGACTCGTATCTGCGCGCACAAAAAGCAAACCGTATCACCCTGCAGGGGGCGTTGTTAAACGTCTTCCTCCTCCTCGCAAAGTTCTCCGCCGGTATTTGGGGCAAGAGCCAGGCAATGCTTGCCGATGCGATACACTCTACATCGGACTTCATTACAGACATCATTGTTCTCGTTGGTGTTCATGTCGGAAAAAAGAGTATCGACAAAGACCATCCATTCGGACACGGAAAATTCGAAACCCTGGCGGCAGCTCTTGTCGCACTCTTTTTGGGGGGTGTTGGCGTCAAGCTTGGGTACGACGGCTTGACAAGCAGTTACCGGGTTCTTTTCACTGGCGGGATTCTTCCCCGGCCACATTGGCTCGCATTTGTCGCAGCTGTCGTTTCCGTTGTTGCAAAGGAGATTCTGTATCGTGTTACCAAGCGTATCGGAACAGAGATTGACTCCCCGGCCTTGATTGCAAACGCCTGGCATCACCGCAGCGATGCCTTCTCTTCGATAGGAACAAGTATTGGAACCGGCGTTGCTGTTTTTTTGGGCAGTAAATGGACCATTCTCGATCCCCTTGCCGCAGCAGTTGTAAGTGTCTTCATTCTCAAGGCCGCATGGCAAATACTCGCCGGGAGCTTGGCGGAGCTTGTCGAGAGTTCTGTCGATGCAGAAAAATTGGCGCGTATTGTCTCGTGTATCACAACCGTTGAGGGAATCCATGAACCACACAATATCCGTGCCCGAAAAGTGGGCTCCCGTCTCGTCGTCGATGCTCATGTCCGGGTTTCCGAAACGGAAAGTGTGAAGGAGAGTCATGATCGGGTCGGTCTTGTCGAAGACAATATCAGAAAGGAATTTGGCAGCGACAGCATTGTAACCATTCATGTCGAGCCGCTCCCTTCGTATCCGTAAAAAACCCGGTAGGCCGTGGGCGGGACTGGGGGTAGGCTGAATCCATCAAGGAGAAAACAGCCATGTTGAGAACCGTCCGTGTACAGGAAGGGGTGTTGGAGGGCTTGCCGGCGGCAGACCCGCGCATTACGAGCTTCAAGGGTATTCCCTTTGCTTCCCCGCCGGTGGGGGATCGCCGTTTTGCGGCGCCAGAGCCGCCCCTTGCCTGGGACGGGGTGCGGCAAGCATACGCCTTTGCCCCCATTCCCCTGCAGCCCGTGCAGGGCAACAACCCGGACGACCTCTACACCCGCGAGTGGCATGTGGACCCGGATATCCCCATGGACGAGGACTGCCTCTACCTCAATGTCTGGACGCCCGCCAAGAGCGAGGGCGAGAAGCTCCCCGTCTACGTCTGGTTTTTCGGTGGCGGTTGGCAGGTGGGGCACACGGCCGAAATGGAATTCGACGGCGAGCGCCTTGCCCGCCGCGGCATCGTGGTGGTGACAGTTGCCTACCGCGTCAATGTCTTCGGCTTCCTGGCGCATCCTGAGCTCACTGCGACAGCCCCCGGGGCGCCCACCAACTTCGGGCTCCTCGACCAGCGGATGGGCCTTGAGTGGGTGCGCGACAATATTACCGCCTTTGGGGGAGACCCCAAGACCGTTACCATAGGCGGGCAGTCCGCCGGTGCCGGGAGCGTCCTCTTCCAAATGGCCAACCCCGACAACCGCGGGCTCTTTTCCCGCGCCATTGTCCAAAGCGGCATGATCTCGAGCCCTTATGGGCCCCTCTTCCCGCGGCGCAGCATGGAGAGTGCGGAAGCTGTCGGCCTCGACTTCTTCCGGGTCTTGGGCGTCCAGACCCTCGAAGAAGCGCGCCGCCTTCCCGCCGACTACATCCGCCAAAAGTGGGACGAGTACGGCGGCTTCGAAAAATCCGTCATGTCCTGGGGGCCCGTCGAGGACGGTCTCTTTATCACCGGGGATCCCCTTGAACTCCTTGGCTCGGGGACGGTCCCCTGCGTGCCCTTGCTTTCCGGCTACACGATCGACGAGTTCCGCTTCCCCCCGCCGGCGAAGAGCAAAGAGGAACTCGCTGCCTTTATCAAAGAGAAATTTCCCCTCAAGGCTGATAGTCTGCTTGCGAGCCTGGGCTATCCGGATGCCCCGTTTCCCCAAGTGGTGGAAAATGCCACGGTGAATGTGGTCGAATGCGCCCTCCATCAGTTTGGCCGCCAATTGCAGGGGACTGTCCCGTTTTGGGCCTACGAGTTCGCCGTCGATATTCCCGGCTGGGACAATCCCGGGCGCTTCCACTCGGTCGACCTCTGGTTCACCTTCGAGACCCTCGCAAAGTGCTGGCGCCCCTTCACCGGCCGCCACTACGACATGGCCCGCCAGATTGCCAACTACTGGGCCGCCTTCATCAAGACCGGTAACCCCAATTGTGAGGATGTCACCGGCGAGCAGCAAAGCCCCTGGCGGCCCTACACCAAGGCCGACCCGGTCCTCATGCGCTTTGGCGACAGCTGCGAGGCACAGCCTGCAACACTGGCCCCCGTATTGCAGGTTTTGTTGGAGGAGTAGGCAAAGCGGAGAGAACTATCAGTCCAAATCTTTATGATTTTCACGGCTGCAAGCTTCTGGTTACTACCCTTGCGCAATGGCGAATTCGGGGGTAGTATCCTTTTATGAAGCGCGCAATCGTTTGTATTATCAGTTTTTTGAGTGTGGCGGTAATGTCTGTGGCAGCGAACGAGATACAGGTCAATCAGGTGGCATTGTACCCCGATGCCACGAAGCTTGCGGTGGTGCCGGGGGCAGAGTCCGGCTCTTTCGAGATTGTCGATGCCAAGACGAATAAGGTGGTGTTCTCTGCGGCGCTGCCCGACAAGTCCAAGAACTGGCGGCCGTCCGGCGAGGCTGTCAAGTTGGCCGATTTCTCTGGCTTTGCCACAGAGGGGCGCTACTATGTCAAAACAGCAGGTGCCCGCTCTGCAGAGTTCGCCATCGTCGGGAGCGAAGCGTATCGCCCCCTTCTTTCGAGCGTGATGAAGTCCTTCTACTTTTGGCGCATGTCTACCGATATCCCCCGGCAATTCGGCAATGGGCTTGGCATGAATGGGCTTGTTGCAAACTTTGCCCGCGCAATGGGTCACCCCGATGATGCGGTGCGCGTTCATCGTTCTGCGGCCAGCGAGGATCGCCCTGCGGGGACCATAGTGTCCTCGCCCAAGGGCTGGTACGATGCGGGCGACTATAACAAGTACGTGGTAAATGCCGGGGTATCGGTCTTCTTCATGGCCCACGCCCTTGAGGCCTTCCCGGCGTATTTCAAGGGCCTGGACGTGGATATTCCCGAATCGGGCAATACGGTCCCCGACCTCCTGGACGAGCTCAAGTGGGAGTACGACTGGCTCCTTACCATGCAAGATACCGATGGCGGGGTCTACTTCAAGGTGACCTCCCTGTCTTTCAATGGTTTCGAGATGCCGGCTGATGATTCGTTGCCGCGTTTTATGGTGGGTAAATCGACGACATCGGCCCTGGACTTTGCGGCGATGATGGCCATGGGCTACCGCCTCTTCAAGCCGTACGAGACGCAATTCCCCGGCTATGCCGCAGCCTGTCTTGTCGCCGCGGAAAGGGCCTGGGCCTGGGCGAAGGCCAACCCCGCCGTGCCCTTCAAGAATCCTTCTGATGTTCGTACCGGCGAGTACGGCGACGGCTCCTTCGCCGACGAGTTCTTCTGGGCGGCCGCCGAGCTCTTTGTCTCGACCGGGAAGGCCTCGTACTGGAAGGAGCTCGACTTCGAGCTGGGCTTTGCCGCCCCCAACTGGGGCTATGTCGCTTCGAACGGCCTCATGTCTTTGGCCCTCCACCTCGATACCCTGGACGCGGTTGCCGACCGCGCGCTGATTCGCGAGAAGTACCGGGTATCGGTGGACAAGCTCTGGAAGGAATACAAGAACTCCACGTACAAGGTGTCAATCTTTTCTTTTGTATGGGGGAGCAACGGGGATGTCGCCTCGCGCGCCGCCTTCCTTATGGACGCGTACCGCTTTTTGGGCGACAAGAAGTACCTCGAAGCGGGGATGGCGGGCCTCGACTACCTCTTGGGGCGGAATGCTACCGGCTATTGCTTTGTAACCGGCTTTGGTACGAAGTCCCCCCTGCACATCCACGACCGCAGGAGCGGTGCAGACGGGATTGCCGCACCCATCCCCGGCTACCTCGCCGGCGGCCCGAACGCGAGTGCGGGCGCAGACAGTGGCGCGAATGCCTACCCCTCGCGGGCCCCGGCCAAGCGCTACCTGGATGTGGAATCGAGCTATTCGACGAACGAGATCGCGATCAACTGGAACGCCCCGCTCCTCTGCCTCGTAGCCATGGTCGAAAACGCCATGGCGAAGTAGGGGAAGCGGCTGCCCCGTTTGGCCGGGACCGCCGGCACCGAGTGCCCCGCCAGCCGGGGCGCACGGCGACCAGCTCCCTAGCGGCCAGCAGCGCTGGCGGCCAGCAGCGCTGGCGGCCAGCAGCGCTGGCCCGCTATCAGCCTTGATTCTTCTTTTCGAGGTAATACTGATAGTCCCCCTCGTAGATATTCATTTTACCGTGGTCGATTTCGAAGACCCGGTTGGCCAGGTGGCGCAGGAAGTATCGGTCGTGGCTCACGATGATGATGGTCCCCTCGAAGCGGGATAGGGCATCCAGGAGTACCTCGCGGCTCTGGATGTCGAGGTGGTTGGTGGGTTCGTCGAGGACGAGGAAGTTGACGGGGACCGAGAGCATGCAGGCGAGCATGACGCGGCTCTTTTCGCCGCCGGAGAGTATGCCGATCTTCTTGTCCGTGTCGTCGCCCGAAAACTGGAAGGCCCCCAGGATTGTCTTGATTGCGCCAATCGAGGCGAGGGGCAGGCGCTCTGCGACCTCTTCGAAGATGGTCCGGTTGTTGTCAAGGCTGTCGGACGAGTACTGGCTAAAGTAGCCGGTACGCACCGAAGGACCGGTGACGCTCGTGCCGCTTGAGGCGGGGGTTTGCCCCGTGATGACCTTGAGCAGGGTGGACTTGCCCGCCCCGTTGACGCCGGTAAGGGCGATGCGGTCGCCGCGGGTAATGATGCCCGACAAGCCGGAAAAGACCGGGTGTTCGCGGGGCGGCCCGCTGCTGCCTTCGCTCGCAGGACCGCCTGCGGGCCAGGTCTTCGCGAGCTCGTTCATCACCACGACTTGATCGCCCGACCGCGGGCAGGAGACGAATTCTATCTTCATGGTCTTGGGGTCTGGCGGCAGGACTACCCGTTCGATCTTTTCAAGGGCCTTGATGCGGGACTGTACGAGGGATGCGTGGCTCGCCCGGGCAGAGAAACGGGCGATAAACTCCTCGTCCTTGGCGAACATGGCCTGCTGGCGGTTGTAGGTGGCGACCAGCTGTTCCCGCCGTATCTCGCGTTCGCGCAGGTAAAAGTCGTAGTCGCCCGAGTACATGGTGATAGCCCCGGAAGCGACCTCTGCGGTGCGTGAACACAGGCGCGTCATGAACTCGCGGTCGTGGCTCGTCATGACGAGCTCGCCCTTGAAGGTGGACAGCCACTCTTCGAGCCAGACGATGGACTCGACGTCGAGGTGGTTGGTGGGCTCGTCCATAAGGAGGAGGTCCGGTTCGAGCACGAGGATGCGGGCCAGGGCGATGCGCATCTTCCAGCCGCCGGAAAAGTGTTCGACCGGCTCGTTATAGCGCTCGGGGCCAATACCCAAACCGCTGAGTATCTCCTGTGCGCGGGTCTCGAGATTGTAGCCGTCGCGGTGGCAGAACTCGCTCTGGAGTTCGCCGTACACGTCCATCTCGCGGTCCGTTAGGGGTTCGGCCGCCGGGTCGCCCATGCGGTGCTCGAGGCGTTCGAGCTCCTGCCCTATCTCCCAAATCCTTCCCGCCCCGGCGATGACTTCTTCGAGGGCAGATCTCCCGGCCAGCTCGCCCACGCTCTGCGAGAAGTAGCCGATGACGGTGCCCGGGTCGGCATTGACGTCGCCACTGTCCGGCTTTTCCTCGCCCGCTATAACCCGGAAGAGGGTGGTCTTTCCCGCACCGTTGGGCCCCACAAGGCCGATGCGGTCGCCGGGCCGCACGAGAAATTCGGCATTGTCGAAGATGACGCGCTCGCCATACGCGACCTTGAGATTGGACAGCTTTATCATGGTGTACTCCGCAGGTGGATGGGGGAGTATAGCAAAAACGAGCCGTTTTTGTCTGGTCCGGGGACGATTTTCTCTGGTCCGAAACCCATATGTCGGGTACAGTAAGAATACATACTTGTGCCTTTGGAGATTTTTTGCTTTCGGAACAGAAGAACAGGCGTTTTACGATTATCGAGTACCTGCTTCCCTTCCTGGCCCTTACGAGCTGGCTCGCCGTCTGCCTCATGGCCGTCCTCAACCCCTCCGGGGCCGGTCCGGTCGCTCCGGCGGGTTTAGTGCCGGTCCTGCTCTTCTGGGTGCTCATCCCTTTGGCGTTGGGCTCTTCTTTTTTCATGCTGATACGCAGCAGGACGCCCTCATTCTTCGCCCGCTGTTATGCGTGGGTCATTTTCCTGGCAGTGGCCTCGATACTCCTTGCGGCCCGTTTCTATCACCGGGATTTTTTCTCGCTCCTCTTCCAGTACCTCCTGCTCTTCTTTACGATTCTGCTCCTCCGTTTCCCCCGCATGGTACCCCTGCGCGAAAAACAGAAGACCTGGGGCCTGCTGGCAAGCGCATCCTGGATAGTCTTCTCCTTTTTTTCCTTTTGGGTCATCCTGATGGGCTACGCCATCGTCACGCGTGCCGAACCCCGCTGGATAGAGGCCATCGTCTACAACACCCTCCTGTGCAGCAAGCTGGCCGTCCAGGCTGTCGCCATCATCCTTCTCAAGGAGCGCTTCTTTCGCAGCCTCTACTGGGAGGGCGAAGACCTCTACTGCGACCACCGCAAGCTCTCCGACCACTTGAGCCGCCAGGAGCTCCTGCTCCTTCGCATACTCATGGGCGCCGAAGACGCCACCCGGAACTGCCGCAGCTTTTACCGCGATCTGCCGGCCGCAAACAAACAGGAGGATCTCTCCTGCGAGACCTGCATGGCAGAGGGCTGGAGTGCCGTCAACTGCAAGTTCTACCGCAACCTCAAAAACCAACTCTTGAGCAACAAGAAGTACCTGGAACTCCTGGAAATTGGCACCATCATCAACCTCGCCGAGAACCACCGCGAGAACAAGGAAAAGGGCTGGAAGCTGCGCCTCTTCGACGACGTCCGCTCACGGCCCCCGGTGTAGGGAAGGGGCTGCTTTACAGAAATATTAAAAATTGTCTATTGAGGTAATTTCAAAAACGGTTATTTTTGAAATTACCTCTCGGGCGAATAAAAATCATATCTTTACATAATAAAGATATGAGATTTTTTTCGCCACCATACCTTTGTGGTTGCTCTTTCAAAACTCACCGAGTTTTGAAAGAGCCTTTATTACCGTAAATAAAGCGCAAGATAAGCGCCAATTTTCGAGCAGAGATAATAGGGAAGCTGTATCAGGGTGTAGGGCGTTCCCTTGGGTGTCGTGGTTTTCGTTATTGCATATGAACCTCGATACAAACGGACAGCGAGAGAAGAACCACTTGTATCAATAAAAGAGTGGAGGGATCGCAGGGTACCGGTTTTTCCGGATTTTACTTCTACCGGAACAACAAGATCTTGAAACGGATACAGAAAGTCTACTTCTGCGTTTGACTGTTTCAACTCCCTCACCCAAAAGAGTGGTTTCTTTATCGAAGTTGTTTCCATTGCCATGAGCTCTTGAGCCACAATGTGTTCAGCCAGTTTTCCATGATACAGGGAATCCAGATCATCGACCGTGAAATACTGTGCTTGTATCCCCGCACCAAAATTCAAAAGGCCTGTATCGACAAACTGTAGTCGTGGCTTTCTTTTGAGGTCTGGAAGTATCGGCGGGAGGAAATTGGTGGATGGATACCGCAAATACAAGAGCATTGCGCGCTCCAAGACCCTTAGCGCATTGCCGACTTCCCGGGATTTGAATGCCGAGTTTCCAAAATGCTCAAAGGTAATTCGTTCACCTGCTTCGTACGCGGCAGTCTCTATAATATGCCGAATTACCGTCACTTCCATACTAGTTTTTGCGTATTTGCTGACATCATCTTTGTAAGCGGTCAACAGGCTTTGGTAAACAGTAGCGAGAGAGGCTATATCGCGTGTTTGTACATACCGGGCGACCACTTCCGGCATGCCACCAATCAATGTATACAGATGGAAAAGCTCGTAAAGGCGATTCTCTGCCCATACGGGTAAGGGGACCGTGTCCAGTAGTGAGAGGGCTTCTTTCTCCTCAATGGCGTTCAGGAACTCTTCAAACGAGAGGGGGAATAGATACTGATATTCCACTCTTCCAACCGGGAAACTGATCTTGTGGGTATCCATCATTATTTCCAGAAGGGAACCCGCACTGATAACATATATTTCCGGGAATTCTTCAAAAAAATAGCGCATACGTTCAACTGCATTCGGCGAGTTTTGAATCTCGTCGATAAAAATCAGTGTTGTCCCCTGTTTCCGGGTCTTTTTTTCCAGATAGATACGTTGTAATAGCGATCCAAGAGGGAGATCCGATTCAAAGATGTCCCGATCTGCCGCAAGCTCCAGATTGAGGTATATGAAAGTTTCAAATTGCTTCCCGAATTCCTTGATTGCTGTTGTCTTGCCAACCTGGCGTGCACCCCTTATTACCAGCGGCTTTCGATTGGCAGAGTGTTTCCATGCAAGAAGATTCTTGAAAACAGTTCGATAGAAAGACATTTCTGCCTCCTGTGTTATAAAGTCAAGGCAATTATCGGGTTTGGATGTCATAAAGTCAAGTCAATATCGCCCCATACCATGCACAAAGTCAGGGCAATCGCTGTCGTTCGGGTGGTCATATCACCAGCCAATACGTATATTCCGTATATAGAGCTCTATCCTGCTTTCGCCCGCTTCAATGGGGGGCGGGCCGTCCAAAAGCCCTGCGCGCTGTTCTTCGCTCATCAGGCTAAAGCGCCGTTCCAGTTCTGCAAGCCGCCTGGCCATACCCACCGGACGTATAATGATGGAGTGCAGGCGCACCAGTTGGGTGCCCTTGGGTTCACTGCGGGGGGCCAGCATGCCGGAATCGAAAAACAACAGGAGCTCTGTCCAGGGGAAATGACCAAAGAAGTAACTATCCGGTGGCAGATCGAGCCCCTCATAAGGCGCACCCACATCATAGGCCCAGGTCTCGCCGTTCTGGTTCTCCAGCACAAGCTCGATCCTGCAACCCTGCGCAGCGCTGGCCACATTCAAAGCCAGGTAGCCCGCTGGGGGCCCTACCCGCACCCAGCCCCCTTCCGGGAAAACCAGTTCTACCGCCTCGTTGGAATGTGCCACCGGGCCCTCAAAGGCAAGAACATCTTCGCCCTCGAAACGTACTCCTCCAAAGGGGATTGCTTCCATATACACACAAACCCCTGTCTCTCCTCCACGAGCGATAAACTCGCTGTCCCAAGGCCCATTCCGGACAAGCCCCAAGCTTCGAATCTCGACCAGCTCTTCCAGTGTATGGGTGCCCGCATCCAGGAGAACTGCCTCCTGCCCATAGCCCTCTATTTGGGCCTGGATGGGGGTGGCGAGTGAGAGGCCCAGAAGGGCGAAGGCGAGAAGGCGCAAAACAAGATTCGCATTGACGGAGCTATGATTTGGCATAAGTTCTCCTTCTCCTTACAGATTCTTTTTCGTGTAGTGGTCGAGCCGGTATCTATCGCAGTGCCAGAGAGTGGCTGAACATCCAGGGGAAGATGTCGGGGTCTTTGTAGACGGAGTCACGTGTATGCCCCATGCCGGTGTACTCGCTGTAGATGAACATGTCGTAGTTACCGCGCTCGAGATAAACGGTTTCGCGCTGGTACGAATCGATGGCATCGTCGATGCTGTGCTCCCGGGCGCCACTGTTGCAGGGGTAGTCGCGAAATTTTTTGAGGCTGGCCCGTGCAACCGATACGCGTGCAGCTCCATCGTTGAGGCCAATGTGATACCAGACGGCGGTCTTTGTCGCGATGTCGTTGCCCAGGTCAGATTGGCTCTGGCCGGCCACCCGGTTGATGGCCGCGAAGTACAGGCCCTCTTCCTGCATCCCCTTGGCCGTGGGGAAGCTGCCCGAGCCCCCGGCAGAAAAGCCGGTGATGTAGAGGCGGTTCAAATCGATGCGGAGCCCCTCTTCCATGGCTGCTTTTATGACAAGTGCGAGGTCCCGTCCATCGCCCTGGGACTTGCTGGCGTGGGACAGGACAAAGGCCGGATAGCGCTGCGCGTATGCCCGGTAATAGCCCACCCCCTCGTTGTGGGATCCCGAGACAAAGAAGGGATAGGGGCGCTCTGCGTTTTCCGGCCGGTCGTAGCCCCAGGGGAGGGTAATCCTTTTGCCGTCAATATTTACGGTGCCGGGGGCCTCGTCCTCTGTAAAGACCTCCTGCGGGTTTATATCGACACTGATAACCGGGTCGGGGCAGGAGAGGAAGAGGACGGCGGGAAGGGCCAGGAGGAGAAGGGCGCGGGCGGGTACAACGTTCAATGCTTCGTCTTTTGAGAAGGGCTTTGCAAGAGTGTAGCAGTATTCGTCGAAATGTAAATAGCAAAATTTACAAACCGCCAGTGCTTGAGCGAGGGGGGGCGTTGGGAGCGCGGGTTGCGGGGTTGAATACTGGTCTGGTGTAAATACATTCAGAAAAGTGTGCGAATTTCATCATGCGATGATTGATTTTGCACAAAAACCCGAATGTTTTGATGAAAGAAAAACCGGCACATGGCAGGGAACCCGAACGGGGGGGCAGCCCGGGATCGCCGGCCCCGTTCCGCTTTGCAGGGGCGCGGGCTCGAAGAGACAGCGCATTGGAAGCGGGTAACGCGGGGACGGAAGCCCGGGCGAGGGGGGGCGTGGTGTTTGCTATCCGGTTAGCGGGGCGGGGCAGCGGATCTGTGGAGTGCTGCCCCCCTTCCTTATTCTTCGCCCCGTTCGTGTTTGTCGATGTCGAGGGCGTCCCAGGGGTATTTGATCCAGAGGTCGGGGATGGAGGTGCCTTCGTAGAGTTTGACGAGGCTCGAGGGGAAACGGGCGCCCTTGGGCTTGTCTTTTTGGTGGAGGACGGCGGCGCGGATTTCGGCGGGGCGGTGTTCGGCGAGGGCGGCGAGGCACCAGGCGAGGGTGACGCGGGTGTCGTCGACTTCGTCCACCACCAGGATGCGTCGGCCCTCGAGGCTCTGGTCGATGCCTTCGAGCCACTGGAGTTTGCGGGGGGTCGCGAGGACTTCCTGGCCGCCCGAATCGGTTTCGGTGTAGCGGCGCAGGCCCACGGCGTAAATGTCCTTTTTAAGGTAGGTCTTCATGATGCGGGCGGGGATGAAGCCGCCGGATGCGATGGCGATGATGAGGTCGGGCTCCCACTTGTCGGCGGCGATATCCGCGGCGAGTTTGGCGACGAGTTTGTGGACATCGGTCCAGGAGACAAAGAGCTTTTCCATAATTATCGCTCGCCCCGCTTGAAGGGCAGGCCCAGGGCCTCCGGCGCCATGTAGGCGTGGCTGTCTTTTCGCAGGCCGTCGAGGGCGAGGACGATGAGGGTTGCAAGGTAGGGGAAGGCGGCCAGTATCGAGGGCGGGAGTCCCAGCGGCTGGAGCAGGTACTGCAGGACGAAGATGCCGCCAAAGAGGAGGGCGCCCCAGAAGGCGCGAAGGGGTTTCCACAGGGCGAAGATGGTAAGGGCGACGACAATCCAGCCGCGGCCGCCGGCCATGTTCTCTGTCCAGCTTGCCGCATACGAGAGCGAGAGCTGGGCCCCGGCGAGGCCGGCGAGAGCGCCGCCCACAACAACCCCGAACCAGCGCAAGAGCGAAACGTGGATGCCCAGGGAATCGGCGGCCTTGGGGTTTTCGCCTGCGGCCCGCAGGCGAAGGCCTGGCTTGGTGTGGCGAAAGAGGAACCAGAGTGCGAGGCCCGTGGCGAGGGATAGCCAGAAGAAGGGGTCCTGGCGAAAGAATACGGGGCCAAAGAAGGGGATGTCGGCCAGGGGGCCCATGGTAAAGGTATTGAGGCGCTCGACGGCGGGCTGCCCTATGAAGGGCTTGCCCCACATGCCGGCGGCCCCGGTGCCTATCATCGTCAGGGCGAGGCCGCTTACGACCTGGTTGGCGCGAAAGGTGACGGTTATGAAGGCGTGGACGCTCGCGAGGGCGGCCCCGGCGGCGAGGGCGGCGAGTATCCCCACGAGGGCAGATCCCGAGGCCTGGGTCGCGGCGAAGGCCGCCCAAGCGCCAAAGGCGATAAGGCCCTCCATGCCCAGGTTGAGGATGCCCACCTTCTCGGTGAGGATTTCTCCTTGGGTGGCGAGGAAGAGGGGGGTGGCGAAGATGAGGGAGCGAAAGAGGACGCTGATAATGAGCTCATCCACGGCGGGCCTCCTTTGGGGTGTTGTCCGTTGCATCGCTGCAAGCGACAGCTCCACGGGTGCGAGCCCCTTTTATGGACAAGACGAGGCGGTTTTGCATGAAGTAGTCTCCAAGTATGAGGAAGGCGAGGATGACGCCCTGGAAGACCTGGACGGTGGCCGCCGGAAGGCCCATGGCGATCTGGATGGCGTTCCCGCCCACGATGATGCCGGCGAAGAAGAGGGCGGCCAGGGGTACCTTGCGCGGGTCGAGACCCGCAAGGCGCGCCACGATGATGGCGGTAAAGCCGTAGCCGGCCGATATCGTGTCCGGGTAGGTCATGTAGTGGTGGGTGACGGCGATCTCGCCAAAGCCCGCGAGGCCGGCGAGGCCGCCGGATATGAGCATGAGGAGCAGGGTAAGCCGCTTGGCATTGATGCCCGCGTAGCGCGCGGCCTCCTGGTTTTCGCCCGAGACGCGCAGCTCGTAGCCGAACTTCGTGCGGTAGATGAGGAACCAGCACAGGACGACGGCGATGGCGAGGAGGACAAGCAGGAGCCAGGAGATGTTGGTGCCCGGAAGGGTGGCCAGGTTGAGCCGCTCGTCGAGGCGGTCGGTGTAGGGGAAGCCGTGCTGGCTCTTGCCCTTCCAGGGGCCGGTTATAAGGTACTTCACGAACTCGGCCAGGATGTAGTTGAGCATGAGGGTCGAGATAGTCTCGTTCATGCCGGTGCCGTTGCGAAGGAGGGCCGCGATGCTGCCCCAGATGGCCCCGCCGGCTGCACCTGCCAAGAGCATGGCGGCGATAACGAGGAGGGTGGGGGTGCCGCTTGCGCCCAGGGAGAGCCCCACCCAGGTGGTAAGGCTTGCGCCTGCGAGGATTTGGCCCTCTGCCCCGATGTTCCAGAACCTCCCGCGAAAGGCGACGCAGAGCCCCAGCGCGGCAAGGCTTATGGGGATGGCGCGGGCGATGGTCTCGGTAATGCCGTAGGGGCGCAGGAAGCCGCTGCGAAAAATGCGCCAGAGCCCGTCGAAGGGGTTTTTGCCGCTTGCGGCGAAGATGAGCCCCATGGCCACGAGGCCCGCGAGGAGGCTGAGCGCGAGGACAATCGCTTTTGTTGCGAAGCCCGCCTCGTTGCGCATTTCTTCTTTTACACTGATAGTCACGCGCGAACCTCCTGGGGCAGCTGGAGGGCACCGGCCATCATGAGGCCGACATCCTGTACGGGGGTCTTTGAGGGCTCCACGATACCCATGACCCGGCCGCGGTACATGACGGCGAGCCGGTCGCAGAGGGCGTAGAGCTCTTCGAGGTCTTCGCTCACGAGGAGGATGGCCCCGCCCCCGTTGCGGCGGTCGAGGAGGCGGCGGCGGATGTACTCGGTCGCCCCCACGTCGAGGCCGTAGGTGGGGTGGCTCGCGACGAGGAGGGCCGGGCCGTTGGCGATCTCCCGCCCGATTATGAGCTTCTGGATGTTGCCGCCGGAGAGGTTCTTCATGGGGCTGTCGATGGAGGGGGCGGCGACGCTGTAGCCGTCGACAATGTCCTCGGCATGCGAGCGTATCACCTCGTAGTCGAGGAAGAGCTTGTTCGAAAAGGGCTTGTTGTGGTGGCTTTTAAGGACGGAGTTCTCGTATATGAGCAGGTTGGGCACGATGCCGAACTTGATGCGTTCCTCGGGGACGTGGGCTATGCCCAGCTTGGAGAGGGTGCGGGCGCTTTCGCCCTGTATTTCGCGGCCTTGAAGGCGTATGGTCCCGGCCTTGGGCTTGCGCAAGCCGGTGATGGCCTCGACCAATTCCCGCTGCCCGTTGCCCGATACCCCGGCGATGCCGAAGATTTCGTTGCGGTAGAGGGAGAGTGATACGGAGTGGACCGCCTCGCTGCCGCGGTCGCCGGGGACGGCGAGATTCTCGACGACGAGGACTTCCTCGCCGCGGGGGAGGACCGGGCGCTCCATCTGGAGGATGACCTCGCGGCCAACCATCATCTTGGCCAGTTCCTCGCGGCTCGTGGTGGCGGGGTCGGCCGTGCCTGAGTTCGCGCCCTTTCGCAGGATGACCATGCGCGTGCAGATGTCGGTAATCTCTTCGAGTTTGTGCGAGATGATGATGACGGCCTTGCCCTGGGCCGCCATGGCCCGCAGGGTGATGAAGAGCTCTTTTGCCTCGATGGGGGTAAGAACTGATGTAGGCTCGTCGAGGATAAGGAGCTCTGCCCCGTAAATGAGGGCCTTGACGATCTCGACGCGCTGCTGTTCGCCGGCAGAGAGCTGCCAGACGGGGGCATCGGGGTCGACCTGGAGGCCGAAGCTCTTGCCGAATTCTTCTATTTTGGTGCGGGTCTTTTTGACCGGGAAGAAGAAGGGGGCCTTGTCCCAGCCCAGGGCGACATTTTCTGCGACCGTGTGGTTCTGGACGAGCATGAAGTGCTGGTGGACCATGCCGATGCCGGCGCGAAGCGCGTCGCGCGGACTGGCGATGCGCGTCTCTTTCCCGCCCACCAAGATGGTCCCCTCATCGGCCTGGTAGAGGCCGTAGAGTATGTTCATGAGGGTGGTCTTGCCCGCCCCGTTCTCGCCCAAGAGCCCGACAATTTCGCCGGGCTTTACCTCGAAGTCGACCGCGCTGTTGGCGCAGTTCGAACCGAAACGCTTGGTGATGCCCCGCATTTCGATACCGGCAAATGTACCCACTCTTTCTCCCGTACAGTCTGTGAAAAATGCAAGGGACCCCGGCCTTGTGGGCGGGGCCCTTGATGGATGGTTCGGCCAAAGCGAATAATTGCAGGGGCGCAGCCCCCGCAATTATTCGCTCAGTTTGCCGACGACGTTCCGGACGAACCAATCGATCGACATGAGTTCGGGAATAGTCGCCTTGGCACCTGCCGCGTAGCGCTCGGTACCGCTCTGGTCGGCGATGGGCCCGGTGAAGGGCTCGAAGGCGACCGGCGTGGTCTTCATCTGCTCAAGGCGCTTCATGACCAGGTCGTAGGCGTTCATGTCGCCCAGATCGGCCGTCTTGACCGTGTAGGCCTTGAGAAGATCGATGTGTTTGGGATTGATGGGTTCACCCATCTTTCCGCCGAGCTCTGCGACGCCCTCGGCGGTGAGCCAGAGGAGGTCTTCGCTCTGCCAGGTCCCGTTGCGCAGGTCGGTGATGACCTTGTCGTACATGGGCGTCCAGTTGACCAGCTGGCCCGAGATAAGGGAGTTGGGTCCCTGGGCGGCCATGGGGCTGTAGTGGCCGAAGGTGTAGACGGGCTTGCCGGCCTGGAAGCTCTCTTCGCCCACTTCAATGACGGCGGCAGAGTCCTCGGTAAAGGCGAGGGCGTCACAACCGCTGGCGATGAGGGCGAGGGCCGCTTCGCGTGCCTTGGCAGGGTCGTACCAGGAGTTGATCCAGCGTACGTCGACGACGGCGTCGGGGTTGGCATCGCGTACACCAAGGGCAAAGGCATTGATGTGGCGGATGACCTCGGAGATGGCGAAGGCGCCCACGTAGCCGACGCGGTCGGTCTTGGTAACGGCACCGGCAATGAGGCCGTTCAAATAGTAGATCTGATAGAGATCGGCGAAGTAGGTGCCGACGTTTTCGCTGCGCTTGAAGCCCGAGCAGTGCATGAATTTCGCATTGGGGAACTTCTTGCCGGCTTCGATGGTCTCGTCCATGTAGCCGAAGCTCGCGGTGAAGACGATATCGCACTCTTCATCCTGAACAAACTGGGCGATGGCGGGACTCGCCTTGCCCTCGGGAACGCTCTCGATGTACTTGGTGGTGAGCCAGTCGTACTTCTTTTCGAGCTCCACGCGGGAGACATCGTGGGCATTGGTAAAGCCCAGGTCGCCGATAGGCCCGACGTAGACAAAGCCGGCCTTTATGCCGTCATCCGCCTTTGCACTGTCTTTTTTTTCGCAGCCGGCAAAGAGCCCGACCGATACGACCGCCAGCGCGATTGCGCAGAGCGTATTCAGTTTCTTCATGGTATTCCTCCTGGGATGGCGCGCGCGAAGTGTCGCCTGTAGTAGTTGTATCCAGTTGCGTGGAGGAGGGTCAAGGACCATGGGGGCTTTATGGGAAGAAAAAAATGAGCCTGCCCGGGAGGGGCAGGCTGATATCGACGTTGCGACTGTTTTTGGCTTCGTGTATGTTGCCTTTAACGGCGTACCTTGGTCATGCTCACGTAGCTTTCGCCGAAGCCCTCGAAGGTCTTGATGAGCGAGAGCCAGTATTCGGCCTCGCTTTTGGTGTTGTAGGGCCCCACCCTTACGCGGAAGAGGGTCTTGCCATTCACCTCGCGAATCTGGACGAGGGCCTTGATCTTTTTTTCCGCCAGTTGGGCCTTGATCGCGTCGGCGCGCGCCTTGGTTGAATAGGCCCCCGCCTGAATGAAGAATTGTTCTACGAGCTTGGTGGGGACGGGCGCGCTCTTTGCTGCCGGTTTTACCGCAGCCGGTTTTGCGGCGACGGGCTTGGCTGCAGCCGGTTTTGTAACCACGGAGGTATCGGCTGTTTTGGCCGCTGCGGGTGGTTCTGCCGCCACTGTCTCTGCCGCGGGCTTTATCGCGGGGCGCTCCGGGCGCGGGGCACCGGTAAGGTCGATGACGGTGCTGCCATCCTCGAGGGTGACAAGCTCCGCGGTCGACGCGTCTTTGGGGGGTTCGCCGTAAATGAAGATGACATTGCCGCTGGTACTGGTCGCGGTATTCGAGGCGCGGTCGGTGCTGCCTTCTGCGACGGGGGCGCTCCCGTTTGCATCGGGGGCGGTGGCACTGTTGCTGCCCGCGGCTGCGGTGCTATCAGTCTGGCCGTCTTTTCCCTCTTGCAAAGGGAGAATCTCGCGGGTGTCGCTGTCGAATCTGGTCCATTCGCCGGCATCGTTGCTTGCGGGACTGCGCGATTCGTGGACGGTGTTCTTTTTGGCGCCGCCTGCGGCAATGCGCCAGGGGTCGCCATTGCGCGGGGCAAAGAAGACGAGCCCCAAGACGACCGTGAGTATCATCAGGACGCCGACAGTGCCGACGGTTATAACTACGTATCGCAGTGTTTTCTGTTCCATGCTCGTTGTACCATCCCCTCCCGTAAAAGGATAGAGTCCAGACGCCGTGCCAAGGCCCTGTTATGAAGGCCTTTGAAAAGTCGACAGCACGCCCGGTTTCTTACGATATGAATATCGGCCTTTGCGGCGAAGTATTGAGCATGGAAGTGCCGTTGGGCCCAAAATCGCGAAAAAATGCGGCGAAAGGGGAGTTTGTCGCGTTTTTTTGCACGCAAAAGGCGCAGCCAGAGGGGGGCTTTGACCAAAATGATGCAGTCGAGAGCTTCAAAGGGCTCGCAGCGGTGGAGGAGGGCTGCGTTGATGACGCGCTGTTCGGCCGGGCATTCGTCCAGCCACTGGCGGGTCATGCCGTGGACGATGGGGTGGATGATGTCTTCCAGTTCGCGCAGGGCATCGGGATTTCCGGCTACCCTCTGCCCTAGGAGGCGGCGGTCGACGGTCCCGTCCGGCATCAGCAGGTCTCCCCCGAAGCGTGCGGCAATTGCTTCCCGCGCTTGATCGGTGGCGCGGTGGCCCAAGCGATCGACATCCAAAACGGCGAGGCCCCGCTCTTCGAGGAGGCGGGCGACAAAGTTTTTGCCGGCGCAGGAGAGGCCGGTAAGGCCGATAAGCATGGCTAGTGGACGTCGCCCCAGCTCGCGCCAATCTCGACGCTGGCGCGCAGGGGGACCGAGAGGGTAACGGCTGACTCCATTTCCCGCTTGACGATGGCGGCGAGCTCGTCGGCCTCGCCCTCTTCAACCTCGAAAATGAGTTCGTCGTGGACCTGCAGGAGCATGCGGGCGCTCTTCGGCAGGCGGGCAGCGTCCAACTTGAGCATGGCCAGCTTGACGATGTCCGCCGCGCTCCCCTGGATGGGTGTGTTGACGGCCACGCGCTCTGCCGCCGCCCGTTCGGTCTTGTTCGAGGAGCGGATGGCGGGAATGGGGCGGCGGCGCCCCAGGAGGGTCGTCGCCCAGCCGCGCTCGAAGCTCTCTGCGACCAGCTGCTCCATATAGGCGCGAATCCCGCTGTAGGTGGCAAAGTAGCGGTCGATAAATTCCTGGGCCCGGGTGCGGGGGATGCCCAGCTCGTTTGACAGGCGGAAGGCGCTCATCCCGTACATGACCCCGAAGTTGATGGTCTTGGCGATGCGGCGCTGCTCGGCCGTTACCTCGTCGTCCGCGCAGTCAAAGATGAGGCCGGCGGTGCGCCGGTGGACGTCGATCCCGCTCGCGAAGGCCTCGCAGAGGGCCTTGTCGCCGGAAAGGTGGGCCAGGACGACGAGCTCGATCTGGCTGTAGTCGGCCGAAACGAGGACCTTGCCCGCGCTCGCGGTAAAGGCGCTGCGGATGCGCCGGCCCTCCTCGTCCCGTATGGGTATGTTCTGGAGGTTGGGATCGCGGCAGGAGAGGCGCCCGGTGGCTGTGCCCGTCTGGACAAAGGTGGGGTGGACCCGCCCTGCGCTGTCGCACAGGAGGGGGAGTGTGTCGACGTAGGTGCTCTTGAGCTTGGCGAGGCTGCGGTGGCGCAGGATGCGGGCCGGGACGGGGTCTTCGCGGGCGAGCTCTTCGAGGACGCCCACGTCGGTCGAGTAGCCGGTCTTGGTCTTTTTGCCCGGCTTGAGACGACGTTCGACGAAGAGGACCTCCTGCAGCTGCTTGGTGCTCGCGATATTGAACTCATGGCCCACGAGCTCGTAGATTTCCTTTTCGATGGCGGCCAACTGGCCCTCGAGCTCGGCGCTGTAGGAGACGAGCTTGGCGGCGTCCAGGTGGATGCCTTCGAGCTCCATCTCGGCCAGTACGGGAAGGAGGGGCATCTCGGTGTCTTCGAAGAGGCTCTTTTGATGGTAGTCCTCGAGGGCGTTTTGGAAGACGCGTGCGAGACGCAGGCAGAAGTCCGCGTCCTCGCCCGCGTAGCGGGTGGCCTTGGACAGGGGAACGTCGGCGAAGCTCCCGTTCTTGGGGACAATTTCCTTGTATTCGAGGCCCGTGAGCGAGAGGATGTCCGAAGCCAGGGAGGACAGCGAGATGGACGAGCGTTCTGCGTCAAGGAGCCAGGCGGCGACCATGCTGTCGAAGCAGCGGGCCTTCCATCGCGGCAGGCCCCAGGCGCGGGTAAGGACGTAGTCGAAGCGGGCGTTGTGGGCCGCGATGGTCATGCCGAGGTCTGCGAGAAGGGGGGCCAGTGCGTCCCGGGCCTTGGACGGCTCGATGAAGGGTTCTGTGCCCAGGAGTTCGTCGCCCTCTGCCGCGTGGCTGCACAGGGGCACGTACCAGGCGCGGCCGGTCTCGAAGGCGAAGGAGAAGCCCAAAATGGGGGCGGTATGCGGGTCAAGCCCGGCGCACTCGAAGTCCAGGGCCATGAAGGCGGCCTTGCGGGCCTTGGCCAGGAGTTTTTGGAGCTCTTTCAAGTCCTGTATAGGCTGATAGCTCCCTTCCGCTTTGAGTGACTCGTCGACCCGGTAGCGCACGAGGCCGTCGGCGCCGCCGAAGCTGTCGGCGGGCCCGCTGCCGCCGGCAGAGCCAGCGAAGCTGTCTGCAGCGCCGGCACTGCCGGCTCCACGAGCCTCTGGCGCCCGTCCTGCTGCTCCCCCTGCCGTTTCACCGCTGCCGTCCGCACTCCCGGAAACGGCGGGATCAAAGGACTTTGCCAGCTGGAAGAGCCCCTCGCGCAGGAGGATGTGCGCGCAGGCGGGGCGGTTGATCTCTTCTATCGAATAGCGGTCGATGTCCAGGCTCTCGAGGGGCACCTTGCAGTCGAGGCTGATGAGCTCGCGCGAGAAGAGGGCGCTCTCGCGGCCCTCGGCGAGTTTGGTGCCCAGGGCCCCGCCAATCGCGCTCAGGTTTTCGTAGATGGCGTCGAGGCTCCCGTAGCGGGCGACAAGGCCGGTTGCCCCCTTGTTGCCTATGCCCTTGACGCCGGGTACATTGTCGCTCGCGTCGCCGGTAAGGGAGAGGACGTCCAGTATGCGTTCGGGGCTCACGCCCCATTCTGTGCGCACCTCTTCGGGGCCCACGAGTTCCTGGCCGCCCTTGTCGCCGGGGCCCTTTTTGGCCCGCAGCTGGAAGATGTTGTCGTCCACGAGCTGCAAGAGGTCCTTGTCCGACGAGAGTATGTAGCATCTGCGCCCCTCTTCCCGGCAGCGGGTCGCGAGGGTCGCGATGATGTCGTCCGCCTCGAAGCGGTCCACCTGTATGCGGGGGATGCCCAGGGCGGCGAGGGCCTCTTCAACGAGGGGAACCTGGCTGTGGAGGTCTTCGGGGGTTTTCTGGCGCTTGGCCTTGTATTCAGGGTAGCGCTCGTGGCGAAAGGTGGGTACGCGCGAATCGAAGGCCACGACCATGCGGCGGGGGGCTCCTTCGTCGTTGGGGGCGCCCTTCTCGAGTATGCTCGAGAGGAAGCGGAAGAAGCCGAAGAGGGCTGATACGTTCTCGCCCCGGGCGTTTCGCAGGGGCCGGGACATGAAGGCGAAGTACGAACGATAGATGAGTCCGTACGCGTCTATGAGGTAGAGGGGGGCTTTGGTGTTGTTCATTATCCCTTGATGTCGATGAGTGAGGGTGCGCTCGAGCCTGAATAGATCGACTTTCGCACCGCAAAGGGGTTGTTGCGCAGGGTCTTGATTTCCTGTCGCAGTTGTTCGATGTGTTCGCCAAGGAGGGCGCGGTTGCGTTCCGATCTTTTTACCACCTCTGCCTTGAGGTCGTCGAGGGTGTCTTTGAGAGAGGGAATCTCCGCATCGGCTCCGTCGGGGCCCGACGCGGGCGAATGGACTCCCGCCGGGCTCGCCAGCTGCATGTCGCGGTACATGAGTTCCAGGGGCTCGACAACCTTCTGGATGGCAAAGATGTCGGCGACGAGTTTTTCTTCGAGTTCGACGTGCTGCACGAGTGCGTCGCTGTCGCCGGTCTCGATGACGGCTTTTTGGCGGTCGAGGACGTCGAGGTACTCGCCAAAGCGCTTCCGTTGATCCAAAAGGAGTTCCCGGAAGCGCTTCAAGACAGCGACGCGCTGTTTGAGCTCTTCTTCGCCTATTTTCCGCTTTTGGGCCGCGCCTGCCATCAGTCTACCCCGCTATGTTGACACCGGAACCGGCTTTGCCGGGTTCCGCGCGGGTTTTTGCTGCCACTTCCTGCCATGCAGCGCGCAGGCTGTCCATGAATTCCCGCACCTTGGCGATGCGTTCATTGTCGCGGGAGAGGTTGGCTTCCAGGAGTTCTCGGTTGAACCAGCTGTACAGGGCGAAGAGGTTGTTGGCGATCTCCCCGCCGGCCTCGAAGTCGAGGCTTGCCATCAGCTCCGTAATTATTTCCTGGGCCTTTACGAGGGCCTTGTTGATCTGTTCGATGGCGCCGGGGCGAATCTTGGCGCCCTCTGCCTTGATGAGCTCGACGGCCTTGTCCATCTGTTTGATGGCCCCGTCGTAGAGCATGATGATGAGCTGGCCCTGGCCCGCAGTACGAATGCGGGTCTCTTTGTATGCGGACAGCGCGTTGGAATATGCCATGTCTACCCCTCCCGGCTGGCGACCTGTTGATCTTGGAAAAGCCGCCTTCCCTACCAGTATCGGCAGCTTGCCTTCCATGGTAAACGATTTTTACCCCGCATGACAGGGGGCTCCGCAAATTTTGGCGGGATTCGGAGGGGCGTCGTCAAATCTGTATCTCGCCGGCGCCGAAGGATCGGATGCGCAAGACTGTAACCGCCTTTTCGCCAAAGACCGGTGCCATGAAGGCCCGATAGGCATCGGTTTTGTCGAGGGGGATGTAGGCCTGTATGGTGCCGGCGAAGCCGCCTCCGTGTACGCGGCAAACGCCGGGGGGCGCGTTGCGCCCCCCGGCGTTTGCCGTTGCGCGAACGGCAGCGCCGTTCGCGGCGATACCGGACTCAGGCACTGCGTGCCCCCCGGCGTTTGCCGTTGCGCGAATGGCGGGGCCATTCGCGGCGATACCGGACTCAGGCGCTGCGTGCCCCCCGGCGTTTGCAGCTGCGAGGAACTGCTCTGTGAGGGCGAGGGCGAGGGAGACCCCCTGTTCAACGGGGCGCGCAGGGGTAAAGACGTTCTGCAAGAGGCACCAGGACGAGCGACCCGATTCCCTGACCGCCTCGAGGAAGCCTGTGGTGTCCCCGGCCTTCAGGGCGGCGAGCATGGCGTCGACGCGGGTGTTTTCGCCCAGAAAGTGGAGGGCCCGCAGGAGGGCGCGATCGCCGCAGGTCTCGCGCAGGCGGGGGGCCGCTTCGATGAGCGCTTTTTCGTCGAGTCCCCGCAGATTTTCCTGCCCAAGGGCGCGGGCGACGGCCTTCATCTCGCCGGGGATGGCTGCATAGTCGTCGGTAAGGTCTGCGTGATTGCCCCCGGTGTCGACGACGCAGAGGGCGAGGCCATCCTGCGCCGGGTCGAAGGAGACGCCCTCGACGAGGGGCTTGGCGGGGTCTTTGAAGTCGATGGCGACCGCGCCGCCATGGGCGCAGGCTACCTGGTCCATCAGCCCGCAGGGCTTGCCGAACCACTCGTTTTCGGCCCGCTGTCCCATTTTTGCGATCTCGACGGCATCGAAGCGCCCTCCATTATAGAGCCCGTTGAAAATGGCCCCCACGAGAACCTCGATGGCGGCGGAGGAGGACAGGCCCGAACCGGAGAGGACGGTATTGTGCACATTGGCCGTCCAGCCGCGAATGGCAATCCCTTTTTCCTTGAAACAGGCCGCGATCCCGCGTACGAGGGCTTCGGTCGTGCCCTTTTCCTGCGGGCGAATGGCGCTGTCTTCGATGTCCACGACGACATCGGGGTAGCCGGGTGAACGAAGGCGCACGGTCGTGTCGTCGCGGGGGCCGACGACGGCCAGGGCATCGAGCTGGATGGAGGCTGCGAGGACCTTGCCCAGATTGTGATCGGTATGGTTGCCCCCCAGCTCCGTGCGGCCTGCAGCACTGAAGATGCGCAGGTTTTCCGCATGTTCGGGGAAGGCCTCCAAGGTGCCGCGGACAAGGTCAAGCCAGCGGGCTCGTTGACTCTCGCGTCCCTCGGGGCCGTAGAGGCGATCGAGAATGGTATTTGCTTCGGGGCTTGATATGCGGGCAATAAGGCTGTCTGCGTGCATTGGCTCTCTCCAAAATATGGCAGTAGAAACAGGGGACCGTCTCCCGGCACCCGCAGGGAATGTGACCACTATGCCGGGTTTTGAATCTGCGTGCAACAGGCTCTGTCATCAGTTTCTTGGACGCCGGGCATTTTTTTGAGTATTGTTATTCTGATGTGGAACTTCTTCTCGCCCGTCGACGGGCACTGGTATCTCTGGAATCTCGATGGCGCAGGTATTGCCGTATGCGGTCGCAGCGCGGGCGCCGCCACCCGCTGGGAGGCCCGTGTGGAACGGGCCGATCTGGCCGGCCTCGAGGCAGCGTGCCGTTCACATGAAACGGCGACCTCCTTCGCCGCTTGCGACGAGGGTGAACGTGAACCGCCGCTGGAGGGCGATCCCCTCCTTCGGGTGGTACCGGGGCAGGGTCGGGTGGCCCTTCAAGCGGCCCTCCCGTCGCTCCCCGTCTCGTTTCGACTGGAGGCCCCTCTCATGTTGCTTCCGGGGGCCTCCTGTTCCCTCGACTGGGAGGTGCCGGCGGGTTTCATGCTCGTACGGGAGGATGGCCTGGAGATCTTCAGTTTTTATCCCTATGTCGTGCCGCAGACCTGGAACGGCGACGCGGTTCAGGGCGAGCTCTGTATCGATATGGATGGCCATATTGCGCTCTCCGGATCCAAGGCCGACCATGGCGCCGACAGCTTGCCTGGCGCCGACAGCTTGCCTGGCGCCGACAGCCTTATCCACGGGCGCGTCGTCGTCACAAACCGCCTGCGCGTCCCCCTGGAGCTCGACCGCCTTGTCGTCCACACAGACAGTCTCGGGCTGTGGCGTGCCGGCTCGCGCCTCTTCGCCGATGAACTCCACGCAGACGGCATCGCCGGCGAGAGCGGCCTGCGCATGATCCCCCGCCCCGCAGCCGAATCACTTTCCGGCGCTGCTGTTGCCGTCGCCAAGCCGCGCCTTGGCCAGGGCGACCAGCTCGTACGGCGCAGCATGGGCTTCATCCGCAGCCTTACCAATTTGTAGGAAACGCCATGAATACCGATAAAATCATGCAGATGGCCACGGAATGGATCAAGAAGGTCTTCACCTTCGACTTTGTCGGGGGGCTGCTGTCCGCTCTGGGCATCGTCCTCCTTGTTATTGTCGGCTTCAAGCTCGTACAGCTCGTGACGGTCCGCATTCTGCGCCAGAGGCTCAGCGACGACCGGCTGCAGCTTGTGCGCAAGCTCTTCCGCTACACCGCCTGGACGGTGGCCACCATGACTCTCCTGTCCTCGCTGGGTATCGACCTGCGCGCCATACTGGGCGCGGCCGGTATTGCCGGTATCGCCGTCGGTTTTGCCGCCCAGACCTCCATTTCCAACGTCATCTCGGGGCTCTTCCTCATATCGGAAAAACACTTTGGTGTTGGCGACGCTGTGCAGATTGGGGACGTAAGCGGTATGGTGCAGTCGGTGGACTTTCTCTCGGTCAAGGTACGCACCTGGGACAACCGATTTGTTCGCATACCCAACGAGACCATTATCAAGTCGAATGTCGTAAACGTCACCCGCTTCCCCATACGCCGCTTCGACCTGCGCCTGTCTGTCGCCTATGACAGCGACCTGGAAGAAGTGCGACGAATCCTCTTCGAGTATGTAAAGAGCAACATGGCGGTTTTGCGCGATCCTGCGCCCCTCTTTGTTGTGGAAAAATTTGGCGATTCGGGCATCGAGATACTCTTGGCCGTTTGGTTCGAGAAATCCCGCTTTGCCGATGTTCGCGACAGCCTGGCCATAGGGGTCAAGAAGACCCTTGACGAGGCGGGGATCGTCATACCCTTCCCCCAGATGGATGTCCATTTCGATCAGGTCCCGGTAATGAGTGCTTCGGGCGAAAGACTGTCAGTCCATACCTCTTCTGTTGAAAAGGCCCCCAAGGAGTCCGAATAATGGCAACGAACGAACAGAACAAGACCGGCGGATCGCGAAACACCCGCAGGCCGGGCCGCCGTAACGGCCCCATACTCAAGGGGCCCGGCGACGATGAGCGCAATCCCCTCAAAAACTGGAAGTTCCGCGTCTCCGCAGGATATGTGGTCCTGCTTTTGGTCATCATGTACTTCTTTAACCAGTTCGTATCGAACCGCAACGTGGAAGTAATCGATTATTCCGATTTCAAGGCCCGCATTGCCTCCGGCGAAATAAAACGTGTGGCCCTCGAGTCGGACCACTACAGCGGCTTCCTGCAGCCCAAGGCCGATGCCCGCGAGCTCGTACGCCGCATGACCACAAAGGAAGAGGTCGTTTACCGCACGGTTCCCCTCTATGATCCGGACTTCATCAAGCTCCTCGACGAGAAGGGCGTATCGTATTATGCGGTCCCCGCGCCGGGCTTTTCGCTCTTCGATGTGATTATCTGGCTCTTCCCCTTCATCCTCTTCTTTGTCGTGTGGCGCGTCATGATGAAGCGGCTGGGAAATATGGGCGGGAACGTCCTCTCCTTCGGCCAGAACAAGGCCGTCATTGTCGCGGAGGGCGATATTGCCGTGCGCTTTGGCGACGTGGCGGGGGTCGACGAGGCAAAGGACGAGCTCATCGAGGTCGTGGACTTCCTCAAACTGCCCAAAAAATATACTGATATCGGCGGAAAGATCCCCAAGGGAATACTCCTTGTTGGCCCGCCCGGCACGGGCAAGACCCTGCTTGCCCGTGCGGTCGCCGGCGAGGCGGGCGTCGATTTCTTTCGCATGAGCGGGGCCGATTTCGTCGAGATGTTTGTAGGCGTGGGCGCTTCGCGCGTGCGCGACCTCTTCAAGCAGGCCCGCGCAAAGGCCCCCTGCATCATCTTCATCGACGAGCTCGATGCCATCGGGAAGAGCCGCTTCAACGGCGTCGGGGGCAATGACGAGCGCGAACAGACCCTGAACCAGCTCCTGGTCGAGATGGACGGTTTTGATGCCACGAGCGGGCTCATCATCCTCGCGGCGACCAATCGCCCCGATGTCCTCGATCCGGCCCTCCTGCGCCCCGGGCGTTTCGACCGTCAGGTCCTCGTCGACAAGCCCGACCTCAACGGCCGCGAGGCAATCCTGCGTATTCACGCGGCCACCGTGAAGCTCGAAGCGGAGGTCGATCTCTCGCTTGTGGCCCGCGGGACCCCCGGCTTTGTCGGGGCGGATCTCGCCAACATTGTCAACGAGGCGGCCCTCCTCGCGGTACGCGCCGGGCGCAAGAAGATCGTCCAGAAGGACTTCGAGAACGCCATCGAAAAGAGTGTCGCCGGGCTTGAGAAGAAAAATCGCGTCATATCGCCCCACGAGCGGCGCATTGTCGCCTTCCACGAGACCGGTCACGCCCTGGTCGCCGGCCTCACCCCCGGTTCGGACCCCGTCCAGAAGATTTCGATTGTCCCGCGCGGTTTCGGCGCCCTGGGCTACACCCTCCAGATGCCCACCGAGGACCGCTACCTCATGACAAAGGGCGAGCTCTCTGCACGGGTGGATGTCCTTTTGGGCGGCCGGGCAGCCGAGGAGCTGGTCTTTGGCGAGGTGTCCACGGGGGCTGCCAACGACCTTACCAAGGCCACCGATATCTGCCGCAGCATGATTACCGACTACGGCATGAGTGATCGCTTCCGCAATGTCGCCCTCACCAAGCGGGCGGGCGACCCGGGGGCTGCCTCGCGCGAGCCCAGCCTTCACCGCGAGTACTCGGAGGCCACCCAGCAGTACGTGGACGAGGAGCTCGCCCGCCTCATTGGCGAACGCTACGAACGCGTCCTGTCCCTCCTGGCCGAAAAACGCCCCCTCCTCGATGAGGTTGCCGAGGTCCTTCTCGAGAAGGAGACCATAGGCGAGGCCGAGTTCCGCGCTTTGCTCGCGGCCGCCGGTGTAGCGACCGTATCGCAGGGACGGGAAGCGGAAACGGGGCCCCTGGAAGCGGCGGGAAGCGGCGCGACCGGTTGACGGTGGATACAAAAGAACGTATCCTCTGCCCTGTATGGTGCTCAATCGATATTCACGAAAAGCAGCAACAGCCCGCCTCGCCGCCCTCAGGCGTCAGGTCTCTGTCCAGGTATTTACCCTGGGCTACGAGGACACGGCCTGCCGGGAGAACCGTCAGGCCGCACAGGAACTTGCAGAGACCACCAACCGGCTCTCTGTCGAGGTTCACGAGGCAATGGAGAGCGGGGATCTTTTGCGCAAGTACCGGGTGGATACCCTCCCGGCCCTCGTCATAACGGCCAAAGAGGCCCCGGAGTTCCGTGTCTACGGTGTGCCGCTGGGCTTCGTCTTGCCGGCGCTTCTCGACGGTATGGTTTCCTTGGGGGTTGTCTACGAGCCAAAACCCGAGCTTCTGCCACCGGCCGCGGCTCTGGTTTCATCGGTCTCGACCCCCTTGACCCTGCGCCTCGATCTCGCCGTCAATCGGCGGGATGCCCCCACTGCAGAGGCTGCTGCCGCTCTTTGGCGGGCGACCCTCGCCGTGTACTCCCAATCGGATATTCCGCACATCGTCCCCTCATTGCGCATTGTCGAGAACTTCCCCGTCTGGACCGTTCGCGCCGGCGAACGTGAATGTCCCGTTCTCTTCGTGAATGGCAGCCCCCTGATATCCTGGCCCTTCAAGGACAGTGATATTCTCGAATCCCTTACCGGGTACATCGCGCAGACGGTGTCCGGATCGGCCGGCACTACCGGCACATGATACGGGTGCCCCTCTGCACTGCGGGGCCGCCCATACAGGAACAGCATGTTGACGAGCAAACAGCGGGCCTTTCTCAAGGCGCGCGCACACAACCTCGATCCCCGGGTCATGGTTGGCAAGGAAGGGGCGAGTGACGCGCTCAAGCGTGCCCTCGAAACCCAGTTGGATAATGACGAATTGGTAAAGCTGCGCTTTGTCTCCGGCAAGGAGACCTGTCGCGAGACCGCGCAGACACTCGCCCGTGCGAGTGGAAGCGAATTGGTGCAGTGCATCGGGTATGTGGCCGTCCTCTACCGTCCCTCGCGTATACCCGAGAAACGAAACCTGGTGTTGCCGTAGGAGTAAGTGTGAATCGACGAATTATCGCCCTTTTGTTAACGCTGTTTGCTCTTCTTCCCCTGTCCGCCCAAGATATACTCACCGCCGAACGCTTTCTGGCCAAGGTTGGCGAGGTGTACCAGGCCATGGAGGATTACACCGCCCTCGTCTCCATCGAGACCGGGCGCTCGTCCATGGAGGCAAAGGCCCTCTTCAAGGCCCCGAACCTCATGCGCCTCGACTTTAGCGTTCCCGAAGAGCAGATTATCGTCTTCAATGGTGATACCCTCACCGTCTACCTTCCCGAGTACCGCGCCGTGCTCAGCCAGACGGTTACCAGCGAATCTTCTTCCGGTGGGGCCTCCCTCGCCTCTGCCGCGGGCCTTTCCATCCTGCGCCGCAACTACGCCGTTTCTTACCTCGCGAGCCCCACGCCCCTTCCGCTGGATGAAGTCTCCATTGAAGGGGAGGGCACCGATGAAACAGAGTCCTCAGTCGAAGCGGAAATGGTCATCAAACTGGTCCTCTCGCGCCGCAGCCTCTCCGAGGGCTTTCGTGAAATACATCTGGCCGTGGATCCTGCGACACTCCATATTCGTCGTATCGAGGGAACGACAATCGCCAATGAAAACGTTCGCTTCAATTTTTATGACATAAAACCCAATCAGGGGATCGCCGACGCCCTGTTCACTTACGAAAAACAGCCATCGGCCAATTTCTATGACAATTTTCTGTACCGGGACAGTGATTAACCCGGCGCCGCAAGGTGTATTCGTCAATTTGTGTTTGCCCCGTGCGGGGCTCGTTCTGGAGGGCCTGTGGAATCGCTCGGATCTGTATTGAAAGAAGCCCGTGACAAAAAAGCCTGCAGTTTCGAACAGGTTGCGCGGGATACGAATATCGCCCGCCGCTATCTGGAAGCCCTCGAAGAGGAGAACTTTTCGATCTTTCCCGGCGAACCCTATCTTATGGGTTTTTTACGCAACTACGCAGAGTATCTGGGCCTCGATCCGGCCGCCACGCTCGATCTCTATCGCACCATGAAAATTCAGGAGGCTCCGGTTCCGGTCGAGGCCCTCCTGCACAAACCCTTTCCGGTTAAAAAACTCGTGGTGGCCATAGCGGTCGCTGTCGTTGTCATTGGAATGGGGATAGGGGCAATGCTGATAGCCTCCAGTGTGCAAGAGCCGGCGGCGGTCGCCAAGCCCCAAGATGAAGAGGCTCCAAAGCGAAATGTCTGGCCCCTCGATAGCGGCTACCTTGAAAAGCGCTTCTTTGTCGAAGACCGTATCGCCGTGCGCTTTGGCGACACGGTTCACGACCTTCGGGTTGTCGGGCTTGGCGATGTCGTTGTCTTGGACAGCCCCCTGGGTGAACTTCGTATCGAGTTGGGGCAGGAGGAGGCTCTCGACCTCAATGGGGATGGGCACGGCGACCTCATGGTGTTTGTCGCCGATCTGTACAAGAACCGCCCGGACAAGGGGGTTTCCCTGCGGGTTGAACTTGTCAGTACCGATGCTACCCCCATCCCCTCCGATGCAGCCCTCCCGATTACCGTGGATGCAAAACCGGCAATAAACCCGGACAGCGATGTGGCCGCGGTCGCGGCTGCCGCATCGACCACTGCCCCGGTGTCGAACGCCCAGTCGGCCAGTCAAAATGCCATCTTTACGTCCCCCGGTACCGCCTGGCCCTTTACGGTTCAGGCCACCTTTCGCGGGTACTGCATGTTCCGCTGGGAAGTTGACCGCAAGGAACGCGACGAACGCTACTTCCATAAGGCCGAGACCCTCACCGTCCAGGCCCGCAATGCCCTGCGCCTTTGGGTGTCGAATGCGGCGGCCGTCAAGCTCACGACTATCGGTGGCGGGCGTTCGGTCGACCTCGACATCGGGCGCGCTGGCGAAGTTGTCGTTGTGGACATAAAGTGGGTGCGCGACGAAGACAATCAGTACCGCCTCATAACCGAGCGGGTAGATTGAGCGGTGCGCCTCTACCTCGACCCCCACGGCTGCGCCAAAAACCAGGTCGACGCCGAGTTCATGCTTTCAAGCCTCATGGCCGCCGGCTGGGAGATCTGCGAGGACCCCGAAACGGCAGACCTTGTCATTGTCAACTCCTGCGGCTTTATTGAGAGCGCCAAGAGGGAGTCGATAGAGGCCCTGCTTGCCTGGCGGGACGCGTATCCCGGCAAGAAGATCATGCTCGCCGGCTGTCTCTCGCAGCGCTATGCCGCAGATCTCGCCGCCGAAATGCCCGAGGTGGACTTTTTCTTTGGCAACGGCGATCTCTCGCGTGTGGGCGAGGCCGTCAAAGCTGTTATGGCCGGAACAGAGCGCATCCTCTGCCCTCCTGTCGGCGACGACAGCCGCGAGGAGGCCCTAGCGGCACAGGACAGCGCCCTCTGCGGGAGCCATCGGCCCATACTCTCCCTCCCCGGTTCGGCCTTCCTCAAGATAAGCGAGGGCTGTGACAACCGCTGTACCTACTGCGCGATTCCCCTCATTCGCGGGGGGCTTCGAAGCCGCCCCGCTGCCTCCATCCTCGCCGAGGCCCGCAGTCTCATTGGCCGGGGGATCCGCGAACTCTGCCTCGTGGGGCAGGACCTCGCAAGCTACGGGGTCGACCGCGGCGAAACGGGCTCCCTTATCGGCCTTCTAAAAGAGCTTCTCGCCCTCGACGGCGATGTTTGGATTCGCCTCCTGTACATTCACCCCGACCACTTCCCCCGCGAACTCCTGCCCCTCATTGCAGAGGGCCTCTCGCGCCGCGAGAGGGAGGGGCCCGGCAGGCCGTATATCGTGCCCTACTTCGATGTGCCCTTCCAGCATGCGAGCCCTTCCATTCTGCGCGCCATGAACCGCCGCGGCGATGCCGAAACCTACCTCGCCCTCGTCGAAGACATCCGCCGCGCCGTGCCCGAAGCGACCATACGCAGTACCTTCCTTTTGGGCTTCCCCGGCGAAACAGAGGCCGATGTCGAAGCCCTCCTCGACTTCCAGTCTGCCGCGCGCCTCGATTGGCTGGGCGCTTTTTCCTGGTCGAGGGAAGAGGACACCCCGGCCTGGGGCCTCAAGGGGCGTGTGGCGAAGAAGATCGCAGAGACCCGCAAGCGCCGCGTCGAAGAGGCACAGCAGCCCATCAGCATTGAACGCATGGCCCGCTTTGCCGGCCAGAAAATGGACATACTCATCGAAGAGAAGGTCGAGGGCGAAGAGGGCCTCTGGCTGGGCCGCGCCGTCTGCCAGGCCCCCGAGGTCGACGGTTCGACAGTCATTACCTCCTTTGACGAACTGCCCTTGGGCGGCCTCGTCCCCTGCCGGATAGTCCGGGTCAACGGCTTCGACCTGGATGCGGTGCCGGAGCGGGGATAGCCATGGAGGATTGGCTCTCTGCCCTGAACCCGTCGCAGCTGGATGCCGTTCGCCACACGGGCGGGCCGCTCCTCATCCTCGCCGGTGCCGGATCGGGCAAGACCCGCGTCATCACCACAAAGATCGCCTGGCTCATCCGCGAACAGGGCCTCGACCCCGAATCGATTCTTGCCGTCACCTTTACGAACAAGGCCGCCCGGGAAATGGCGGAACGGGCCAGTCTGATAGAGCCACGCGCCGCGCGCGCCATGTTGCGCACCTTCCACTCCTTCGGCTCCTGGTTCCTGCGCCGCTACGCCGGCAGCTCCTCGTTGGGACTCAACGAGCGCTTTGTCATCTACGACAACGACGACTCAATCCAGCTCCTCACCACCCTGCGCGAAGACCTGCCGCGGGCCAAGGCCGCCCAGGCCTACCACCGCATTTCCCGCGCCAAGGACTATTTTTACAGCCCGGAGGCCCCCCTCCTCGACGAAATCGACGGCAGTCCCGACTTCCGCGCCCTCTACCGCTCCTACGAAAAGCGCCTGCGCGAGATTGGCAACGTCGATTTCGGCGACCTCATCAAGCTCCCCGTCGAGCTGTTGCGCGAAGACACTGCCCTTCGCGAGCGATTCCGCCAGCGCTTTCGCGTCATCCTCGTCGACGAGTATCAGGATTCCAACGTGGCCCAGTTCGAGCTCTTGCGCGAGCTCTGCGGGCCGGGGACCTACCTCTGCGTCGTCGGAGACGACGACCAGTCCATCTATCGTTTCCGGGGCGCCGAAGTGCGCAACATCCTCGATTTCCCGAACCTCGTCCAGGGGACGACGGTCATTCGCCTCGAGGAGAACTACCGCTCGGTGCAGCCCATCCTGCGCGCGGCCGAATCGGTCGTCTCGCGCAACGAGGGGCGCCTGGGCAAGACCATGGTGGCCGCCCGTGGCGAGGGGGCCCTCCCGGTTCTCGCCTTTTTGCACGATCAGGATGCCGAGGCCGCCTTCGCCGCCGAGCTCGTCCTGCAGTCGGCCCGGCCCTACAGCGATTGGGCCATACTCTACCGCACCAACGCCCAGTCCATGGGCTTCGAGAGCGAGTTCCTGCGCCGAAAGATCCCCTACCGCGTGGTGGGCTCCCTCAAGTTCTACGAGCGCGAGGAGGTAAAGGATGCCCTGGCCCTTGCCGCCTTCGTTTCGAACCCGCGCGACGAGGTTGCCTTTAGACGCGTCGTCAACAAGCCCGCCCGCGGCATTGGGGGCAAGGCCCAGGACCGCATTGTGGATGCGGCCCTCTCCTTTGCCGGCAGCGAGTTGGGCGACCTCGAGCGGGCCCTCGAACGCGTCGGCCCCGCGCTCGCCTCGCGCGCGAAAACCGGCTGCCGCGAGTTCCTTTCGGTCATTTCACGCGCGCGCGCCCTCTTGGGTGAAGCTCCCGGCGCCTCCGATGCCCCCGCCACTGACGGCGCCCCCGCCGCTGACGACACGGTCGCCACAGAGTCTTTGTCCCTCATACCCCCGCCATCTTCCGGCGCGGGCGATCTGGACGAGCGCTTGCGCGCCGGCGAGGGCCTCTCGCACTTCTTCGTGCAGCTTTCCATTGAATCGGGTATCGCCGCCTACCACGAGGGCCAGGATGAAGTCGCCGGGACCCAGCGCCTGGCCAACCTCCAGGAACTGGCAAACGCCGCGAGCCTCTACGAGGCGAGCTTTGACGGCCTCGCCCTCTTCCTCGAACACATTGAACTCGACCGCGCAGAGCAGGAGGCCGTAAGCGACGACGCGGTCACCCTTATCACCATTCACAACACCAAGGGCCTCGAGTTCCCCCGCGTCATCATGACCGGGGTAGAGCAGGGGGTCTTTCCCCGCGACGACAAGCGCGACGAGGACCTCGAGGAGGAGCGCCGTCTCTTCTACGTTGGCGCCACCCGCGCCATGGACGAGCTCTACCTCAGCTCCTGCGCCCTGCGTCGCCTCTACGGCCGCACACAGCCCACCATGCCCTCGATCTTTTTGCGCGAACTCCCTTCAAGCGGGGTCCGCGTCCTGGGCAAGGCCCCTCCCGGTTTCCGTTTTGCCGATGCGCCAGGGGCCACAGGCTCAAGGCGCACGGGTTTTGGCGATGGCGGCCAAGAGGGAATTTCTACTGATGCCGACGGCCGCTGGCCGCCGGGGACACGCCTCTTTCACGACGATTACGGCTACGGCGCGGTTATCGGCCCCGACCCCTCTTCGCCGCCGGATGAGGCGCGCCTCCTCGCCCGCTTCGAGAGCGGGGCCCGTGTAAGCTTTGACCCAATCCGCCAGAAAAACCGCTTCATGAAGGTGGCCCCCGATGCCTGACAAAGCGCCCCGCAAAAAGCCGGGTATCCGCTCCTTTTGGCCGCGCCGCGCGCGCGGCCCGCGCCTCTACCTCCCCGACGGTACCCGCCTTCTGGACCTCTGGCTCGACGGTGGCCGGGCCATTCTGGGCCACAAGTGCGAGGGTATACTCCTTGCATACAAAAATACCGCAGAGCGCGGCCTCACTTCTCCCTGGCCCGCCCACCCGTTGAACGCACGCGCGAAGAAGACCCTCGAAGACTTCTTTGCCCCGCTTGTCGATCACCCGGTCGCCCTGTTTTGCCGCGACAGCGAACAGCTGGCCCGGGCTGTCACTGTGCTCGGCGCCACGCCGGCCCCCTGGCGCCCCTGGCTGGGCCCGGCGCTGAAAACCCCGCCGCCTTCCTTCGAGGGCGTCATTCAGCCCGTCCTGCCCCTTTCCCTGCCGGGCCTGCCCCCCGTTTTGCTTGTCAGCGCCGCCCTGTATGATGGCGCCGTTTCGAAGGTCGCCACCCTTTCGGACAATCCCCTTGCATCTGTCTGGCCTGCGCCGGCCCTCCTTGCCGCCATCATCCGCGCCTTCGAGATCCTCGAGCGCTCAGGCGAGCGGGATATACGGGCCCTGTACCCGCGTCTTGCCGCCTTTCTGGATACGCAGGATGGAGCTCAATCCTCAGACGAATCCTTCCCCGCAGAAGGGGCGGGGACTCTCTCCTGGTGCGTCAACGGTTCTTGGCTCCATCCGGAGCCCGCACCAGCCCCCGAACACTGGGATCTCATGCGCGAGGATGCCTTTGGCATGGGTGTCTTCTTGCCGCCATACCCCGGCGAACCCCTTGCCATATCCCCCGGTTTCTCTGACGGCGAAATCGCTATACTCGTTCGTCTTTTGTCTGCAATACAAGGTTCCCCTTGCATGAATGACGCCGGCCGGTAATACTGTCATATATGGATTCGGGTCTCTTGCTCTCTATCAGTCTGCGCCTCCTTGTCGGGGCTGTCGCGTGTTTTCTGGCCATCCTGCTTTGGTCGCGCACGCGGGATATCGCCTGGATGCTTTTGGTGGGCGGGACGGTCGCCTCGTATGCGGATACAGTCTATACAATTTTGGAGTGCTTCGGGGTTAGCGGGCCGTCATGGTTCACAATCGGGTCCATGTCGCTCGCCGCAATTGTACTGCCACTGGTGCCCACCCTCTTTTACATTTCGGCCTTTTGGGTCATGATAGTACGCAAGTACCGCAAGCACTAAGCTGCCTGCGTGGAACCACCGCCGGAGGCGGTGGATTACAATAAAGCCGGACCGGAAGGTCTGTCCCGGAGGAATATATGATTGCACTTGTCATCGGTATCGTTTTTATCGCATTTGCGGTATTTTCCGTTCTGCCCGCTCCCTTCGGGCTCAATTGGTTTGCCGATGTCCTCCTGTTCCTGCGTGGCGCCGCCCCCGTTCTTGCGGTCTTCCTGGGGCTTATAATCGCCTTTATTGGTGTCGCAGACATCAAAGACAAAATTGATGCCAAAAAGGAAGAGGAAGAGGCCGCGGCCGAAGACAGCGATACCCCTGCCGCCGACGGCAAAGAGAACTGATTCCTCCATACGTTTATTGTCCTTTATATCCGGGGTCACTGGACCCGGCGCTTGGTCGTATTGACATTTTTCACGCTCTGTGGGAATATGCGGCCCTGCCCCGTTCATGCTGTGTTCGCCAGATGCCCGTGCGAACCCGGCGCAGATCCGTGGTTGGAAAACACCGACAAAGGTATGATACATGAAGACTGTTTTTGTTAAACCTGCTGTTGCCGAGCGCAAGTGGTACGTCATTGACGCCAGCGACAAGGTTCTCGGTCGTGTTGCCGCAAAGGCAGCCGCCCTCGTGCGCGGCAAACACAAGGCCATTTTTGCCCCTCATCACGAACTCGGTGATTACGTCGTCATTATCAATGCCGACAAGATTGCCGTAACCGGGCGCAAGCGCCAGAACAAGATGTACTATCGCCACACCGGATACGTAGGCGGTCTCAAGGAAGATACCTTCGAGAGTCTTCTCGAGCGTCATCCCACCGCGCCCCTTGAGCACGCTGTAAAAGGCATGCTTCCCAAGGGACCCCTGGGCCGCAAGCTCTTCCTCAACGTCAAGATCTACGCCGGTGCAGAGCATCCCCATGCGGCGCAGAATCCCGAAGCAATTGAACTGTAAGCGAGAGGTAGCAAGGTGATCAAGAACCTCGGAATTGGAACCGGAAGAAGAAAGACCGCCGTGGCCCGCGTGTTTGTACGCGATGGCTCTGGTAAAATTGTTGTCAACGGAAAAGAGCTTCCCCAGTACTTTGTACAGGGCGAGCATGCCATGATGGTGCGTCAGCCCCTCATGGTAACTGCCTGTGAGAACAAGTTCGACATTCTCATCAACGTGAATGGCGGTGGTCCCAACGGTCAGGCTGGTGCCTGCCGACACGGCCTCGCCCGTGCCCTGTGCCAGGTTGATGAAACCAACTACAGCGCCCTGCGTGCGAACGGGTTCCTTACCCGCGATTCGCGCATGGTCGAGCGCAAGAAGTACGGCCAGCCTGGTGCTCGCCGCCGCTTCCAGTTCTCGAAGCGCTAAAACCGTCCCGCCAGGGTCTGTCATGGGCGCTTCGGCGCTCAGGGTACAAAGTACCGTGGCCACAGCTCAAAGAGCAGTGGGTACGGCGCTGCGTGCGCTTGACGGGCCACGGGTACGTGTCTTTGCCGCGTGACTGTTACACTATTTGAAGAGGGAGCTTCTCCGGGCATCTACAGGGTAGGGCTGGGGGATGGCTCCCTGTTTTTTTTTCGCGATACCTATTTGGGCGATCTCACCAGTCTTGTCCCCAAGCTGGCCCCCGGCTTGGACATTGAAGAAGACTATTGTACACGCTTGCGTTTTGCCGCCCGCTGTCTCCTTGCAGAGCGCCACGCCCACCGTTTTATCGCCCGCCAAGAGCATTCGCGGGCCTTGCTTTCGCAGAAACTCCTCAAGCGCGAGTATCCCGAACCCATCATTACCGCCGTTCTCGATGTACTCGAATCCCTCTCGCTGCTGGACGACGAGCGCTACGCAGGTATGTACGCAGAGAGCCTCCTGCGCAGAAAGCCTTTGGGCCCCCGCGTATTGGCTGTCAAACTGCGAAACAAGGGGATACACGACAAGCTCGTGCATCGTGTTCTCGAAAAGCTATGGACTGATGAGCTCGCGCAGGAAACCCTGTCGCGATGGCTGGCCCGCGAGGGCGTCGATCCCCGCGATCCGGGCCTTGAGGGCCGTGCCAAACTCGTCAAGGATGGCTTTACCCCCTCTTTATTGCGTGAATACGCAGAGGGGCTAGATGATTTATAAACCCGTCGTGAGGGGCTTGCGCTCGGGTAAAGCTGTCCGGGGACGGTATCAGTCTTTGAGGACGAGCTGGATCATGTAGAGTTCCAGGTATGATTGCAGGGCATCCCTGTTGGGGATCTTCTGCAAACTGGGGCCGTCGCAGAGGGTGTTGGCCAGAGCCCGGATGCGATCGGGGGTAAAGGCCTCTGTCTTGAGATAACGCATGGTCTTGCGCAGGTAGTCGCGGGTAAGGGCCTGGACGTCCTCGGTAAGGTTTTCCCGGGCCTGGGGGTTCAGGTTGCGGTTCCACAGGGCGAGGTATTCATCCATACACAACTCAAGGCTCTTGCCCTTGGGGACAAATTCGGCTTCTGCGCGCTTGGCCAGACGCCGAAGCTCTTCACGCCGCTGTCTGGATGTCGGGCCGCGGGTGGTATCATCAGCATGATCTTCTTTTTCCGAAATCTCTTCGCTCTGTTTGCGTTTTTTGCCAAGGCGGGCGAAGAACGAAATAATGGCCGACAGGATGGGTGTGGAATACCAGAAGGGCAGGAGCATGTGGACATCGGTAAGGAGCTTTTTTCGTTGAAGGAGCAAGAGTTCACTCATGGGGATGAGTACGCCGTTTTTGTAGATGCGGCTCGCTTCGGGGATGACCTGGTTCATCTCGACTTCCAGGTAGGCCAAGTAGAGGTAATTGCTCTCGAGCAGGGTGTTCAAGAGAGGGGTTTCGTGTGATACCTGGCGGGCCAGAGCACGGTTGAACATCTCGTCCTCGTCCATGGCGGGTTCCCTCCGATATTCCTTTACCAGTTTGTACCAGTGTTTGGTCATTGACGCTTTGACTTTGGGGCGTGCTTCGCTGATAAGGCGTGCGCTCAAGGGCAGAATCTTGGATTTTTTTATGTAGACGAGCTTTCCCGCCGGGTCGTGGAGAGACAGGAGTTCGGGTAAGCTGTCCCTGTCGGCTGCACTCGTGCGTTCGGCCATCCATTGGTCGAGATCTTCGCGCGTATACTGGCCCAAGAGGGGGATGCCCTTTGAGTCGTTGAAGCGCAGGATATCTTCCAAGGTGAACAGCAGGGGGGCCTTGTCGAAGGCCAGGTCGAGGTTTTTGAGGGCGAGTTCGACTTCCTTCTTTTTTTGGACCGTGCTCTTGTACCAGTTGTTGATGGCCTCGACGATGTATACCGCCTGGACGACCGCGTAGTCTTCGGCCAGGAGGTCGTTTTTCTTGCGAATATCGGCCTTGACCATGGAGATAAGGTAGGACCAGAAGAGAAAGGAAAAGTCCCCCGCGTGTTCGATTTCGCTCACGGCGTCGAAGGGCCGGGACATGAGCATGTTGAGGGTGTCTTTGAGCTGATTCTCCTTGCCGGGAAAGGCAGACTGCAGCTTGTGCTGGAGGTAGTCGCGGTTGTTGTGGGAGCGCAGGTACTGGCGAATCTTGAGCAGCGTCATGTCCAAGAGCTTTTTGGGGAGGCTCTCTGCCAGGGCGATCATGCTGCCGTAGCCTTCGGGGAAGCCTATTTTGAGTATGGGAAGAATGTCCCGTTGCGGATTATGCAGGTAGTTGAGAAAGTCCATGTCGATGGAGAGTATGCGCAGGCTCGTATGCGGGATGCTGTATCCCAGGCTCGACTCATCGGGGAAGGGAAGCTCCGGGCTTTCTTCATTGCGTTTCCAGGCGGCGCGAATGCTGTCGACACAGTAGCGGGGAATGGTAACGCTGCGACCCTCTTCGTTTGCGCCCAATTGGATGCCGTGCTCGCGCACCAGATCCGGCAGCGCATCGGTAACGCGGCGTTCGGTGTTTTCAACCCACTGTTCGAGCTCCGGGTATTTGCCTTGGAACTGGTGCGCATACTTCGCGAGAAAGACGACAAATTCCTTGACGGTGAACTGCGGGTTGCGTACACGGTTGGCGTACGAGCGAAGGATATTGTAGAGATCGACCGGAGCTGCCATGTTCCCATCATAGCCTGAAACGGGTAAACGGGCAATCCTGCTGGTTTTTTCTCGCTCTTTCGGGTATGTTTCATGGACGTAAGATGGAGGAAATTCATACATGTGTGGAATAGTCGGATACTGCGGCCCCAAGAAGTGTACGGGGCTCTTGCTCGATGGACTCAAACGACTTGAATATCGCGGCTACGATTCGGCCGGTCTGGCATTACAGGAAGAGGGTGATATAGCGGTTCTCAAGGCCACCGGCCGCATCGCAGACCTTCGCGCGGTGGTTCTCGCAGACCTTTCGGCTTCTTGCGGTATCGGTCATACCCGTTGGGCCACTCATGGCGGGGTTACGAGCGAAAACGCCCATCCCCACTGCTCGATGTCGGGCAAGATCGCCATAGTTCACAACGGTATAATTGAAAACTACACCGGGCTCAAAAAGAAGCTCGAGGCCGAGGGTTTTGTATTCAAGAGCGAGACCGATAGCGAGGTCATCGCCCATCTGTGCGAGTACTACTACGACGGCGATCTGGAGGCGGCCCTGCGCGCAGCCCTGCGCCAGGTAAAGGGCACCTACGGCGTCGCGGCCATCCACCGCGATGAGCCGGGGCGCATTGTGGGGGCGCGCTACGGGAGCCCCCTCGTTATCGGCTTGGGCGACGGCGAGACCCTCCTTGCCAGCGATCTTTCTGCCATGGTCGCGCATACCAAGCGCGTGGTCTACATGGAAGATGGCGAAATCCTGTCCATGACGGCCGACGGCTTCGAAATCACCGACCTGGCGGACAAAAAGGTGGCCAAGAAGGTCGACGAAATCGATTGGGATATCGACGATATCGAGAAGGGCGGCTACCCCTGGTTCATGGAGAAGGAGATCTTCGAGCAGAGTGAAACCATCGCCCGCACCCTTTCCGGCCGCCTCGACAGCGAGTACGCCACCGGCAAGCTCGGCGGCCTCAACATGGATTCCCGCGAGCTCTTGGGCGTCAAGCGGGTTACCATCATCGCCTCGGGTACCAGCTGGCACGCCGGCCTCGTGGGCGCCTGGCTCATCGAATCGCTCGCCCGCATCCCCGCCTGCGCAGAGTTCTCCAGCGAATTGCGCTACCGCAACCCGGTTGTCGATCCCTCGACACTCTACTTTGCCGTGACCCAGTCCGGCGAGACCCTCGACACCCTGCAGGCCCTGCGCGAGCTCAAACGCAAGGGCGCGCGCGTCCTGGGCATCTGTAACGTCGTCGGTTCAACCATCGCGCGCGAGTCGGACGGGGGCGTTTACACCCACGCCGGCCCCGAGGTCGCGGTCGCCTCCACCAAGGCCTTCACGAGCCAGCTCGCGGTCTTCTATGCCTTTGCCCTGCTCATGGCGCGCATGCGCGACCTCTCCATGACGGCCGGCCAGCTCTTCGTGAAGGAACTGCATGCCATCCCGGAAAAGGTCACCCGCGCACTGGCACAGCGCGATCACATACAGGCCGTCGCACGAAAATACTGCCGCGCCAAGGACTTCCTCTTTTTGGGCCGCGGCCTCGCGTATCCGGTCGCCCTCGAGGGCGCCCTCAAGCTCAAGGAGATATCCTACATCCACGCGGAAGGCTACAGCGCCGGGGAAATCAAGCACGGCCCCATCGCCCTCGTAAACCCCGAAACCCCTTCGGTCTTCCTCGTCCCGGCCGATTCCCTGCGCGACAAGGTCATCTCCAACATGAAGGAGGTCAAGGCCCGCGGCGGCCCGGTCATCGCTATCTGTACCGAAGGCGACCGCGAAATCGCCGAGCTCGCCGACGATATCATCGAGGTGCCCGCCACGGAGGAAGCCTTCTATCCCTTCCTCCTCGTCCTGCCCCTCCAGCTCTTTGCCTACTTCTGCGCCCTCGAACTGGGCTGCGACGTCGATCAGCCGCGAAATTTGGCCAAGAGCGTTACGGTGGAGTAGGCTGATGCACGCCGCGGCGCCGGGGCGCCACTGGGGTCCTGCACGAAGGGCCCTCTTACCCTGCTGTGTGCTCTTTATCGCCCTCTTGCCCGCGAGCCTCCCCGCCGCGGATGGCGCCCAGGGCCCTGACGCCGCCGGCTCAGAAGCCGCCGGCTCATCAGCCGCCCCGGCGGCCCCTGCTGCCCCGGCGGCTCCTGCTGCCCCGGCCCCCGATTGGCTCCTTTTGCGCGCGGACAACCGCTCCCGCGGGCTCCCCGGCTTTGGCCCCAACGCCTTCGAGGCCCTCGCCGCAGAGTATCGCTTGGGCGGCGAATTGGTCGCGGCCGCTCTTGAAGGGGGCGATGTTCTGTTTTACGTCTGGGCCACGCGCGAGGCCCTCTGGTATGCACCGACCCGCTGGGAAGTCGGCCCCTCCTGGCGTTTCCGCGGGGCCCTGTTGCGTCCCGCTCGCCAGCAGCGCCTGTCGCCGAGCGAGCTTCCCGCCTTTGCAGGTGGCGGGGAAAGTCCCATGGATTCTGCCGCAGCAGGCGAGGAGTCAGCGTCTTCGGTGAATGGCGAATGGCTCATTCTGGCCCTGGACCGGCCCTTTGCGATAGAGGGGGAGGGGGCGCAACCGGCTCTCTGGTCGCTGTTATTTGCCTTTCCCGCGCGCCTCGATGCGTCGGCGCGGGAGCGGACTATCAGTCTGTATCTTGAACAATTCGCCCGCTTTCTGGAACGGGCAAAGAGCCCCGCAGATGTCTCGCTGCCGGCAATTCCGGCGCGGGACTAATGCCCTGCCGCCCGCGGCGCGGGATTGATTTCGGGTAGCCCGCGGCGCAGGTAGGGCCGCTATTTGGCGAGCTGTGCGAAGATGACAACCCAATTATGGCCGTATTTTTTGGCGCAGTCGGGGCAATAGGGATAGTGGAAGAAGTATTCGCGGGCCGTTTTGCCCTCTTTTGCGAGCCATTCTTGCATGTCTTTTAAATAGTCCGGGATCTTCTTGAAGGGGCCGTCGTAGACCCGGCTGGCAAATTCGCCGTCGAGCTCGTGCATGTCCAAACCCGCCTTGGACTCGGTCACCGCGAGGAGGATTTCCGCCTTCCAAGCGGAAATGTCCCGGGTAAGCATGAAGCAATCTTCCTGTTTGGGGGCAATGCCGCTCCTCTGTGCTTGCGTCCACAGGGCGCCGATTGCCTTTGCGTAGGCGCCGGGTAGGGGCATGTGGAAGAGCTGGGAGATACGCTGGACCAAAAAGGGCTTGCGCTGCCAAGTGGTCGTCTTGTCCTGCCAGCTTGAGGGATCAACTTCGGGGCAACAGATATCGGTGGTTTCGGCCATGGGGGCCTCCTTTCAGTTTCTACATTGTAACGCCTTTTCTCCTTCTGTGCCAAAAAAAGCCGTCCCCCGGGCGGGGACGGCTGATATCGGCGGGTGGCGGGCCAATTTCCGGGGCGCTGTCCCCGTTACGGCATGTTGGGATGACTCTCAATCACAGCTGGACGCAGGCTTTTCGCCTTCCCCTTCCTTGAGACCCCAGGCTTCGCCGCGGTTGTGGACATCGCAGCCTTCGGGTTCAATGTGGACCATGATGTCGAAGACCGGGTCGACGCGGGCGCGGATTTCGTTCTCCACGGCGATGGAGATGTCGTGGGCTTCCTTGATTGACAGACAGGGATCGACTTCGATGTCGAGGTCGATGTCCCAGGCCCCCGCGATGCAGCGCATGCGGGCGCGGTGGGGGTTCCCTGCCCCGGGGACGACGCGAACGGCCTCGAAGATGGCATCGTAGAGCCCGGGGTCCTTGCTGCCGTCCATGAGTTCGAGGTTGGCCTCCATGAAGATTCCGAAGGCGCTCTTGATAATCCACAGGCCCACGAGAATGGCGACTATGGGATCGATGACCGGCAGGTGGAGGGCCAGTGAGAGCGACAGGCCGATAATGACACTCGACGAAATGACAACGTCGTTGCGCATGTTCTTTGCGTTGGCGATGAGCATGGCCGACCCGGCCTTTTTGCCAAGGGCGTATTGATTCAGGGCGAGGGCGAGCTTTCCCGCGATGGAAATACCGGTTACGACGAGGGCCAGGGGCCCGGGCAGGCTGCGCTCCTCGTGCGCGACCAGGAGATTGATCGCTTGAATGATGAGCTGGGCACCGGCAAAGAAGAGTATGAAGGAGAGTATGCTCGTCGCGATGGTTTCGGCCCGGCCGTGGCCAAAGGGGTGTTCGCGGTCTGCGGGGCGGGCGATGATGCCCGCCACAAAGAGGGTCATGGCCGCGATGGCGACGTCGGTGGAGGAATCTATGCCGTCGCCCAGGACCGCGAGGCTCCCCGCGACAAAGCCGGTGGCGAGCTTTATGACTGCCAACAGGGCATTGCCCCAGAGGGCGATTACGCTCGCCTTTCGTATGATGCGGTGGCGGTCCGCCGATATCAGTCTGTCTTCTTGTTCTTCCATGTATCGTCCTTGCTGTCGAAGAGGATGACTTCGTCGGCTTTTTTCTCGTGTTCTTCGAGTTTGCGCCGCCAGTAGCCCAATTCCTTTCTTTCGATATTTTCTGTTGCAGTCTTTACGATAAACTTGCGGTAGACGGTCCAGGTGTCGGTGCGAAAGCGTATGACGCGCCCCAGTTCACCGCCCAGGTCTGCCGCTTCGAGGGGAATTTTCTCTGTTTCCAGGAACTCGCGGATAAAGCGTACATTGATGTCGCCCACGCAGAGGAAGTTTTCCTTGCAGCCCAGCTCGATTACCGCCCCGCCGCCAAAGGCCTTGGCCCGCAGGCGCTTGCGATCGGCCCCCATACGCATCATGTCGTTGATGAGGAGCTCCATGGCGTGTACCCCGTAACGGCCGGCGTCGGAGATGTTGACCGGAATATTGCGGGCGTAGCGGCGGTTGACGAGCATGAAGTGGTTCATGCCGGATACCCTCGCCACCGGGTCCCAGAGGCAGACTGCCACACAGGAGCCAAGGAGCGTGGAGATGAGCTTGACGTCCTTGGTTACAACGTGCTCGCCGGGATGGAGGGTCACCCGCGGCATATCGGGAATACCATTCATGATGGCTAAAGTGTACTCTTTTGCCCGCCCCGCTGCAAAGGGGGGGGGCGCGGAAGGGCTGTCCGGGAATCAAGTATTTGGAGATATTGTATGTAATGTATGTTATAGAGATTTAAATATTTGCTATAAAAGAAATTATAATATGGAAATTCAAAAGCCCCTGTGCTAGCATCATGGTATCAAATACTCATTGGAGGTTCTTTGTGAAACGTATTTCGTTGATCGTGGCCCTTGTGGTCGCCGCTTCTCTTGCCTTTATGGGCTGTCCTCTTCCCAGCAATAACAACAATAACAACAACACGCCAAGTGTGGCCACTGTTGCCTCTGTTACTGTCAATGCTGCCGATCTCCCGGCAAGCGGCGCGGAGGGCTCGATTGAGAGTGTTCAGGATATCATGATGGCAGCCATGGGCATGGCCCAGGATCCCCTGTTGGCATCCTTGATGTCCCCTGTAGATGTAAAGGTAGAACCTCAAGAAAGCTTTGCTTCCTTTGTTGCTCGAACAGCTGCACAGGCCCAGGATGACTTGATGACACTGCTCATGCAGGATATGGCAGATATCCAGGCCCAGTTTGAAGCGATCGATTCCGGCGAGTCTCTCTCTGTCAACAAAAGCATTTCTTATACTGACAAGGTTATTCAAGACATTGTTACTCTAAACACATTGAGTGCTTCCATTGATCTCGACATCACTACTACCGAGGGTGACAGCCTGGTTATTGACGAGGAAACGGGCTTACCCAATGTAGATACCATCACGCTCGATGGCCGCCTTTCTGTCGATGTGGAGGCAGATGAGACTGCCCTTGCAGCAGGAAAATCCTTCATCAAGGGTGCCGCCTTCAAGGCCAATGTCGCGGTTATGGGCGACACGACGGGTGTTGACTCGATTACTCTCTTTGAAGGGACCGAGGATGAAGATGTGATCTCCTTCCCCGAGAAAGTCACTGCATCCTACGCAGCCAGTATGGCTCTTGGTGTCTCGCTCTGTGTGCCGGTCATGACCGATGAGACGACCTTGGAAACAGTACAGATGGGTGGCAAGCTGGTTCTGGCCGTAAGTTCCTCTCTTGAGGTAACAGACCTTGATGTAGCCACCGTAATGGAAGCGAACATGGATGCAATTGAAGAAGGTGAAATTACTACCGATATGATGGCTATCGTTGAATCTGTGGGCGAGCCCGTTCTCTCGATCACCTTGAGCGCCTATGATGATGACAACGCCGACACCTTTACCCGCACATGGAACAGCCTCGAGGATTTGATGAGCGACGAGGAACTTGCCGTTCTCTTCACTCCCCAGACTGAGCTCCCTCAGTAATCCGCTCAATTTTCTGGTAAAAAAGTTGCCGGGCTTCTGTGCCGGCAGCTTTTTTTTGCTCCCCTTTCAATAGGGCGGTTCTGCTTTGGGCAAAAACGGCACCTGCTTGAAATTGCCCGTTGGTCAAATAGCCTCTGCTGCCAAACAAGACCGTATGTAGCCGGCTCTTAGCGACCCAGCGGCCTCTCGAGGACGGTCCAGCCGTGGCCGCTCTTGACCCGGGCGATGAAGGCTTCGAGCGTGGGGACTGCCTCGTCGAAACGCATGCCGCCGTGGTGGGCGTTGACATGGTGGGCGTCCGATCCCCCGGTTGCGGGGAGGCCCTTTTCGAGGGCATACGCGGCGGCCCGCTCGTTGAAGCCCTCGCCCCGCCCGATGTTCCCCATGTTCCAGGTTTCGACGGCGTGGCAGTGTTCGGGGTAGAGGCGAATCCCCGGTATGTAGCTCGCCTCGCGGAAGGGGTGGGCGTGTATGACAAGGCCCCCGGCGGCGTCGACGGCGGCGAACTGTTCTTCCACGCTCCAGGTGGCCATCTGTGGGTGGGCGTAGAGCCATTCGCGGTCGATACCCGTTACGATAAACTCGGTGCCGGAGAAGTTGCTTTCAAGCCCGAACCAGACCTCGAGGCCAATCTTCCGGCCCTCTTCGAAAGCCGCCTCGTAGCCGGCCATGAACATGTCGATTTGGTCTTTCCAGGGGCGATGCCGGTCGATGACGGTGTTGCCGTTGACGAAGTGGTCCGTGACGAGGATGGCCGAGTATCCCAGCTCCTTGTAGCGGCGGGCCTCTTCTGCGCCCGAACTCTGGCCGCAGAGGCTCGCTTCGCAGGTGTGGAGGTGTGTTTCAATGAGGAATCCGTTCATGCCCATACCCTAACACAGCGGGCGCATCCAGTTCCAGCCGTGCCCCTGCCCGCCCTTGCAAAAGCGGGCCCTTTCCGGCAATCTGTACGGGTAGAGAGGAGATTTTATGGCACGCGTACTGTGGGCGGGACGACTCGAAGACAAGCCGGAGGCCGAGGCCTTCGCGTATCAGGCATCCATTACGGTGGACCAGCGCATGGCCCTCGACGACATGGCTGGCAGCCGCGTCCACGCCCGCATGCTGGGCGCTCAAGGCATCATTCCGCAGGAGGCCGCCGCGGCAATCGACCGCGAGCTTGAAACCATGAGCGCCGAGCTCCAGGCCGGGACCCTCGCCATCGACACGAGTGCGGAGGACATTCACTCCTTCGTCGAGTCGGTCCTTACCGAGCGTCTGGGAGATGTGGGGCGCATGGTCCACGCCGGGCGCAGCCGCAACGACCAGGTCGCCCTCGATATTCGCCTGTACTTGAAGCGCACCCTCCCAAGCCTCCAGACGGAGCTCGCCGCCACCACCAACGCCATACTCGACAAGGCAGAAGAGTACCGCGACGCCATAATGCCCGGCTACACCCACCTGCAACGGGCCCAACCGGTGAGCCTGGGGCACCACCTGTGCGCATGGAGCGCGGCCCTCGTGCGCGACTGGCAGCGCCTAGGCGATGCCCTCGCCCGCATCGACGAGTGCCCCCTGGGCTCCGGCGCCCTGGCCGGGACGGGCCTACCCCTGGACCGCGCGCGCACCGCCAGCGAACTGGGTTTTGCCCGCCCCTCCGTAAACTCGATGGACGCCGTCGCCGACCGGGATTTCGCCCTTGAACTGGCCTCGGTTGCAACTATCAGCATGACCCACCTCTCCCGCTTCTGCGAGGACATTATCATCCACGCCAGCGAGGAATTCGGCTTTATTTCCCTGGCTGAGGCCTGGAGCACCGGCTCGTCTATCATGCCACAGAAGAAGAACCCCGACTTTGCCGAACTCATCCGTGGCAAGAGCGGCCGGGTTGTCGGCGACCTCATGACCCTCGTCACCCTCATGAAGGGCCTGCCCTATTCCTACGACAAGGACATGCAGGAGGACAAGGAGGCCCTTTTCGACGCCCTCGACACCCTCAAGGCCTGTCTGCGCCTGTTCCGCGGCATGATTTCGACTGCCAGTTGGCGGCGCGATCGCATGCTCGCCGCCTGCGTGGGGGGCTTCCTCGAGGCCACCGACGTCGCCGAATACCTCGTCAAAAAAGGCCTTCCCTTCCGCACGGCCCACGACGTATCGGCCGCCATCGTGCGCGACTGTGTCGCCGCCGGCCAAAAGCGCATCGGCGAGCGCCGCCTCGAAGAACTGCGCGCCCACAGCCCCCTCTTTGAAGACGATATCTTTGCCGCCCTGGAGCCCGCGGCCTGTGTCGCGGCGCGAAAGCTCCCCGGTGGGCCCGCCCCCGACGAGGTCTTGCGCCAGGTGGTCGAGCTCCGCCGCCGCCTTTCTGTGCCGGCCAAAACCGTCCCCTGATGCATACGGCGCGCTGGTCGCTCTCCTTTTTCGCCGTTTTCGCCGTCTACGGGGTCGTCGCCCCCTGGCTCCCCGTGGTTATTCGCGGCATGGGCTACGGCCCGGCCCTCATCGGTCTGCTCTTGGGTATCTACGAGGTCGCCGGGGTCTTCGGACCCTTTGCCAGCTCCCGCCTCGTCGAGCGTCTGGGCCGCCGTCGCCCCGGTTACTATCGGCCCGTCCTCTTTATCGCCATCCTTCTCATGGGCCTCTCCTTTCCCGCCCTCCTGTCATTTCGTACGCCGCTGCTCACCGCCCTTCTCCTTGCCCTCTTCGCCACCGGCCTGCGCAGCCCGACCCCGCTACTGGACGCCGCCGCCTCCCTCGACGAGGGCGCCCGCGCGCGCTACGGGCTCATCCGCACCATTGGCACCCTTGGCTTTCTGGCCTTCGCCCTCCTCTTGCAGTTCACCCCCGTGTATCGCCCCGTCGAGGGCCGGACGGACTTTACCGCCAACATCCTCTTCTGGCTCCTTGTCGCCCTTGGACTCTGTGTCGCGAGCTTCATACTCCTGCCGGGGCAGGGAAAGAAGAGGGAAGAGGTCAAGACTGATAGTTTTCTTCCGCAGCAGGCTATTCCGGGGGTTTTCACACTGGGCCTCCTGTTTATCGGCCTTGGCCGGCTCGCCATGGCCCCCGTGAATTCGTTTGTATCGCTCTGGGTTACCGAAGAGCTCGCCTGGAACGCGGTGCCCCTCATGTGGGCACTCTCGGCGGCGAGCGAGGTCCCCTTCATACTCTTTTCCGCCCCCCTACTGCGCCGCTTCGGGACGCGCCGGCTCCTGGTGGCCGCCTCGCTGGGGCTCGCCCTGCGCCTGGCCCTCTACGCCCTCTTTCCCACCCGCGCCGGGGCCATCGCCGGCCAGCTCCTGCACTCGGCGAGCTTCGGGCTCTTCCACCCCGCCGCCGTCGCCTTTGTCGCCACCTGGGTACCCCCGGCCCTGCGCGCCCGCGGCATGGTCATGTACCTCTCGCTGGGCGTGGGCCTCCCCGGCTTTTTGGGCAGCAGCGCCGGCGGCCTCCTCGTCGAACACTTCGGCTACCGTACCCTTTTTCTTGCCTTTATCCCCTGTGCCCTGGCGAGCGCCCTCCTCTTTACCGTGTTTGCCCGCTATTTCGAGGGGGGCTCTGTGGGAAAAAACGGGCTCTTGACGGCCAAACAATAACCCGTTTTTTTCTTCTTCCCTGTACTCGCGCAAAAAGCTTCGACAGTACGTCTAAAAGGTAGAAAATCTCATTATGTTTTTAAGGTGGATGATTTTTTTTACCGGATATGCTATATTTTTATTAGGTATGCGGCCGGTGAAGGATCGCACAATAAAGGAGAAATACCGAGGAAGAAAGCACTCAAAGCGGCCCTCGGCCTCCTCGTCGTCAGTTTGACCTTCAGTTCCTGCGAGCTCTTCCTGTTGGGAGTGGCTCTCAATGAGCTTGCCAAGGATGGGCAGGGTTCCGCAGATGACCCCGTTTCATTGACTCAGGGAAATAATTACCTCTATGTCGGCGACGACGGGACCGGACAGTACAGTTATTACACGTTCACGGTGCCGACAGAAAGCAATGCAGTAACGATTACCTACTCCAGCGCAAGCAATGCAGATCTTGTTTTTTCTCTTTACGCGAATGACATTTTTACTTACCTGGTTGAGGAAGAGGATTCTTCTGGAACTCCTCCGACAGTACTGTTTGATAATTAAACAGTTGTGGAAGAGAGTACCTATTACTTGAAGGTATATAATGGGTCCAATGATGAACAAGTGTCCTTCACCCTCAATCTGTCTTTCTCCTATCCAGACCCAGATGACTCTCTCAATACTATTTCCGGGAACGAGTACAGCTTGAGAGCCAATTGGACCTTTGGATACCTTTATGCAGGAGAGACCCATTGGTACCAGTTGAATGTGTTCTCTGCGTCTTATTCGGTCTACATCCACTGGCAGGATAAATATGATTATGATGTCTCTTATAGTCAGCCTTCTGCAGACATCGAGGTCTCTGTGTATGCCGCAGACAAGACGACGCTTATCTCTTCTGCACAGGACAGTGGCTACAGCGATTCCTATACTTCCATCGGAACCGGAAGCGGTATTGGCCTAACTGGTGCTACCCGCTACTGGGTCAAGGTTGAGGGGTACTACACCACCTCTAGCGGGTATTATTACCTCTCTGCGATACAGGTGTATAACTAATAATTCCTTTTCACTGCCGTGTGCTCCTGCAGGCGGCATGCCATGGAACCCCGGGCTATCTGCCCGGGGTTTTTTTGTGTCTTTTAGCGCATGGAAAGGGGGTGTCTGGGATGCCGGGCGATTGCTGTGCCCCTCTGCTTGACAGGCTGTGGCGGCAGGGCTAGGCTCCTCGCATCATGTTTGCCACATTCATCAACTGTGCCGCGGTCATTCTGGGATCGCTTGTCGGCCTGCTTATCGCGGGGAAAATCAAGGATGAGTACCGTTCGGTCATACACATCGGGGCGGGGGTGGTGACCCTGGTTATCGGGATGGGGATGGCCTTCGAGAGCCAAAAGGTCCTGTACCTGGCCCTCTCGCTCCTCGCCGGCGGCATTGTCGGGACCTGGTGGGCCATCGACGCGGGTATACTGCGCCTGGGCCACTTCCTCGAGCGCCTTACCATGCGCAAGAAGGCCAGCCCGGCGATTGCGGTGGTGGAAGGGGCCGTGCCAGCCGGACCCGCCGTGTCGGCGGGCGCCGACGCGCCAACCGGTCGCGCGGGCTGGGACTTCGGGCGGGGCTTTCTCAACTCTTCGGTACTCTTCTGTGTGGGGGCCATGGCCATCGTGGGCTCCTTCGAGGCGGGCACCGGCGGCAGCTACACGACCCTCCTTACCAAGAGCGTTCTCGACGGCTTCATGTCCATACTCTTTGCCGCGGCCATGGGCCCCGGCGTCATATTCTCTGCCCTGCCCATTCTGGTGTATCAGGGGGCGCTTACGCTGGGCGCCAGCGCCGTAAAGCCCTGGGTCTCGACCCTCATGCTGGGCGAGCTAAAGGGGGTCGGCGGGGCCCTCATCCTGATGATTGGCCTCAACCTCCTCGAACTCAAGGTGATAAAAACGGCCAACTTCCTGCCCGCCCTCCTCTTGATGGTGGCCTTTGTCCTTTTGGACCCCTTTGTCATCCAGCTGGGTGCCCTCCTGGGCATCGGGGGCTGAGGGCACTCCCCCACAATATCAAAATATCAGGGGCTTTCTTTGAGGGCTGCCTTCAATGGGCATGCAAAGATGCCCTCTGCCAGCGGCCAGCTGTGTGTGCCGCCATGGATTACGGTTAGGGTATCCAAATCGAGTTCTGTTTTGGCTATACGCATTGATGGCGTCAAACGTGGGGCATCACTCAATTTGATTTCAAAGCCAAGGCGTCGACTGTCCTTTATCAAGAGGAGATCAAGTTCTGCACCATTATGGGTAGCCCAGAACCACGCTTCCTGTGGCTTGTAGTGTTGAATGAGCTCTTCAATAATAAAGCCTTCCCATAGCGCCCCTCCCTTGGGATGGCTGATAAGTTCATCGAAGTTGCGTATTCCCAGAGCGGCCGCGCAGAGGCCCGAATCGCGAATGTAGAGTTTTGGGCGTTTTACCAGACGCTTCCCCGAATTGCTGTGCCAAGGTTTGAGTTGCCTGATAAAATAAAGGCCCTCCATGAAGTCTGTCAGGCGGTGTACCGTGGTTTCCGATATTCCCAAGGTCCGCGCCGGTTCGGCGGCATTCCATATTTGGCCATGCCAGTGCGCCATCATGAGCCATAGCCGCTGAAGGGCGGGAAGGGGAATCTGTACACCCAACATGGGCAGGTCTCGAGACAAAATGGAATTTACGAATTGACGTCGCCATTCCATACTGTTCCCGTCGTTTGTCGCAAGCCATGATCGGGGAAAACCACCGCGATGGAGCAGTGTTTTCCATTGTTGAGCTCCCACTTCTTCGAGTTTCAAGCCAGTGAGTTCGACCATCTCGACACGGCCTGCAAGGGATTCACCCACACCCTTGAGTATGGCCGGTGAAGCGCTGCCCAATACAAGCCAACGTGTTTTTCGCTCTGGTGAATCCGCCAATACCCTGAGTATGGGGAAGAGGTCCGGACGAAGCTGTATCTCGTCGATGACGATCAATGGAACAGATTGATTCAGCGCTTGTTTGGGTGCTTCAAGCCGCGCCAGGCTCGCGGGGTCTTCCAAGTCAAAGTATGCGCTGGAATTGAATGGAACAAGTTGTCGCGCAAGGGTTGTTTTCCCGACTTGGCGAGGGCCAGCCAGATAACAGATGGGGACTCTGTCCAGGGCTTGTTTGACCAATTCAATGCTGGTGCGAATAATCATACATTCAATATACCATGAAAAAACAATATTGAAAAATGGAATATCATGGTAGTATAGGAATTCGCCCGTCTCCCGCGCCAGGGCGGAGGCGGAGGATCGCCGGCGCGGCCCGCAGGGCCCGCCGGAAGCCGGAGCCGCAGACCGACGACGGCTTGAGGGGACCGGCTTGGGCCGGGCCCCTCAAGATGGCGGGGCGCCCCTCTTATTTTCTTGCAATAGCCTCCCGCAGTTTCCACTCAAGTTCACAGACGTTGTCGCCCCGGTTCGAGAAGAGGGTGGCGGTGCTGCCGTCTTTGGGGTCGTGGCTGGAGATGAAGCTGGCACCCGGGTCGCTGCCGGTGAAGTAGGGGATGTAGCGTTCTTCGCTGTCGGGGGCTTTGCGTAGCCAGATACCAAGGCCATAGGAGTCGCCGCCTTCTTCCCGGGAATGGGGGGACAGCATGGCTTCGAGGCTTGCGGGGGCCAGGACCTTGCGGGCGAGGTAGCGGTCAAAGACTTCACCGGTGAGGGTTTCGATGACAAGGTCGAGGATGACGAAGCCGGCGTTATTGTAGGCGAAGCGTTGTCCCCGGGGAAAGGCGGGCGTTTTGGTGTTGATGAGGGGCAGGAGGTCGCGCGAGCTGCGTATGCGGTAGTTGGGGAAGTCGTGCCAGAGCTCGGCGTAGTCTTCCATCGTTTCCTCATCGAAGTAGTCGCCGATGCCGGATGTGTGGGTGAGGAGGTCGCGGATTGTCACTTCTGGAGGTATGGTCCCCAGGTCAAAGCCGCCATCCCGCGTTGCGATGTCCTTGAGGGGGGTCTCGAGGCTGATAGCTCCCTCCTCGACAAGGCTGAGTATGCCCACGGCCACGAGGGCCTTGCCCGCCGACGCGGTCCCGAAGCGCGTGGATAGCTTGTTGGGCCGCTGGTTGGGGATATCCGCATAGCCAAAGGCCTCTTCGAAGAGGATTTCACGCTTTTCCGGGCTTCCCCGGCGCAGGGACACGACCCCGCTGTAATTGGGTGGAACGAGTTCTTTCATATCAATTTGCACCTTTTATTTCGTAGTCCCAGCAGGGACTTGAGGTGATGACCTTGAAGCCAGATGCCAGGTAGAAGTCCTGGTCCGAGCCGACGTAGAGGGTACTGATGCTGCGTTGCAGGAGGCGGCGGGCGCCTTCTTCGATGAGCCATTGCGCGAGGCCCAGGCGGCGGTAGGAGGGGATTGTGCCCACCGGTTCGAGGACCCCGTAGCGGCCGTGGGTGGCGCTACCCGCCTTCCGGGCGGCGCTCCCCGCATTATGTGCGGCGCACGCCCTTTGGGCGGTCTTGGGCGACTCGGCCCACACGCCCACGAAACTGGCGATTTCGCCTTCGCTGTCGAGGAGGGCCAGGTCGAGGTCTGCGGTAGAGTCGGGTGTTTCGCGCAGGGCCTCGAAGGCGGCGGCGATCTTCTCTACGGGCCTGCGGGGGTCGCCCTCGTAGCCGAAGGCCCTCATGTGGGCGCGGGCCTTGAGCTCTGGCAGGAGGGCGTTGCCGGTGGCCAGGGTGAAGCCTGCGGGGGGCACGGCGTCCGGGCTGCCGTATGGCGGGGGCGCTGCGAGGGCGAGGTCGCGCAGGCTCAAGGGTTCGCGGTAGTCGGGAATGCGGTAGCCGCGGGCACGGGCCATGTCGCTGAGCTCTCCATCGTTTTCGTCAATGCGCAGGCCAAAGCCCTTTATGGGGCGCCCGGGCCACTGGCGGGCGAGGGCGGATTCCGCCCACTTGAAGAGCTCTTCCATAAGCTCGGGGGTCTGGAAGGCGGGAGAGCGGAACTCGAAAAAGACGTTGCCCTTGTTCTCCTCTTCGTGGGCGATGGCGATAAGTGTGCCGGCCCCGTCGCGCCAAAGGCCGATATTTCTCTCCCAATCGCTAATGGAGAGCCCGTTCATGACGCGGCTTGCGCTGGCGGTAAAGTTCCAGCGGTCGAGGAGCCAGTTGCGGGGCTTGTCGAAGGCGGCATAACTGGCGGCGCAGAGGTCGAGGAGCTCGCGAAAAGCGGCTTCGGAATGGCGGTATTCGTGTAAGGTAAAGGTCATGGTGGACTCCTGTGTCGTTGGTTTGTACACAGGGCCCGGAGGCCGGCAAAGCGCCCCTTGTAACAGATCGTTTGCATGCAGGGCTCTACTGTATTTGACGGTATTGAATCGGGGAAACCGATCCCGGACCCTGGAATCGCCGCGTGCTCGATGAGACTCATGGAGTGGTGGTGGCGAGGGTCTACAGGCTCATGTCGGTTTCGCTCCTTGCAGCTTCGTGCGGAATTTTGGGCTGATGCTAGCGCGGCGCCCGGCGCCCGGCGCCCGTCAAGTGTTTTTTACGGAAACAGTCTGCGCCCTAGTGGCTGCGTTCGACGGCAAAGCGCAGTATTTCGTCGAGTTCCGCGAGCGCTTCGCGGGGGAGCCCCGTTTTTTCAAGGGCCGTGAGTTCGCGGCGGGCGCGGGCGCTCCACGTGTCAATCTCTTGCTGACAGGCGGTGAAGACGCGGCTCTCCTCGAGAATGCCAATGACCCCTTCGAGGGGGGCCTCGTTACGGCGGAAGGCCCGCACGGCGGCGGCCAGACGGCCGTCCCGGTCTTTTTTAAGGCCCAAGAGGAGGGGCAGGGTGATTTGCCCGTCGAGGAGGTCCTGCCCCGGTCTCTTGCCGAAGGCCTCGCCGGCGTCGAGGTCCAAGAGGTCGTCTACCATTTGGAAGGCGAGGCCCAGGGAAAAGCCGAAGTGTTCGAGCCTCTTGAGTATTGTGCCGCGTGCGCCCGCTTCGGCGGCTCCTGCGGCCAGGGCCATGGCGAAGAGAAGGGCGGTCTTGCCGCCTATGGTCCGCAGGTACTGGCGGCGGCCGGGGAGCGGCTGTTCGCCGCAGAGTATGGCGTCAAAGCGCTGACGCTCCGCGCTCTGGGCGAGTTCGCTGCGCACCATGAGGCGCACCATGCCCGATAAAGTCTGAGCCACGGGGCCGCTGGCCCCCTCGTTTACGAGGGAAAAACACAGTGTAAGGAGGAGGTCGCCGGCCAGGACTGCCCCGCTCGGGCCCAGGAGGGCGGGGGCGGAGGGGTTCCCGCGGCGCAGGGGAGAAGAGTCGATGACGTCGTCGTGGGCGAGGCTCGCCAGGTGCAGGGTCTCGATGGCGACGGCGAGGAGGTAGAGGCGGTTCGGGAGCCCTCCGGGGACGGGGCACTCCTCCTTCCAGTCGTTGAAGGCAGGGACGGGTTCAAGGGGAAAGGTCCCGTGCCCGATACGGCTGCGAAGGGCGTCCCGCAGGGCCTCGAGTTCGCCGTCGTCCTGGGTGGCTGATGCCTGGTGGGCAGGGTCGGCGGCGCCAGAGTCGTCGGCGCCAGAGTCGTCGGCGCCAGAGTCGTCGGCGCCAGAGTCGTCGGCGCCAGA
>CAZIRF010000008.1:0-22867 GCA_964541755.1 uncultured Spirochaetales bacterium | reverse complement strand
GTCGTCGGCGCCAGGGGCTGCGGAGTCCGTTTGAGCGGCGCCCAAACGTGCTCCCGCGAGGACCAGGCGCGGCCGCAGCATCTTGCCAGGACGGGCGAGGACGGTCTCAACCCAGGGGCCCAGGGCCGGGCTGGCTGCAGCCTCTTCGCGCAAGGTAAATGCCAAGAGTTGGCGCACCCGGGCGAGTTCCGCCCGGGTCCATTCAACATGTTTTTCCAAAAAAGCTGCGGTCAACGATACCTACCGGTCTTTCTTCTTCTTCGCGGTGCGGGTCATGAGGGGCTCGCCGGCGAAGAGGTGGCTGCGTTGCCCCAGGCGGGTTCCCGACCAGCGGTCGCGTATCCAGGGCATGACGTAGTGGTCGAGTCCGAAGGCCTTTCCCCCGCCGCCCAGGAGGAGTATGGCGAGGAAGATGAACCAGAGCTGCGACCAGGAGAACATCCCCGAAAGGATGAAGACGAGGCACATGATGATGGAGACGGCGGCCGCCGGGAAGGTGAAGAGGCCTCCCATAAGGGCGAGTCCCAGGGCAATTTCCACGAGGACGATCGAGGTCTGGAAGAGCCCGAAGTGCAGGTGGCTGGCGATACCGTCCATGAAGGTCTCGCGGAACCAGGTGACGAGGACAGAATCCATCGAGAAAATCGTCTTGTCGAGGTCCCAAATCTTGCCGAAGGTTCGGGGCGCATCGCCGCCAACGGTGATATTCATGATCACTTCACCCGCGGCCTCTGCCGTCGCTTCGGCCCCCTCCCAGGCTTCGCTGGCCGCGCTCACCGCGTCGGCGCCGGCTTCTGCATCGCCCAGAAGCTGGACGCCCTTGGCAACGGCCGGGGCGTTGGTGCCCGCCTGGCTTACGCCCTTGCTGAACATCCACCAGGAGCGCGACTTGTCGAAGTGCAGCCAGCCCTCGCCGATTTTGTTGACCCCTTCCATAACCCAGACAAGGCCCAGCCAGAGGCGGGCGGGGAGGGCGAAGAAGCCGGGAATGCGGGCAGAAAGGTGGCCATGAAGCATGGAGCGCTTCTGCTTGACGTCGATGAACTCCTCAAGGATGTAGCTCCAGCAGGCGTTGAGACCCGCGAGACCCCAGAGGTAGTGGAGGTTGATAAGGTGCTTCATGGCCATGGCGAAGATGCCGTAGAGGTTCATCCCCATGACCGAGGCGACCGCGTAGCGGCTCCCTATTGAAATCATGAAGCCGTGGAAAGAGGGACTGTAGTCGTGCTTTTCCTTCTTGTCGATGTCGGCGGCGATGTTTTTGGCCACCGTTTCTCCGCTTTGAAGGGCGTTTTCGACAATCTGGGGTACGGGTTTCCCCTCGTGCAGGTGCCAGATGACGTCGCCGCAGAGGTAGACCCCGGGGCGGTCGACCGATTCGAGGTGACTGTCGACGTTGATGCGTCCCCGCTCGCCCTCGAGCGGCACCACCGGGTCGTCGCAGCGGGCCCCGGCGCGCCCGTGGATGCCCTCGCAGGAGACGACCGTCCCCGCGTCGCGGGCTGTTTTACCCTTGGACAGCGGCATTTTTGCCGTGAGTTCGGAAGCCTGCACGCCGCAGGTCCAGACAAAGGTCGCCGCTTCGAGACTGCGCCCGTCCTTGAGGATGTAGGTTCCCTCTTTTGCTTCGACTATGGGGGCGTTGAGGAGTATCTCCACGCCCTTGCGCTCGAGGTAGCGGCGCGCCTTTTGGCGGGGCTTTTCGGCCAGAATGGGCAGGATGTCGCCCATGGCCTCGACAACGCTGATCTTCACTTCGTCGCGGTGGATGTGGTACTTGCGGCAGAGGGTATCGGCATGTTCGACGAGCTCACCGACGAACTCGATGCCGGTAAAGCCGGCGCCGGCCACCACGAAGGACAAGAGCTTCTTGCGCTTTTCGGCGGAGTGCTCCTTTACCGATTTGCGGAACTGCTCTTCGACGTGCTCGCGAATGGCGATTGCGTCTTCGAGGGACCACAGGGTAAAGGAGTGTTCCTGGATACCCGGCAGCCCGAAGAAGTCCGGTTTTCCGCCGGTGCCCAGGACGAGGTAGTCATACGGATAGGAGGCTGTTTCGGAGATGAGTTTCTTGCCGTCGAAGTCGATTTCGGCGATTTTGTCGGTGACCACATTCACCTTCGAGCCGGCGAAAATACGCTGGAAACTCACCTGTACGGCTTCGGGCTCTGTGCGGCTCCCGGCGATCTCGTGGAGCTCGGTCATGAGGGTGTGCCAGGGATTGCGGTCAACAAGGGTGATGTCGACGGCGGGGTTCTTGCGGTACTGTTTCCCCAGCTTCTTTGCCGCTTCTATGCCGGCGTAGCCGCCACCCAGGATGACGATACGGGTTTTTGACTCTTGGTCCATTTAATACCCCCTCGGGAATTGTGCTATGAGCTGCTCCAAAAAACCTTTCAGAGGCCCTGTACGCTAAATATGATGCCTGCACCCGCCAAAAGACAGAGGGCGAGTGCCTGTAATACAAAGATCTGGACAGAGGCGGCAAAGGTCGTAGCCTTGTCCTGCTGCTGTAAAAACTGTGCGATTTTTGGCCATACGGGAAGGCCGATCAAAACAAAGAAGATCATCCACCAGGGCAAGAGCCCGGCGAGGGCACCGGCGGCAACCGCAAGGAAGCCTGCCGCGTAAAGGGCGACCCACAGGACGAGCGATGAGCGGATACCCACAAGGACGGGTATGGTTGCCCGCCCGTTTTCGCGGTCGTCTTCGCGGTCGCAGATGTTGTTTGCCAGCATGATATTTGCGATGCCGGCGGCCATGGGCATGAAAAAGAGTAAAAAGGACAGGGCTTCGCGCCAGTTGAGAGAAAGGTTGGCGAGATTCCCCGAAAGCTCCAAGTCAAAGAAGACGCGGTGACCGCTGTGGATTATGACGCTGGCAAGGGGAATGACGAGCCCCATGAAAAAACCGGAGAAGCCCTCACCCAAGGGAGTGCGCGAAAGGGGCAGGGGCCCCGCGCTGTAGGCGGCTGCGACGAGGAAAGACAGGGCCCCCAGGGCGAAAACGGGCCAGGAACTGCGCGACAGAAGTATCAGCCCGAATGTGATTGAGAGAACGCACAGCGCAGTGAGGAGGGCGATAACCCTTCCCTCCTTGAGGCCGTCGCGGACGATGGCGTTGTGCACCTCGTAGCCGTAGCCGCTCTTCTTGCGGGCCCGCTTGTAGTCCATGTAGTTGTTGAGCGTGGTCGTTGCCATGTCCAGACACAAGAGGGAGCCCAGCATGAGGAAAGCATTGGGCCAGTCGAGGCTCCCGAAGCGGTACGCCGCGTAGAGCGTCCCGCCCAGGAAGGGGAGAAAACTGGCGACCTTGGTCCGGATTTCAACCAGCTTGAGGTAGGAAGCCAAGCCCATGGTGTTCAGTCTCCCTGTCAAATCAGAACTGCACCAGCTGTTTGGCCAGGGCCATCTGGTACGCCGTCTGGAGTTCGAGCAGGTAGTGCGGGAAGTCGCTGAAGGTGGCCCCCGACCAGGCGTCTGCAACGCCCCAGATCATGTCGCTGTCCATCGTGTACGCAGAGACGTCGCCGGTCGCATCGACTGCCGGGTCCGCGACCAGGCTGAGCTTGGCCTTGGCCATTGTCGCGCGGGTGTAGTCGGCGGCGGGGTTCTGCATGAAGAACTCGATCGATGCCTTCTTGTTGAAGCGATAGCCGATGGTGTGGTTGCTCACCGCCATGTAGCTGCTCTTGGGGTTCGCCTTGTCCATGTGGCCGTAGTGGACGGTCTGGCTGGCCTTCTTGCCCACGGTGACGGTGGTCCCGTCGATGGTAACGTTGACGAGGCTGTCGTCCTTTACCGCCTGGCAGTAGGCTGCGGCCTTGATGGGGTTTGACATCTGACCCTCGAAGTCCCGCTCGTACTGGTGCGTGGGGCGGGCGAAGCCGTCCTTGCCGGGGGTGTAGGTGAGCCAGTTGTAGACGCCGTTGTTCACCGCGTAAACGTAGAACATGTAGCCCTTGATTTGGGGATCGGTGGAGCCGGTGTTGGCCGTGGGATCCGGAACGCGGACGACCGCGCCGTCGACGAGGGACTTCCCGTCCTCACTGTTGTACTCTGCCCAGCTGCCGGGGCCTACGTATTCGTGCCAATCGGCGGCAACGACTTGCTGTTTTGCATCGACTGAGACGATGGCTTCGCCGATGTAGCCGCCCTGGTGTGCCACGTAGTATTTGGTGGCCGTGGCGCTCTCGTAGCTCGGGCCGCAGGATACCAAGCCCAAGGCCAGTACCGATGCGGACAAGATCAAGATTCCTTTCTTCATGGAGTATCCTCCCCCTGTAAAATGCCGGCCCGCCGTGTTCGGGAAGTGTTCCCCGCTGCGGGCCATGGAAAAAGTCTAGTACAGCCGCGATAAAAATGACAGAAAGAGTCGTGTTTTTTTCGGGCGTGCCAGATATATGAGCAAAATGATAATATTTATGTGTCTTTGTGTCAAATATCTGGATAATCTCCAAAAGGGTGAGGTGGCGTTACTCCTTTGTCCAGATACGGGTGTTGAGGTCGAGTTCCTCCACTATCTTGAAGAGATCTTCGAGCAGGTAGTACCAATCGGCGACTATGCGCCCGCTGGCCAGTGTTGCACGGAATGGGGGTTCAAAGAGTCGTTTGTGCCAGTCGAGGGCGAGAAAGAGGGTGGACTCGCTGTAGGCGGCGCGCAGGCGGGAGCCGCTTGCCGCTTGAAGTTTGAGCAGGCGTTCCATCATGGCGGGGGTAAGGGCGTAGCGGGCCTCGATGTCGTCGAGGGTCCAGGTGCCAAAGGCCTTTTCGAAATCGACACTGTCCATTGTGGCCTTTCGCACGCGCGTGCAGAGGGTCTTGCTGTTTCCGTCATCCAGGAGCGACCAGGGCTTGGCATCGTTTTTCTGGAGGACGAGGGTGCGCGAATTGAGGTGCTTGTTGAAGTCGGCGACGAGAAAGATCCCGTGGAAGAAGGCGCGTTTGTCCGCGGTTTTCTCGCGGGCGTCGCTGTTGGAGACGTTGAGTTCGCAAAAGCGTATGGCCGTCTTGCCCAGGGTAGCGGCAAAGAGGTCATCCCCGGCGAAGCGGGTGCGTGGGCGGGCAAAGATGGCGCTGCGGTCGAAGTCCTTCTCTTCAATGTGTGCGTTTGCGTCATAGCGGGCGCCGGGAGCGAGGCTCTCCACCAAGGGGAGCATGATTTTTTCTTTGAAGAGGGCAACATAGCAGCTGTAACGGGACAGGAAGGGCCGGTAGACGAGATATATGAGGATGAGGGCTGCGAAGAGGCCCAGGGCGTAATAAGGAAGATATTCCTGCATCCTTCCCTCAAACGAGTAGTGGAAGAGCTGCATGAATATGAAAATGCCGATGGCGCTTGTGATGATGTGGATACCGGCCATCCCCTTCCATCCATCCGAGGGGAGGGCGTAGAGCGAGAAGAATTTCTTGAACAGGATGATGAATATGACCGCGAAAAGAGCCAGGGGCCACAGGGTAAGCGAGAGGAGCTCGTTGAAGTTCTTGTGGTCGCTCATGACGTACCAATAAATGGCCCCGGGGAGCGCGAGTATGAGAAGGGCGATGAGGCTGCGCCGAAAGAGTGTGCCGCGCAGTTTCTTGCGTTCCGTTTCGCACAGGGCGATGGCATCCGGTACGGGGCTCTTCCAGAGTGCTTCGGGGAGCTTGAGCGTGGTCATGGGGCGTCTCCTTGCTGCAGTCTTTCCCCATGCTGAACGATGTTGATCCCACCGTCAAGAAAAGACGGTCCGTTTGACTGATTTCGACAAAGCGGGGCGGACTATCAGTATAAATTCCCATGGGTCGGGTAGGGTGTAGCCTTTATGCGCTTGACGCCTTTGGTGTCGTCCCGTAGACTGGCTAACCATGCAGTACGGATATTTTGATGACGATGCCAAAGAGTACGTCATAACCAGGCCGGATACCCCGCAGTCCTGGAGCAACTACCTGGGTTCTACCGAGTATGGTGCCATCATCACCAACAACGCCGGTGGATACGGGTTCTACAAGTCGGGCGCCCGCGGGCGCTTCCTTCGCTTGCGCTTCAACGCTGTTCCGATGGATCAGCCGGGGCGCTACTTCTACCTGCGCGATCGCGAGTCGGGCGACTATTGGTCGGCCAGCTGGCAGCCGGTGGGCAAGGACCTTGATTCCTATGAATCGACCTGCCGCCACGGAACGGCCTACTCGATCTTCAACGCGAAGTACGCGGGTATCGAATCCGAGGCGACCTACTTTGTGCCGCTGGGGCAAACGTTTGAATACTGGAAGCTCAAGCTGACGAACAAGAGCGACAAGCCGCGCAAGCTGTCGGCTTTTACCTACTGCGAGTTCACCAACAACTGGGATACGACCCAGGACCAGGTCAATCTCCAGTACTCGCTCTTTATCATCAAGGGCGAAAAGAAGGGCGACATGCTGCGCATCGCCATTCAGGACAACCTGACGAGCCAGTACGTCAAGCCGGGCCAGACCTCGGGCGACATCGCCCAGAACGCCTGGATGACCCTCGTGGGGGCGCCCCTTGCCGCCTACGATACCGATCGCACCGCTTTTATCGGGACCTATGGCGGCTACCACGCCCCCGAGGCCGTCAAAAAGGGCGTCTGCTCCAACTCGAATGCCTTTGGCGACAACGCCTGCGGCTCTCTCCAGGCTGATATCGACCTCGCCCCCGGCGAGTCGAAGGAAGTATTGGTGATGTTGGGCATCGGCGAGGCCACCGGCACCGGCGAGCAGACCCGTAAAACCTACGGTTCCATCGCCCGCTGCGACGAGGAGCTCCTCAAACTCAAGAAGAACTGGCATGACAAGCTCGGGAGCCTCGTGGTAAAGACCCCCGATGCGGACATCGACCACACGGTCAATGTCTGGGGCCTCTACAACTGCCTTATCACCTTTGCATGGTCCCGTGCGGCGAGCCTCGTCTACAACGGGGAGCGCGACGGTCTGGGCTACCGCGACTCGGTGCAGGATATTCTGGGTGTTTCGGCCGCCATCCCCGAGGAAGCGCAGAAGCGCCTCGAGCTCCTCCTTACCGGACAGCTGGCCAACGGCGGGGCCATCCCCATCATCAAGCCCTTCGAGCACAATCCCGGTCACGAGCAAGAGCCCCCAGCCGAGGAGTATCGAAGCGACGACTGCCTCTGGTTCTTCAATGCGGTCCCCGCCTTTGTGGCCGAGAACGGCGACTTCGACTTTTACAACAAGGTCCTGCCCTATGCGGACAAGGGCGAGGCGACGGTCTTTGGCCACCTCAAGCAGGCCCTCCTCTTCAACCTCGAGCGAAAAGGCGCCAACGGGATTCCCTGCGGGCTTTCGGCCGACTGGAACGACTGTCTGCGCCTGGGCTACAAGGGCGAGAGCCTCTTCGTGGGCTTCCAGCTGCGCCTGGGGCTCACGGTCTATGCCGATATCGCCACGCGACTGGGCAAGAAGGCCGAGGCCGATTGGGCCCTCAAGGAGCGCGATGTCCTCGACGCGGCCATACAGAAGTCCTGCTGGGACGGCGACCGCTTCATCTGGGCCATCACCGAGGACGGGACTGTCTACGGGACCAAGAGCTATGAAGAGGGCCAGGTCTACTTCAATACCCAGGTCTGGGCAGTCATTTCGGATGCTGCCAGTCCTGAGCAGGCAAAGCTCGCCATGGAGACGGTAAAACGCGAGCTTGCGACCCCCTACGGCCTCATGCTCTCGGCCCCGCCCTTCGTAAAGACCTCGATCGAGGTCATGCGCGCGGTCGTCTTCAACTCGGGCATCAAGGAGAATGCGGGTATCTTCAACCACACCCAGGGCTGGGGCATCATCGCCGAGGCCATGATGGGTAACGGCGAGCGGGCCATGGAGTACTGCAAGGCGAACCTCCCGGCGGCCTACAACGACAAGGCCGAAATACGCCAGATGGAACCCTATGTGCAGGGCCAGACGACCTACTCGAGCTTCTCGCCGCGGCCGGGCAATGCCCGCACCTCCTGGCTTACCGGGGCCGGGACCTGGGCGTACTTCAGTCTTACCCAGTACATCCTGGGCCTGCGCCCCGAGTACGAGGGGATGCGGATCGACCCCTGCCTGCCTTCAAGTTGGAAGGGCTTCACGGCAGAGCGCCGCTTCCGCGGGAAGATCCTCAAGATCGAGGTCAAAAACGAGTCCGGCGTCCAAAAGGGCGTCAAGAGTCTTAGCCTCAACGGCGAGACCCTCACGGACAACCTCGTTCCGGCGGACAAGCTCAAGGATGTGAACACCGTCGTCGCCATCATGTAATTGCTGCCGATGGGGGCCGGGCTCCCGGCCCCCATCAGCCTCACTTTCACCATCGTGACCCCGGCATCGCCAAGAGCGCCATTCCGGGGCGATCTGTCGGCCCCGGCTGCGTCCTTGTGGCGTTCCCGGGGCCGTTTTTATCAGACTCCCTGTATCCTTACGGCGATTCGGGTGTATTATAGGTACCATGAAGAAGCTGATACCATTTTTTGCCGCCGCCCTGTGCGGCCTGTTTGCCTCCTGCGCCAATGTTGAAGTACGCGTGCCGCCACCTTCCCGCATGATAGCCGATGTCGATCCGGTCGAATTGGGTGAGTTGATTGTTTTTACCGAAAAATTCTTCTCTTCCAGTTTGGACAAAGGGACTGTTACTCTTTTCTATAATCCCCGAACGGATGAATTGCAGATGCATTACCGTAATTCCACTGGCGGGAAGGTACAGTTGCATCTTTCCTTCGAGGCGAGAAAGCGCTTTGTGGATTCGTTTGCGGAGTACAATTCCCTGTATGAAAACAAAACACTGAAGAATACCAAGAATTCGGCAAAGGCCTTCGGTACCTCTCTCGCTGTTTTGAAGTGGGGCGGGGTGATGAGCCTGGATGCCGAAGGTTTGGCCCTTTTGGAATATGGCTATGCTTTCAAAGACGGTTCTCCTTGGTATGTACTCGGGGTACCGGTTACCCAAAATGAAAAGTACAACGAAATTGAAATGAATTACAGCAAGAATTCTTCACCCCGCAACTTCTTCTTCAACCGTGCAAAGGCGGCCGAATTTGCTGCCCTTATGGATCAGGCAACCCTTGAAGCCTTGGTGCAGTCTCCGCTTGTACAGGATGAAATCCCCGACACACTCAAAACGGGGGATGACTACTGATTTTTTTGATGCACCGGATCGGGTTGATCCCCGAAGCGGTGCATCGGTGTTTTTATGCAATTTTTTATGGTTATTTCATGATTATCTTATGATTACCCCTTGGTAACCTGATGCTATACTGGCCAGCATGAAGATTCGACCGCTGCCAATAACCGATTCCCGCACCTTTGTACAAAAGCTCCTTGATCAGCGATTTTTGCTCTTCCTCTCGGTGCCTTTTATCGTCTGGCTCATCATATTTGCCTATATTCCCCTTGCCGGGTGGCTCATGGCTTTCCAGGATTTCAAGCCCAACAAGGGTGTTTTCGGATCCGATTGGGTTGGGCTGTACCACTTCAAGCGCATGTTCACCGATCCGGTCCTCGCCCCCAAATTCTGGCTCGTTTTGCGCAACACCCTGGGCATGAGCTTTATGGGACTGGCTTTCGGGTTTACCGTTCCCATCATTTTCGCCATACTCCTCAACGAGGCGACAAATGTCGGTCTCAAGCGCTTCGTGCAAACCGTCTCTTATTTGCCGCACTTCGTCTCGTGGGTCATTGTCGCCAACATCGTCACCTCAACCCTCTCGCCAACCGGAACGGTCAATGATTTTCTCATGAGGATGGGTGTCCTGCAGGAACCCTACTATTTCATGACAAAATCGCACCTCTTCTGGTGGATACTCACCTTGGCCGACGTTTGGAAGGAGACCGGTTGGAACGCCATCATCTACATTGCGGCGATGACGTCCATCGACCCCCAGCTCTATGAGGCTGCCGTCGTCGATGGTGCCAACCGGTTCCAGCGAATTTGGCATATTACCATACCCGGTATCCGCTCGACGGTTGTTACTCTCTTTATCATGAGCATCGGGAACATTATCAACATCGGTTTCGAGAAACAGTGGCTCCTTTCGAACGCTGTTGTTCAGGATGTTGCGCTCGTCCTCGACAAGTACATCATCGACTTCGGTATTTCCAACTTCAATTTTTCCTATGGTACGGCCCTGGGTATGTTCAAGTCGCTTATCAGTATTATCCTGATATTCTCCGCCAACAAAATCGCCAAACGCTATGGCGAAAACATCATGTGAGGCCCGCGTCATGAAAACACTCAAATCAACGTACCGCAAGGATTACACCTTTGAAATTATCTTCACGATTTACCTCGTTTTGGTCGTCGTGGTTACCCTTTATCCCTTTCTCAATGTCCTGGCAAAGTCCTTCAACGACCCGCTTGATACCGTAAAGGGCGGTATTTCCATCTATCCACGCAAGTTTACCCTGCAGAACTATCGGGATCTTTTTTCCGAAGGCAGCAATCTTCCCCTGGCTTTTCGCAACTCGATTATGCGTACCGGCCTCGGGACCATTTTGAGTGTTCTCTGCTGTGCCATGTTTGCGTATCCTCTTTCTCGCGCCGACTTCCTCTTTCGCAAACCCTTCATGCGCATGTTGGTTGTTACCATGTATGTTGGCGGCGGCCTCATCCCGATGTACATGCTCATCCGCAACTTGGGGATGCTCAACAGCTTCTGGGTGTATATCATTCCGGGCCTTATATCAGCCTGGAACGTCATTATCATCCGTTCCTTTATACGCAACATACCGACAGCCCTCCAGGAATCGGCCCGTATAGATGGGGCCAATGATGTGAAGATATTCTTCGAGATCATCTTGCCCCTCTGTGTTCCGGTTCTCGCGACGGTCGCTCTCTTCGTTGCTGTCGGGCAGTGGAATGACTGGTTTTCGACATACATTTACTTTACCGGCGAGAACAAGCGTACTTGGACAACCCTTCAGTTTGAACTCATGAAGGTTCTCGACAGCGTCAATACCGGTGGCAAGGTTGATCAGTATTCTGAGGCCCTGCGCAACCAGTCACAACGAAATCCGGAGGCCATCAAAATGGCCATTACCGTCCTTGTTACGGTTCCCATCCTCTGTGTATACCCCTTCATCCAACGTTTCTTCGTAACGGGGATCACTCTGGGTTCGGTCAAGGAATAGGCTTTTACAGAGCCTTTTATTGGTAACATGCGTAGAGTTTCTGCGCTGTAAGTTTTCGAAAAGGAGTGCACCATGAAAAGAACGCTCACTGCAGCAGTTATTCTTTTCTCCGCCATTGTCATGCTCGCAGGCTGTAACAAAGCCGGCGACAAGGCTACGGCATCCACGGCGGGGTCCAAGGATCCCATCACCTTCACTTTCTTCACGGCAGATGCCACTGAAGACATGCCCTTTACCGATCCGGTAGCGCAGGAGATCACCAAGCGCACCGGCGTCACCCTCCAGGTCGATCACCCGGTTGCCGGTGACACCCAGGCCATCCCCCTCATGATGGCTTCCGGCGACTACAGTGACCTCATTTACGCCAAGGGCGAGCTCACCAAGCTCATCGATGCCGATGCCATCGTTCCCCTCGATGACCTTATCGAGAAGTACGGTGCAAACATGAAGGATCTCTATGGCGACCAGATTGTCCGCCTCAAGACCTCCATTGAAGATCCTACCATCTATTCTGTGGGTACCTACGGCGTCAAGCAGGCCGTTCTCGAGACCAGCGGCACCATGCAGCTGCAGCACGCGGTCCTCAAGGAACTGGGCTATCCCCGTATCGAGACCCTCGCCGGTTACGAGAAGGCACTTCGCGACTACATCGCCAAGTACCCCACCATCAACGGCCAGAAGACCATCGGTCTGTCCCTCCTCATCGACACCTGGCAGTGGTACATCGACCTTTCCAACCCCGGCAACTACGTGATCGGCTATCCCGATGACGGCCAGTGGATTGTCGATCCCAAGACCATGCAGGCTACCTACAAGTTCCTCCACCCCGATATGGACGTCTACTACCGCTGGCTGAACAAGCTCAACGCCGACGGCATCCTCGACCCCGAGTCCTTCACCCAGAAGGAAGACGTGTGGAAGGCCAAGATCGCCTCCGGCCGCGTCCTCGGTATCGCATACCCCAACTGGGGATATGGCGACGCCCGTGCCTCCCTTATCCAGAACGGCATGCCCGAGCGCACCTACGCCTACTTCCCCGTCGTCGCCGACAAGAAGTACAGGGATCCTTCGCTCAAGGACTACGGTTTCTCCGGCGGCTGGGGCATTGCCATCACCACTGCCTGTGAAGACCCCGTTCGCGCCTTCCAGTTCCTCGACTGGATGTGCTCCGAAGAGGCCCAGGTTCTCGTGAACTGGGGCATCAAGGATGTCAACTATCAGGTTATCGACGGCAAGCGCGTCGTCCCCGCCGCCGAACAGGCCATGGCAGACAGCGATCCCGACTACTCCAAGAAAACCGGCGTTGGCCGCTGGATCTACCCCTTCCCCCAGCGTGGTACGGCTGCTGTTGACAAGAACGGCGACTGGATTACCCGCACGAGCCGCGAACGCATCGTGAACAACTTCCTCCCTGTCGAGAAGGAAACCCTCGCTGCCTATGGTGTCGAGCTCTACGTCGACCTCTTCCCGCAGCCCGCCGAACTCGGCGTCTCCAAGCACGGCCAGGTTTGGCAATATGCCCTTCCCCCCGATGTGAACGAGAAGGTTACCGCCGCCGACGAGTACGTCAAGGGCGCCCTCGCTAGGATCGTTCTTGGCAAGCCCGCCGACTTCGATGCCTCTTGGAAGAAGATGGTCGACGAACTCAAGAAGATGGGTATGGAAGATGCCAACACCACACTTACCCAGATGATCCAGGACAAGATCAATATGTGGAACGCCAACTAAGAGCGTATATGTGTCCCGGGTATTGAAAGCCCGGGGTACATCCTTTCCAAGCGTATTTGGTATTCCGGCTTCGCCCGTAATGGGGGAAGCCGGTTTTTTTTTGTTTTTTTGTGTGATCTTTGTTTTTATCCCCTCAATTCCCCGTACATCCAGTGAATCATGTCAGAGATGCGGGAGGGACTACGGTGAAGGTGCAAAAATCCATTTCAAGGCTGACAGGGTGCTGCGTTTCCCTGACTTGTCTCTTGCTTCTGTTGTTTGCCAGCGCCTGCACAGCGCAAGACAGTCGTTCCGTTACGGGTGGGAGCGAGGGGATCAAGCGACAGATAGATGAAGCAGACCTGCAGTGGCAGGCAGGTGATATGGAGGCGGCACGCTCTCTTCTCTTTCCCCTTGTAAAAGGCCCCATGCCGCAGTTGCGGGCCTTGCGTCTGCTTTCGCGAATGGCCCGTGGAGAGGGTGATGTTCATGAAGCCCTCGTCTGGCTCGAACGAGCGGATGTTGCCGCACTGGAATTGTCTCTCCTGTGTATGGATCGCTCGCGCCTGCTGTGGGAACTCGATGGCGGGCCCATGGCCCTCGAAGATATACGCTTGTCGATCGAACTCCTCGAGAGGGTGGCCAGAACGGCAGATCCGGGCTGGCAAGAACTGGGCGCCCTGCGCGATATGGCGCTTGCCCTCGAGTCTGCGTACTGCGGGCCTGCTGTCTCTTCGATGCAGGAGCTTTTGGGTGAGTAAGGCAGCCGCTGTGTGGAAGCGTTTATGGCCGGTTTTGCTCTCATGCTGTGTGTCTGTTTCTTTGCCTGCCAGGGAAGAAGCGCGCCCGGAAGAAATCATACGCAGTCTTTGTATTGATGCTATCGCCCAGGATCCTGTTCGTATCGATTTGATCGATTCTCTTGCCAGAGCCCGGCAGTTGGAAGCCTTTTCCGTCCTGTCCCTCCTGCCCGAACTGTCCGGGGGGCTTGCGCGTGATATCGAACGGGGGGTCTCTCTTGATGGGCGACATGGCTACCGTATAGAGCTTTCCCTGCGACAGCTTCTCTGGGATGGGGGCCGATGGGCCGGTGGCAGAATGGCCGGGGCTGCAGAAATCCGACGCATGCAAGGAGGTCTTTTGGCACAAGAGCGCTCCTCGCGTATGGCCTGTATTGCCCTCATTCTGGAAACGCTCAGGGCGCGCGAGACACAGTCGTTGCGGGAGAAAAACTGCGAGTACCTGTCATTGGAACGCGAACGGCTTCTCCTGCGATTGGAACAGGGGGCCCTGTTGGAAAGCGAATACGAGGAAGCACTCATCGCGACGGAAGAGGCCTTTCTTGCGGCCCAGCGCGCAGGTGTGCATTTCGATAATTGTAGGTCCCTCTTGCAAGTGATGGTTGGCCGCCCCGTTTCTGCGGATATCGCCTTGTTGCCAGTGGGTATCATTCCCCGTTTTAACCGGGAGTGCATACCCGATACCGAAGCCTGGGTAGCACGCGATCCCGCTGTTCTCGACGCGCTTCTCGCGCTTGAAGAGGCCCATATCGCCTTTCGATTGGCTGCTCCCGAAATAAGTCCCATTCTCTATTTTGAAGGGGGTATGCAGTTGACGGGAGAGCGCCCCCCCTTTACCGATGTGCGCTATTCTGCAGGGCTTTCCGTTTCTTTTAGCGGGCCATGGGTGCACAGCTCGGCCTCATCGCACTGGACTTCTGACAGGACGGGGAGTACGAGCGCCGGACAGGGCTTCAGTGTTTCTTCGACTGCGGATACAGGGCCGATATTGGCACGACGCGCTGCCCAAACAGCCCTTGTTCGGGCTCAGAGTAATTTTGCACGGGCAAAAACACGGGCAGGTCTTGCATTGGAGCAGGCCCTGTCACAGTGGGACTTGTCGCGTCGCGCGCTGGAAATATCTGCCAGACGTCTTGCCTGGGAGGAAGTGCGACAACTGGAGGCCGGCCTGCTTTTTCAACGCGGCCAGCTTTCCGTGGGCGATTGGCTGTCGCGGCAACTTTCCCGGGATGAAGCGCGTGTTGTTGCCCTCGACGCCCGCTTTGATGCCCTCTTGGCCGTTCTTGAGGTGGCACGTTACCACACTGATTTGGGCATGCTGATGTCATTCCCTGCGAGGAAAGGAGTAGCGCCATGATTTTTACCCCTGGAAAAGTGACGATCTTGCCCTGTATGGGGATGGTGTTTTGCACGCTCTTGCTTTATTTGACCTCCTGTGTCAGTGAGGCGGAGCCGCCCCCTGTTAGCGTCCCCGAGGTTCGCCTGGTGTCTCTCGCACGGGTTGTCCGGCAGGAGACCCTGTGTTTGGGAGGGACCCTTGTTCCCCACAGTGAGCTTGAGCTCTCTTGTTCGGTGGGGGGAAGAGTGGTGGATGTTCCCTTGCGGGAGGGGGCCCGATTTACGCGTGGCAGCCTTCTGGTGCGTCTTGAAAATCCTTCTCTTGAACTCGAGCGGGATCGGGCGCGGCAAGGGGTTGCTCAGGCACAGGCCGCTTTGGATTTGCGAAAACAGGCTCTTGATGAGGTCTCTGTTTCAATTGAGCGACGACTTGCCGCCCGTTCCCGGGAACGAGCGTCCCGGGAGTTGGCTCTCAAGCGGGTGGAAGAGGGGGCACGAAAACTCGGGGATGTTGAGGTTCTGTACGAAGCCGGGGCGGTAAGCTTGGAAGGACTTCGAAATGCACGGCACGCACAATCCTGTTTGGAGGAAGAGCTCTCCCTTCTCGATCTCTCTCTGGCGGAGGGTGCGATAGGGTTACGGGTTCGTGACCTCAAAATACTTGGCCCAGATACGGCCGCCGGTTTTTCGGCGGATATGGTAATAGGGGACGATGGCCCCCCTTCAAAAGAACTCTTTGCGTCCCTTGTTGCTCTCCATTCTCGAACCCTGAAAAGTGAACGGGCTGCGGCCAGGGCCCAGGTGGATGCTTCCCTTCTCAACCTGGAAGCCGCAGAGCGGGCCCTGAAAGAACTTGATCTGCGCGCCCCCTTTGATGGCCGTATTTTATCCACCTTTGTACAAGAGGGGCGACTTCTGTCTGCAGGTGAAACTCTGTTAAGCGTGATGGAGGGATACACGCTCGACGCCATTGTCCAGGTGGGAGAGCAGTATGCCTCCGAACTTGTCGCAGGGCTCGCCGCCCAGTGTCTGGTTCCCTCGCTCGATGCGCACTTCGAGGGTGAAGTAGATATTGTGGCTGCACGGGCCGATCGCTCGAGTGCCGCACTTCCCGCCCGGATACGCCTGAAAGGGGATGCCCCGGGCCTCAAGCCGGGACTATTCGCCAATATCAGCCTTGTTCTTCCCTCTTCCCGGGAGGAAAAACTTCTTCCCCGCAGCAGTGTGCAATTAAAAGACGCTTCGTCGGGCCGGTGTTTTGAACTGATAGGAACGCAGGTCCATGAGCGCTTGCTGCGTCTTGGAGAAGAGCGGGATGGATATATTGCGGTTCTTTCCGGTCTGCGGGAAGAAGCGCTCGTGGTTGAGGATCCCCAGGCGGGTCTCAAGGGAGGGGATCATGTCATCTCTGTCGATTGAGCGGAGAAAGCCGCGTAAACACCTGGAGGCGACACCGGGGCTTGAAGGAGAGCGGGTGTTTGCTCCCTTTTTGACAGGCCTGGTCATGGGCTTGCTCGAAGTGCTGGCCCTTGTCCTTCTTTCCATGGGGACGCTGTCTTTTTCTGCTTGTGCTTTTGTGTCCCTGAATGCGCAGGAGTTTGACTGGGAGCTCGTTGGAGATACTTGGGAAGAACAGGCCGATGGCATCTGGAGCGCCCCCGTTGACGGGGCGATGAAGTTTGCTTTTTCAAACCCGGTGCGTCAGGACGCCCTGTCTTCAATCCTCCATGTCTATACTCACGACAGGGAGTACCCGGTTGAGAAGGATTGGCAGGATGGGACGCTGCTGCTTTCCCCTGCATCCACCTGGGAACCCGGGCGACGCTACCTTGTACTTATGCGGGGTCTTCTCCAGGCAGAGGATGGGCGGGCGGATCCGGTGGATTGGTCCTTTGTGTTCGTATGTCAGCGGGAAGAGCCCTTCGTACTCGAGTCGGTGTCACCGGACGATGGTGCGCTCTTCGATTGCCGAACGGGAGCGCTCCCCGAACTCCAACTCTCGTTTTCCCATCAGGTGGATGAATCCTCATTCGCTGCCGCCTTCTCCATGGACGGCTTCGGAACCTGTCGTGCGATTTGGAACGAATCGGGAACAGGCGTCATCATTCGCCCGGAGGAGGGCTTGATGCCTCAAGCCTGGATCCGTGTGCCCTGGCGCCTTTCCACTGCCCTCAAAGACGATGAAGGCGGCCCCCTTCTCGAAGCCGCTTCCGGTTCATTTGTCTGTGAGGGCTTCGATTCCCCTCCTTTGGTTGACGGTTTTTTTTCGGCAGTCAAGCTTGATGATGAATGGGTGGAGGCGGTTGACGGCCTCGATAAGCTGCGGGAGGGGGAGGCTCCCGGGGTTCGCTTTACCGCTCCCATGAGTCCATCGAGCCTCGAAAATGCACTCTATTTGCGTCCCTCGATGACCTGTCATGTGGTACTGCTCGACGCGTATCGGGCGGTATTGCTTCCCCAGGAGGATATGGAACCTGCCAGTGCGTGGACCTTCTGTGTCTCCCGGAATGCCCGGGATGTGAGCGGCAACCCCTTGGGAAGCGCCGTTTCGCAGGGCTTCATGACCGAAGACCGGCTGTTTGCGTTGGCAGCCATTCGGGTTGATGATCTCTCGTGCGAAAGGGAGGGCGAAGGCCCCTGGCGCGGGGTTCTTGAGGGGTTTGAAGAGGAGATCTGTGTAACGCTCGAATTTGGTACCGCTTTTGTGGCGGGTGAAGAATCTTCTGTTGTCCGATCTCTGCGTATTGATCCTCTTTTTCCACACAGTCTGGCCTACCCACGGGTACGTGCGGCGGAATCGTTCGGCGATCGCAGTATAAGGTTCTTTATTACGGGTATGGGGAGGAATGACGGGGCCTCCTGGTATCGGCTGTCACTGTCCTGTGCGGGTTCCCCCTTTGTACCGGATGGCCATGTCTTGGCGGGGAGCTGGTCTTTGGAGCTGGAGCTGCAACCATGAAAGATATACACAGTTCACGTCGATTGTATCTGCAATTGAGAAGGGGGGTAAATTCCTTCGTCCTGCTTCTCCTTGTCCTGTTTTTAGCCGTCGTGGCGTCCTGCGAATTCGCCCCCGGCAGGGAGCCCTTTTCGGTAACAGACTGCTCGGTCGATGAGGGGCAGATAGACCGATTGCCCACCGTAATTCGTATTGGGCTAAACAGGGAGACCAGTCTTTCGAGTGCCGTTTCGAGTCTGGTTCTGTTGGAAAACGGGGTGCCGCTGTACTGTGATATCGACCTCGAGGGGCCGTGCCTGGTGATGCGTCCCTGGCGCCCACTTCGTGAATCGAATACCTATCAAATGCGCTTGAACGGAACTCTGCGATCTCTTGAGGGGCAAAGCTTGGGACACGATTGGATGCGGTCTTTTTCGTGCCGAGCACCCGATGTTGTACGCTTGCAGATGGATTCCTTTTTGCCCCCGGCGACGCCCGATGCCAGACTGGAATTGGGGTTTTCCGCGCCCATTGATGTTGCAAGCGGGCGGGGGGCTATCAGCCTTGACCCGGATTGGCCCGTGCGTGTGAGCACAGGTCTCCGTGATGATGGTGGCGGACGTTGTGTCCTCGATCCCGTTATTCCGTGGCCTCCGGGCGAGACATTTACCGTCTTTGTATCTGCCCGTTTGGCGACAGAAGAGGGGGATTGCCTCGAACAGGATGAGATTCGCACTTTTTCGCTGGAGGAAGAGCGCCCCTCGCTCGTCTCTCTACGTATTCTGGATGCAGAAGGGAGCCTTCTTCATACGCTATATCCAGGAGATCTTCCGGTACCCGAAACCCTGTATGGTCTGCCTCCGGGATTTTCCATCGCCCTGGAATGGCACCGGCCCTATCTGTTGCGCGCTTTGGACGGAATTGTGTATTTGGGGGACCGGCCACTCCTGCGCGATGAGCGTGCCCAATCCCCCGTTTTTGAAGAGGCCCGTACCGCTTCAATGTTGGTAGATGGAGATGTGCCCTGGGCTGCGGTTCTGCCTCTTTGGACCGTCGCCGGAAACCCCTTGGGGGTGGAAGAGGGCGGGCTGCTTGTTGGGGATGGAGGAGTGGCGGAGGGGACACAGGTGCTCGCCTGGCTTGCCTTTGACGATCCGTCATATGAACCGCCACGGGTAGAGGGGCTGCGCTACATCCTGTTTGATAGTGAAAACCATATACACCCGACTCTCGTTGACCCTGGCGATGCCTTGACGGCCTTTGCCCCTCCCATTGACTGGTATCCCCTGGATACAGCCCGTCCCTTTGCCGTCGAGTTTTTCGTGCACTGTGCCCCGGGACTGGGGATAGACCCGATATGGTTTTTGGAGCATGCAGACTGCCGCTTTGACAGTGAGGCCTTTACCCTTGTGCTCGATGTCGTGCGATTTGAGGATTTCTCAATTATGGAAACGGCAGAGGGCTTTGAAGGTCGGTGGCGATGCGAATTCTCCGGTTTGCTGACCAACCGGGGCGGACGCGGCCTTGTGAACTTTGACGTTCCGGCGGGGATGCCGGATACGGGGGGCGGGAAATCGGTCGATCGCTTTCTTGTCACCCTGTGTAAATAGGAGTCCCATGAAGCATGTAATAGCCTTCTTTGGCAAACGAGCGGTGACAGTATGTCTTCTGATTCTTGCCCTGTTTGCCGTGGCCGCACTGGCCCTCTTTCGTGTTTCAGGCGCACGCTATCCCCTCGTTCCCGAACGCGATTTGATTGTCGATGTCGTGGCCCCCGGCAGGAATCCGGAGGAACTGCGGGATGTGGTGGCGCTCCCCCTTGAGCGTGCGCTCGCGGACAGCCCCGGGCGCGACTCCATAACGACTGTTGTGCGGGATGGACGGGTCTCGTTTCGAATGCGTTACGCTTGGGGGACGGATATGAATGCTGCCCTCGAATCTTGTCGCGATACGCTCGACCGGGTATATCCGGGCTTGCCGCAGGGAATAGCGCGCCCACGTGTAGAAGTTGCGAGAAGAGGCGAAGAGCGCATTATGCTGATAGCGATACACAGCGTTGATGGCGACCCTGTTGAGGCCTCCGAGTGCGCAGAAAAAGAGTTGCTGCCCCGCATCCGTGCCCTGGAAGGGGTCGCCGGGGTCTCCTTGCTCGGGGCCGCCCGCAAACGGTATGTACTGCGGGTCTCTCCCGATCGCCTCTTACCCTTGGGTCTGGATGTTTCGACCCTGGCTCGCCTGCTGGTGGCCAATACCCTGGAATGTTCTGCCGGGCGGGTACAGGAGGGGGAGTATGAATGGGACATCCGGATAGCAGGGAAACCGCAGAGTCCCGATGCCCTTGTATCCCTCCAAATCCCCATTTCTGGCGGGAGAGGAATTCAAGTGGGTGATATCGCCCGCATAGAGGAAGAGGTCTGGCGGCCGGAGGGTTTCTTTGCCGATGAGAACGGACTCTCGACCGCGCTTGCCGTATCGTCCGCTCCCGGGGCCAATTCTGTCGCTCTCTCCCGTAAAATACACAGGACCTGTGAAGACTTTCTGTGCGATACGGGGGGAGCCTTTACCCTTACCGTTCTTGAAGATGAAGGTGCAGCTCTGCGGGAAGACCTGTCGTTCCTCATTATTTCACCCATTGTTATTCTGCTCGCCGGATTTCTGATTCTCTGTTTTTTCCTGGGGCCCTGCCGCCGGTGGGAGTGCTTTTGCTACTGGCTCGTCATGCCCCTCTCGATGTCTGTTTCGATTATTGTGGTAACGTTTTTCGGGGGCCGGTTGGAAACCTTGAGCATAGGCGGCATAAGTCTGTCACCCGCAATGGCGTGCGGGCTCTTGCTCCTCTACCAAGATCCTTTCAGGGGGGCAAGCTTGAACATGGATCGTTTCGCAGAGCGATCGGGAATTGCCTTGCTCGCTACCGGCGCTGGCTGTTTGGTGCTTTCCCCCCTTATCCTTTTCCCCGGCCCCCTCCAATCACTGCAAGGGGGATTCATCCATGCCGTTCTACCGGCATTTGTTCTGGCGTGGGTATATGCCTTTTTGTTTTTCCCGGCAATTGTGCAGCGAACGGGCAGGGCCTTGATGCTTTCTGCCCCCCTGCCATCGCTTCCCGGAGATGTTTCGGGATTTAAAGAACGAATTCGGACAACTTTTTTGCGAAGGGCCCATCACCCCCTTCGGCGTGCTCCAGTAATTGTTTTTGTCATGATGGTCTGCGCCATTCCCTTCTTTGCTCGTGGGGGTGTGAGATTTTTACCCGAAGAGAAGCTGTCGGGCTTGATTGTCAGTCTCGATTGGCCTGCCGGTACGAGCCGGGAGCGGATTGAACTCGAGTCTGCTGTTATCTGCCGCCAACTGGGGGAGGATAGCGCCCTGAGTCGGGTGCGGGGCTCTGGAGGGGCCTTGAGCTCCGTTTCCCAGCGCTACGCGGACCCCCTTTGGCATCCGGAACGCTTGCAGATTATGCTTGCCCTGTCCGGGAAACGGCATGAGCCTGTGGAAGCGCTTATGCGCCATTTGGAGGCCCAGTGCGCACGGCTGCTTCCCATGGTGCTCTGTACGGTAGAACCTGCATCGCATCCCCTCGAGGATCTTGTCCGACCGGCTTTTACGGGTGGGGCGGGGCGAACGACACGGGTTTTGCGCATGTGGCCCAAAACGGGTGCCCTTGGCGGGATAGGGCTTGCGGATATGGCGCAGACCCTTTACGCCAAGAGCGAGGGGCTGGAGCTCTTCGATATACTCGACGCCGGGGTTCGCTACCCGGTTCTGCTCAAGGCCGAGCAGGCCCTCCAAGAAGGGGTGGATTTTCGCAATGTTGCCGTGATTCGCCAAGATGGAACACCCTTCTTTGTGGGTGGCGTGGTCGACACCGCTCTGGATGAACAGTGCGATACCATCCTGCGCCAGGATAATGAGGAGGTGGAATCGGGCATTCCGCCAACTGATGAGCCGGGCTATCGCAGAGATTTCCTGCGTACCGGCCTCTCTGCTTTAGCGCTCCTCTGGCTTTTGATAGCCGCCGCTACGGCCTCCCTGTTTCGGGCTTCCAAAATACTCGGACTCCTTCTGTTCACCGTTCTTGCGACTTTACCGCTCATGACCCTTCTGTTCCATTCCCTTGATGCGGGTTCTTTTACCGGCCTCTTGCTGGCGGTCGCATGGCTCTCTTCCTGTTTTCTGTCGCTGTCCGGGAGAAAGCAGGGGGAGCGAAACAAGACAGTCCCCTTTCCGCTTGCGCTCTCCATGCTTTTTCTGGCAGGGCTATGTTTGGCCCTGTACTCCCATGAGCGCGTATTGCGTACGACGGCTTTTGCCCTCTGCACGGCTACGCTTGCAGGAGGCCTGGGGATATGGCTGGCAGGCGGTTTTTATCAGAAGCGTATTGCGACAATGCCGGCAGGAGGGGCTTGTGAGATTTTGGCGCGCTGATAAGAGGCTTATGAAAGACCGGAAGGCCTCGTGGCAAATACCCATCCGGATCGCCTCACTCTGGATAGGTCTTGCCCTTCCTGCACTGCTGACCATTTCGATGGCATCCGGAGCCCGCTCCCGGAATCGGGACGCAGGTATTTGGAGTCTCTCTATTCGATGGTCCGGGATGGATGCCCGAAGTCTTGAAGAAAGGCTTGCCCTGCCGCTTGAGGAGGGCTTGGCAGGCTTGAAGGGTTTTATGGGAGCCCGCTTGACCTGTACGGGTGGTGAGCTTCGAGGTCGACTACAGCTGGCAGATCGAGAGACTGCTTCGCGTGTCTCTCTTTTTCTCGACAGTCTTCACGCGAGTCTTCCCGGTGAAGTACCCCGCCCCCTGTTTTCTGCTACAGATCCGGATGAGCGGCCCTTCTGGCTTGCGGCCGTTGAGAGTGGTGGGGATGATTCGCTGGCCATTCTGCTACGCGATGCCCTTCTGGCCCTTGAAGGGGTGGGAGCTTGCGAAGTTTCGGGCCTGGGAGAAGAGGAAATCCTCATTGTTCCCGATG
>CAZIRF010000007.1:0-91349 GCA_964541755.1 uncultured Spirochaetales bacterium | reverse complement strand
GGAGACTGGAGACTGGAGACTGGAGACTGGAGACTGGAGACTGGAGACTGGAGACGTCTTTTCATTTTCATTCGTTTCTCCTGTACATTTTTTTTGCAGAATAACCGTCGCGCGACAACATACTGCAGAAGCCGGGTCAACGACCAAGCGGTACATCCACGGTTGAAAAAAGGCAGGACTTACTTGATAGATGTTATTTACTTTTACAATGCATAATTTGATATGTCAATAATTATTTATAATAGTTTGAATTATCCATTTACTCCATTTCCTAACGTATACAGTTTTCCTCCATTATCTTTACCCCTACACCATCTCGCCCGGGCCGCGATAGCGGAAGTCCTCAAAGCGTACGGCCCCCGTCCCCATGGAGGCGAGGGCGATCTTGAGGGCGGTAAAGCCGCCAAAGACGTTGTGGTTCATGCCCGAAACCTCCATCTGCCAAGGGTGTCGGCGCCAGGCAAGCTGTCGGCGCCAACATAGTTGGCGGCGCCATGCGAGTTGGCGGCAGGGCTCGCCATCACGGACAAGGCTACCGTCCTCGTCGACGGCGTACCACCAGGTGGCCACTTGATCCCGCAGCTGCAGCTTGAGACGCAAGCGCTTCGCCTCGACGGGGAGGTCCACCCAAACGTGCTCCTCACCGTAGTGCCAGGTACGCAATGCGTGCCCTGTAAAGCCCACCCCACAGAACATTCGTTCATTGTAGTAGAGGAGGAGGGCGCCACAGACACCCGGGTGGCCCGATTCGCCGACATCAGCCACCCCGTCCCGATTCCCCGCGGGAGCGCAGGATATCGATACCTCGCACTCGTAGTCGCGGTCGACTGCGAGCATGCACAGCGGGGCACTGTTCGCCGGTTGACTGCCACGGGCCGCCATGGCAAGCCCCCTGCCGCCGGGGCCGGCGGCAAGCTGCAGGCGGGAACCCTCATCGGGGCCACCCCCGAACTGCGTCCACTGGAGGCCCAAACGGGACTGCGAGAAGTCGTCGGAAAAGGCGAAACCACTCGGGCCCGTCGCGCCACCGGCCGGCTTGGGCAGGGGTGTCGACAGATCGCCCCCAAGAGAACGGGGCCAGCCATCATCGGTCCATTCAATCGGTTCAAGAAGGGTCTGGCGCCCCAATGTTCGGAACCCGTTCTCGTAGGCGTGACTGACCATCCACCAGTCGCCGGATGGCCCCTCGACAAGGCTCGCGTGCCCGCGCGACCACCAGGGCTCGGCCGCGCTTTTGGTGCGCACGATCGGGTTGTCCGGGCAGTCCACCCAGGGGCCGTCTATTGAACGGGACCGGGCGACAATCACCATGTGGCTTGTCGCAGGTCCTGCCGTCCCCCCTACCGCCGACACAAGGTAGAACCACTCGCCGCGGCGAAAGAGCTTGGGCCCCTCGGGGGCAAACATCTCGACCACCCAGTCCTGCGGATACTGCCAGGGCTCGTAGACCTTCTCGAGGGAGCCGATCACCGACAAGCCGTCATCCGCCAGTGCAATACGGCGAATCCCGTTCACGAAGAGCCAGCGGCGGCCATCCTCGCCCAGGGCATGACCCGGATCGATACAGCCCTCGAGCCCCAAATCCACCGGGGCACTCCACGGGCCGGCAACATTGTCGGCATGAATGACATAAATCTTGCTCCCGCCCTGTGGGGGTAAAACCGGTATGTATATGAAGTAGCGGCCATTGTGCTTGACGAAGTCCATAGCCCACACCGACCCAAGCGGCTCATTCAGCGCCGCGCATAGAGGGACCCAGTTCACGAGGTCCCGGGAGTGCCAAACAATCACCCCGGGAGAGGCCTGGAAGGAACTGAAGGTCATGTAGTAATCGCTGCCATCCTTGAGGATGGTCGGGTCGGCGTGGTCGCCGGGAACCACCGGGTTCTTGTAGAATCCGTTCCCCAAATCCGGGCAGCGCTGCCCCTCGAAGCCGTACGCGATCGTCTGTCCCTCATTCATATCACCCATGATTGCTCCCCCGGGTATGTCCAACTTGGAAACCAGTTTCTCACGACCTGCTTAAGCACACCAGAGAAATACGGCCAGGAACGCACACTTTGCGGCCAAATGGCCATCGCGCCCCAAAGCAGAGCCGGCAAGGATGCCGGCTCTGCGACGCCACAAAAGTTTCGCGGGGGTAGGCCGGGATCGCGCGCCAAGCGGTACAGGTACCGCTTGGCGGGAAGCCCGGCCGCAGGGGCCGTCGGGTCAAGCCGCTCTGCGGCTTGACCTTGGCGGAACGGCAAAAAGCCGTTCCGCAAGACCTCCGGGCGAATTGCGCATGGACCGCCCCATACCCAAGAGAAAGGGGCTTTTGCCAGTCAGGCCCCCTCAAGGTGCAACAGGGCGGTCGCTTACACAGAGTACTCGCTGCGGCCCCTTTCCCGTCGCCTTCTGGTACAAGAGGGCATTTTTTGCTACCATCACAAGTGCGTGGCCGTCCAAACGGCCCCGCGACACCGGAGGCACAACCCGTGAACGAACGACTTGAACAGCTTTTGGCCCGCTACCGCGAGCTGGAAGACGAAATACAGAATCCCGACCTCGCGCGCGACCAGAAGCGATACCGCGATGCGATGCGTGAACATGCCCACCTCGCCGAGCTCTCACAGGCTGCGGTCGCCCTCCAGACCATCGAACGGGAAATTGACGAAGCGACGGCCCTCCTACAGGCAGAAAAAGACCCCGACATGCGTGAAATGGCGCGCGAAGAACTCAAAGCTCTCGAGGAGCAGCTTGAAAAGAAGGATGAAGAGCTCAAATTCCTGTTGATACCCCGCGACCCACTCGACGAGAAGAACATCATCATGGAAATTCGCGGGGGCGCCGGCGGCGACGAAGCCGCCCTCTTTGCAGCAGACCTCTTCCGCATGTACAGCCGCTTTGCCGAACGCAAGGGCTGGAAGATCGAAGTAATGGACCTCAACGAGACGGAACTGGGTGGCTACAAGGAGATCGTCTTCTCGGTGAGCGGCAAGAACGTCTACGAAAACCTCCGCTACGAGTCTGGGGTCCACCGCGTCCAGCGCGTTCCGGATACCGAGGCCTCTGGCCGCATCCACACCTCCACGGTTACGGTTGCCGTCCTCCCCGAGGCCGAGGAAACCGAGATCGACATCCGCCAAGAGGATCTGCGCATCGACGTCATGCGCGCGGGCGGTCCCGGCGGCCAGTGCGTCAACACCACCGACAGCGCAGTGCGCATCACCCATATCCCCTCAGGCTTGGTGGTTATCTGCCAGGACGAAAAGAGCCAGATCAAAAACAAGGCGAAGGCCATGCGCGTCCTGCGCGCCCGCCTCTTCGAGATGGAAGACGCCAAGGCCCGCGAAGAGCGCGCCGAAGCCCGCCGCAGCCAGGTGGGGTCCGGCGACCGCTCGGAACGCATCCGCACCTACAACTTCCCGCAGAACCGCCTTACCGACCACCGCATCAACCTTACCCTCTACAAGCTCGACCTCGTCATGCAAGGCGATGTCGCAGAGCTCTTCGAGGCCTTGAAGCTCACCGCCCGCGAGGAGCTCCTCAAGGCCACCGCAAGCTAGGGGCACCCCGTGACCATGCGCGAGGCCCTCGCCTTAGGGAGGGCCCGGGTAAACAGCTTGGATGCAGCCCTCCTCTTGGGCCACGCCATGGGCCTCGACCGCGCCAAGGTCCTCGCCTTCTGGCGCGACACCCTGACTCCCACAGAAGAAGAAGCGTACCGCGCACTCCTCGAGCACCGCGCCGCCGGTATCTCCACAGCAGTTCTCACCGGCCACCGCGAATTCTACGGTCTCGATTTTTTCGTCAACGACCAGGTCCTCGTTCCCCGGCCGGAGACCGAGCTCCTCGTCGAAAAGGCACTGCTATATACTGATAGTCTGCTCCGGCCCTCGCCCCTGCGCATCCTCGACCTCTGTACGGGCTCCGGCTGTATTGCCGTCAGCCTCAAGCACGAGCGCCCCAATCTTGAGCTCCACGCCGCAGACCTTTCGCCCGCCGCCCTCGAAGTGGCCCGCGAAAACGTCCGCCGCATCCTGGGTAGCGACAGCGCCGTTCATTTTTACGAGGGCGACCTCTTTGCGGCCATCCCGCCGGCCCTGCGGGCCGGCTCCTTCGATCTGATTGTATCAAACCCGCCCTATGTCCCGCCGGATATTATCCCCGGCCTCGCCATTGAAGTGCGGCACGAGCCCCACTTGGCCCTCGACGGGGGCGGCGCAGACGGCCTGGAACTCATCCGGCGCCTCGTACCGGCGGCCTTCGAGGCCCTCAAACCCGGCGGGCGCCTGCTCCTCGAAGCGGGCGGCGAGCAGGCCACGGCCATTGCCACACTACTCGGCGCAGCCGGCTTCACGGAAATCGCCTACCACGAGGACCTCGCCGGCATCCCGCGGGTCTCGGAGGCTCGCCGCCTTTAACGAGGAATGGCGTCTACGCCTCGGCTCGCCGCCCTTAACGTGGAATAGCGTCTACGCCTCGGCTACCGTCGCCCCCACTACTGTGGGGCCCCCACTACTGTGGGGCTCCCACTACCGTCGCCCCCACTACTGTGGGGCCCCCTCGACACAGACGGCGCAACGTGCTTTCATACAGCCATGAATGCCCTCCGCGACGAATTGGCGGGGAAGCTCTCATCCTTCCCCGAACGCGAACAAACCCGTGTCCTCGCCGCCTTCGACTACACACTCGAAGTCCATGTTGGACTCACGCGCGCCTCGGGCGAGCCCTATATCACCCATCCCCTGGCTATAGTCGACATCCTCTTGGATTTGGGCCTCGACGCAGACTCACTCGCAGCCGCCCTCCTCCACGACGTCTTGGGGACCACCAGCGCCAGCGGCGTGCCCCTCGCCGTTACGGCGGGTGAACTCGAGGAGCGCTTTGGGCAGGACGTTCGCCGCCTCGTCGAGAGCATCACCAAAATCGCCGACCTCCAGGCCAAAAACAAGAGCATCCAGGAGGCAGAATCCATCCGCAAGATGCTCTTCGCCATGGTCGAAGACATCCGAGTCATACTCATAAAGCTGGCCGACAAGCTGCACAACATGCGCACCCTCCAGTACCTCGAGGACGATATCCGCAAGGCAACCGCTCAGGAGTGTCTGGACATCTACGCCCCGCTCGCAGACCGCCTGGGTATATCATGGGTGAAGGACGAGCTCGAAGATCTCGCCCTCAAACAGCTCAACCGGGATGTCTACGACCAAATTAAACAGATAGTCGCCCTCAAAAAGGCGGAGCGGGACGAGGTGCTCGAACGCACCCGGGCAGCAATTCTCCAAGAGGCCGCTGCAAGCGGCTTTACGGTCGAAGTCAAGGTCCGGGCCAAACACTTCTGGTCCATCTACCAAAAGATGCGAAAGCGCAACAAGGGCATCGAAGACCTCTACGACCTCTTGGGCATTCGCATTCTCTGCGACCGTGACGAGGACTGCTACACCCTGCTCGGGGCTGTACACCGCATCTGGAAGCCCATGGAGGGCCGATTCAAGGACTACATCGCCATGCCCAAGGCAAACGGGTACCGAAGCCTGCACACCACCGTCATGGGCTTCGAGGGCAAGGTGATGGAGATACAGATTCGCACCCACGCCATGCACCAGCTCGCCGAAAATGGCGTCGCCAGTCACTGGCTCTACAAAAAGGGCACGAACCGCGACGCCGTCCGCGTCGAAGACCTGTCGATCGTCAACCGCCTCAAGGACTGGAAGGCCCTCGAACTCGGCTCGAATCCCGATGCCGTCGGCGGGGATCGCGCGGTGCGCTTCCTCGACTCCATCAAGAGAGAACTCCTCAAAGACTCGATTTTCGTATTCACGCCGCAGGGCAAGGTCATCGAATTGCCTGCGGGGGCGACCGCCATCGATTTTGCCTACCAGATACATTCGGCAATCGGCGATTCCTGCATGGGGGCCAAGGCCGATGGCGCCATTATCCCCCTTTCGGCCGAGCTCAAAAACACCCAGGTTGTGGAAATACTCACGAGCCCCCAAGCCCACCCGCACATCAACTGGCTCAAGCTCGCCCGCACATCCAAAGCCCGCTCGAAGATTCGCGCCTGGCTTCTCCAACACGACGAGACACTCATCATCGACCGAAACATCGTCGCGAGAAAAAGCAGCGGCCAAGCCCCCGCAGCAGCCGCGCAGGGATCTCCCCATCAGCAGGGCAAGGCCACCGGCGACTCGGGAACGACTCCGGCCGCCGCCCGGCGCCACCAGACGGCCTCCAGGCCGCTCCTCGTGAGTGTCGAAAACGAACGCAATATGGTCATCCACTTTGCGCGCTGCTGCAAACCCATCACCGGCGACGCCATTATCGGCTATGTATCGCGGGGCCGCGGCATCATAGTGCACCGAACCAACTGCCGCAACCTCATCCACATCGGCGATTTTGAAGAGCGAAAAATCGACGTACAGTGGGAAACAGACGGCGACCGCCCCGTCTACCGCCTCCAGGTTGTCTGCGATGGCTCAAGCGACATCTTCTCCGAACTCGAGGGGGCGGTGCGCAAATACGGCGGGCACCTCCTGGAGGGCCGCGTCGAAGGTGACGGCGACAACAGCGTCATCGGGAACTTCACCATCGAACTGGAAAAAAAAGAGGACCTCAAGAAGGTCCTCAAAAACGTACGCGGTACCCCGTCGGTGCGCCGCGTCATCATGTTCGACTGATCAATGACGTTCCCGGCTTGCCGCCGGACCATCGAAAGTCTTTAACTGCGAATGTCGGTAATCTCCTCGACAAGGGGACCGATCACCCGTTCTATTGCGGCGCGGTCCATCCCCTGTATCTTCATGGTGCAGTAGTTGTTCGAGGGATCCTCTCCATCGAAGGTCGCAAAGGAGATGATATTCCCCCCCGCCTCCGCAATGGCGGCCCCCAGACAGCCCAGCTCACCCTGCTTTTCGGGCAGCAGAACGGTAACGCGCAAGCCCGTGTGCCGGCTGCCAAAGAGCTCGAGGAACAACTCGAAGAGATCGCTCTCCGTTACAATACCCACGAGCTTCTCGCCACGCATAACCGGCAAGCTCGAAATATCGTTGTCAACCATCATGCGAGCAGCATCCTCAACCGTCATATCCTCGGTGGCGGTAAGGACCTTTTTCTGCATCACCTTGCGCACTTCAAGTTTTGAAAGCAGGTAGTTGAGCTCGTAGACGTCAAGGACCGTAGCCCCGCTCGGGGCAGCGTGAATAAGGTCGCCGGCTGTCACGATACCCACCAGGGCCGCGTGCTTGTCCAAGACTGGCAGACGGCGGATTTTTTCCCGCCGCATGATCGCCTGAGCTTCCGGAACCGTAACATCGGGGCCCACCGTTACAGGGTTCTTTGTCATGCACCGTCCAACTGTCATCGCACACCTCCTGTCGAGCCTTACAAGCCCAAGTACGCCGTCTTGACCTCCTCGTTTTCGAGAAGGGCAGCCGCACTGTCCGCCATCAGTATACTACCATTTTGAAGCACATAGCCCTTGTTCGCAATCTTGAGGGCCATATTCGCGTTCTGTTCGACCAAGAGAATCGTCGTCCCGCGTTCCCGGTTTATCTTTTGGATTATGTCGAAGATGTGCTGGACAATGAGGGGCGCCAGCCCCAGAGAAGGTTCGTCCAGGAGCAGCACCTGGGGCCGTGACATGAGTGCACGCGAAATGGCGAGCATTTGCTGTTCCCCACCGGAAAGCGTCCCCCCCGATTGATGTCGCCGCTCTGCAAGCCGCGGAAAGAGCTCAAAGACTTCCTCAAGATCTGCCTTGATTCCGGGCTTGTCACGACGCATGAAGGCGCCCATATCCAGGTTTTCCAAGACGGAGAGCTGGGGGAATATCCGCCGCCCTTCTGGAACTTGGGAAATACCGTACTTGACGAGTTCATGGGCCGCTATACCGGTGATATCGGTGCCCTCAAAGACAATCTTGCCCGAACGACAGGGCACCAATCCGCATATCGACATAAGTGTCGTCGTTTTGCCCGCACCGTTCGCACCAATAAGGGTGACAATATCGCCTTTGTCCACCGTAAGCGAGACATCCTTGAGGGCCTGTATGTTGCCGTAGAAGGTATTGACCTTCTCGAGTGCCAGTTGTGCCATTTTATTCCCCCAGATAGGCCTTGATGACATCCGGGTTCGCCCGAATCTCGGCCGGGGTCCCTTCTGCAATGAGACGCCCGTATTCAACGACGTGAATCCACTCCGAAACATTCATGACGAGGCTCATGTCGTGTTCGATAAGGAGAATGGTCACCGCCTTTTTTTCACGAATTATGCCGATCGTCTCCTCCAGCTCCTTCGTCTCCTGGGGGTTCATACCCGCTGCAGGTTCATCAAGGAGGAGGAGAAAGGGATCGGTTGCAAGGGCGCGCGCAATTTCCAGTCGGCGCTGTGCACCATAGGGTAAATTGGTCGCCATCTCGTTGGCGTAACGCTCAAGGGCCAAGGCGGCAAGGAGATCACGGCTTTCGTGAATGACGCGCTCCTCCTCCTCCCTGGTCTTTCTCGTTCGCAACAGGGCCCCCAGAACTCCTGCCTTGAGCGAGTTGTTCCGTCCCAACATGACATTCTCGAGAACCGTCATGTTCGAAAAGAGCCTGATATTCTGGAATGTACGCGCGAGCCCCAAACGGTTGATCTCGTGTGGCTTGCGCCCGTCAATGAAGCGTTCCTTGCCTCCACCAGCCGGATCATCCGGACAGATGGAAATGGCCCCTTCTGTAGGGCGATAGACACCGGTTACACAGTTGAAGAGGGTTGTCTTTCCGGCCCCGTTCGGGCCGATAAGGGCCGCTATCTCGCCTTTACGAATCTCCAGGCTAACATTGTCGATGGCTCGTAAACCACCAAAGACCATGGAGAGATTATCTATCTTCAATACAGGGTATTGGCTACTGCGCATTGTCGCCTGCCTTGTCGCTGAATGTGTACATCTTGCGCCGTCGGGGGATGAGTCCTTCGCTCTTGAATATGATAATGACTATCATGGCCACCCCGTAGATAATCATGCGGTATTGGGCCAGGGGGCGGAACCACTCGGGAAGAAGCTTGAGGAGCAGGGCCCCCAGAATTACGCCGGGAATGGATCCCGTTCCGCCAATAACCACCGCCATCAGAACCATAATCGATTCCCACAGGGTAAAAGAGTCCGGATTGATAAAGGTTGTCTTTGCCGCAAAGAGAGTCCCGGCTATGCCGGCCCAAAACGCACCAAGGGCGAAGGTAACAAGCTTGTTCTTTACGAGGTTTATACCCACCGACTGGCAGGCAATCTCATCTTCACGCATACCCTCAAGGGCCCTGCCAACACGGGAATTCTCCAAGCGCCGAACACTTGCCACCGCGAGCACGACAAACAATAGTGTTATGTAGTAGATGTACGTTGTAGCATCAGCCGGCTTCAATTTGAGATCAAGCAGCCAGGGCCTGGGAATCAAGCGTATCCCCTGGGCCCCACCGGTAACCGGCGTCCAATTCTGCAGGACCATCCGCACGATCTCGCCAAATGCAAGGGTGATGATCGCAAGATAATCACCACGCAGACGCAAGACCGGCAAGCTCAAGAGGACCCCGAATACCATTGCGGCCAGGCCTGCAAGAGGTATCGATATCCAGAAGAGCCAGCCACTGTGCAAGCCGGCCCCGGTCCATACCGGCCCAATATACTTCCACAGTAGTCCATAGGTGTAGGCACCAACAGCAAAAAAAGCCGCGTGCCCCAAATTCAAGAGGCCACCCAAGCCAACAATAATATTGAGCCCCAAGGCCAAGAGCACATAGATAAGCGCCGTAACCATGATATCGGTTTGATAAAACCCGAAAAACCAGGGGTATGCGAGTGCAAAAGCGACAATGACAAGAATACCGCTTAAAACAAGGGGTCTCTTTGACAGGATATTGGACAGAAAGGTTTGCACCGGTCCAACGACGCCGGCCGGACGTTTTTCCCGTTCTGCACTGGCACGATGTGCCATCTGCCACAAGATCGAAAGGACAAAAGAAGCTATGGCTACAAGCGGAACCATACCCCATCGCCAGGCAACTGTTGCCACACCGCTTGCAACCGAAACCTTCATTACCATAAGGGGGAACAGAAGGAAACTGAACCAGAGAGCGTGGAGAAGTGCCCTGGGCAGGTCTTCTTTACGAATTATGTTCATCGCTTACACCTTCTGGTTTTCTTTCTTGCCCAAGAGGCCGTTGGGCTTGAAGACAAGGATGATGATGAGAATGATGAATGCGAATGCATCCTCATAATCGCTGGTGATGTACCCGGTCCCGAAACTTTCGGTGAGCCCCAGAATATAGCTGCCCAACACCGCGCCGGGAATACTCCCGATCCCGCCCAGAACAGCCGCGACAAAGGCCTTTATACCGGCCAGGAACCCGATGTAGTAGTTGATCTGTCCCGCATACGAGCTTATCAAGACACCGCCGATGGCTGCGAGTGAAGAGCCCAACACGAAGGTCAGGGAAATAACACTGTTTATATTGACCCCCAACAACTGCGCCATCTTGCGGTCTTGAGCCGTTGCCCGCATGGCCTTACCCATGCGGGTAAGTTTGATAAGCAGGGTCAGGCCGATCATGATGACCGTTGTGGTAATCAGAATGATGAACTGGGTCGAGTTGATGTAAGAGCGCACCGGTGCCAGAAAGGCGAATTCCGGCAGGAAAGAAGGGAAGAAGAGGTATTTCTCGGTCTGGGCAAGCAGAACGAAATTTTGCAGAATCATGGAAATACCAATCGCGCTAATCAGCGCAGAAAGGCGTGGCTTTGCCCGTAACGGGCGATAGGCGAGTCGTTCAATGGTTATGCCAAAGGCAGAAGAGAAGACAATGGCCACGACCACAGAAAAGAGAAGAACCAAACCGGGCGGCAAACCGAGAGCGGATAATGAACCGGCTATGATAAGGGCAGTAAATCCGCCTATCATATAGATTTCACCATGAGCGAAATTTATAAGCTGAACGATACCATAGACCATGGTGTACCCGAGTGCAATGAGAGCGTAAATACTGCCCTTTGCCGTGCCGCTCAACAGAAGTCGTAAAAAGTAATCCATGCAGTCGTTTCCATAAAAAGAGCCGTCAGGTACGAGGTTTCCCCGGTATCCGTGACGGCTCGTATGCGTGATGATATGCAGTAAGAGACTACTTGAGCTCTACGTACACGCCATCCTGAACCTGGAACACCGAGAACCCGAAGCCGATAACATCGCCCTTGTAGTCAAAGCTGATGCTGCCCAGCGGGGTATCGGCGTAATTCATGCGAAGTGCCATCTGGATATCAAAACCATCGGTGCTCTGTGCAATTTCGATGGCATTGAGAAGGGCCTGGGTGGCAGCATAGGCATTAAGGAAGAATGCGCCGGGCTCATCACCATACTTGGCCTTGTGATCCGCAACCGCCTTCATGGCCAGCGCGCTCTTGGTCGTATCGGCGGGACCGGTAGCATATACGCCCTCGGCGTATTTGCCGGCAACTTCGATAAAGGTATTGTCCTTGACGCCGTCATCAGAGATAAAGGGCTGCTTCATGCCCTTGTCACGCATCTGCTGGACAATCTTGGAAGCCTCGGGATGATAACCACCCCAGACAACGCCTTCGGCATTGGTATTCTGGATCTTGTTGACAACAGAAGAGTAGTCGGGCGCACCGGGATTGACTCCTTCATAGAGGAGAACCTCGATACCCTTTGCCTCCGCATACTCCTTGACCAGATCGGCAAATCCCTGTCCGTAGGCACCCTTGTCATGAAGAATGGCGAGAGTCTTGAGAGACAACTTGTCCCCGATAAAATCTACAGCCACCTTTGCCTGGTCGTTGTCCGGTGCAATGGTGCGGAAGAAGTTCGGATACATCTGGCTCTGGGTAAGCGTCGGCAGAGTAGCCGAAGGAGAAATACAAACGAGATCACTCTCTGCATAGATGCCAAGAGCGGATTCGGTTGCACCGGAGCAGATATGCCCCATTACCGCGACAACACCTGCACTCACAAGTTTGCTTGCGGTGCTGGTAGCAGCTTCGGGTTTGCACTGATCATCTTCGATAACCAGCTCAACCTTTTGCCCCATGACGCCGCCATTTTTGTTGAACTCATCAACAACAAGCTGCGCCGCATTTACAGAAGGCAATCCATAGGAGGCCAAGTCACCGGAATGAGCCCCGGCAACACCAATCTTGATTACGCCACCCTTCTTGGTATCGGCTTTCTTCTCTCCGCCTTCTGTTTTTGAACAGGAAGCCAGGACAAGCGCAAGGACAGCGAAAACTGCCAATAATTTCTTCATCTGTATCCCCCTTGCACATCACTTTACGGAACAGAAAGCAATGTGTCAATTATTATCGCGGGCAGAGCCTGTTACAACAGCTCTACGAATACAAAAGGGGCCCCCCTTGAAGGACGGCCCCTTATTTCTATAGATAACGCTGTATCAGACCGTTTTGCCGTTTTTGATGGCGGCTTTGCAGGTCTTGCAGATCTTTACCTTTTCGCCGGCGATCTCCTGTTCATAGAGAACCTTTACGCCATCGCGCTTGCAGACAGGGCAGGTACCCCGGCCGCGGGCAAAGAGTGAACGGATGCTGGGTCCGCGATTTGGCTTGGACATCTTGTCTCTCCTTATTCGGCGCTGGCTTCGGGCGCAGCAGCAGGGGCTTCAGCACTGGTAGCCTCTGCCTTTATGGCAGTACCAGCGGCCTTCTTGGCGGGAGCCTTCTTGGCCGGGGCCTTCTTGACAGCAGCTTCGGTCTTCTTCTCTGAAGAAGCAGACTTCTTGCTCTTGGCACCATCGCTGGCCTTTTCGGCAGGAGCAGCCTTGCCCGCTTTCTTGGCGGCCTTGGCATCGGTCTTGCCTTCCTCACTGTCAAACTTGTAGTCGACCAGTTCGAGGATAACCATTTCAGCAGCGTCATTGGCGCGGGCACCAATCTTGAGGATGCGGGTGTATCCACCCGGGCGATCCTTCATGCGCAGTGCAATGTCATTGAAAAGCTTGGCGACCATGCCCTCGTCATAGAGGCGGGCGGAAACCAAGCGGCGATTGTGAACAGAGTCGACCTTCGCGCGGGTAATCAATTTCTCTGCCGAACGACGCACTTCAAGGGCTTTGGCCTTCGTTGTGGTAATCCGTTCGTGGCGGAAAAGGGATGTTACCATATTGCGATGAAGGGCCTTCCGGTGGGAGGCGTTACGATCAAGGCGGTTAAAGCCAATTCTATGCTTCATCTTCGTCTTCCTTATCAGTCGGCAAATTGTTAACGTTTTTGAGAACGCTGTAATCGGTCATTCCCAGAGCAAGGTTCCACTCCTTGAGCTTCTCCTTGATCTCCTGAAGACTCTTTTTGCCAAAGTTTCTCGTCTTGCCGATATCTTCTTCGGTCTTGCGTGTAAGTTCACCAATCGTCTTGATGTTGGCGTTCTTGAGACAATTCGAGGACCGAACAGAGAGTTCAAGCTCTTCGACCGGGGTATTGAGTAGCTGTCGAATACGCTCGTCGTCCTCATCATAGTCCTCATCGGGACCGAGAACGCTCTCGTCAAAATTGATAAAGACCGAAAAATGGTCCTTGGCAATTTTGGAAGCTTCTGCGAGCGCATCTTCGGGCTTTACCGTGCCGTCGGTCCACACCTCGAGGACAAGCTTGTCATAGTCCGCACGCTGACCAACACGGGTTGGCTCAACAGAGAATCTGACCTTCTTGACCGGCGAGAAGATGGCATCCATCGGAATGGTGCCGATAACTTCGATGTAGCGCTCATTGACCTCGGAAGGGACATACCCACGCCCAAGGTCAACCTGCACCTCGAACTCAACACGAGCATCTTCCATGAGCGTCATGATATGACGATCGGGAGTCATTACTTCGAGTTGTCCGGTACGAGCCAAGTCTTCGCCGCGCACATCACAGTTTCCCTTCCATTCAAAGAGGAAGGTCTCCTGCTCCACGTCTTCGGGGAGTTTGAGGCGAAGCATCTTGAGGTTGTTGATGACCTCAAGCGTATCTTCAACGATGTTCGGGATGGTCTCGAACTCACTCGCCACATTGTGCGGAACCCCGTCCTTGTCATAGGATGTGATTTTTACCGCAGTAATGGCATATCCCTGTATCGAAGAGAGGAGCACCCTGCGCAATGTATTACCGACAGTAGTACCAAAACCGGGCTCGAACGGAGAAGCGATAAACCTCCCGTAGTCCGGGTTGGACTCTGTATGTTCAAAGGTAATACCTTTGGGTCGCTTGAAGCCTTTCAGCAGGTTCTTACGGGCCATGCTTACTCCTTATTTCGAATAGAGCTCGACGATCATCTGTTCCTTAACGTCCGCAAGGTCGGTGATGTCACTGCGGCGAGGGTTGGCGACGTATGTCCCCTTCATGGCATCAGGATCAAGGCTAAGCCAAGGCATAATGCCGGACTTGCCGAATTCCTTGAGTGCGTCCTTGATTACCTCGAGGGATTTGCTCCCTTCACGGATCTCAATCTGATCACCGGGCTTTACGAGGTAGGAAGGAACGTTAACGAGTTGGCCATTGACCGTAACATGACCGTGAAGCACGATCTGACGGGACTGGGGCCGACTGTTGCCGAAGCGCATGCGATAGACGACATTGTCCAAGCGGCGCTCGAGGAGGATAAAAAGGTTCTCACCGGTTACGCCAGGCATGCGAAGTGCACGCTCGAAGAAGAGACTGAACTGCTTCTCCTGCATACCGTAGATCCTCTTGAGCTTCTGCTTCTCGCGCAGCTGGTGACCGTAGTCGGATCGCTTGCCCTGACGGGCCTTTGGATCCTTGCCGGGCGCCGGGCGCTTCTTGTTGATGGGGCACTTATCACTCTTGCAGCGCTCACCCTTGAGGAACAACTTGCGCTGCTCCACACGACAGAGTCTGCATACTGAACCAGTATATCTTGCCATATATCCTTATCTCCCTGTCAAATACGACGCGTCTTGCGCGGGCGGCAACCATTGTGCGGAATGGGCGTAACATCGCTGATCGACTTGACCTTGATGCCCAGTGCACCCAACTGCCGGATGGCCGACTCACGACCAATACCGGGGCCCTTTACAAAAACATGCACTTCGCGAAGACCATACTGAATAGCCTTCTGCGCCGCAGTTTCCGTTACGGTCTGCGCAGCAAAGGGAGTGGATTTCTTGGCACCACGAAAGCCGAGACCGCCGGAGCTTGCCCAAGAAAGAGCATTGCCCATCAGGTCTGTAATGGTGACAATAGTGTTATTGAACGTCGCCTGAATGTAGACGTTCCCTTCATATACGGACTTCTTCTCTTTCCGCTTCTTCTGTACAGCCACGTTATCCTACCTCCGCCTATTTCTTCTTGCCGGCGACTGTCTTCTTTTTGCCCTTGCGGGTACGCGCGTTGGTAGACGTGCGCTGACCGCGGACGGGAAGCCCCTTTCTGTGACGGAGGCCACGGTAACAACCGATGTCCATAAGACGCTTGATGTTGAGTGCGACTTCGGTGCGAAGACGCCCCTCTACCTTGTACTCGTTTTCAATGAGAGTACGGAGTTCATTCAACTCCTCGGCAGAGAGATCATTCATCATACGCTCGGGATTGATCTTTGCCTTCGCGCAGATCTCATCTGCGCTCGATCGACCGATGCCGAAAATGTACGTCAGAGATATGTTGACGTGTTTGTTGGGGAGGTCAACTCCCGCTATACGTGCCATTACTGTTTACTCCTCAACCCTGTCGCTGCTTGTGCTTGGGGTTCTGACAGATAATGCGAATAATGCCATTGCGCTTGATGACTTTGCACTTGTCGCAAATAGGTTTGACGCTGGTACGGACTTTCATCCTGTTCCCCTTACAATAAGTTCCGCTCACCGCCGGCTGAGAAAAGAGGGGTGTCCGGCGTGGACGGTTTTGCTATTAAAACGGATTTTTTGCCTTTCGCCAAGCCCCTGTCCTACAGCCACGGGGGACAGAAGGAGGCTTCTTGCATCCGTAAATATACACAAACACGCACCCGGCCAATCCGGATGCGTAGATGGACACAAAACCTAGAGGTTTCGGGCCCGAAGTTTACCTTTCTTGGTAAGTCCCTCGTGGTGGTGCATCTTGAGAAGAGCTTCCACCTGACTCATGGTATCGAGATCGACACCAACAAGGATCAAGAGAGAGGTACCACCCATCAGATAGCTGATGGAAGCAGGGAACTTGAACAGCACCTGGATTATCGTGGGCAATACCGCGATAAGGGCAAGATACAAGGACCCCGGAAGGATAATCCTGTTGAGTATACCCATAAGGTAAGACTCTATCTTTTCGGTACGGATACCGGGGATCGAACCACCATTCTCACGAATCTGCTTCGCAATCTCGATCGGATTCAAGGTAACCTGCGTATAGAAGTACGCAAAGAAGATGATGAGCAACACATACAGGATGTTGTAAGCCCACCCTTGAGGATTGAGAAAACGGGATACAGAGGCGATCCATCCGGCGTTGCCGCCAAAGGACTGGGCCAATTGCATCGGGAACATGAGGATCGACGATGCGAAAATGACCGGGATAACGCCACTGGGATTGATCTTGAACGGAATATAGGTACTGCGGCCATCGTACATCTTTCGGCCAACTACACGCTTTGCGTAGTGAACCGGGATCTTTCGTTGCCCCTGCTGTTCGAAAACGACGAGAGCGACGATTGCGATGAACATTGCAAGAACTACCACAACATACACCGGGTTGAGGCTGCGATCCTGAACACGTTCAACGAGTTCGATAACAGCCGTCGGAAGACGTGCAACGATACCGGCAAATATAAGAAGAGAAACACCGTTTCCGATACCCCGCTTGGTAATCTGCTCACCTATCCACATGAGGAACATGGTACCGGTAGTTACGGTCAACATGGCTATCATTGTGAACGAAAGCTTGGAGATGGTCACAACATCAATCTGTGTAGCATACAGGGTTGTCCCGTATGACTGAACCAAACAGACGAGTATCGTACCAATTCTCTGATACTGCTGGATCTTCTTGCGACCACCTTCTTCCTCGGAGATTTTCTTCAAGGACGGGAAGATGATAATGAAGAGCTGCATCATGATCGACATGGTTATGTACGGCATGATACCCAACATGAAGACAGAGAAGTTGGAGAATGCGCCACCGGCAAAAAAGTCGAGATAATCGACTATGGCGTTTCCACCCCCGGCCTGGGAATTGAAGTATGCCTTGAGAGCAACAACGTCAATCCCCGGAAGGGGAATAACAGCGCCGAGACGGAAAACCACGAGCATTGCCAGCGTGAAAAGGACACGTTCCCGAAGTTCCTTGATCTTGAAGATGCCTACCAACGGATTGCTTGCCATCGAGTGTTCTCCGCCCCCACGCGTTACGCGTTAGCGGAGACAGCTACAGAGCCGCCCGCCTTCTCGATCTTCCCGATGGCGGATTTTGAAATCTTTTCCACCTGGAAGCTGAGTTTCTTGGAGAATTCCCCGTCGCCGAGAATCTTGACATCCATTGTTCCTTTGACAAGGCCCTTTTCGCGAAGGCTTTCAATGGTAACACTGTCACCATCTGCATAGACCTTGTTGATTTCGCCGAGGTTTACAACCTGATATTCCTTCTTGAAAGGATAGTTGGAGAAACCGCGATGTGCGAGGCGTCGGTAAAGGGGCATCTGGCCGCCCTCGAAACCGACATAGGTCTTGCCACCGGAACGGGATTGCTGACCCTTGTTACCGCGACCTGCAGTCGTCCCTCGACCGGAGCCCTGCCCGCGACCGACGATACGCTTTTTCTTGTTAGCCCCTGCAGGGGCGTGAAGATTGAAATCGGACATTTATTCGATCTCCTCAACAGCCACCAAGTGGGCGACCGTCCTGACCATTCCCAGAATGACAGGGTTGGATTCCTGCTCGACAGTGGACCCGATCTTCTTGAGACCGAGTGAACGAACCGTCGCCCGCTGAACCGGCTTGGTGCCGATTGTACTGCGAACGAGGCGAATTTTGATGCGCTTTGCCATATTACCCCCACATATCCTTGAGGTTCTTACCCCGATTGCGGGCGATAGCCTTTGCATCAAGCATGTTGTCGATACACTTGAAAGTGGCACGGATTACATTCATCGAATTGTTCACCCCGAGAGACTTGCTGAGCACATCGGTAACACCACCGGCTTCCATAATAGCCCGAATCGGCCCACCGGCCTTGATTCCGGTACCGGAACAGGCAGGCTTGAGAAGAACAGAAGAACCCTTGAAATTGGCCAAAACCTCATGCGGAATGGTGCCATTCTTCACGGGAACCTTGATCATGTTCTTGCGGGCCTTGTCCATACTCTTGCGAATAGCTTCGGCGACGTCGTTTGCCTTACCAAAACCATAGCCAACATTTCCCTTGCGATCACCGACAACAGTCAGCGCAGAAAAGGAAAAGCGACGGCCACCTTTAACGACCTTGGCGGTACGGTTCAGCTTGACCAGCTTTTCGACCATATCATTCTGATCGTCCCGGCCGCGGTTACGATCCCTGTCTCTACCACGATTGAATTCCATACCGCCTCCTAGAACTGGACCCCGGCTTTGCGGGCTCCATCGGCCATAGCCTTTATAACGCCGTGGTACAGATACCCATTGCGATCAAAGACAACCGTATTGATATTCTTCTCGAGAAGGCGCTTACCCATGATCTCTCCGAGCTTGTTCGCGCTTTCCACAGTAGGACGAGTCCCCTTGAGATCCTTTTCAAGCGTGGATGCAGAGGCAAGGGTATTGCCCGCAACATCGTCAATCACCTGAATATAAAGGGAGCGATTGCTCTTGAACACCGTCATGCGAGGGCGCTCGGTGGTTCCCGAAACACGCTTGCGGATGTGAACCTTTCTCTTGAGCCGCTTCCTGTCTTTTTCCAGCAGTTTACGTATCATAGTGCCGCTACCTTATTTGACGCCGGACTTGCCGACTTTCCTTCTGATGACTTCGTCCTCATAGCGGACTCCCTTGCCCTTGTAGGGTTCGGGGAGCCTGAGCTTGCGGACCTGCGAAGCGAACTCACCAACGGCCTGCTTGTCGATACCACTGATGGCGATCTTGGTGTTGGCTTCTACCGCCACCGAAAGGCCATCAGGAATCCAGACGCTGATATCGTTCGAATACCCAAGGTTCATCGTGAGCACATTGCCCTTCACCTCGGCGCGAAAACCTACGCCATTGATGATGAGCGTCCGGGTAAACCCGGTAGAAACTCCGATAACCATATTGTTGAGCAGGTTGCGATACAGCCCGTGGAATGCACGAGACTGTTTCTCATCGTTGACCCTGCCAACCTCGATCGTGTTGTCCTTCTCGGTGAAGGTTACCACGTTGTGATACTTCTGTGTCAGCTTCCCTTTCGGACCTTCCACCACAAAGGCGTCGGCCCCGACGGCTACTTTCACGCCCTGGGGAATAATGACCGGGATTTTACCAATTCTCGACATACGCTCCCTCTTACCAGACGGTACAAATGACTTCGCCGCCGACTTTCTTTTCAACAGCCTTACGACCGGTGGTGACACCGTCAGACGTCGAAACAATCAGGGTTCCATATCCGTTAACAACGCGCGGCATGGTCTTGTAACCAGTGTACACGCGACGACCGGGTTTGGATACCTTGTCAATACCGTGAATGACCGAAGATTCATTCTCGTCGTATTTCAAAAAGATCCGGATGGTGTTCTGCGAATCTTGATTGAGCTTCTTGAAGTTCTTGATATACCCCTCGGTCTTGAGGATCTTGACGATCTCAAGCTTGAGCTTGGAGGTAGGGATATCAACCTTTTCGTGCTTGGCCTTTCCGGCATTCCGGATTTTGGTCAGCATGTCAGCGATGGGATCTGATACGCTCATCGTGTACTCCTACCTTACCAACTGGATTTCGTGACGCCGGGGATAAGCCCTTCGTTTGCCAACTTGCGGAAACAAACACGACACATCTCGTATTTGCGCAGATACCCTCTGGGACGACCACAAATTCTGCAGCGGTTAACCGCACGCGTAGAATATTTGGGGGTCCGAAGGGCCTTGATTATCATTGATTTCTTGGCCATTTCTTCCTCGCTTACTTCTTGAAGGGCATGCCAAAGCGAGTGAGAAGGCTGCGCGCCTCCGCATCGGTCTTGGCAGACGTCACAATGACGATATTCAAACCACTGACACGTTCGATCTTGTCAAAGTCGATTTCGGGGAAAATAATCTGCTCGGTTATACCGAACGCATAATTCCCGTTACCGTCGAACGAGTTTTGATTGATGCCGCGGAAGTCCTTTACACGAGGAAGTGCGACATTCACGAGCCGGTCAAGGAACTCATACATGACAGCGCCACGCAGAGTAACACAGGTACCAATCTCCTGACCCTGGCGGATCTTGAAGTTGGCGACGCTCTTCTTGGCCTTGGTCTTCACCGCCTTCTGGCCGGTGATCGTTGTCAAATCACTTACAGCTGCGTCGAGAAGCTTCTTGTTCTGAAGAGCCTCGCCTACGCCCATGCTTACAACAATCTTGACGAGCTTTGGAGTCTGCATGGTTGATTTATAGCCAAACTCCTTGAAAACCTCGGGAGCAATGGACTCCTTGTAGACTTTCTTGAGTCGCGGTTCGTAGTTCTTCATCACAGGGCCTCTCCGCATTTTCTGCACACCCTCACCTTCTTGTCGCCATCGATCTTGTAACCGATACGGGTGGGGCCACACTTCTTGCACACGATCATTACATTGGATACGTGCAATCCAGCTTCTATCTCGACAATACCACCACGATCCTGCTGACTCCGGCGCTTCATCGCCTTCTTGACGATGTTGACACCTTCAACGACAACACGGTTCTTTTCGCGCAAGATCTTGAGGACCTTACCACGCTTTCCCTTGTCCTTGCCAGCAATGACCTGCACGGTATCATCTTTCCTGATCTTGAACTTTGTATCGACCATTCCGATGCTCCTTACAGAACCTCTGGGGCAAGAGATACAATTTTCATGTAGTCCTGCTCACGCAGCTCACGGGCAACAGGCCCGAACACGCGCTTACCCTTGGGATTTTTGTTCGCGTCGATAATCACACAGGCGTTGTCGTCAAAACGGATATAGGTACCGTCTGCACGACGATATTCCTTGTGCGTTCTGACTACAACGGCCTTTTCAACCGAACCCTTTTTAATGGCTGAGGTAGGAATGGCATCCTTGACCGCAACCACAATAATATCGCCGATACTCGCATATTTGCGCTTCGATCCACCCAGTACCTTGATACACTGAACGGTCTTGGCGCCGGAGTTGTCGGCAACATTCAGATAGCTTTCGACCTGAATCATCCTGTACTTCCTTAAGCCTTATTTCGCCCGTTCCAGTACTTCGACGAGCTTCCAGCACTTGTCCTTGCTGACGGGACGACATTCCACAACGCGAACCTTGTCGCCCATCTTGGCGTCATTGATCTCATCGTGAGCCTTCACCTTCTTGGTGCTGGTAACGTATTTCTTGTACAGCGGATGAAGTTTTTTGGTATTGACCGATACAACAATGCTCTTGTCCATCTTGTCGCTCGTTACAATACCGATAAACTCGCGCGTACCGCTCTTGTTCTGTACACTCTGCTCTTCCACACCCTACTCCTTTACGCCTTCAAGCCCAGCTCATACTGATGAATGAGCGTGTTGAGGCGAGCGACCTGACGGCGCAAAACGCGCTTCTGGAGCGGATTCTCAACATGGCCGACGACCATCTTGAAGCGGAACTCCATGTACTTCTTGTTCAGCTCGTCCCGCTTCGCGACAAGCTCCGCCTTGGAAAGGTTCTTGAACGAATCCTTCATCGTCTGTTCCCCTGTCTTATTACAGCTCGAGTTCCGAGCGGACAGCGAACTTCGTCTTGATCGGCAATTTCGTACCGGCAAGGCGCATGGCTTCTTCCGCAAGGTTGCGCTCAACGCCACCCAACTCGAAAATGACTGTTCCCGGCTTGACGACGGCAACCCAATACTCAGGTCCACCCTTGCCTTTACCCATGCGGGTTTCCGCAGGCTTCTTGCTGTAGGGCTTGTCCGGGAAAATCCGGATCCAGAGCTTACCGCCACGCTTAACGTGACGATTAAGAGCGATACGGGCAGCTTCAATCTGACGATTGGTGAGCCACATGCGATCGAGGGCGACCAACGCAAACTCCCCGAAGGCTACCGTATTGCACCGGGTAGCATTTCCCGGCATATTTCCACGCTGCACCTTGCGGTGTTTTACGCGCTTGGGACTCAACATAGCCTAACTCCTTGCGGGAGCGCGATCCCGCCGCTTGCGCACAATGGCGCCCGCATCTTCTTTCTGCTCTTTTCCGAACTTCATACCATTATAGATCCACACCTTGACGCCAATTGCACCAAAGGATGTATGGGCCTCGGTAAAGCCGTAATCAATGTCCGCACGAAGCGTGTGAAGAGGAACGCGGCCCTCTTTGTGCTCTTCGGTGCGGCTCATCTCGGCACCACCAAGACGGCCGGAAAGGCGAACCTTGACGCCCTGAACATTGCCCTTCTTGATGGCATTGCTGATCGACTGCTTGATGGCCTTGCGGAAAGATCCGCGAGCCAAGAGCTGCCGGGCAATGTTTTGGGCGACGATCTGGGCATTGCCATCAGCATTGCGCACTTCCTTGATCTTGATCTGGATCTTGCGCGAAACATGCTTCTGAAGCTGGTTGCCAATCTTTTCGATATTCGCACCCTTCACACCGATAATAACGCCGGGGCGTGCAGTGTGAATAACCAGCGTAATGCGCTGGGGATGACGGATGATCTCGAGTTCGGCAATGTCTGCGCCCTTCGTCTCGGGAAGCGCCATGACCAGCTTGCGCAGCTTGAGGTCCTCGTGCAGGGTATCGGCGTACTCACGGGGATCAACATACCAATGGGAAGCCCATGTCCTGTTAATGCCAAGTCGTAATCCGATAGGGTTTACTTTCTGTCCCACTTTATTCCCCCGCCTTTGCAATTTCGTCGACGACTACAGTGATGTGACACATCCTCTTGAGTAGCATATCCGCACGCCCACGGGCACGGAACCACACTCTCTTGAGTCGGGGACCATCATCAATGCGAATCTCGCGAACATAGAGCATGTCCTCGTCAAGCTTCTTGTTTCGATCAAGAGCGTTGGACGCGGCAGACTTCATCGTCTTGCTGATGAGCCGGGCTCCCTTATGAGGCATGTTCTCCAAAACGGACATTGCCTCGGGATAGGGCCGGTTACGCACCAGGTCGGCAACAGGCCGAACCTTGTGCGGAGAACCCATCAGAAATTTCGTTACGGCTCTGTAGCCTCTCTTCATTTCCATATGTTCTTCCTATCTCTTTCCGGCCTTCTTGTCCGAGCCGGCATGCCCACGAAATGTACGCGTAGGAGCAAACTCACCAAGCTTGTGACCGACAAGGTTTTCCGTCACATACACAGGAACCCAGTTCTTGCCGGTGTGAACGGAAATGGTACTACCGACCATCTCGGGGATGATCGTCGAACAGCGGGAATAGGTTTTGATCATTTTCCGATCACCCGCTTTGCTCATTTCAATTACTTTCTTGTAAAGGCTCTTCTCGATGAAGGGGCCCTTCTTCACTGACCTTGACACCGTTGACTCCTGTTATTTCCTGCGCTTCACGATAAATCGTGAAGAAGGCTTGTGCTTTTGGCGAGTCTTGAACCCCTTGGAGGGTTGACCCCAAGGACTGACAGGGTGAATACCCTTGTTGCGGCCTTCACCACCACCATGGGGGTGATCAACCGGGTTCATGGACATACCGCGAACAGTCGGTCGGACGCCAAGCCAGCGTTTGCGGCCAGCCTTGCCGAGAGAGACGTTCATGTGGTCCTGATTGCCGACGACACCAATGGTGGCGTAGCACTTCTTGAAGACCATGCGCATTTCACCGGAAGGCAGCTTGAGTGTGACATAATCACCCTCTTTTGCTGCAATCAGTGCGCTCGCACCGGCAGAACGGGCAAGCTGCCCGCCGCGACCAAGATTGAGCTCGATGTTGTGCACGGTAAAACCGAGTGGAATATTCTCAAGCGGAAGGGCATTGCCCTCCTGGATGGGAGCATCGGGACCGCTGACGATCTGCTGCCCGACAACCAAGCTCTTGGGAGCAAGGATGTAGCGCTTTTCGCCATCAACATAGTTGACCAAAGCAATATTGGCACTGCGGTTGGGGTCGTATTCAATGGTAGCGATCTTGCCGGGAATACCAACCTTGTCTCGCTTGAAGTCGACTTCGCGATAGCGGCGCTTGTGACCGCCGCCCTTGTGCCAAACACTGATTCTACCCTTTGCACCACGTCCGGCCTTTTCGGGTCGGCCAGTGGTGAGGGACTTCTCGGGTTTGTTGGTCGTCAGCTCTGAAAAATCGAGGCCGACGCGATTTCGCATACCGGGAGTGGTAGGCTTGAATGATTTGATACCCATAATATTTCCCTTACTCCGAAGACTTACACGCTTTCAAAAAGGTCGATTTTTTCGTCTTTCTCAAGACGAACAACGGCCTTTTTCCAGGTGGAGGTATATCCGGCCTTCTGGCGGACCCGCTTCGGTTTCCCGCCAACAACCGCAATGGTGCAACTGACGGGGTGAACATTGAACAGACGACGAACCGCTTCCTTGACCTGAGTCTTGGTAGCATATTGAGCTACCTTGAAAACGTATTTGCCTTCTTCACGCATTGAGTTGGTTTTCTCGGTAAGAACCGGTGCAACCAGTATATTTTCGTAGGTCATTCAGCGGCCTCCACAGTTACACCGTAGAAATCGTTGAGATTCTTTGCAGCACTCTCCATCATGATGACCCTGCGCCCGTAGAAAAGATCGTGGGCACGAAGGCGGTTATAGGAGAGAAAGCTGAGCCAGGGAATGTTCTTGCCGGCACGCTTGACCATTGCGTCATCGTCCTTGAGAACAACAACCGTTCGCTCATCAGCACCGAGGGCGCCGAGAATCTTGGCGAGTTCCTTGGTCTTCCCGGATTCCACCGAGAAGTCCTCAACGATCTTGAGGCGATCATCCTGAACCTTGAGACTCAAAATGGTCTTCATGGCCAAACGCTTCGCCTTCTTCGGCATCGAATAGGAGAAGTCACGGGGGCGAGGACCAAAGACCACGCCGCCACCGACAGAAATCGGGGACTTCTTGTCACCGCGACGAGCGCGGCCGGTACCCTTCTGCTTGAAGGGCTTGGCATTCGAGCCGTGTACTTCGGACCGATCCTTGGTGGAAGCGGTCCCCAACCTCAAATTCGCAAGCTCGTTGTTAATCGCATACCAAATGACATCCTCATTCATGGGGAGGCCAAAAACGGCATCAGAAAGTTCAACGTTGCGAAGTTCTTTTCCTTCTATTGAATAGACTGTCCGGTTCATCTGATCCCTCACTGCTTTTTGACAGCGGAGCGAACAACAACCGTACCCTTGTTGATACCGGGAACAGCTCCGCGAACCAAAATGGTTCTATTTTCGACGTCGACTTTGACGACCTTGAGGTTCAGGACAGTCACACGCTCGCGACCCATACGACCGGGCATTTTGATATTCTTGAACGAACGCCCGGGCGATGTACACTGACCGGTGGAACCGGCTTCACGATGGAACTTTGAACCGTGGGTTGCACGACCACCGCCGAACCCCCAACGCTTCATAACACCCTGAAAACCCTTACCTTTCGAGACACCGGCGACATCGACAAAACGAACGCCCTCAAAGAGCTCAATACCAAGGGCATCACCCACATTGCACTCTTTCTCGAAATCCCTAAACTCTTTGAGACGCTTTGCAGGCGCTATGCCCTCCGGGAACTGCCCGGCATACGGCTTCGACACCCTGCTCTTCTTCATCTCATCCTGACCGAGGAGCACAGCGTTATAGCCGTCCTTCTCCGCGGTTTTTTGGGCCATGACGATATTCTGATCAATGCGGAGGACCGTTACCGGAACCAAATTACCGCTTTCATCAAAGACCTGCGTCATTCCCACTTTCTTGGCCATAAGACCCAACATGGTACTCTCCAATTTATCAGGCACGTTATCCCGAGGTCCGGGGACCGTCTGCCCGTTCTATTACTGCTTGATCTCTACGTCGACACCCGCAGGAAGCTCAAGCTTCATGAGGGAATCCATTACTTCGGACGAAGGGCTGATAATATCGATAAGGCGCTTGTGAGTGCGCATCTCGAACTGCTCTCTCGACTTCTTGTTGACGTGGGGCGAACGAAGCACCGTAACCTTATTGATGCGAGTAGGAAGGGGGATAGGCCCTGAAACCTTGGCGCCCGCCTTCTGCACAGTCTGAACAATCGACTTTGCACTCTGATCGATAAGCTCGACATCGAAGCCGCGCAATCGTACGCGAATTCGTTCTTTAGTCATTATTCCTCCAAACAAGAGGCAGCTCGCAAGAGCTGCCTCTGATGCACTCTGGTGCTTACTCTACGATATCGGTAACCTGACCGGACGCAATGGTGCGACCACCTTCGCGGATAGCGAAGCGGAGACCTTTTTCCATGGCGACGGGGTGAATGAGCTCACCGATGATCTCGGCGTCATCACCAGGCATGACCATTTCCTTGCCCTCGGGGAGCTGAACCGTACCGGTGATATCGGTGGTACGGAAATAGAACTGGGGACGATACCCGGAGAAAAAGGGGCTGTGACGACCACCCTCGTCCTTGGAAAGACAGTAGATCTTACCAGTGAACTTGGAGTGGGGAGTGATCGAACCGGATTTGGCGAGAACCTGACCACGCTCGACTTCCTTCTTGTCAACACCACGCAGAAGGGCACCAATGTTGTCACCAGCCTGACCTTCATCAAGAAGCTTGTTGAACATTTCGATACCGGTAACAGTGGTCTTTTGGGTAGGACGGATACCGACAATCTCGATTTCCTCATTGAGCTTGACGATACCACGCTCGATCTTGCCGGTAACAACCGTACCACGGCCAGAGATCGTGAAGATATCTTCAATAGGCATAAGGAAGGGCTTGTCCGCATCACGCTCGGGATCGGGGAAGTAATCATCCATGGCAGCGAGAAGTTCATCAACGCACTTCTGGGCATCGGCATTATCGGGCTCGGAGAGCGCATGGAAAGCAGAACCCTTGATAATGGGGGTCTTGTCTCCGGGGAAGCCGTTGGCAGTAAGAACGTCGCGAACCTCTTCCTCGACGAGCTCAAGAAGCTCGGGGTCATCAACAAGGTCAACCTTGTTAAGGAACACGATCATGCTGGGAACGCCAACCTGGCGAGCGAGAATGATGTGCTCGCGGGTCTGGGGCATAACAGAGTCGGGAGCCGAGACGACGAGAATGGCACCGTCCATCTGGGCAGCACCGGTGATCATGTTTTTGATGTAGTCGGAGTGTCCGGGGCAGTCAATGTGAGCGTAGTGACGCTTGTCGGACTGATACTCGAGGTGGCGGGTATTGATGGTAATACCACGGGCCTTCTCCTCGGGAGCATTGTCGATTTCGTCATACTTCATGACCTTGTCACCAAACTTGCGACCGCAATGCATGGTAATGGCAGCAGAAAGAGTTGTCTTTCCATGGTCAACATGACCAATCGTGCCGACATTCATGTGAATCTTAGTTCTATTGAACTTGTCCTTAGCCATCGTGTCCTCCTCGAATTATTGGGCACTATAAAAATTGCAAGTCCGGGCAGTATACAGAAAGTACGTATCCTGCGCAAGACGTGTAACCTGAAGATCACCCTGAAAACGAGAAAGGACAGTATATAGATGAAAAAGAACCAAAATGCCTCTTTCCACCTGTCCCATCTCGCCTTGGGTTCCGAATATTCGGAAACGGATGATCGGTTTGGAATACCGAGACTGCCACACAGGACAGAAACGACATACCAAAAATGATCCTTGTTCCGTTATCCAAGCCCGTGCGGCGCGGCGCTTTACGCGCCAATCGATATCAAAGAACAGTGCCCGTTTGGCACACGGCCCCGCAGCCCGAAAGCCAACAGGACCGAATACAACAGCCCGCTTTTGCGGGCATCATTACTACCAGCGATAGTGCGCAAAGGCCTTGTTCGCCTCTGCCATCTTGTGGGTATCTTCCTTTTTCTTGAAGGCGGTACCGGTATTGTTGAACGCATCGAGAAGCTCGGCCGAAAGGCGCTCGCTCATCTCGTGACCGGAACGACCACGAGCGGCAGCGATAACCCAACGCATGGCAAGAGCCTCACGACGGGATTCACGAATCTCGATAGGCACCTGATAGGTAGCACCACCAACGCGGCGGGATTTGACTTCGACAACGGGCTTTACATTATCAAGAGCCTTGAGGAACACTTCAAGAGGATCCTTTTCGGTCTTGGCGCGAAGATTGTCCATTGCCCCATGTACGATACGAATTGCAATGGATTTCTTCCCCTGCCACATCATACGATTGACAAACTTGGAAACAACCACACTGTTGTACTTTGCATCGGGCAGAAGGCCACGATCAATTGTCTTTTTCTTGCGTCCCATGAATCTTCCCCCTTACGCCTTTGGCCGCTTGGCGCCGTACTTGGAACGACCACGTTTGCGGTCGGTAACCCCAAGAGTATCCTTGGCACCACGGACAATGTGATAGCGAACACCGGGAAGGTCCTTGACACGACCACCACGTACCAGAACCACAGAGTGCTCCTGGAGATTATGGCCGATACCGGGAATATATGCGGTAACTTCGGTACCATGGGAAAGGCGAACACGGGCTACCTTACGGAGAGCCGAGTTGGGCTTCTTGGGCGTGACTGTCATAACGCGGGTACAAACCCCGCGCTTCTGGGGACAGGCTTTCAATGCAGGAGACTTGGTCTTGACGGTCAACTGCTTTCGGCCAAATCGAACCAATTGGTTTATAGTAGGCATCTAAGCAAAAACTCCCTTGAACGTCCTCCGTCAGCACCCGGCGGACAAAATACACACCGTTTCCGGTGAAAGACACAGTTTCAGTGTTTGACTATACCGGTCTTGACCATGAGGGTCAAGACCGGTAGCTATCAGCCTTCGGAATCATCAGTATCAAAATCTTCCTCAACGGGCTCCGCAGCCCGCTCAAGACGACGCTTTTCAAGCGTTTCTTCCACGAAAGCATCGAGATCGCCGTGATCTTTGTCAAAGAGCTTCACATCACGATAACGACGCATACCGGTACCCGCCGGGATGGGATGACCAATGATGATATTCTCCTTGAGCCCACGCAGACAATCGGTGGAACCGGCAATGGCGGCATTGGTGAGTACCCGGGTTGTCTCCTGGAAAGAGGCGGCCGAAAGGAAGGAGTCTATGTTGAGGGAAGCCTTGGTAATACCCTGGAAAACCGGTCGCGCAACACCGGGTTGACCACCCTCGTTCATGACGCGGGCGTTCTCCTCGTGGAAGGCATACTTGTCAACCAACTGACCGTAGATGAAGCGGGTATCGCCAACCGCGACAATTTCAACCTTGCGCATCATCTGACGTACGATAACACCAATGTGCTTGTCGTTGATTGAAACACCCTGAAGACGATACACCTGCTGAATTTCATCCATAAGATAACGCTGAAGGGCATTCTCACCGAGGATGTGAAGAATATCGTGGGGGTTCGCCGAGCCAAAGCAGAGCGGCTCACCGGCTTCGACATGGTCGCCATCGCGTACGAGCAGACGGCGAGTCATGGGAACAAGGTGCTTGTACTCTTTGCCATGCGGATCGCAGACAATGACAACGCGCTTGCCCTTGACGATACCGCGGAAGAACACGATACCGCTAACCTGCGCGAGCACGCTCTGAATCTTGGGCTTGCGCGCCTCGAAAAGCTCGCTTACGCGGGGAAGACCACCGGTGATATCCATGGCCTTCGCAGACTCCTTGAGGGTCTTGGCAATGGTACGCCCGGCCTTGATCTTCTCGCCTTCATCGACGAGGAGATATGCACCACCGGGAAGATAGTAGGAGGCAACCTCGTTACCCGCTTCGTCACCAATAACAACACGCGGCTGCTTGGTGTCGAGCTGGAAGTCCGAGATACGCTTCTCGATATTCCCCGTTTCTTCATCCAGCTCTTCCTTCATGGTCGAACCGGGAATGATGTCCTCATAGCGTACATAGCCATCGGCTTCGGCGATGATTGGATCGGAGAAGGGGTCAAAAATGGCAATTGACTCATTCTCTTCGACGATATCACCCAGTTTGGCAAGGAATTCCGAACCATTGCGGATCTCCTGCTTCTGATCCTTGCCGATAAGGCAAATCTCGTTGTTGCGAACCATAACGTATGCAATGTCGCCGGCAAGGACGTCGTCGCCCTTTTTCTTGATGAGGACGTCGCCGCGGATAACCCGCTGACCATCTTCAACCAGAACCTTGTCGCCCTTCGCGATCGCATGGCGGGAGAGAACCCGGTTTACCGTAAGGAAGCCCTTTCTGGTAAAGAGCAAACGCCCGGAATCAAGAGGGACATTGCTGCCCAATATCTCACGTATGTAAACCGGATACTTGAAGAAGAGGCGATTTTCCTCGCTTGTCTTTGTGGCAGCACCACCAATATGGAAGGTACGCATGGTAAGCTGGGTACCCGGCTGGCCAATGGACTGCGCAGCGATGATACCCACCGCCTCACCAACCTCAACCTGACGATTGGTCGCCAAGTTGCGGCCATAGCACATCTGGCAAACACCATGCTTCGCTTCACAGGTAAGAACAGTACGAATACGTACCGATTCAACCCCGGCAGCCTCAATGGCATCGGCAATATCCTCGGTTACTTCTTCGTTGACATCGACAATGATGTCTCCGGTAATGGGGTGTTTGACGCGCTCGAGGGTATAGCGGCCGATGATACGATCGCGAAGAGATTCGACAACTTCTTCGCCATCCTTTATAGCCGTATGCTCGATACCGTTGATGGTACCACAGTCGCGCTCGTTGATAACAACGTCCTGGGCAATGTCGACAAGACGACGGGTAAGGTAACCGGCATCGGCCGTCTTGAGAGCGGTATCGGCAAGACCCTTACGGGCACCATTGGTGGAAATGAAGAACTCGATAACCGAAAGGCCTTCCTTGAAGTTCGAACGGATCGGCAGTTCGATAATATCACCGGAGGGCTTGGCCATAAGGCCACGCATACCGGCCAACTGACGAATTTGGTTACGACTACCACGGGCACCGGAGTTGGCCATCATGTAAATGGAGTTAAATCCGGCCTTGTCGGCCTCAAGGGTCTTCATCATGATGCTCGTGAGATCTTCATTGGTCTTCGACCAGACCTCGACAACGCGGTTGTACCGTTCTTCCTGGGTAATATGCCCCTGACGGTACTGCTTTTGAATCGATTCTACTTCCTGATTGGCCTTCTCTATCATGGCAGGCTTTTCGGACGGAACGACAATGTCATCAATACCGATTGTCGCACCAAATATTGTCGAATATTTGTACCCGGTGGCCTTGATGGCATCCAGCATGCGCACAGTTATCCAGGATCCATAGACCTTGAAAACGTATTCAATGAGGGGCTTGAGCTCTTTATCGCCCATTGCATAGTTGATGAAAGGAATTTCCTTCGGCATCTCCTCGTTGAACACAAGCCGACCAGCGGTTGTTTCAATAATGGCACCCTTCCCGGAGGACTCTTCCTTGGCAAGCTTCGACCAAACCGGAGCCTTGGGAACCGCAACCTTGATGACCGATCCCCACTCTATGCTCTTCGCATCGAGGGCCATCATTACTTCTTCAACAGAGGAGAATCTGCGGCCCGTCCCCTTTCCGTCGGGTTTGTGCCTGGTAAGGTAGTTGATACCCAGAACCATATCCTGCGACGGGAAGACAATGGTCTTGCCGTTGGCGGGATTGAGCAGATTGCGCGCTGAGAGCATGAGAGTCCAGCACTCCATCTGTGCCGCTTGGGTAAGAGGCACGTGAACGGCCATCTGGTCACCGTCGAAGTCGGCATTGAATGCGTGACACACGAGGGGGTGTAACTTGATGGCCTTTCCCTCTACCAGGACCGGCTCGAATGCCTGAATACCCAGACGGTGGAGGGTAGGAGCACGGTTGAGCATGACGGGATGCTCTTTGACGACCTCATCGAGGATGGCGTAGACCTCGGCCGACTCCTGTTCAACGAGAAGTTTCGCCTTCTTGATGTTGTAAACCACATCCTTGTCGACGAGTTTCTTCATTATAAAAGGTTTGAAGAGTTCAAGAGCCATCTTGGTGGGAAGGCCACACTGCCAGAGTTTGAGATCCGGCCCGATGGTGATAACCGAACGCCCCGAATAGTCGACGCGCTTTCCCAGAAGATTCTGACGGAAGCGCCCCTGCTTGCCCTTGAGCATATCGCTGATGGATTTGAGGGGACGATTGGAAGCGCCTTTAACCACGCGCTTCTTCTTCGAGTTATCGAAGAGGGCGTCAACAGCCTCCTGCAACATCCGCTTTTCGTTACGAATGATGATATCGGGGGCATTGAGATTCTGAAGCCTCTTGAGGCGATTGTTGCGGTTGATGACGCGGCGATAGAGGTCGTTAAGATCGCTGGTCGCAAAGCGGCCGCCGTCGAGCTGAACCATGGGGCGCAGTTCGGGCGGGATGACCGGAATGACATCCATGATCATCCAGGAGACCTTGTTGGGCGACGCGCGGAAGTTCTCGACAATCTCGATACGCTTGAGCAGGCGCTTGTCGCTCTTTGCGCCCTTCTCGATCATCTTGGCGCGAAGATCTATCGCCATTTGGTCGAGATTGAGGTTCTCCAGAAGGGTACGAATGGCCTCGGCGCCCATACCGGCAGAGAAAGCTCCGCCGTAACGCTCCTGAGCCTCCCAGAACTCTTCCTCGGTAAGGAGCTGCATCTTCTTGAGGTCGGTATCGCCGGCCTCAATAACGATGTACTTCTCGTAATAGAGGATGGAGCGGAGAGCAGCGACCGGCAAATCGAGCAGAAGACCCATGCGGCTGGGAACCGAACGGTAATACCAAATGTGGGAAACCGGTGCGGCAAGCTCGATATGCCCCATGCGCTCGCGGCGCACCTTGAAGTGGGTAACCTCAACGCCACAACGATCGCAGATAACGCCCTTGTAACGGATAGACTTGAACTTTCCGCAGTAGCACTCCCACTCCTTGGTCGTACCAAAGATACGCTCACAAAAGAGGCCGTCTTTTTCGGGACGAAGGGTGCGGTAATTGATCGTTTCGGGCTTCTTGACCTCCCCGTATGACCACGAACGGATCATGTCGGGGGAGGCGAGTTTTATCATTATCGAATCAAAATCCTGAATATCTCTCATCTGCCCTTCTCCTTAGAAGTTGGAGCCCTGCTTGGTGATAAGCTCTTCATCACGCTCGGTAAGCGCAATCTGCTTGCCCTTCGAATCGAAAATGGTCATGTCGAGGGCAAGACCGCGGAGCTCTTGAACGAGGACGTTGAAAGATTCGGGCACACCCGCTGCTGCGGAGGGCTCGCCCTTTACAATGGCCTCATAGATCTTGGACCGGCCGTTCATATCATCGGACTTGATCGTAAGCAATTCCTGGAGCGTGTTTGCCGCACCATAGGCCTCAAGGGCCCAGACTTCCATTTCGCCAAGACGCTGACCACCAAACTGGGCTTTACCACCCAGGGGTTGCTGCGTAACCAGCGAATACGGACCGGTTGACCGAGCGTGCATCTTGTCATCGACCAAGTGGTGCAGCTTGAGGAAGTAGATGATACCGCAGAAAACCGGGTTCACGAAGTGCTCGCCGGTGCGTCCATCGCGCAACATGGCCTTGGAGCTGACGGGGAGTCCCGCTTCCTTGAGCTTCTCTTCGATCATCTCTGTGGGCGGCGACTGGAAAACCGGCGACGAATACCATTCATCGAGGGTCGAAGCGGCCCAGCCAAGCTCGGTCTCGAGGAGCTGCCCGATATTCATACGTGAGGGAACGCCGAGCGGAGTAAGGCAGATATCGAGAGGAGTGCCATCCTCAAGGAAGGGCATGTCCTCGATGGGGAGGATACGGGCGACAACACCCTTGTTACCGTGTCGACCGGCCATCTTGTCACCTTCGCGAAGCTTGCGCTTGGTCGCGATAAGCACCTTGACCACTTCGTCAACGCCGGGGTTGAGGTCATCGCCCTCCGAGCGCTTGAGGCGCTGGATGTCGATGATTGTTCCCTCTATACCGTGCGGCACACGCAGCGAGCTGTCGCGTACTTCCTTGGCCTTTTCACCGAATATGGAATTGAGGAGCTTGAACTCGGGGGTGGTTTCGGTTTCGCTCTTGGGCGTAACCTTGCCGACGAGGATATCACCGGAGCGCACCTTGGCGCCCACGCAGATAATGCCTTCACCATCGAGATTGTCGAGGGTCTTCTCGCTCGTGTTGGGGATATCGCGAGTGATTTTCTCCGGCCCCAGCTTGGTTTCGCGGACCTCGGTGACAAATTCCTTGATGTGGATGGAGGTAAACAGGTCCTCCTTGACCACACGCTGGGAGATGAGGATCGAGTCTTCGTAGTTGTACCCGTTCCAAGGCATGAAGCCAACGAGGATGTTTCGACCCAGCGCGAGCTCGCCTTCCTTGGTGGCAGGACCATCTGCAAGGACCTGACCCTTTACCACCTTTTCGCCAAGTTTGACGATGGGGCGCTGGTTATAGCAGGTGTCCTGGTTGGTCCGCTGATACTTGACCAGGTCGTAGGTCTGATAATCGGCCTCGCTCTTTGCCCCTTCGGGCTTGATGACGACCTTCTCTGAACTGACAAAGGTAACCGTACCGGCCTGCTTGGCCTTGATGAGAACGCCCGAGTCATAGGCACACTTGCCCTCCATACCGGTTCCGACGCGGGGTGCTTCGGGGAATATGAGGGGAACGGCCTGACGCTGCATGTTCGAACCCATGAGGGCGCGGTTGGCATCGTCGTGCTCGAGGAAGGGAATCAGGGAAGCTGATACACTGATAACCTGCTTGGGTGAGACATCCATGTACTGGAGCTCTTCCGGGCTGCGGGTCGTATAATCGCCCTGACGACGACAGGATATCTGCGGATCGGCAAAGACACCCTTTTCATCAACCTTGGCCGAAGCCTGGGCGATGTAGTACTTGTCTTCGTCCATCGCAGAAAGGTATTCAATGTCGGTGGTCGCCTTGCCGCCGGAAACCTTGCGGTACGGGGTTTCAAGGAAGCCGTACTCGTTGACACGGGTATAGTTTGCCAGCGAGACAATAAGACCGATATTCGGACCTTCGGGCGTCTCGATGGGGCACATGCGACCATAGTGGGTATAGTGAACGTCACGAACCTCGAAGCTCGCACGGTCGCGGGACAGACCTCCGGGCCCCAAGGCGTTGAGACGGCGCTTGTGGGTGAGTTCGGCAAGGGGATTTACCTGATCCATGAACTGGGAGAGCTGGCTGGAGCCAAAGAACTCCTTGATCGCCGCAACAACCGGTTTGATGGACACAAGATCCTGCGGCTTTATGGTGTCGGTCTCCTTGAGGGACATGCGCTCCTTGGCGATGCGCTCCATGCGGGAGAATGCGGTCTTGAGGGTATTTGACATGAGCTCGCCGACAGAACGGACGCGGCGATTCCCCAGGTGGTCGATATCATCGACATAGGCATCACCAACATACACCTTGATAAGGAACTTCATCGTTGCAATGATATCGTCCTTGGTAAGGGTGTACTCCTCGATAGGCGGCTCGAAGTCAAACTTCTTGTTGAGCTTGTAACGGCCTACACGACCGAGGTCATAGCGACGGCTCGTAAAGAACATGCCCATGAGATCCTTTTCTGCAGATTCCACCGTGATGGGTTCCCCCGGCATAAGAACTGCATAGACCGCAGAGAGGGCGTCTTCGCGAGAGGGTTCATCGCGCTCGGGATCTTCTTTGACGAATTTGATCTCTTCGCGTTCAAAACAGTTGAGAAGCATGTTCGAATTGAGTGAATCGTCCGCCTCGAAGGCAACCAGTTCAACCTCTTTGACACCGTGCAACACGAGCTCGTCGACATCGTGTGGATGGAGCTTCTCGCCCGCGCGGTAAATCTTCTTTTCTTCTCCATCAACAGATGCATAGACGGGCTTGGAAAGAACACGGCCAATAAGGGCCTCTTTATCATCACGGGACTCTTTAACCGCAACCGTTTCGACTTTATAGAAAGACTTGATGATCTCTTCGCGGGACTCAAAGCCCAAAGCGCGAAGGAAAATCGTGCCAAGAATGCGTTTCTTCCGGTCGACCTTTGCATAGATAAGTTCACGCTTTTGGTCAATCTCGAATTCAAGCCAGGAACCACGGTAGGGAATGATACGGGAAGAGTAAATTCCCTTCTCGTGCGAGAAGATTACACCGGGAGAACGGTGGATCTGGGATACAACAACGCGTTCGGCGCCGTTTATAATGAAGGTACCCCGATCGGTCATGACCGGGATATCACCCATGTAGATATCCTTCTGACGGATTTCGCCGGTCGTCTGGAAAATCAGGTTGATGCGGGCCTTGAGCGGAACCGCATAGGTAAGACCCTTATGCTTGCACTCCTGCTCGGAGAATTTGATATTCTCCTCGTCGAGTGTATAGTATTCGTATTCAAGTATCATGTCCCCGTTGGGGCTCTCTATCGGGAACGTAACCCGAAACGCTTCTTCGAGGCCCTGAATATCGAGGGGCTCGCCATTCTTGAGGCGCTCGCGCTGAAGAAAGCGCTCATATGATGAAAGCTGTATATCAATGAGGTCGGGAAGGTCCATCACATTGACAATATCTTTCCCGACGTACTTTCGCTTGGCGATCATTTCACCTGTACCCATTGGCTACCCCCTGTCGGCACCGTCCGCATACGGACTCTCTTCTTTTTTACCTGTCAAAAGACTACGAAATCTCAGGGCCCCAAAAGGGGTCCTGAGATTATGGACAAGCAATCATGCCGTGCATAATCCACTTGTCGCAGCGAAAAAATCATGTTCTGGTTGCGATACCGGAACCAATAGATCAGGCAATCTCGACGACACCACCGGCGGCGGTGATGGATTCCTTGATCTTGTTGGCTTCGTCCTTGGAAACACCTTCCTTGAGGGGCTTGGGAGCGCCTTCAACGAGATCCTTGGCTTCCTTGAGGCCCAAACCGGTAACGGCTCGAACTTCCTTGATAACGGCGATCTTCTTCGCATCCTCAAAGGACTTGAGGGTAACGTTGAACTCGGTCTGCTCTTCGGCAGGAGCGGCACCAGCGGCGGGGCCGGCAACAGCGGCAACGGCGACGGGAGCTGCGGCGGAAACGCCGAACTTCTCTTCCATGGCCTTGACGAGCTCGGAGACCTCAAGAACGGTCATCGAGGAAATCGCTTCGAGAATCTGATCAGTGGTAAGCGCTGCCATATTATCTTCTCCTTGGCATATTCACTTCGCATTCACTACGGATTGCGTTGGCCCTTTGGGCCTTTTCAAGGACTGACAGGAACGGCAGCATTCCGAAGCCTGACAGTCCGAAAAAACGGTTCTTACGCCTCACCCTTCTTGTCGGCAATTGCCTTGACAGTACGGACGAGTCGGGCGTTGATGTCGTTGAGGGCGCCCACAAGGTTGCGGGCCGGGCCGTTCATGACGGACATCAACATGGCGATGAGCTCCTTGCGGCCAGGAAGCTTCGAAAAAGCCTCAACCTGAGCGGCATCATAGACAGTATTTCCAGCAAGGCCACCCTTCACTTTGAGCGCAGGAACTTCCTTCGCAAAATCAAAGAGGATCTTGGCAATCTCATTGGAATCCTTGGGGCTGATGGCCACAGCGGTGGGACCCACAAGGTACGAGGCGACAGTACTTACATCGAGCTGTTCAAAGGCGACGCGGGCAAAATTGTTTTTGACAACCTTGAAACTCGCTTCCTTTGCACGAAGCTGCGTGCGAAGCTCGGTGATCTGAGCGACCGTCAACCCACGGTAATCGGCAAAGATGAAGTCGGGCGCCGTTTCAAACGATGCCTTAAGCTCTCCAATTGCCTGTGTCTTGTATTCCTGGATCTTGTTTGCAACGATAGCCATATATTACTCCTCATCCTTCACGGCAACCCATACACCGGGGCCCATGGTGGAACTGAGCGATACAGACATGACAAAGTCACCCTTTGCATCCTGCGGCTTCTTCCTCTTGAGCTCGGTCATGAAAGCACGGACGTTTTCCGCAATCTTTTCGCTGTCCATGGAAACCTTGCCAATGGCGAGGTGAATGACGCCGGTCTTGTCGACACGGAATTCAACACGACCCTTCTTGAGTTCACTAAGGGCAGATTTGAGATCAAAGGTAACCGTACCGGTCTTGGGGTTGGGCATGAGGCCGCGACGACCAAGAACCATACCCAATTTACCGACGTCTTTCATCATGTCGGGGGTTGCCACAGCGACATCAAAGTCGAGCCAACCACCCTTGATCTTTTCAATAAGGTCATCGGAACCAACGAAGGCCGCACCGGCATCGAGGGCTTCCTGCTCTTTTTCGCTCTTGCAGAATACGAGGATTTTCTTCTCGCCGCGGAACTGATGGGGAAGAACGACTGTATCACGAACCGTCTGACTCTTCTTGAGATTGAGCTTGACCGAAACATCAATGGTCTCATCAAACTTCGCCCAAGAGAGCTCCTTCACCTTCTCTGCAGCAGCAGAAAGATCGTATTGAGCAACGGGATCGTACTTCTTGAGGGTCTCCCGATAATTTTTACCGTGTTTCATATCAGGCCTCCACCTCTATACCCATGGAACGGGCGGTACCGGCGATAATCCGCTTGGCACCTTCAAGATCGACCGCATTGAGGTCGGGCATCTTGAGCGTGGCGATCTCGACAAGCTTTGCCTGAGAGAGCTTTCCAACCTTCACCTTCTGGGGCTCGCCAGATCCCTTGTCGACACCGGTTGCCTTCTTGATAAGAACGGCAGCGGGCGGGGTCTTGAGGATAAACGAGAACGACTTGTCCGAATAGACCGTAAGGACGACAGGGATAATAAGCCCCGCTTCCATGGTCTTGGTTCGATCATTGAACTGCTGGACAAACTGGGGCGCACTGACACCATGCGGACCGAGAGCCGGACCGACGGGCGGTGCAGGGGTCGCCTTGCCTGCAGGACACTGCAGCTTGACAATGGCGGTGACCTTCTTCTTTGCCATCTAAGTTCTCCTGTTGTGGTATACCCGAACAGCATGCCATTCGGGGTAGCGTCCCCGCTCAAGGCGGAAACTCCCATCTTTGGAGGTAACACCTCCCGGAGTGCAAACACCCCGGATATGAGAAGCGCTGGTGCGCTGCTTTTCAAAAAACACATATCGTCAAACAATCCGTTCGCTATCATCCGACGCAGAGCGACCACAGGCCGCCCCAAAAACAGACTCAATACCCGACAGGTATCAGCCTAAATCTTCTCGACTTGAAGGATATCAACCTCAACAGGCGTGGCCCGACCAAAAATGCCCACCATAACCTTGAGCTTGCTCTTCTCTACATTGACTTCTTCAATAGAACCGGTGAAGGACTCGAAAGGCCCCTCGATAATCTTGACCTGTTCACCCACATTGAAGGATTGACGAGGACGGGCAACACGCTCACCCTTGATATCACCGGCCTTGAGAAGGATGGCGCGAGCCTCTTCGGGAGACAGAGGAACCGGCTTTTTATTGGCCGGGGTACCGACAAAGCCGGTAACACCCTGAATTTTCTTGATCTGGGAGCAAACAGCCTTCCAGGTAAGATCGGGAAGATCCATTTGAATAAGGATATACCCGGGAAGATATTTCTTGCTGAGAGTACGCTTCTTGCCGTCGCGAACCTCAACCACTTCTTCCGAGGGGATTTTGACATCAAGGACAACCTCTCCATCGAGATCGCCATGATCAATCAACATGCGAATAGTCTTTTCGATTTTGTTTTCATACCCTGAATAAGTATGAAGTACGTACCATGCACCAGCCATGCTTTTCCTTTACTAGAAAACGAGATTGACGCCAAGGAAAAGCAAAGAATCCACCGCCCACAAAAGGAGAGCAGCGATTACTGTTGATACAATCACAACCTTGACTGAACTGACGACATCGTCACGCCCAGGCCACACAACCTTGCGAAGCTCGGCGTAACTTTCCTTGAAGAACTGTATAATCTTTTTCATGCCAACCCTCTCCGGATACGCCTGCAAGCAGACAGAAAAACTGATACAGGCCAGGTAGGACTCGAACCCACAACATTCGGTTTTGGAGACCGACGCTCTACCATTAGAGCTACTGGCCTATGGTGAATGCGCAAGCCGTCAAAACGACAGATTGCCCATACACCACTGCGACCCCAAAGTCGCCCGGCGCACGCGCCGGTGTATACTACTTGATCTTCGTCTCGCGGTGAAGCGTGTGTTTTCGGTCAAACTTGCAGTACTTGTTGAACTCAAGTTTTTCCTGGATATTGCGACGATTCTTTTCGGTCGTATAGTTCTTGCGTTTGCACTCGGTGCACTGCAGAGCGACCAACTCGACACTGGTTTTCTTGGCCATTTGGCATCCCCTTACAATTGCGGAACCTTGAAACACACCGAATCCGGAGCGATACCCTGCCACAACGGCACAGGGTCAACTACGTACAAAAAATGACATCGGTGAAATAGCCCTCGAGCGGAATCGAACCGCTGACCACATCCTTACCATGGATGTACTCTACCGACTGAGCTACAAGGGCAAAACATCAATTAAAATCGATGTGCGCCATTCGACGCCCGGGTAAACTAGCAAAGACTCCCGTTTATGTCAAGCGATGAAATCCAAAAAACTCTTGCACTCCAACCTGCGCCGCCCGGCACCAAAATGGTTTCACACATTTCTTGCCTCTTCTTCTTTGCTTTTTTACAGAATGCATCCACAATACTCTCAGGAGGACAGCATGTCCACACAAGATGCGATAGAAGTAAAGAAAACGGGTGATCGTTCGCAATTTCGCCCATGGATGCCGCTTACCTTCCTTATAGGTGCGGGTTTCTTCACCATGGGACTGATGGACCCCCTCTACGACAGCTATCTGCCCATCTTTTTGGGGCGCTGGATCAAGCAGGAGTGGCTCGTGGGATCTCTCATGGCCCTGGACAACGCCCTTGCCATACTCCTCATACCGGTGATATCGGCTTGGTCGGACCGCACGAGAACCCCCATCGGCCGGCGTATGCCCTTCATCCTCGTTACCCTGCCGATTACTGCCATCCTCTTTGCGCTCATCCCCTGGTCGCTCGAACAGTCCCTCATTGCCGGACTCGTCGTTGTATTCGCCCTCAACCTCTTCAAGCAGGCCGCCCGCGGGCCCGTCGTCGCCCTCATGCCGGACCTCATCCCCGGCGATCTGCGTTCGGAGGCAAACGGGGTCATCAACACCATGGGGGGCATCGCGGCCATTGTGGGGACGGTAGGCCTCGCAAAACTCATGGATGTGGACATCATTCTGCCGCTCTTGGGGGCCACCAAAGACCGCCTCCCCTTCCCCATCGCGGGCCTCCTCGTCATCCTTGCGGTCATCTTCCTCGCCCGCTTTATCCGCGAGAAACCCGTCTCGCGCGGAGAGGGCGACACGGCCGGCAGCGAGGAATCAGTTCCATTTCTCGCCTCGATGAAGGCATTGGGATCGGACAAGAGCGCCCTTCGCATCCTCTTTGCCCTCTTTTTCTGGTTCCTGGGCTACCAGGGCATACTTCCTTTTATAGGTAAATACAGTGTGAACATACTGGGCACGAGCATGGGCAACGCCCCCATGGCCGCGGGCATGGTGGGAATAGCCTACGCCCTCTTCGCCGTCCCCTCCGGCTATCTTGCCCACCGCTTGGGGCGCAAGAAGACCATACGGGTATCACTCCTTATCCTTACCGGCCTTCTGGTCCTCCTCTTCTTCTTCCTCCCGATTACCAAAGCCCTGGGCCTCGTCGGCGGCGCACGCATGGGCCTCTTTTGGGCCCTCCTCTTTGTATTCGGGACCTTTTGGGTGAGCATCGTGACGAATTCCTTCCCCATGCTCTGGCAGATGGCGAGTTTTTCCACCATGGGCATCTACACCGGGCTCTACTACACCTTTTCGCAGGCCGCGGCGATCACCTCGCCGCCACTTACCGGCCTCATTATCGATACCGTCGGCTACCCGGGCATCTTTTTGTATGGTGCCGCTTGCATGCTCATCGCCTTTGCCATTATGGCGGGAGTAGACAAGGGAGAGCCCGAGAAGAAGATTCAAGGCTGATAACAACGCCCGGTGGGTTGCAAAACTGCTTCGGCTGACAGTTCCAGCCGAGCAGGGGTCGACTGCCTGCGCTTGCACGAAGGCGAGATGCGTCGTAGGCTGTAGCCATGCACGAAAGATCATTACGGTTAACCCGCTGGATACTGGGGGCCACCCTCGCACTCGTGTTTCCTTTGGGCATGGTTACCATCTTTACCTCTTTTTCCCGCACCCAAGTGGAGCATCTTCAGCAAGAAGATGTCCTTCTCGAAGCGCTCCCTACCGATATCGAAAGCTTTCTTGCCCTGCGCGACAGACAGGCATCGAATCCCCAAGGAGCAGCACTCTCGTTTTTGGCTGCCATCCTGATATATGGCAAAGACAAAGACCTTGGGGAGGCCTGCGTCTTGCGCTGCCTTGCCGCCGATAGCGACCTTGTCGACGAAGGCCCCGCTCTCTCACCGCGAGCCCGTTTTTTCCTTGAACAACTCGCCGACCGCCCCTGGATTGCAAAATCCTGCATCAACAATTGCAACCCGGCAGACAAGTATGCAGAGCCGCCCTTCCCTTGGCAGTTCACGCTCTCGCGCAACCGGTATTCACTTGGAGCCGACGGCTCCCTCACCCTCTATATCACCTCGAGCGGAGCCTCAAGCCCCCGCCCCATGGACTTGGCAAAAACCGAACAGGGCTACTGGCGAATCCGTTCCTTTTCAAGCCTTGTCTGTGGCGTCCGGAAGCCCCCTGTTCAAAGGCCCGACCCCTTCCCGGGTCCTTGACAGAGCGAGTCGGGACAACTACCGTGCCACCATGGCACTGACCCTTATTCTATCGAGCTTTACCCTCCTCATACTCTGTGCGGTCTTTGTCATCTACCGCTTGCCCGAACTGCGAACAGCCTTCGGTATTTGGCTCTTTACGCTTCTCTTCCTTTGCTCACTTGCCCTTATCTTCCATACTGCCACCTTACATTCCTCCCGTTCGGCAAACAGGGTTCTCTATATGGCTACCACAGGACTACTCCTTGCTACAGTCGCCATCGCAGGCATGAAACCCGTAAAAGCAGACCACCACAGCATCCCTCTGTGTGGTGCCGTTGTCTTTTTTTGCACCTTTCTCGTTGCCGACATGCTTTTGCATCAAATTAATGCACTCTTATCCCTCTGGCTTGTTCCATCCGGCGCCCTGTCTGTGGCCATCACGGCATTTGCCTGTGAACGAAAGATTACTGCCCTGAATTTTTCCATAGATTGTCCCCCCCCCTTGGTATGCCCATCCACCGCGATGGAACGCACTCACACTTTTTCGGGCGACAGTACCAGCGACCTGCTTTCCGACCGGGAACGGGAAGTGGCAGAGCTTCTCGCGCAGGGAAAGACCTACCGGGAGATTGGGGAAAGCCTCTTCATAGCCCCGTCAACGGTAAAATCGCACGCCCTGCGCATTTACGAGAAGTTGAGTGTGGATAACAAGGTCGCCCTCGCCAATGCACTTCGCGCCGAATCATCACTACGAACTTGAATCAAAACAACAACGACACGCCTTGAAAAGGCTGCAAAAGCCCTCCTCCTCGCTCAATCCACCGCGTTATCCACCATCTGGTGGACACAATTCCACCAAACAGCCGACAGACCACAATCCGGACGACGAGCATACTGCCGTCATCTTTTACGTTCCGGAGGTTTTTGATGAAGAAGATTTTGATCGCTTTTCTGATGGTTGCAGGGGTTCTCTCTGCAATGAGTTGTGCGTCCACCAAGGGACTCTCGAAATTTGGTGCCGAAATGGGCAAAAAATCGGTACCCGTGGTTGGAACGGTTCGCATCCCCTACACCTCGGTCATGAGCTACTATGGATACGTCAAACCGGGAGCCAAAGCCGATGCGGAGGTCAATGGAAAGAAGATGTTCTATCTTTACGTTTGGATTCCCGCCGTCGCCCCGGAGCTTGGATTGCGCATGGTATCCCCCGCCCCGGAAGGTATGACACCGGCCGAAGGAGACTTTGTGGGAAAAGACTGGGAAGAGGGCAAGGCAGACAAGTCAAGCTTCTTTGATACATGGATCTCCTGGGAACGCTCTGCGGCCGTCCTCAAGGCAGAAGACATCGTCGCCAAGGGAAAGGCGGGTAGCTGGCTCCTCTTCGACAGCAACGATGACTCCAGCGAAATGCCCAAAAACCCTGCTGGCAGAAAGTACAACTCGCTTCTTCGTATCGTAAGCGACACCAGCGACCCCGCGAAGTCCCTGATCCGTGGTCTCTACCGCATTGCCTTTACCACCTACAAGACAGGCGAAGTCAAGGGATCCTTCCTTGCCCAGGTCGGCGCCCCCATCAATATCCCTGGCGTCGTCGTCGGGGCTTCACTCGAAGAGGTCATGGCCAAGGCGACCGAGGCATCCAATTAACACCCTGTTTTGACATCTTCGAACCACCAAGGCCGCGCCCCCACCACCCGGTGGGGGCTTTTTACATAAACAAAAGCCACGACGGCTCCACCCATTTCGAAAAAGCCCTTGACAGCAGAGATTATTCCGGTATAGTAATACCACAATGCTTAATAACAGCGTGATTCACTTTTCCGATGCGGCCCTCATCGCGGTACATGCCCTCGCGAACCTGGCCCGAAACGGCGAGCGCCTGGTCCAGACCCACGAGTTGGCCGACGAACTCGCCGCCTCGAGTCACCACGTTGCGAAGGTCATGCAACGCCTGGTGCGCTCGCGCCTGGTCAAATCGGTCAAGGGGCCGGCGGGGGGCTTTGAGCTGGCACTTCCCGCCGATGAAATAAGCTTTTTGCAGGCCATCGAAGCGGTGGACGGCCCCCTCGAAGGGAACTTCTGCCCATTCCGCACGGAAACCTGCACACCCGACAACTGCATCTTTGGCAAGGAGCTGGCCGTCCACGCCCACCAGCTCATCGAACACCTGGCCCGCCGCAGCATTGCGAGCATCGAAGGGGATACGCCGGGCGGCGTATGGAACCGGAACACACAGAGCCCCCATACCAGGCTTTGAGCGATACAGTTTGACGGGATCCGGACTGAACTATCAGCCTTGAATCCCTATTCTGGTAATATAGTACCGATATACATATAAGGAGACGACATGGGTTTGCGAACGATAATCGAGATTGACGAAGAGAAATGCGACGGCTGCGGCCTCTGCGCCAAGGGCTGCCCCGAAGGCGCCCTGCAGATCGTGGACGGCAAGGCGCGCATGGTGGGCGACAACCTCTGCGACGGCCTGGGGGCCTGCATCGGCGACTGCCCGCGCGGAGCAATAACGACCATTACCCGCGAAGCGGAGCCCTACGACGAGGCGAAGGTTATCGGGAATATCGTCCCCAAGGGGATGAATACCGTCATGGCCCACCTCCAGCACCTCTGGGGCCACGGGCAGGACAGCTGGTACCGGGAGGCCCTCGCGGCCCTCGAAGCGAAGGGGATAGAAATCGCCGACGAACACTTGCCGCACCGCAAGAGCCCTGCCAAGGCAGGGGCGACAGGAGGCCATGGGGCTGCGGCGCCATCTCTTGCGGCACACGGGGCTGCAGCTCTTGGCGCCGCTGGTAACAGCGCCGCTGGTAACAGCGCCGCCGGCAACGGCGCCGCGACAACAGAAGAGGCCGGCAGCTGCTCGACCGGGATGTGCCCGGGGACCATGTCCCGAATGTTGGGGGCCGCAAAAAGCAGCGCGAACAGGGTGGCCGCGGGAAGCCCGGCGAACCTTGGCGCGGGAGCCCTCCGGCCTGCGGGAAATACAGCTGCAGCTGCGGGATTGGGCGCCGGCAACGGCGGCGCTGCTACAGGGTCCCGTTCCGAGCTGACACAGTGGCCGGTCCAGCTCCACCTCGTGAACCCGCGTGCGCCTTACTTCCAGGATGCGGACCTCCTCATCGCGGCCGACTGCACCGCCTTCGCCTGCGGGGCCTTCCACCAGGCCCTCCTTCGCGGGAGAAAACTGGTAATCGCCTGCCCGAAGCTCGATACTCAACAGGAGGTATACGTGGATAAACTGCGCGCCCTCGTGAGCGAAGCGGGCCTGCGCTCCATCACCCTGGCCGTGATGGAAGTCCCCTGCTGCGGGGGCCTTCGCCGCCTCCTCGCCCAGGCCATGGCCGATACCGGGGTCGACATCCCCATTTCGACCGTCGTCGTGGGCATGGACGGGGGCAGCCTTACCTGGGTGTAAGGACCAAAAACGGATTCATCGGGCCCCACAACCCGTACTGAAAGAGTGTATGTCATCGGACGCACCCCCCGGGGCTGCGCCACAAAAACCACAGCCGCGCCCAAAAGGGCGCAAGGAGGACCATTCATGTTCTGTTACCAGTGCCAGGAGACCATCGGAAATGCAGGCTGCCAGGCGGCCAAGGGCGCCTGCGGCAAGGACGCAAAGACCGCAGAGCTTCAGGATCTGCTTATCTATTCTCTCAAGGGGCTGTCAATTTGGGCCCTCGAAGCCCGGGCCAAGGGGCTCGCCACCAAAGACGCCGATGACCTCGTCATGGAAGGCCTCTTCGCCACCATCACGAACGCCAACTTTACCCCCGAATACTTTGAAAACCTCACCGAAACCGTCCTCGCCGCCCGCGACACGCAGGAAGCGGCGGTAAAGGCCGCCGGTGGCAAACCCGCCCTCGCCGCGAGCGACGCAGCCGTCTGGAAGGCCGGCAAGGGCGACTTTGCCGCCAAAGCCGCCAAGGTGGGCGTCCTCGCCACCTCCAATGTCGACGTACGCTCCCTGCGCGAGCTCCTCATTTACGGGCTCAAGGGCATGGCCGCCTATGCCCACCACGCCGCCGTCCTGGGCTACCGCGACGATGCGGTCTTTGCCTTCATGCACAAGGCCCTCGCCGCCACCCTCGACGACAGCCTCGACGCCGGCGCCCTTACCGGCCTCGTCCTCGAGTGCGGATCGGTGGGCGTGGCCGTCATGGCCAGCCTCGACAGCGCCAACACCGGGACCTACGGCAAGCCCGAAATTACCAAGGTCAAGATTGGCGTGGGGACCAAACCCGGCATCCTTGTCTCCGGCCACGACTTGAAGGACCTCGAGATGCTCCTCGAGCAGACCAAGGGATCCGGCGTCGAGATCTACACCCACGGCGAGATGCTCCCCGCCCACTACTACCCCTTCTTCAAGAAGTACGACAACTTCTACGGCAACTACGGCAACGCCTGGTGGAAGCAGCGCGAGGAGTTTAGCTCCTTCAACGGCCCCATCCTGATGACGACCAACTGCATCACCCCGGTGGCCGACGCCTACCGCGACCGCATCTGGACGACCGGCGTCGTCGGCTACCCCGGCACTCCCCACATCGAGGCCGATGAAAAGGGCTGGAAGGACTTCTCTGCCATTATCGCGAAGGCCAAGACCTGCCCCGCCCCCACCGCCATCGAAGAGGGGACCATCACCGGCGGCTTTGCCCACGACCAGGTAGAAGCCCTCGCCCCCGCCGTCGTGGACGCCATCAAAACCGGCGCCATCCGCAAATTCGTGGTTATGGCCGGCTGCGACGGCCGCCACAAGAGCCGCGACTACTACAGCGACTTCGCCAAGGCCCTGCCCAAGGACGTGGTCATCCTTACCGCCGGCTGCGCAAAGTACCGCTACAACAAGCTCATTACCGACGACATCGGGGGCATCCCGCGCGTCCTGGACGCCGGGCAGTGCAACGATTCCTATTCTTTGGCCCGCACGGCCCTCCTCTTGAAGGACGCCTTCAAGCTCGCGGACGTCAACGAGCTCCCGGTGGCCTTCAATATCGCCTGGTACGAGCAGAAGGCCGTCCTCGTACTCTTGGCCCTCCTCGCCCTGGGCTTCAAGAACATCCACCTGGGCCCCACGATTCCCGCCTTCCTCTCGCCGGCCGTCGTCGACGTCCTCGTGAAGAACTTCGGCATCGCCGGTATTACGGATGTGGCGCAGGACCGTGAAATCCTGGGTCTGTAATACATCACTGCTGATAGTCTGCCACGAGCAGGCGCCCCGGGGCGCCTGAAGGGGCGGCTACGACAGCATCAAGGGCCCCGGCCGTACGGCCGGGGCCCTTCTGCGCCCGGACAGTCCCGCGGCCCCAGCTGCACAGCCGGGGCCGCGGGACCTGCGCCCGGAGCAAACTATCAGTATAAATTTTCTTCCATTATCTCCATTTCCGGGTAATAATGTAAGTATATGGACAGAATGTATCGCCTTGGACTCATGATTCACTCGACCGATTCGGACTACTCCAGAGGTATCATCGAGGGTGTTTCGGCCTATTGCACCAAACACAATCTGGAACTCATCATCTTCTCCGGCAGAACCTTCGGGTGGCCCTATGGATGGGAATATCAATGTACCGGCATTTACGGACATATCCATCCGGGAACAATTGACGCGCTGGTCATCGCGTCCGGAACCCAGTGCAATTTTATCGGGGAAGAGGCCTTTGCCGCCTGGGTTCGAAAACTTGAGCCTCTTCCGGTAGTGAGTATTGCTATTCCCATCGACGAGGTCCCGAGTATCGTCGTGGACAATCAGACAGGATTGCGCAAACTTCTCGAACACTTGTATGAGGTTCATGATTGCCGCAAATTTGCCATACTCAGCGGCCCCGAAGAAAACAGTGAAGCCCGAGAGCGTATGGCCGTCGCCAAGGATTTTTTTGCACAGCGGAATCTTCGCGAAGACGAACAGCGCATATTCAAGGGAGATTTCTCTGCAGAATCCTGTTACCTGTCTTTGGCTCCCTGGATAGAAAAAAACCCCCTCGATTTTGAGGCGCTCGTCTGCATGAACGATACCATGGCCAGTGCCGCACTGGCCATAATGAAAGAGGCGGGGTATCAGGTTCCGCATGATGTCATCGTCACGGGCTTTGACGATATCATCCGTTCACGCTTTGAAATTCCGACATTGACGACGGTTACCCAGGATTTGGAGATACTGGGCAATGTGGCAAGCTCCATGGCACATGCTCTTATCAGGGGGGAGAATCTCAATATCATTACAACTTTTCACACACGGGCGCTCTACCGCCAGAGCTGTGGCTGTATTGGGCATGAAGAAATAAAGAACCGCAAGATGGCCTATGGGGAGGACTTGGAGAGTATCGACTTCGATGCCGGTGCGGTCTTGACCTCCAGCGCAGCCTGGATTCGGGTTCAGGATGATTTGGTCCACTTGAGAGAGTATCTGGCAAACATGACCTCGTTGGTATCTTTGGGGGATCTTCTGGACCGCATGCATTGGGGCCTGCAGCTCTTCGGGATCGAGTCATGCGCATTGGTCCTCTTCGACAACCCCATTGAGTTCAAAAAGGGCCATATGTTCAAAATCCCCTCCAAAGCCGAACTCGTTCTCCACTTTGACAAGGATGGATCCAAGGCGGGCCCGGGCAGAACCATACGCTTCAACCCCCGCTCCCGCCTCTTGCCGGCAGACATTTTCATATCCCGCGCCAGAACCCTGATCGCCGCAAGCCTCTACCACAGGGATGTCCAGTTGGGTTACCTCGTGTGGGAAACAGGCGACTGTGATCCATCAATTTATGAAACAATCTGCGTCCAGTTGTCGAGCACCATCCGCTCGGCACTCCTCTTCGAGGCCAAACAGGAGGCGGAAACCCGCTTGAATCTCGCCCTCAAGGATTTGGAACGGTACAACACAACTTTGAGCACCATTTCACGTACTGATGAACTTACCGGCCTCTTCAACCGCCGCGGCTTTGTCACACTGGGACAGGAGTCCATGGATCTCGCCGTACGCATGGAAAAACGCGGACTCGTGGTGTTCTCCGACATGGACGGGCTCAAGCTTATCAACGACACCTGGGGGCATGAGGCGGGCGACCGCGCCATCGTCGCGATGGCCCAGGCTCTGCGCAGGACCTTCCGCAGCATGGATATTGTCGCCCGCCTGGGCGGCGACGAGTTTGCGGTTGTCGCGTTGGATATTAACAAAAGCTTTGTGGATACCCTGCGCGCGCGGCTGGACAGCATACTCGATGAGTTCAATCGCACGTCGGGGGAGCCCTATACCCTTTCGCTGAGCATGGGGGCTGTCGAGTTCAGCGGAACACAGAATCAAGAGCTCGAGGGGCTTCTGTCACTGGCGGATTCACTTCTTTACGAAGAGAAGAAATGCAAGCGAGCCCGGCGGGCGTCACAGTAAAACATGCAGGGCTCCCGGGTGACGACAGGGCACAAGCGTCGCCACCACGCGGAAGAAGCCGATCGGTACGAGGAAAGAACTCCTTGAATCAGGTCGAAATGGCCGTTTCGAGGGCCACTTCCATCATTTGCAGGAAGGTGCTCTGGCGCTCTTCGGAGCTCGTGGCCTCGCCGGTGACGAGACTGTCCGATATCGTGACGAGGGCGAGGGCCCGCCGGCCGTACTTGGCCGCCAGGGTATAGAGCTCCGCGGCTTCCATTTCGACGGCCATGACGCCCCAACGCGACCAGAGTTTCCACTGGTCGGGGTCTTCGGTGTAGAACATGTCCGAGCTTACAATGGGGCCCACCTTGGCGGCCATGCCGGATGCCAGCGCAACTTCCCAGGCGCGGTTGAGCAGCTGCCAGTTGGCCGTGGGCGCGAAGGACAAGCCGTTGAAGCGAATCGCATTCGCCCCGGAGTCGGTACAGGCGCTCATGGCAATGACGAGGTCGCGAATGCGTACATCCGCCTGCAGGGAGCCGGCAGTGCCCACCCGAATGGCCGTCTTGACCCCGTAATCCTTGAAGAGTTCGTTCACGTATATACTGATGGACGGTATCCCCATCCCGGTACCCTGTACCGAAACGCGTTTCCCCTTGTATGTGCCCGTAAACCCGAGCATGTTGCGCACATCGGTGTAACAGACCGGCTTTTCGAGGAAGGTCTCCGCAATGAATTTGGCCCGCAGGGGATCGCCGGGCAGAAGGACGGCCTCGGCGATATCACCGGGTTTGGCTGCAATATGAATGGACATGGTTCATACCTCCGGGCGGCATCAAATGCTCCGCAAGCATTTGCTGTCGCCTGAACAAATCCTTGCAGGATTTGCATGAATTTTTGGAAACTTCCAAAAACTCGCGTTTTTGGAAATCTTCCTCTGTTATGCTTCCAGTCTAGCATGAACGGGTACGTTCTGCCCGGCCCTTTTTCGCCCGAAAAGGCAGGGAGCGCCCCCTTTGATGAAAAACAATTTGCCCGGTGGCGGGAATGCTTCTACAATGTAGAAGCTGAATGTACAAACGTACCGGCAAGGAGCAGAGATGTCGATAGATACCGTTCGCTCGCTGTTGCTCGGCCTCGCGGTGGGAGACGCCCTGGGGGTTCCCTACGAGTCGAGCTCCCGCCACACCCTGGAACGCAACCCGGTCGAAGACCTCGTCGATGACGCCAGCTTCCACTACAAGAAGGGGACCTGGAGTGACGATTCTGCCCTGTCCTTCTGCCTTGCCGAAATGCTCACCGGACCCTGGGACCTTACCCGCCTGGCAGACTGTTTTATAGAATGGAAGGAAAACGGCTACTGGAGTGCCACCGGAACGGCATTCTCTGTGGGCAGGGGAACGGCCCTGGCTATCGAACGCCTCAAAACCCTGCGCAAAACACCCATAGAAGCAGGGCTTCGCCGCGAACGGGACAACGGCAACGGGTCGCTCATGCGCATACTCCCCCTGGTTTTTGCCGTACAAGACCGCTCCCCCGGCAAGCGCGAGCAAATGGTCGCGGATGTCTCTTCGCTTACCCATGCCCACCGCCGCGCCGTACTGGCCTGCAGCTTCTGCGTCGAACTCGCCCTCGCCATTTTGAAAGGGGCCTCCATCCACCGCGCCTACGAGCAGACGAGACAGGCCTTTGGCGAGCGCCACGGGGAGGAAGCGGAAGCCGTCCACTTTGCCCGAATACTCGACGGATCGCTCGCATCTTGCTCCAGCCGCGACATCACCTCGACCGCCTATGTCATTGATACCCTCGAATCGGCCCTGTGGAGCCTCCTCGCAACAGACAACTACCGCGCAGCCTGCCTGGCAGCCGTCAACCTGGGCGGCGACACCGACAGCGTCGCGTCCATCGTGGGGGGCCTCGCCGCTCTCGCCTACGGGGTCGAATCCATCCCGGACAATTGGCTGGAGGCCCTGGCCCGCCGAAGCGATATCGAAGACCTCGCCTGTCGCCTCGCGGCAGCCTTGGGCTATACGGATTGAATAAATCCACAGCCCCCCACTTCCCGTAATACAAAAAAAACAGAATACTCATAGTCCCATGACACTTACCTCTTTGGTCATCCCCATTCTCCTCGAAAACCTCGTGCGGGCCTCTCTGGTTGCCGTCGACCAGCTCATGCTCTATGCCTACAGCGAAAAGGCTGCTGCCGCGCTGAGCTCGGTGAACCAGTTCGCCTTTTTCATCCAGCTCATGTACCAGATGGTCGCTATCGGGGTGGGCATACTCATCTCGCAAAACCTGGGGGCACAGCGCCCCAAGGAGGCAGGCAAGACCGCCCTCGCCGGTTTCATCATGGTGGGGGGAATATCGATATTGACCAGTGTCGGGGTAGTCCTGGGCTTCCCGCACATACTCAGAGTCTACGGACTTGAAGATATCGTTTACCGGCATGCCACGAGCTACATCGTCATTTACGGGGGGGCATCGGTCTTCATGGCCCTCAACCTCGTGCAGGCATCCGTTTTGCGCTCCTGGGGCTTCGCCCGCATCCCCATGTACGTGAACACGGTCGTCCTGGGCCTCAATATCATCGGTAACGCCATCGCCCTCTTCGGCCCCTTAGGTCTGCCCGTCTTCGGGGTTCCCGGCGTCGCGGTCTCCACCGTCTTTTCGCAACTGGTTGCCCTCTTCCTTTTACAGTGGCAGATACGCAAACGTTCAAATACCATCAAGATCAACTGGCAGGGTGTCAAGAAAATCCCCAAACGGGTGTTCAAGGACATCTTCGCTATCGGGGTGCCCACCGCGGGTGAAAACCTCTCGTACAATCTGTCACAAATCGTCATCATCTCCTTCGTGGCCCAACTGGGGACGGAAGCCCTCGCCGCGCAGGGGCTCTTCATCACGATTGCCCGCTATGTCTTCATCTTCGGAATCTCGATTGGGTCGGCAACCCAGATCAAGGTGGGCCACATGGTGGGGGCCGGCCAGGCGGAGGAAGCACATCGCCGGGTCTACGGCTACTTTCTCGTGGGGGTTGCCATCTCGACGCTGGGGGCTATCGGCCTCGTCCTCTTTCGCTACCCGCTCATCGGCCTCTTTACCCAAGACCCGGAGATAACCCGTATTACCGCATCGGTCCTTCTCCTCTCGCTCCTCCAGGAGCCGGCCCGCAACTTCAATACCATCATCATCCCCGCCCTCAAGGGCGCAGGCGACGTCCGCTTCCCGGTAGGCGTGGGCCTCGTGACCATGTGGTGCGTGAGCGTCTTCCTCGCCTGGCTCCTGGGCATACACTTTGCCCTGGGCCTCGTGGGCGTCTGGCTGGGCCCCACCATCGACGAGTGGTTCCGCGGAACCATCATGATTTTGCGCTGGAAGGGCGGCAAGTGGAAGACCAAGCGCCTCGTTCGCGCGAGTGGAGAAGGAGATATGGACTGATGGCAACACCCGAAACCCGGAATACCGTTGTTTCCGCCCCCCAAGGGGCCCCGCCGCTGGCGAGCGGGATGCTCATCCAGCGCTGTGCGCCCACAGCCCCCTTTTTGCCCTCGGCGGGGCCCGACGCCCGCGGGCGGCTCGTCTGCCATTGGCCCGCGGCCGGCACAGACGCCAATCTGCCGGTCTTCGCACGCCTTTCGGGGCCGGACGGCAGCATCCCCGGGTGGGAAAACCACCTCTTGGCGCAAGACGGAGCGGAACTATCAGCCTTTATACTTGACGATCTTCCCCCCGGCGGCCCCTACCGCCTCGAGCTGTCGCGGGGCGATGAAAGGCTCTGTTTTGACGACCTGTGGGTGGGGGACCTCTGGCTCCTCGCGGGGCAGAGCAACATGGAGGGCGTCGGGAACCTGATCGACGCGCCGACTCCCGCCCCCTGGGTGCGCAGTCTTGCCATGGCGCGTGTCTGGGAGGAGGCGAGGGATCCCCTGCACTACCTGCGCGAGTCGCCCGACCCGGTTCACCACCAGGGGGAATTTGAAGACGCACAGACTGCACAGCGCAAAAAGCCCCTCCAGACGAAGGGGACGGGCCTGGGGGTTTGGTTCGGCCTCGAGATGTACCGCCGCACGGGGGTCCCGCAGGGCCTGATTGCGACGGCGCACGGGGGCACCCGCATGGACGAGTGGGACCCGGCCCTGGCGGCCCTTGAGGGGGAGTCTCTCTACGGCTCGCTCCTCCTCTCGCTCAAGGCAGCGGGACAGACCCCGGCGGGGCTCCTCTGGCACCAGGGCTGCAGCGATACCTGGAGCGCCCTCTGCGATTCGTACCGCAACAAAATGGAGGGCTTTGTCGCCGCCCTGCGCCGCGATACCGGCTATGCAGACCTTCCCGTGGTCATGGCGCAGATCGCCCGGGAAGTGGGCCGCAGCGTCGATGTCGCCTCCTGGACGCGGGTGGTCGACCAGCAGTGGCGGCTTCCTGAGCGTATTGCCCGACTCGACTGCATCCCGACGGCCGACCTCGAGATGGACGACTGGATCCACTTGAGCGGCCGCGCCCATGCGACCCTGGCGCGTCGCATGGCAAACAGTGCGGAACGCTTTCTCTACCCCGATCGCCCCCTCCTTCCGCCGCCGCGGCCCTTGCGCGCGCGCTGCGGTTTCGACCGCTGGTCAACCTGGATCGACATTGACTTCGAACACGTTGTGGGGGGTCTCGAGAGCAGGGGGACGACGGGCGGGTTTACACTGGCGAACCGCGAGGGGAAAGAAGCGCGCTACGTGTATCAGGCGCGCTGTGCGGGTTCCACGGTGCGGCTTCGCCTAACCTGCGACGAGCTCGACGGGCTGTACGTCCACCACGGGCTGGGGGTCGAGCCCTTTATCAACACGTTCGACATGAGGGGAATGCCCCTGCCGGTGTTCGGGCCCCTTGAAATCGGGGAACTCCCGCCCCGGTCCAACTGGTTCCGCTGTTGGGAGATCCAGGCGCCTCAACAACTGTCTGCCCCTGCCGGGAAGGGACAGACCGACGCGCTGCCCGAACCCGAGGGCCGGCCGCTGCGGCGCTTCTTTGACGGCTGGTGGAAGGTACAGGTGCCGGGGCTCAAGGATTCGGGCCCCGGAAGTATCGCCATCTGCCGTTCGGAGCTCTTCTGCCCGGAGGACATGACGATGGATGCGCTTATCGGCCACGACGGGCCGCTCTCGATGTGGATTGATGCGGAGCTTATCTATCAGTCTGACACCTTCCCCCCCTTCGCCACACAGGACGAATTCCGCGCACCCGTACAGTGCGCGGCCGGGAAACACCGCGTTACAGTCGCGCTGGGCTATGGAAGCGGGGCGAGCGACGGCTTCTTCCTGCGCTTCCTGCGCACAGACGGCGGCCATCTGCGCCCGAGCTGTTCCCTTGCCGCTGGCGAGATCGGAGTGTAGGATGGAAGTATCAATGCCGATAATGGGGTAAGGACGTACCATGAACATACAGGCCAAATGCCATTTTTGCCCCGTCTGCGACGGGCACGGATGCACGGGAGAGCTTCCCGGCATGGGCGGCGCCTTCGAGAGCGCCAACTTCCAGGCAAACTGCGCGGCATGGGTTAACTACGCACATCTGGTGAACGAGGACAGCCCTGCGGCCGACATGCGCCTGGCCCCCATCACCGGTTCGGTTGAAAATATCGGATTCGGGAGCGAGGCCCCCTTTTACCGCGCCATCATCGACGCGGCCCTCTGTGCGGATGTGGCCCTCGCCATAGGCGACGGCGTCCCCGACGAGAAGCTGCGCTACGGTATCGAGGCCCTTGAAGCGGCCGGTGCGCGCGGCGCGGTATTCTGCAAGCCCTACCCCAACGAGCGCATTCTCGAACGCTTCGACTGGGCCCGCGAACAGGCCGAGTACTTGGGCGTGGATATCGACTCCTACAACATATTGACGATGCGAAACCGCGTGCAGCTGGAAAAGAAAGACGCCTACAGCCTGCGGGTTTTGGCCAAGGCTGCACAGCGGCCCTTTGCCATAAAAGGGGTATTCACCCTCGAAGACCTCGAACTCGTCCGCGAGCTCAAACCCGATGTGGTGGTCGTCTCGAACCACGGCGGCCGCATCGAAACCCGCCGCGGCGCCACGGCCGACTTCCTCGCCGAACACGGGGCCATGCTCGCCCGCCACTGCGGGGAAATCTGGGTTGACGGGGGCATACGCTTTGCCCGCGACCGCCAGATCGCGCGGGCACTTGGGGCAAAGGAAGTCCTTATCGGCCGGCCCTTCATCACCGCCCTCTTGAAGGACGGTTTGCAGGGGATACGACACGCGGTTCAAGCCACCTTCGCCATTTGTGAGCCAGCCGAAACAGGAAAACAAGGGCTTCGGGCAAAAGAAGCCTGAACGGGCGTAAAAGCCAAAAAGCGCCCCTTTTTTGTCGAATCTGTACCGAAAACGGCTATACTCATTGCGATACAGCAGCTTTGGTTCTATATTAACGACATGGCAGCTATACCTTTTAAAGTTATCAAACGCGTTCTTGCGCCCTACGAGCACTCTTCCCTCTTGGTCAAAAGCAAAACGCGCATGGTCGCTTGGACGGCCGTATTTTTGGGGATTCTCGCCGTTATCACTGGCGGGGTCATGATTTTCACCGGCGCTGTCGTCGCCGGTGCGACCGGGCTTGTCTACGGTTTGCTCGCAGCGTGTTCTCTCTACCTGCTCCGCCGCGAAGAACCCACATTGGCATCCGCCCTCATCATTTACGGGCTCTGGGCCATCTTGTTCGTGGCGATCAAGTTCGACGCCTACAAGAATGTCTACGAGACCTACGTCTGGGGAACAATCGGCGGCCTCATGCTGATAGTCACCGCCCTCCTTTCGACCAACATGTACCTGGCCGTCATTACCGGGGTCCTCAACGTCGCGGGTATCCTGGCCCTCTACTTCATCGATGCCTTCCCGGCAGACGGAAAGGTCGTCACGACCTTGGCGGTCCAGAACCTCTTCATGACCATACTGCTTACCGGCATTGGCACGGTCTTCGCCGCCCTCATTACCCGCAGCCAGAAAAACCTCATCGCGACCATAGAAGCGCAAATGGTGCGCTCGCGCAACGAGTACAGCCTCCTGTCATCCGCCATAAGCACCTGCCAGCGCAGTGCCGATGAAATTGCCCAAGACATGGCGAGCGGGGCCAACAATACCCGCGAGGCCATCGTCGATGTATCCGGCCGGGTCGACCAGATTGTCGATGGCATGGAGGAACTCTCGCGAGCGCTGGACAGCTCGTCGAAAGAAAACAGCATTGCCGTTCAACGGCAAATAGCCATGCAGGAAACCCTCGAGTCGTACACCCTGCAAGTGGGCAATGCCTCCTCTGCCATAGAGCAGATGGCCAGTGCCGTTGGAAACATGGGGACACAGGCCAGCCAAAAGGGAGAAGCCGTCCAGCGCATGGCAGAATTTGCCTCGACCGGCGAAGTAAAGCTCGCGGAAATCCGAACCTCGATCGAGCAGGTCCAAACCCTGGCCATGCGCATGATCGAAAAGAGTGCCTTCATAGAGGATGTTGCCGAACGCACCAACCTCTTGGGGCTCAATGCCTCCATCGAGGCTGCCCACGCCGGGGTGCATGGACGGGGCTTTGCCGTCGTAGCCGGGCAGATTCGCAACCTGTCCCATGAAGCGGCCAACAGTTCGCGCGTCATTTCGACAGCCCTCAAGGAGACCCAGGAGGCAATCCTCAAGGTCGCAGAGCAGAATCAGGACATACTGTCCTTCTTCCAAAACGTCGGCGGCGAAATTCAGGGGCTCGCCGACATGATTCACGAGCTCCTCTTGAGTGTGCGCGAAGTCTCCAGCGGTTCAAACGACGTCATGCAGGCCGTCGAGACGGTTGCCGCCCTTACCCGCAACACCGAACAGACGGTCGTCGAGTCCAGGACGAGCATCGAGCGTTCCAGCGAAGGCATTACCTCCATTTTGTCAATCGCAGAGCGGGTCCTCACCGAAACAGCGGAAATGGCCAAGCGATTCGACGTCGTACAGGACATCTCGAAGAAGCTCCAGACCCTTGGAGAAGTCAATCGCAAGACGATTGACACCATGCGCGACCAGGTTCTGGGCATGCACAACGAGGAACTCTCGATTGAAGCGGCAGCACCCGGCCCCCAGTCAGTCGCCGGCGAAGAGGCGGTATAGACGGAAACGGACCGTCGCCCGGCATCAACATCAGGCTTTAAAACAAACAAAAAGCCCCGCAGGCACCCGCCCGCGGGGCTTTTTCATGTATCACACAAGAGCGACAGACCATGTTGAAAGAGTGACAGGACGTCACCTCAGCGGCGTACAAGGATGTACGCTGCTCCCATATAGCCGAATGCGCGAGGCGCATTCGGCCAAGTTGTTTGAGCGACAGGATGTCGCTCAAACAACCGGTTTCATCGCAGTCATGTAGGCCCGCAGGACCTTGCCGATCTTTTCGACGCCGTGATTGCGGATCTCCTCGTTGACCTGGACGAGCTCGCGGTTGGAGACCGCGTTGGTCTTGACGACAAGGCCCTTCCCGATGATATCGGTGTCGACCTTTGCCATGAAGTCCTTGAGCAGGGGGCGACAGGCATTGTCGAAGAGGTAACAGCCGTACTCTGCCGTATCGCTGATAACCTTGTTCATCTCGTAGAGCTTCTTGCGCGCAATGAGGTTGGCGATAAGGGGGGTCTCGTGGAGGCTCTCGTAGTAGGCGCTCTCCGGCTTGATGCCCGCATCGACCATGGTCTCGAAGGCGAGCTCGACGCCGGCCTTGACCATCGCGACCATGAGGATACCCTTGTCGAAGTACTCCTGGTCGTCAATATCGACGCTGGCGGGAGAAGTGTTTTCGAAAGCGGTCTTCCCGGTGGCTTCGCGCCAGGCGAGGAGGTCCTTGTCGCCGGCGGCCCAGTCTTCCATCATCGTCGAGGAGAACTTCCCGCTGATAATATCATCTTGGTGCTTCTGGTACAGGGGAGCCATGATGGCCTTGAGCTCTTTGGACAGGGCGTTGGCCTTGAGCTTGGCGGGATTCGAGAGGCGGTCCATCATGCCGGTGATACCGCCGAACTTGAGGGCCTCGGTGATGCGCTCCCAGCCAAACTGGATGAACTTGGCGGCCCAGGCCTTGTCGATACCCTTCTCCACCATCTTGTCGAAGCAGAGGAGGCTGCCGGTCTGGAGCATGCCGCAGAGTATGGTCTGCTCGCCCATGAGGTCGCTCTTGACCTCGGCGACGAAGCTCGACGCCAGAACACCGGCCTTGTCGCCGCCGGTTCCGCAGGCGAGGGCCTTGGCAATCGCCCAGCCCTTGTTCTCGGGGTCGTTTTCCGGGTGAACGGCAATAAGGGTGGGGATGCCGAACCCGCGCGAATACTCGGTGCGAACCTCGGTACCCGGACCCTTGGGAGCCATCATCACAACGGTGATATCCTTGCGAATCTGCATGCCCTCTTCAACAATGTTGAAGCCGTGGCTGTACCAGAGCGACGAGCCCTTCTTCATGAGGGGCATGACCGCCGCGATTACGTTGGAATGCTGTTTGTCCGGGGTAAGGTTGCCCACGAGGTCGGCAGAGGGGATGAGCTCCTCGTAGGTGCCCACGGTAAAGCCGTTCTCGGTGGCCGATTTCCAGCTGGCGCGCTTTTCGGCGATGGCCTCCTTGCGCAGGGCGTAGCTCACATCGAGCCCGCTGTCACGCAGGTTGAGACCCTGATTGAGGCCCTGTGCGCCGCAGCCCACAATGACGATCTTCTTGCCCTTGAGCGCGACAACGCCTTCACAGAGTTCAGCCTTCTCCATAAAGCGGCAGGTGCCAAGCTGCATGAGGGCCACGCGCCAGGGGATCGAATTGAAGTAATTCATGGTATGCTCCTGTGGGCCCGGTCGCGAACGCAAACATGCCCGCCGGAACCCCGTCATGTACCCGCAGGACAGACCCGGGGCCACCATAGGTATATCAAAAAGCGATACGTGCGTAAAGTGAAATATTCTCACTTCAGTATTGCATATTAATCATTTATACTGATAGTTCTCTCCGCACCGCGTCCTCCGGGAGCGGGTCCCCCCATGGCTGTTTGGCAGCGGCAAAAAGACCCCGCTACTCCCCGAGTGTCGGCACCAAGGCCTTGCGGTAGAGTTTTTCGCGGTACATATCCTGGTCGATCGCCCGAAAAAAAACCTGCGCGTCCCGATGACGCACCGGGCTGTACACAGCCCCCCCAATACTGAAGGACAGGGGACAGGCACAGCGTCGCTCCCTGTTTTCTTTCCCTATCTCCTGGTAAATACGTGCAATCACACTCTGATAATCTGCGCGTTCCCCCATTTCGAGGACAACCACAAACTCATCGCCCGCAAAACGGGCGATGACATCCATATGGCGCAGGGCCCGCTGAATCACTTCAACCGCAACCACCAGGGCCTGGTCCCCGGCCGCATGCCCGAAACGATCGTTTATTCCCTTAAAATCGTCCATATCGATCATGAGCCCCGCAAAACCGCGGGAGGGTGTCCAGGTATTCATGCGCGAGGCAAGATAGTAGTCAAGGTATCGCCTGTTGAATGCGCTCGTAAGGTAATCCTCGTTGAGCTCCCGCATCTGCATCTGGACATAGAGAATGAGCAGGGACACACAGGCCCCGGGCCAAATGTAGTTCATGCCCTGCCAGGCGAGTTGAAGGACGCTCCCTGCGATGGCGGGAATGGGGAAAAAGAGCAGGGTATTGAAAAGGGTATATCCCAAGACCAGGAGGGCCACCGGCCCGAATACCTTTTGACGCGGGGCAATGAGGTAGTCGGCATAGAGAATGAAACTCAAACTGGGCAGAGGATGTAAAATAAAGTAAAAGGCATTCGCGATGTAGATTCCCATCCGCGGAGGATGGGGCAAATCATCGAGCCCCATGGTCAGATTCTCGAGGGCGAGCATGAGAATAACAGAAACAGCCATCAAGACAAAAAGAGCCCCTCGAGCAGAGGGGGCATGCAGACGCCCCTTGAGCCCGATCGCCGGAACCAACGCGAAGATCATGCAAAAAATATTCAACGAAAGACATGGCACATTCATGGTGTATGCCTCAAGTATTATTCCCCGGCGAGCTCTCTGCAAGACCGCTTGCCCACGGCCTGTCTTTACGGCAGGATGGCGCCATGGATTTTCACGAACTCGCCGCCTTTCGCGTCCTGGCCCGCGAAAAACACTTCGCACATGCCGCGGCTGCCCTCAACATGAGCCCATCCGCCCTCAGTCGCCTCGTCGCGCGTCTCGAGGCGGAATCGGGGTACAGACTGATAGACAGGGACACGCGCACGGTTCGCCTGACTCGCGAAGGGGAAGAGTTTCTCTCGTTTACGCAGGAAGTCCTCCTGCGCCGCGGAGACCTCCCCGCACGCTTGGCCGCGAGCGCCGGCCAATTGGGGGGCAGCGTCCGCCTCTACGCGTCGGTTACCGCCTGCTATTCAATTGTGCCGCCCTTTGCCGAAGCTCTCCACCGCACATGGCCCTCGCTGCGCCTCGAGGTGGAAACCGGCGACCCGGCAGAGGGCGCCCGCAGGGTGCGCGAGGAACAGGCCGATATCGCCGTATCGGCCCTGCCGGCGGGCGGCTACCCGGACCTCGATTCCTGGTCTGTCTATCGCACCCCCCTCGTATTCGCAAGCAGCACAAGGGGCCCCTGGCATCTCTCGAACCCGGCCCGCCTTGAAGATCTTGAAGCAATTCCGCTCATACTCCCGCGGGCCGGCCTCGCGCGCGAGCGCCTCGACCGGGCCCAGAGGAAAGCGGGCATCGCCCCGCAGATCGCCGCAGAGACCGCCGGGAACGAAGCCCTCCTCGCCCTCGTACGGCTGGGCTTGGGCATAGGCCTTGTCCCCTCGCTCGTGCTCGAACAGGGCCCCTTTGCAGACGGCCTCGAACCCTTCGCCTGCCCGGCCCTGGGCGACTACGACATTGGCTTCATACAGCGAAAGACGGGGGGCGGCCCCCGGGGAGCCCGTATGCGGGAAGCCCTTGCAGACATCATGGAAAAAGACTGTGGGGGACGACGACATGCATAAAGGAGAAGGCGAACTCCTGTGCAGTATCCCCGAAGACCTGGATCAAAAACTCGAAGAACTCCGACTCCCCGCCAAGCTTTCATTGACGCCGGGTCGGGGAGAACGCTGGATTTGGGTTGACCGCAGCGATTCACGCCTCTCGCGCATGGCGATATCCTTGAAAAAGGGCCTCGAAGCAGGCAGCCCACAGCACGGGGACAAGCACCCGCTCTGCGTCGTATCGCTCTCTTTTGACGATATGGCCGCCCTCATCGAGGAGGAGCTGCGCAACGATGACTCCGAATTTGTCGAGGGCGGAATCGCCAGGGGGCGCAGCGTGCGCGAATTTCTCGCTGCCGGATACCGGGACCACAGAGACCAGCACACAGACAGCCTGCAGAACACGCCCCCTGATACAATCACCCCGCTTCCCCTCCCTGCGGAAGCAGAACGCATCATCGCCCTGTGTGCGCTCGAGCCCTTCCTCGACCGCGGCCTGCGCTTCCTGTCGACCGGGGAGCTGCGCCGCAGCCTCCTCGCCCGCTGCCTCCTGTCGCGGCCGGATCTCCTCATCCTGGATGAACTCTTTGACGCCCTCGACAAACGCAGTCGCCAGACGATGCGGGAAGCTCTCGCTACATGGCAAAACGAAAGCCTTTGGGGGCCCGGCCCCCAGGCCAAGAGGCCACGGGCGACAACTATCAGTATTGAACGCGATCTTGACCAGACGCAGCAAAACTTCGACCACGCACTCGTCCTCGACGGGCCGCAGATTGTCCATGCAGGAGAGGGATGTCCCCGGGCAACAAACGGCGCGACCCCAAAGAAGGACCGCAGCAACTTCGCAACAGAAATTCGCCAACTCGCCACCGAAGCCCACGCCCAGGAAGGGCTTGGGGCCTCCCTGTTTGCCGATTTTGACGGCACTGCCACCCCGCTGATCGCACTCGAAAACGTAAACGTGGGCTGGGGCGAACACCAGGTCCTCCGCGACGTCTGCTGGCACATTCGGGAGGGCGAACACTGGCGGCTCGAGGGCCCCAACGGGAGCGGCAAGACGACCCTTCTGGGTCTTGTCAGCGGCGAAAACACCCAGGCATTCTCCAATAATGTCTACATCATGGGCAGAAAAAGAGGCTCGGGCGAGACAATATGGGACCTCAAACGGGAGATGGGACAGGTCTCCTGGCACGTACACCGCGAGTACCGCCTGCTGGGCGACACCCGCCTGGACGAAGTCTTGGCGTCGGGCTTGCACGACAGCATTGGCCTGTATCAGCCCATGGGCGAAAGCACTCGCCTGCTCGCCCGCCATTGGCTCGGCTTCGCCGGTTTCGCAGGCCAGGAAGATCGCGCATTCGCCTCGCTGGATTGGGGGCCACAACGCGTCATTATCATTTTGCGCGCACTCATCAAATTGCCCCGCCTGCTCATTCTCGACGAGCCCTGCCAGGGACTCGACCGGGCAAGTCGAACACAGGTCCTGGACATCCTGGGAGAAGTGCTCGCTTTGGGGCTCACCACCGCCCTCCACGTTACCCACGACCCTACAGAGCGTATAGAAGGCATCCGGCGGATCATGAGCCTCTGCCCAAATGAGACCCCCATGTATCGTAGGGGATTACTTCCCGATGCAGTAGTGTAAATTCCTTATAGATACCGTACGCTCATTGCGATAGTATACGGGTGACAGTGTATCCCTTTAACCTGATGGCGGCGGCTCGCCTCCTTGCCGCCGCCATCCTTTTTTCCCTCAACACTATCGAAAAACATCTCCCGGCGGCTTGTTCCCCGGCAAAAATGACAGTATGTTATAAGGGAACGGCGGTGCATTGAGCGCGCCGTATCTTTAGCGAGGCCTACAGGGCTCGCACGCTGCGCTGAAAATTCAGGCGGCACGCAACAGGAGGACTCATGAAATCCAAGGCAATTGCGTACATTTTGTGGTTGTTTGCCGGGGTACTCGGCTTTCATCGCTTTTACTTGGAAAAAATTCCATCGGGGATTATTTGGCTGTTCACCGGCGGGTTTTTTGGCATCGGCTGGATTCTGGACTTTTTCACCCTGGGTACCAAGGTGGATGAGTACAACGCCATGCATGGGTACTATCAGAGCAATTACGCACCCAACCCCCACTTTTCCGATCACTTTGCCGGATTCTCCCAATTTACGAGCGCCTTCCAGCGTACGGTAAGTCCCGAGCGACAGATACTCAGTCTCGCCCGCCGCATGCCGGAACTCTCCACCAAGGATGTTATCCTCAATACGAGCTTGAGCCTCGAAGAGGCAGAAGAGATACTCAACAATTTTGTCGAAAGGGGTGTGGCGACCGAACGCGTAACGAGCGACGGAAAAATTCGCTACGATTTTAGCTGATGGGTCTTTTTCGCGCGCTCGCGCGCGCCTTCGGGGGCTCCCGCTCCCGGGGCGTAACGCGGGCACAGATAGAAACGATGCTCCGCCGCACGGGCAATGCCCTTGGCGCTTCACGGCTGGCCAAGGCGGCCGGGTGTTCTGTAGAGGAGGCAGCTACTGCCCTCAAACGCATGGCCATCGACGATGAACTGGAGTACGAAGCGGGCCCCGACGAGCTCATCTACCACAAACCCTCTCGCTGACAAAACCAATATAGGAGTTTTTCCGTATTGTCATTACGGTAAAACTGCCGTAAGCTGGGTATCATGAATGAGCGCTACATCGTGTGCGTCGACGACGAGGCCATCATCACGGTGAGCCTCAAGCAAGAATTGCGCGCAGCCTTCCCCTCATATAAAGTTGAATCGGCGCTTTCGGCCATGGAAGCCCTGGAACTCATGAAAGAACTGCTTGCCGATGGTGACGAGCCGGCAGTCCTCGTTACGGATGAGCGCATGCCCGGCATGAACGGCCACGAGCTCATGGTCGAAGCCCGCAAGATCCTTCCCAACCTCTACAGCATTCTCTTGACGGGGTATACCGATATCGAAGCCCTTGCAGTTGCCATCAATCAAGCAGGGCTCTTTCGCTACATCAAGAAGCCCTGGGATCGCAACGATCTCGCCCTCGCAGTTGGGAAAGCGCTTTCCCTCTACGAGGCAGAGCGGGAAGTTCGCTATCTGCGTTCGCAAGTTGAAAAACTCAATCTGGCTATTGTATCTGCCCTCGAAAACAGCGCCCACGAAGACGATCCCGCTACCTATGGCCATGTCCAGAGGGTGGCTTTTTACGCCACCATCCTCGCCCGCGCCCTGGGGCTTGAGGAAAATGAAACCCGACGCATCCGCCTCTACGCCCCCCTTCACGACATCGGGAAATCGGGGATTCCGCATGACATTCTCACAAAACCCGCCCGCCTCGACCCGCAAGAGTTCGAGACGATCAAACAGCACGTCGCAATAGGGGAACGCATACTCTCCAGCATCGACGTCGATCCGCTCGCCCGCGACATAATCCTCTATCACCACGAACACTGGGATGGCGACGGCTACCTCGCAAAGCTCAAGGGCGAAGAGATTCCCCTTGCCGCGCGCATTGTCGCCGTCGCGGATGTCGTTGACGCCATGCTCAGCCCACGCCCCTACAAGGATGCCCTGCCCTTCGAAGAGGTCATTCGCTATGTCAACGCGAGCGCCGGCACCCACTTCGACCCGGCCGTCGTCACGGCCTTCAATGCATCAAGCGACGAGATTCGCGCCATCGCCAGCGGGAACCGTTCCATTGCGGAGGAACTCGCCCACCTGTACGACAGCGTCCCCGAGCTACACAACTAACGGGCCAGCTGCCCACCCGATCAAAAGGACAGCCTTGTCAAAGGGGCGGGCCTGCAAACAGGGCCGGCTTGTCAGACGGGCGGGCCCGGAATATCCGGCAAGTCGCCCAATCGATCGAGACGCTTTTGAATACGCCCGGATCGCCGCGAGGCCCCGTCCAGGCTGTCCCCGGCCTCCTGCAACTTTTTCCGCGTCTTCTCGATAAGATCCCCAAAGTGGACAAACTCCCGCTGCACCTCGACCAGGGTCTGCCAGACCTCGCTCGTGCGCCGCTCCACCGCCAAACTGCGAAAACCCATCCGCAGGCTCGACAGGAGCCCCGCAAAGGTGGTGGGGCCGGCGAGGACCACCCGGTACTCGTTCTGGATGGCCCGCGCAAGCTCCCCCGTGGACAGAGCTTCGGCGAAGAGTGCCTCGCCGGGCAAGAACATCACCGCAAAATCGGTCGTGTGCGGCGGAACCAGGTACTTTGTGGCAATCTCCCTGGCCGACAGCTTGAGCCGCCGCTCGAAGGCCTTGCGCGCCTCCGCCGCCCCCGCCTCGTCACCGCTTTCGCGGCAGAGCACGAGGCGCTCGTAGTCCTCTTTGGGGAACTTGGCGTCCACGGGCAGGAGCACCGGTGCCTCGTCCTTTCCACGCCCGGGCAGGACAATGGCGAGCTCCACCCGTTCACCCTTCCCCGCCTGGACCGGGGTGTTCAAGCGGTACTGGTTCGGGGCGAGGAGGTCCTCAACGATGCTTATCAACTGCACCTCGCCCCAGCTGCCCCGGTTCTTCACATTGGCCAGGACCCGCTTGAGGTCGCCCACCCCGGCGGCCAGGGTGCGCATCTCGCCCAAACCGGCCTGCACCTGCTCGAGGCGGTCCCCGACAAACTTGAAGGAAGAACCCAGGCGCCGTTCGAGGGTTTGCCCGAGCTTTTCGTCCACGGTCTTTCGCATGAGTTCAAGACGCGCCGCATTGTCCCGCTGGATGTCACCCAGCTTGCGGTCGACCGTCTCACGCAGGGCCTCAAGGCGTGTGTCGTTTCCCTGCCCGAAGCGCGCAATCTCCTCGCGCAGGTCACGCAACTGATTCGCCTGCAGGGAAAAGGCCTCGTTCAAGACCTGCCGCGTCTCTTCCCGCGAGCGGTGAAACTCCTCGAGCACCAGGCGGCCCTCTGCTGCGCGACCGTCCGGCGATCGGCGGGCGCCCCGTACGAGCAGGACCAGCAGAAAGACAAAGAGAAACGCCGCGGCGACAACTATCAGAATAAATGCTGTTTCCATCAAAAGGAGTATACCCGTGCGAGGAGCAGACCGTACAGCACGAAAGATTGGCCGCGGGGCGAATTTTCTGGTATAGTAAAGGTATGCAAACTGATAGTTCCAGCCCGCGCCCCCTCGTTCGTGCGCTGCGTCGTGCCCTTTTGGGCACATTCCTCGCCCTGACGGTTTCCGGCCTTCCGGCCGTCGAATCCCCATCCCGCATGACAGATGCCCCTTCGACAGAGGCCACCGGTTTCGCAGACGCTGCCGATCAAACACGGGCAGCAGGCAGCGCCTGGATCATCCCCATCCGCGGCGACATCGAAAAACCCGTCCTCGCCTTTATCCGGCGTGAAACCCGCCGCGCCCTGGATGCCGGGGCCTCCTGGCTCATATACGATATCGACACCTTTGGCGGCCGCGTCGACACCGCCCTCCAGATAAGTTCCTTTATCGGCTCGGTCGACACGGCCGGGACGATCGCCTGGGTACGCGGAGGCCCCGATTCCATGGGCGTCAGTTGGTCGGCAGGGGCCCTCATCGCCTTCTCCTGCAAAGACATCTACATGGCCAATGGCACCTCGATGGGCGCAGCGGCCCCAATAACGGTGGGCCCCAGCGGACAGAGCGAGGGCGCCGGCGAAAAAACCGTAAGCGCCGTCCGCTCGCAGATGGCCGCCATAGCAGAAAAAAACGGGCACCCTCCCCTCCTTGCCCTGGCCATGGTCGACTACGACGTTGAAATATGGGAAATCAACCTTGACGGGGCGACCCGCCTTATCCCCTTGGACGAACTGGAGCGCATGGAAGCGCAAAAAAATGCAAATATAGAACGCGTCAAACTCGTAAGTGCCAGCGGCAAGCTCCTCTCCCTTACTGCAGGAGAAGCCCTGCGCTACGGCCTCCTGCGTGGCATCGCCGACGACAATGAAACCCTCCTGGGGGCCTTGGGAGCCGCGCCGGTTCCGGTCGAAACAATCATGACGATCAGCGACCGCATCGTCGCCTTCCTTACCTCAAGCGCGATACAGACCATACTCATCCTCATCGCCCTCGTCTGCCTCTACCTCGAGCTCAACGCCCCCGGTTTCGGTATCTTCGGGGTAATCTCCCTCGTTTCCTTTCTCGTTGTCTTTGGCTCGGGCCTCCTCTTGGGCACCGTTGGCAGCCTCGAACTCATCCTCTTCCTCTTGGGCATTGCCCTCCTCGCCGTCGAATTATTCCTCCTTCCCGGCTTCGGGGTCGCCGGTATAAGCGGCATACTCCTTATAGCCACAGCCCTCATCCTCTCGATGCAGGACTTCATCATCCCCGCCCTCCCCTGGCAGTGGAATCTTATGGGGCGTAACGTCCTCGTCGTTGCGGTGGGCGTTTTTACGGCCATCATCGGCATCGCGGGGCTCCTTCTCTCGGGCCACCGCATCCGCCTCTTCCGGGCGCTTACCCTTACGACGACGATTCAGGGCACCGCGGCAGAAGAAGGCGCTCCCGATCCGGTCCCGGAAGAGGAGACGGGCCATCGCCAAAAAGCGCGCAACAGACACACACAGGACGACGACCTCGTGCACCGCGAAGCAGCGCCCCATCCCCTTGTTGGCCATGAAGGCGTTGCGACGACGATTATGAGGCCGGTGGGCAAGGCCCGCATCGACGGCATCGTTCGGGACGTCGAGACAGACGGGACCTTCCTCGAAGCGGGCACCCCCGTTCTGGTAATACAGGTACAGGGATCAAAAATCCTGGTGGAAAAGAAAGGCTGATGCACCGGCCCTCACGGGCCTCGTGACACACATATCGCATATCGTGCGGCTGCAAAGGCGGCACTAAAAAAGGAGTTTCCATGGATATCATTCTGCTCATTCTCATCGCCGTACTCGGGCTCATCGCCCTGGGTCTCTTGCTTCTCTTCTTCAAGTTCTTCGGCCTCTGGTTCCGCGCCCTGCTCTCGGGGGCGGCCGTCGGCATCGGCAAACTCATCGGCATGTGGCTGCGTCACGTCAACCCGGCGACCATCGTCGATGCGCGCATCATGCTCTCGAAGGCCGGCATCGACATCAACTCGGACATGCTCGAAACCCACTTCCTCGCCCGTGGCAACGTCCTGCGTGTAAGCCAGGCCCTTGTCGCCGCCAACAAGGCCAATATTCCCCTGCCCTTCCAGCGCGCGGCGGCCATCGATCTCGCCGGTCGCGATGTCCTCGAAGCGGTAAAGACGAGCGTCAACCCCAAGGTCATCGACTGTCCCGACTCGACCAAGGGCAAAATGACCATCGACGCCGTCGCCAAGGACGGCATCCAGCTCCAGGTTAAAGCCCGCGTAACCGTACGCGCCAACATCGAACGCCTCGTCGGTGGCGCAACCGAAGAGACTATCATCGCCCGCGTTGGCGAAGGCATCGTCACGACCATCGGCTCATCAGAATCCTACAAGGCCGTCCTCGAGAATCCCGACAATATCTCCAAGCGCGTCCTCGAAAAGGGCCTCGACGCGGGAACCGCCTTCGAAATCCTCTCGATCGACATTGCCGATATTGACGTGGGCGCGAACGTAGGCGCGAAACTCCAGGCAGACCAGGCCGAGGCCGACAAGCGCCGCTTCCAGGCAGAGGCGGAAAAACGCCGTGCCGCAGCCCAAGCGCAGGAGCAGGAGATGATCGCCCTCGTACAGGAAAACCGAGCCAAGGTCGTCCTGGCAGAGGCAGAGATTCCCTTGGCCATCGCAGAGGCCTTCAAGAAGGGCCAGCTGGGCATTATGGACTACTACCGCCTCAAGAACATCCAGGCCGATACCGACATGCGCTCGAACATAGGCAAATAGCATGGACGAGATTATCTCGACAATCCTGTCCCTTATCCCGATTGCTATAGTCATAGGGATACGGGTGCTCGCCTCAAAAAAGAAAGCGGCGGACAGCGCTAACAGGAAGCCGGGCACCACCCCGGAGAACACGGTGGATACCCCCAACTTGAGCGGTATCCTCTCGAAGTTCTTTGGCGAAGAGGAACGCGGGAACCAAGCGACGCTTCAAAGCCCCACCTCCCCTGCAGCACGTATCGCCCGGAATGATGATGACGGCTTTTCCGCCCACCGCTTGAGTGTCGACGAGGACGACGGGGCGCGAGCCCGGCAACTGGCAGCCCTGCGCGCTAAGGCAGACGCTTACGCACGCGAGGAGGAGGCCAAAAAGAAGACGGCACTGGCTGCAAGTCACCAGGTCTTCTCTCGGCCCCTTAGCGAAGCGAGCGAGGCCCCCAGAACGGCCGCACAGCTGCGCTACGACATCGAAGCCTCATACGAAAAGGACCGCAGCGACCGGCAAGAAGCGGACAACACCGGAACGTATCGGGCAAAACCGGTGGCGGCTGGCGCCGCTGCCAGCGCAAGTGCAACAGTGCCTCCGCCGAAGCGCAGCAGCGAGGACATACAGAGCTCCGTGGAAAAGGCACAGAGCCACCGCAGCCTCGAAGAGCGCCTCGCCGGGCTCTCGCCATTGGCTCAAGGAGTAATCATGAGCGAGCTTCTGGGCGCACCCCTCGCCCTGCGAAACAGCCAGTAGCCCTGGGAACGGGAGCTGTCGCCGTTCAATTGCGCACTTTCGACCAAAAAAAAGGGGCTGCCGCAACACCCGTGTTGCGGCAGCCCCTTCGTTTATCACGGTTCCCGGCTTACACCCCGCAGGAAGTATCTACCAAGGGCGCCTCACGGGTACGCACCTCGTGCTCCACACCTTTGATAATGACCATGGTATCATCCGGCACCGACTCGGTAATCCAGACATTGCCCCCAATGGTACAGCGGTCTCCAATCGTCGTGCAGCCACCCAAAATGGTGGCCCCGGCGTAAATGGTCACATCGTCGCCTATGGTGGGGTGGCGTTTTTTATCAGCCTCGTTTTTTCGCACGCTCAAGGCGCCCAGGGTTACCCCCTGATAGACCTTCACATTGCGCCCGATAACACAGGTCTCGCCAACGACGACCCCCGTCCCGTGGTCCAAAAAGAAGCTCTCGCCAATTGTCGCACCGGGGTGAATGTCGATACCGGTCTTACCGTGGATGAATTCGCTCATCATGCGCGGGATAAGCGGCACCTGCCGCTCCCAAAAATAATGCGCAATACGGTGAACAGCGATGGCTTCAAACCCGGGATAGGCCACAATGACCTCCTCGACACTCTTCGCCGCGGGGTCGCCCTTGAAGGCCGCCATTACGTCCATCGCCAAGACCCGGCGAATCTGGGGGAGATCTGCAAAAAAGTCCTCGACCACCTTGCGCCCCATGGCCAGGCAGCCCTCGCCCTTGCAGTTGAAGTGCCCGACCCGGCACTGGAAGGCGAGGCTCTTTTCGACCTCGCGGGTAAGACGGCGGGCGACGCGCTGGACGCGCTCGGCCGTGAGCATGCCAAGGCTCCCCTCATCCAGACACTCCATCGAGCGAAAGCCGGGAAAGAGGAGTGCATCGAGATCGCGCAGGATCTCCGCGATGTCGTCACGGCTGGGGAGGTTCGGTCCCCCCGAGTGGTTGATGAGCCCATAGGCCCCGTACGAATCGACGAGGGCCTCGACGCAGGCGTTCAAACTGTTCATGTGCTCCAGTATAGCCCGTCAAAGCAGTCGGGAACAGGGGGCACTTCAATCGTTTTTCGCGTTATACTTATCCTTGGAGGCCCGCATGTTTTTACGTTCAAAGAGATCCAGACTGATAGTCGCATCCGCCTTTTTATCCCTTATGGTCTTCACCCTCGCTTCCTGCGCAAGCACGGCGCAGGGTGAAACCCCGTCGACCGAAGCCGTCCGGTATCCCCCCGTCGAAGAGCGCGAACCCGTCTGGGTTCCCGTCTGGGCCGAAGAGTTCGACGTCGACGGCCTCCCGAACCCGGCCAAGTGGAGCTTCGATACCAGCGGCAACACCTACGGCTGGGGCAATGACGAGGAGCAATACTACAGCGACAGCCGCCCGGAGAACTGCCGGGTTGAAGACGGGAAGCTCATCATTACAGCCCTTAAAGAAGATATGGGCGGCAAGGAGTATAGCTCGGCGCGCATCCACACCCGTCTCAAAGGCGACTGGAAGTACGGGAAGATTTCAGTACGCGCCAAGCTCCCGTGCGGCGCCGGAATCTGGCCGGCCATTTGGTTCATGCCCACATACAGCGTCTACGGCGGCTGGCCCGAAAGCGGCGAGATCGACCTCATGGAGTACTTCGGGGTGGAGCCGGACCACATCCAGCACAATGTCCATACGGGGAAACGCTACCACCGCCTGCCCGAAGGCGGCCGCGGCCACAAGATACCCGTGGGCGACGCCCGCGAGGCCTTCCACGACTACACCCTGCAGTGGTTCGAGGATCGCCTCGAGTTCTGGTTTGACGATACCCTCACCTGGACCCTCCCCCGCCAGGAAGAGGTCGACCCCGGTCTCTGGCCCTTCGACCAGGAGTTCTACCTGATTCTCAACTGCGCGGTAAACGAAGGTTGGGGTGGCGACCCCACCCCCATTGACGACAGCATCTTCCCCCAAGAGTTCATCGTGGACTACGTACGTGTCTGGCAGGATGACGACGGGAAGCCCAAGACCATTACGGTAAGCGAATCGCCCGGTGGCCGCGTCGTCCTCGACCCGCCCGGCGGCAGCTACCGGGTGGGCGATCGCGTACGCATCGGGGCCCTCCCCGCCCCGGGTCATGTTTCCCGCGGCTGGGCCGGCGACATTCGCTCAGACTCATCGGCCCTTGAAATTGTCATGGCGCACAGCATCAGCATTAGCCCCGTCTTTGTCCCGGAAGACGAGCTCATCGTCAACGGCGACTTTACGCAGGGGATGGCGCGCTGGAACTCCTGGATAGACAGCAGCGCAGCCGCCGCCGATCTTGTCGTCGACCACCGGGGCTTGAATGCTCACGTTATCAAGGCGGGCGAAGCATGGCAGGTGCAAATCAACCAGGCGATTGCCCTCAAGGAGGGCAAGACCTACCGGCTCTCCTTCCGTGCCCTGGCAAGCAAGAAGCGTAGCCTGCGTGTGGCCCTCGTCCAGAACTACGCCCCCTACGGCAGCATCGCTTCCGCCAGCGCTGCGCTCGACAGCGAAGTCCAACAATTCTCTTTCGACCTTGCAAACACGGGCGGCGACGATCCTGCCGCCCGCCTCGAGTTCGACTTTGGCGAAACGACAGGAGATCTCACCATCTCCAATGTCTCGCTGCGGGAACTGGAGTAGAAGAGGAGAAAAAAACCCCTGCACTCGCAAGGCGCGTGCAGGGGGCCAGGATAGCAAAGCAAGGCACGCAGAATACGGCCCAGAAGCCTTCTTCCAGCTTAGGGATTATCCAACCGGTCCTCGGTACCGCCTTCTGCAGTCGTCGCAAAGTTGAAGGGTCCGCGACCCAGCGTGGTAGGACCAAGTGTATAGCCGTTGTCATAGATATTGGCTTGGAGATGACGACTCTCGCCTGGGAAGAGGGGATAGTACTCCTTGAAGGGCACCCACTCGTTCTTGTTCCAGCCCCAAATCTTCGGTCCATAGAGGGTCGCATTAGTGGCATCAGTGGGGGTACTGCCCAGAACGAGACCCACATAGGCGGTCGTGTAAACTTCCCAGGAGACCCAGTACCAACGGTCAACCGTTTCCTGCGTCATGAGGCGTACCTTGTCGTACTCTCTGGTCTCCCAGGAAATGGGGAACCCGGGGGTAAGGACGGTGCTGCCCACCGAGTCGCCTCCACGCACCCAGGGCTGTTCGGTCAGGGTATCCGAGTACCCGTCTGCATCGCTCCTTTCAAGGTCCACGCCATTTGGATCGAAAGACAGAACCGAACGATAGGCGATCTCGTGGGCATCAAGGGACCACAGCCCTCCCGACGTTGCCCGGGCCCGGAAGCGGTATCGATAACCATTTTCCAGGTCTACAGCAGAGCCCAGGGTAAGCGGGGCCGTGTACTCAAGGCTTGTACCATCGGGTTCGGCAGGCAGGGCCAGAGCCGGCTGGGCCACGGGCTTGATCCCGCTATTGTGGGGAACATCGGTAACCGTGTCGGCAATGGGCTCGGCGGCATGGGTCGAATCGCTACTCGTATAGCGAATGGTCGCCCCCGGGGTACGGCAATCCATGCGAAGCTGGGCGGTAAGGGGCTGGGTGGCACGAACCACCGCATCACCATCCGGGGCCAAGACTTCCCGGCTCTTCTTGATGCGGATAAGCGGAACATCGACACCGTCTGCGACAAAACTCTCGTCGGTATCTTCCAGGTTTTCCTCCGACATCCCGTCGATAACGAGTCCCGCCGGCACGTTAATGCCGTATGTCACCCCTTTGACCGGGAGGGCATATGAACCGGTAAGCGCAATCTCGAGAGAACGACCGTCTGTTGAGTGCGTTACCGCGCTTGAAAGCACAGAAATGGCAACCTGATGCTCTTTGGCGTTCTTGAGGATTGTAATGAGATCACTATCGTCCAAATTGGTATCCCAATCGAGGACGTACTTGGCGTCGAGGTCGGGCGCACCATCTGCGGTGGCGCCGTTGGTACCCAGGGTATAGGCGGCCGCGAAGTCCGATTGGACTGTTGCGTTAAGCAGCCTGCCATACAGCTCATTGTAGCGCGCTTCCGATATGACCGCCGGAATGCGGTAATCGGTATCAACAATGGAGAGGACGATGTCCCCCGCACCCTTGTAGACAACCCGGTCAAACTCGATTGTCAGCGTTGTCCCGCTCATGCTCGCCTGCGAGATTGCAGGACGGCCCGTTATGATATCTATCGTGCGTTGTTCGGCCAGGGTCTTGCCGTTCCCGACAGCGGGCAAGTTGACGTAGTCATTGACCGCCGTCCCGTCTGCATCGCTAAAGGTCGCCCCATTCAAATCAATAGCCGTCACATCAGCCGTCACATCAGCCGTCACATCCAAGGCCGTCGCACTGTCGCCCTCCTTTACCGTGTAGCGGAAAGTATGGCTTGTCGCGACAGCTCCATCCCCGATATATACAGCCTGCCGCACCGGGCTGGTATTGAGGGTGAGGGCGGGGGTCCCACTTACCGTAACCACTTTACGGAAGTTCAATGTAATGTCGATTTCCGTGCCCGTCCCGTAACGGCCATCGGTGGTCGTCGTCGAGAGGGAGCTCAAGAGTTCCCCGGCATCAAGGGTAAAGCCGATCGCGCTTGAAGGCGGCGATTGGTTCCCGGCCAAATCCGTCTGGCGGGCCAGAACAGTGTAAGTGCCGTTGGCGCTTATCGAGACAGCACTCACATAGGTCTGCCAGGTACTGCCGCCGTCAATCGTGTACTCGATCAAGGTATCGGCCTCGCCGTTCAAGCTGAAGCTTTGGGCCACATACTTGGAACCTCTGCTGATACCCGTGACACCAGGAGTATCCGGTACATCGGTATCGATGAGGATGGCATTGTCGAGGGGGCCGGCGCTGCCGGCGGAAAGCAAGAGGCTGTTTGAGGCAGTATCCGCAATAGCCGCCCCGTTCAAATCGAAGGCCAAAACCGAAAGTTCCGTAGCAGCCGTTGCTGTATCGTCGGCACCAACAGTATACGTAAAGAGGTAGCGCTTATCGCCCAAACGGGCGGTATAGCTTGCGTACACGCCTGCCCCGCTCGAGAGCTCGAGGCGCGGCGACCCGCTATCAGTATTGAATACTACCGGTTCGCTAAAGGTCGCCTGAATGAGTATCTCTTTCCCCTCATTGTAGCTCCCGGCGGCAGTGGGGGTCTCATACGAAGAAAGCGTGGGCGCCGTCGTATCGATGGCGATATTCTTGGCCCCCGCAAGGCTGTTGACCCCGCTTGGCAGTGTCGCCATGTCCACCGTTCGGTCGGTCGCCGTGTCGCGCCAAGTGCTGCCGTTGGCAACGAGGGCAGTAACATCGAGGTCTAGGTCATCGCTCCCGTTCGTTACCGTCCAGCGGAAGAGGTGGCGGGCAGAACCATTACCGGAGACGTAAGTAGCGGTCCTTCTGTTCGAGAGGGTGAGCGCGGGTGAGGTGCCGCCAGAGAAGGTGACGGCCTTGTTGAAGTCGAGATAGACGTCAATATCCCCGCTGTTATAGGCACCGTCATCCATGTCGCTCGATATGCGGGCAAGCTCGGGATTGTCGGTCTCCACGAGGAAGGAGGTTTGGGCCGTCCCCCGGTTACCGCCAAAGTCGCTCATGTCCGCTTCGATAGCGGCTACCGCTCCGGGGGGCGGGCTAAAGGCATCGGTCGTCCAGCTGCCGTCGGCATTACGGTTTACCTCACAGACAGTACTGCCCCATTTAACGGAAAGAGGCCCGATTTTCGTCTTGTCGCTCCAGACATCGGTGGAATCATCGGACCAGGTCCCCGAAAGGCGTACCTTGTCGTCAGACGCAAAGGCAGGAAGGATGAGGCTTTCGGTAATGGTGTATGGTGGCGTCGTGGTAGCCCCACTGACAACCGTAACCGCTTCGATAATGATAACTGGTGCCAGGCTATCGCCCGTTGTCGCAAGGAGAAGCGTGCTGGCCTTGTCGTTCGTGTCCAGGACCCGCAGGACAAAAAGCTGGTTCCCCAAGTAGAGGGTGGAGCCGTCTATCCCCAGGTCGTCGAAGAGAGAGAGCTCCTTGGAGAAGGTACGGGAAATGCGTCCATCGAGGACTGTAGCGTCCCCGAGTGTCGCCATCCAGACTTTGTTGCCGGCGGCATCGGTTCCGGGACTGTTCCAGCCTGTGTAGTTGCGGTCGAGGTACTTGAGCTGCTCTTCGCTCTGGCTGGCCCCCGGCTTTATCCAGGCTATCGAGACAGACACTACACCCGAATCGTCCGAGGCCGTGCCGCTTACGGTAAAGCTCGCGGCAGCATTGCCAAAGAGGGGGGCATCCGGATTGGGGCTGTTCAATTCCAGACGGGGGGCGCTCAAGTCTTGCACAAAGAAATGACCGGTCTTGGCCACGGAAGCGGTCACGTTTGTATCGATACAGACTACCTGCATGGTGTAATTCCCGCTCTCTGCGGGAACCGTGAACGACCAAGTCTTCGACTTGGGATAGTTATCATTGGCAAGAGTAAGTACGAGCGGATTCTCAGTCTCCGGACTTTCCACCAAGGTATCTGTTCCGTAATGGTACAGACTGATAATTATCTCCGAGAGGCCGTCATCGTCGAAGGCCTGCCCCGTAAGCTCGTAAGAGGGTTGGACCGCTGAGTCCTCAGGGTCTCCCGCCCCCACCGGGAGGGTCGTCCAGGGGATGTCGGCGTCGGGCCAATAGCAGAACCAGCCCTTGCTGGCGTGTTCGACGCGGTTTCCGGCCTCGTCTGCAAGGTCCACGACGAGCTGGAGATTGGTTTTATCTGTCACCTTCAGACTGGTTGCGGGATCGATGATGTCGGCGGCATGTATGACCAACGAGCCGGTGCGTCCGGGGTTGTCGATATCTTCCACGAAATAGACTTCTTCATCGCCAGTGCCCATCAGACGCAGGGAAAGCTCTGCAATCCCGTTGGCTTCTTCGATGTTCCAAGCAAAAGAAATGTCACCATTCAAGAGCTTGCTGATAACCACCGGATCTTCCAGGGTATACCCGTCAAAACGTGCCAGAATGTCCTCGACGCTCTGCTCTGCGTCCGGCACTTCAAGCGAGGGGCTGTTGAGGGTGAACTGCGGTTCGATATTGTCGTAGACGACGGTTCGCACCTGGACAGCCTTGGCACCGGTAAGACCCGCGGTATCCTTTGCGGTGGCAGTGATGACGTACTCGCCATCTGCTACTGCCGGGTCCAGCGAAACGGGGAGAGACCAGGAGACAAGACCGCCTGCCCCCTGTACCCAGGTGGCCCCCGTCACCGGAACAGGGGCGGCATCGGCAGTGGCTCTAAAGGTCCAGCCCGACGCGTCGCAAAACCAGACGCTTCCGCTGGTTCCCACACCGTCAATGACGAGCTCCAGCGAACGCAGGCCCACATTGTCGACTGCGGTTCCCTCAATGAGAACCTCGGGCTGGACAACTTCCATATAGGCAGGGCTCGTTATGGAAAGCGTCGGTCCGGTCATGTCTACCTGCCCGCCCAGACCGACGTTACAGGAGACAAGGAGGGAGAGGAACACGAAACATAGCGTCCCCACTGGGGCAAACAGACTCTTCATCATTACATTGCGTCGGTCCACGATCCGCCTCCATAGTACGTTTTGGTATTGCAGTACAGGTAATCCCCATAAGTGTTGAAAATCAAATTGGGGGTGGACTGCCAGTTCGTTCGGGCGCTCTGGTTCCACCAATCACAGACAATCTCCCAAGAGTGCCAGTACCAGTCGGTCCCGGTGTTGTACGAGTGTTTGGTAAAGCGCAGGTCGGGGTCGGCATCGCGCAGGGGGAAGCCGGAAACGGTTGGCAAGCCACCGGCAAGATTCGAGCCCTGGAAGCGGGTATAGGGGTGTGCATCGCCCCCCGGACTGCGGTACATGATGATGCTCTTGAAGGCGCCCTCCACGCCGCGAGCGGAGCTGTTCAAGGCGGGACCTTCCGGCACGGCACCTCTGGTGGCCTCCGCCACGATATAGTACTTGCATGCGGTATCAAGGGCCCCGTCACCAAGGGGGAAGAACGCGGTATAGGCAGTATCGCAAAGGAGATAATCCGCTTCCTTCGCATCCGTCAACAGGGCGGACGGCATGTCGGCGTTGTTCGACTTTGCCGAATTGTTTGCCGCAACACCGGTAGTATCTATAGTATCAATGCTGTAGCGACGGGCTCCATAGACAATACTGGCCCCCGGGGTCTCGCAGTCGATGCGTACCCGTACATAACCGCCGGGGACTGTCGTCTTGTCCTGTGCAGAAAAGGTCTCGTAGCCGTCTATGGTACCGTAATTGGTGACAATACCATCGACATCATGGGCAAGCCCACTCACGAGGGGTTGGCGCGCCCCCTCACCCTGGCTGTAGCGGTCCACCCGGATAACCGGGGTGGCGACCTTCTGGCTCCAGAAATTCCAGGTAAAGGCCTCGTTGGTGTTGCCCGCCGCATCGCGGAAGGCCCCGGCGGGGACAGAAACCATCCACTCCCGGCCCTCGGGGAGAACTTGGGGAAGGGTGATGGTTACGGTACTTCCGCTTATGGCCACGGCAGAGGTACCCACATCGACGCTGTAGCGCTGGTATCCAGCCTTTTCCAAGACAGCCCGTATCTCTGCTCCGGTGATGGTCCTTGCTTCGATAATGGCTTTTGTTCGGACGTCGCCAATAACGTAGTCGACCGACTCTGTTCCTGCCGACGAGAAGGGAAAGTCAAGGACGTACTTGGTCGCGGTATCGGGGACCGCGTCGGTTCCGGTTGTCACCAGCCCCTGGGTCGTCTTGCGATAGGGGCCAAGCGACTGCCCGGTAAGGTAATGGAGGGAACCACCTTCGGTGATCATGAGCTTCTCGCGATCCGCATTATCCAGAGCGCTCGAATAGTAGATGGAGGAGAATTCTGCCTCGGTAAAGCAGAGGGGCAGATACCAAGCGCCCGGTCGGGTGACCTCAATCACCCCCTGCTCCACGAAGACCGGTCCATCAAAGACCATCTCAAGCTCTGCAAGGGCCACAGTCGCCACGGCCCCACTCGCCGGCGTCCAAGTGCTCGCAGTGGGCTTTATACCGTCGACCTTGAGGCCCGACCTCGAGAGACTGGGGGGCTCAGGAGTCGAATCCTCCGGCGCATTCCCGTTGAGATCCTCAATGTCCAAAAGGTCAATCGCATCCACCGTAACCGGATCGAAGCTGTCGCCCGCGGCAACCGTGTAGTCAAAGAAAAGGCTTGCCGCCCCGGTGGTGTTCTCTATAACGGAGACCGTCCTGGAGCCCGCGCCCGAACCAAGGGTAATGCTCGCCCCGCCGGCCGTCGTCTTGACCTTTTCGCTAAAGGCGAGTTTGAAGCGCAGTACGGAGCCAATTCCATAGCTCCCGTCCGGGGTTTCGCAGCCAAGCCCCTCAAGGGAGGGCGGTGCCACATCAAGTTCAAAAGAGATGGGCGTGCTGGATGGCGAACGGTTCCCCGCCGCGTCCTCCTGCCAGGCCACAAAGGTATAAGAGCCATCGCCGGAGACCGTTACCGGCCCGCTATACGTTGACCACGAAAGCCCGCCATCGAGCGAGTACTTCCTGGTACTGTCAGCCTCAAGATTGTCAAGGCCGATAGTCACCGCCGTGGTATAGGTTATGCCATCTGCAACGCCCGTTACATCGGGAGTCTCCGGCGTACTGGTATCGATAACGATGCCGCTGTCATCGGACCCGGCGGGCAGGACAAGGGGGTTCCCCGCGAGGTCGGTCACAAGGGGGGGATCGCCCTCAGCGATACAGGCATTCAGATTGTACGCGAGGTTGGCCGCGTTCTGGCCGGCAGCGACCGTAAGGGTAAAGAGGATCTTGTCCCCGCCTTCCACCTTCTGGAAGCTCGCAGGTATGTCCGAGTCGCTGTCACCTGTCAACAGAAGTTCCGGGCTCCCGGACACGAGGACCGGCTCGGAGACTTGGAGGGTCAACTCGAGGCTTTGGCCTGCACGGAAAGCGCCGGAAGAGGGCGAGAACGTCAAATCCATCACCGTCGGGGCTATGCCATCAAGCACAATATCTTTACGGCCGTGGAGGGAATCGGGGTCTCCCAGTTCCGAGTAGCCACTGATGCCGGCGATAAAGGCCGGGCCGCCGCTTCCCTCGGTCGTCTGTATGACGCCGCCATTGAGGTCGATGGGGGCACCGGGACTGCGCAAGTCGGTACTTACGGCCCCGGAGGGCACTGTCCAGGTAAAGAAGAGGGTATCGGTACCACTTCCGCTGGAGTACGTCGCAAACTTGTCCACAGTGTCGTCATCGCTGTAGCGCAGTCGCAGGTGCGGGCTCCGGGTAACCTTGACGGCCTTGGAGAACTTGGCAAGGAATATGAGTTCATCCCCGGCTTTGTATGTCCCGTCGGCGCGGCTCGAACTTATAAATTCAAGGACAGGAAGGGAGGAAATGATGACCGTACGCTGGGCCGTCGCCGTATTGCCCAGGGCATCGGTCGCGGTATAGCGGTAGGTACGGCGGCCCTCAGACAAGGAGGCTGCCGCAATGGTGACACTCGCCGTATTGCCGCTGCGGGTCACACCAAGGGGAAGCGGATTCAAACTATCAGTATAGTCCTCAATTACCATGCTGTTTATGGCGAGCCCGCTGTCCTTTGCGGCGGCGAAGGACAGGACCAGGGGTTCGTCGATGTTGTGTACTTCAAGGTCTCCGGCCGGTGCAATGGCGGAGAGCGTGGGCAGGGCGCTGTCGCCCAGAAGCTTGAAGGTCTGGAAGACCTCGTTAGCGTCTGCATCGCGGGTAAAGAAGATGAAGTTCTTCTCGTCGTTCTGCAGAGTCCCCTTGTACATGAAATCGTCAAAAATATTGAGTACGAGGGAGAAGTCGTGTTGTTTGTAGGCCTTGTCGTTGATGTTACGGTCATCAGCAGGCGTCAAGGCGAGCCGGTAGACGACGAGACCGTTTGCAAGGATATCCGGTGGACCGACTTCGAGGCTGGAAGCGGCCAGGGCCTCTTGAACGGCGGAATTGGCAACACCGGAGCCGACCGGTATCCAGGCGGCAAAGAGGGCGGTTGCCCCACGATTGTCGAGGGTGTAGCCTCTTATAGTAAAGTCGCCATTGAGGTCGACGGCCGGGACACTGTTCTGCTGCGGTGTTTCGATAAAGGTAACCGGGGCGTCCTCGTCGCTTACATGGAGCGAATACACGCGTGAGGTCCAGAGGGCCGGCATGCCGTCATTCTTGGGATCCCGGGCCATGGCTACGAGGCGATACTCGCCGGATACATCCCCCACCTCGAAGTTCACCGCAATGGTATTCGCGGGCTCGCTCGCCAAGGACGCGCCCAACAAGGCATCGCGCTCCGTGTCGTGGGACTCGAGCCAAGTGAGGCGCTCGGCGTCCGTTGTCCCGGAAATGGCAGCCCAGTCCGTGGGCGACAACATGGCCACATGGACAGTATCAATCTCGTCATCATCCCAAAAGTCGAAGAAGAGGCTGTTGCCCGCGTTTATTTCTATGGCCCCGGCGACGGCAACGCTCTGGATAATGTGCGGGGTATCTGCCTCCGGGTACCAGGCAAACCAGCCGAACTGGTCGATGTTGATCTCGGCCTCTGGATTGAGGGGATTCGAAGCGAGGTCCGCAGCTTCAAGGGTTACCCGCAGGTAGGATCTCCCCCCTGCATAGGACGAATTCGCCGCGACGAGGGCTTCGTGAGTAAGCTCAAAGGAAGGGGCTTTGTCGTTGCTGCTCGTGTTCTCGAGCACGAGCACTTCATCACCATTCTCGTCGTAAAGGTGGAGAGAAACCGATTCAAGGGGATAATCTTCGTTGATTGAAGCTTCAAAGCGCACGAGCTCGTTATGGAAGAGGTCGCGGTTTTCCTTTTCTGTCTCATCGAGAGCCTCGAGGGTCTCGCGCAACTGCAACTTGCTGCGACTGCCGTTATTGCGCACTGTCTCAAGATTTGTGGTATTGGGCAGTGTCGTATCGACAAGGAGGGTGCGTATTGCCTTCGAGAGGTGGCTGGTATTGCCCGCCCGGTCGTAGGCAATGGCCTCGATGGTCTGCTCGCCTTCGGGCAAGTTGATCTCGGCGAACCAGGTTGATGAAGAGATGACGGCGTTTGCAAGAAGGGTCGATTCGCTCGCGGAAAGGACATGCCGAAGCTCAACACGCCCAAGTGCCTGATTGTCGGTGACCGTCCCCCCGATCTCCACGTTTTGGCCGACATAATCGAGATTATCATGGCTGGTAATCGAGAGGACCGGCCCCTCGAGGTCGACTTCCTGGCCAAGCCCCACATTACAGGCGGCCAAGCCAAGCGCCAGGCAGAACCCCACTACCACACGAACACAGTACTTTACCATCATCGCTTGCTCCCGGTAATTTTTGAAACGGGAAGACAGGGGGTCATGGAGACCCGCTGTCTATCCAATAGACTATCACGTACCAACGGCCTAGAACACGTTGACCCGCAAACCCACTGTTACCTGCGGCCAGATAGTGGCCACCTGATTCTCCGAGACATCGACGTCCGTCGGGAGGAACCAGAGCTGGAACTCGGTGTAAAGCGAGAAGGTGCGGAACATCTTCCAATCTTCGATCGTCACCCGCGGGAACTCGATCTGACCCAACACAGCCGACATAACCTGCGGAGTACCGCTCTGAGTCTGGGTGAAGTACGAGTAGTTCGCACCCAGCGTCAAACTCGCCGACAGCCACGCCCAGTCGGGACCCAACATATAACTGAATGGCAAATAGAAGATATTCGCAAGGAGCTTGGCACCAAAAACATGGCCGCCGTAGCGCATGGGCTCATCGGTAAACATTGCCCACTGCGACTCCATGAATTGGCCATATTGGACCTGGAGCTTGACGTTGTCGTCGAAGAAGGTAAGGCCCAACCCGATATCCCAGAAGGTACCGCCCCAGAAGTGGAAGTCGAAGTAGAGGCCCTGGATAAAGCCGGGAACCTCGTAGGCCGCCTTGTCGCCGGAGCGCAGGACGTATTGGACGTCACCCAGCTCGATATCGTCATTGACGAGGGCCGTAAATTCCATCTCCTGGTTGTAGCGGCCACCCGTTTCCGGCGAAATGAGGCGTATGACCGGCGGGGTCTTGTCGATCTGGACGAGCATGCGCGTCACGGCCGTCTCGCCATTGACCATGGTGGCCCGGATAACCATGTAGTGCATGCCCTCGGTCATGTCCTGGGTCTCGAGGCGGTATTTCCACTCCTTGCCCAGTTCGACCTCGTTGAAGGTCTTGCCGTTGTCGAAACTCATCTCGACCTTTTCGAGCTTCTTTTCCTTTATGGCCTTGCGCGTTTCGCGGTCGGTCTCCTTGCTCTCGAGGGCCAGGAGGTCTTCCTGCGAAAGGGTGTACCCGGCCCGGCCCGTAAGCCAGGGTCGCTTGAAGGCGAAGTCGCCCATGGCGAGGGAGTCAACCGTCACCCAGGGGCCGGCAGTATCGTAGGTAATCGTCCGCGGTACCGAGTCCACTGTCTCGGCCCCGCCAAAGTCGCTGCGCACCGAAAGCCGGTGCGTCCCGGAGGGCATCTTGGTCTCGTCGAGGGTAAAGCGGAAATAGCCGGCTGGCGTTACCTCGGCCGTTTCGATTGCCTCGCCGTTGATCAGAAGCGATACGGTGTTCGCTTTATCGGTGCCGCCCAGGTAGCCATAGAGGTTGAAGGTACCGTTGAGGTACTCGCCGTCAAGGGGATAGAGGCACTCGATAAAGTTGCGCTGATTCTCCTTGGCAAGCTGGATGTTGCGCGATACGCGGGTCACGTTCTCTGCCGCGTCGACCGCCCACACGTCCAGGTTGTACAGACCGTCGGGGAGCGACGAGAAGTCCAGGTCGCGGGTAAGGATGGAATCGGGCTCAATGGTAATGCTCGCCAATTCCTCCGGTATCTCCACGCCCTCGAGGCTGCGCACGTTGAGGGTGATGGTATCGAGCGAGATGGAATCGGTGGCCTGCCCCGACACGAAGACCGGGCCCACCGTGGTCATGCCGTCCACCGGCGACTCGAGCGAGACATCGGGGGCGGTATTGTCAATATTTATGAGGCTCGAATAGAGCCCCTCGATACCGTATTTGTCCCAGACGCGGACGAATACCACGTGGGTACCGTCGCGCAGGATCTTGGAATCGAAGCGGTAGGACCATTCCTCGGTGCCGGTGGCATCATTGAAGGTATTACCGTTGTCGAGCGAAACCCGAACCCGCTCTATGCCGTTCTTGTCGCTGGAAACGCCGCCCAAGTCGATGACCCCGGTCCCCGTTTCATCGAAGCGGGGGCTAAGGACGCTGGCTTTGGGCTCTTCGAGCGAAACGCGGAAGTTGCGGGTAACCGGCTTGCCGCGCACGCCATAGACGTCCTCGGCGGTAACGGTAACCGTGTGCTCGTTGTCCGTCAGGGTCGAGAGGGCAATCGGTATGGAGTAGGCGTTTTCACAGTCAACTGCAATCTCTTCGCCATCGTCGATCTGGTACCAGACCTTTGCCGGCTTGTCATCATCATAGATGATCCCCGACACGACGAAGTCGGTCGTGATGACCTCGTTGTCCTCGGGGAGGTTGACCTCGACGACCGGGAGATCCATCTCCTGGTCAATGATGAAGGGGAAGCTGTCCAGCACGGACATATTCCCCGATGCGTCGGTAAAGTGGAACTTCATCGATTCGGTAAGGGGATAGGTCTCTGTCCCTATCATGAGATCGATGAAGAGCGAGGGCTCAAGGGGCGTACGGCTGCCATCATCGGCCTCGTACTCGACCGACACCACCCTGCCAGCCTCCATGACGGCGATACCCATGCGAATCTCGCCGTTGACGCGGGCTTCTTCCACCGGGACGATGACTTGGGCCTGGGGGGCAAGGGTATCCTTGTGAATGCCAAAGCTGATAACGCTGGCGCGCCCGGCCTCGTCGGTGGCCCGTACACTTACACCGATAACGCCATCTTCAAGGGCGGAAAGGTCGAGGGTCTCCTCGCTCGAGGCAAGGGGCATCCAGTTGCGCCCCAAGTCGAGGCTGTACTCGAGGGGCTTGAGCGCGTTGGTATCGCTGGCCGTAACGGCGAGATCCACACTGTTCTGGACCCACTTCCCGTCGAGCTCTTCGACCAGGGCCAGGGCCGGCGCCTCGTTGTCCACGAGGAAACGATAGGCGTCGGTGGTAAAGGACCAGCCGTCGACATCGGTAATGACCAGCTTGAGATTCTCGTAGCGCCCGTCTTTGGCGGCGGAAAGGAGTATGCGCTCGCTGTCGACCGAAAGGGAGAGCCCCTCGACAGGGGACTCAAAGGCGACGGCCTGGACAGGCCGTCCATTGTAGAAGCCGACGAGCGGCGTCTGGTGATCCATCAGTATTGAACCGTCTTCGAGAAGCTCGGGGCCCGTCCAGCGGAAACCTTCATCGGTATTGACCGAGATACCCTCGACCGGCCGCACCAGAACAAACTCGCCGGATGCCCGCAGAGGCTCGGCGTCCTTGAAACTCACTTCAACAGAGGCCAGCTGGCGGTCGGCCGCCAAGTCGCCGGGGAGCTCAAGCGAGACTTCCTGTTTGCCGTCGGGGAGCTTCTTTACCGCGCCCTTGAGGCCGCTGCGATCGCCAATGGTCCACAAAACCCCGGCAACCGGATAATACGATTCCACTTCCGCAACGAGGAGGGCGCCCTTCTTGCCGCCGCGCGGGATAACAGCCTGCATGCCGGCCTGCCAGGGCAGCCCGTCGAGAGATGCAAGGCGGATGCTCGCGGGGGGCGGGGCTTTTTCGGGCTTGGATGCGAATGAATAGGCCTTTTCTTTGTCGTTGACCGTCTCGAAAACCGTCAATTTTGCGTTGTTGACACCGGTATTGAGCTGTCCGCGGCGAACGGCACCGCTGCGCGGGCTGTTCCCGTACGAGGCATCCGCCTCATTGACGAGGAGGGAGAAGCGATCGAGACGCCCCTCATAGGTGACAAAGTAATAGTAATCGCCACCCTCAACCCATGAAACGGCAGGAGGGGCAATCTTGGCCTTGGGGTCCGGTTCCGGGGGGACGTAGTCGGGATCCTCGCGATAGAGTGCCACCGAGGTATAGCCCGTTCCGCCGTCGGTAACAGCGGAAAATTCAAGGGCGAGAGGCCCGAAGGGCAGGTCGCGGGCAGCCAGTTCAAGGGTAAAACGCCCGTCATTGGCGGCAATACGCCCCTCGTTCACGGGGCCGGTAGCCGCCGGCCCGAAGGCCTTCCAGTAGACCGTATCGACCGGCACATTGCTCTCAACGCGACCGGCGATGGAGAGATCGGAGGGACGGGCGGAGAGATCCCGCGTCCACAGAATGGCGTCGGGGCTATTGAGCGTTAAAACGGGAATACTCCCGGGGTTCACAAAGGTGAAGGAGCGGGACTGATAGGTAAAACCGTGGTCTGTCGTCACTTCGACGACGATGTCGGACTCGGTACCCGCACTCGAAGCGCCCTCGATGCGCAGGAAGTTGCCCTCCCGCACGAGGCGCACGATATCCGACTCGCGGCTCAAGCGGGCTTCGCTGGCCGTTGCGCCCAAGAGGTAACCGGTCAAGGGGTAGGCAGGATCGAGGCGCACCGTCCCGTCTTCGGCGATGCGCAGGTCTTCAAATACAACAGCCGGGTCGCCGCGGGCACTGGAGAGATCGGTGATGCGGACAAGGTCCTCAAGGACCCCGACGCGATCGTGAATGTCGGTTGCCTCAATGCGCAGGGCCACCTGGCCGTAGTCGATGTTGGCGGGAAGGGGAATGGCCTGAAGGAATTCACCGCCGGCGACGCCCTTGGCCTTGATCTCGACCGACTGCGTCGCCAAATTACCCACGGTCCAGGAGATCGCCTTGAGGGCACTGCCGGAATCGACCTTGAGGGCGAGAACCGGATTGGTTTCGGGGTGGACCTCCATGCCGGAGCGCCAGGTATCAGTAGTCCCCGTCCCCGCCTTTCCCGTACCACCACTGGTAATTTCTGAAAGGGCAAGTTTGGGCGCATGACCGGCCACGACTACCTTGTCTGCGGATACGATCGGTCCCAAAACGCCATACACGTCCTTTGCCTGTACCGCTATGCTGTGCGCACCGGAAGCGACATCCTCTATGAGGAACTGGAAGGAACCGGTCGAGGGGACCTCGGTTTGGGGCCCGCCATCGAGGGACCAGAGAATGGATTCGACCCCGTCATCATCGCGCACGAGACCGCTCATGCTGATGGCGTTCCCGTAAAAAATTGCTGCAGGGGCAGGATCTTGAAGGGTTACCACCGGAAGGTCTGCATCTTGATCGACGGGGATCTTCATTTTATCGAGGGTAACGTTACCCGAAACATCGACTGCACGAATGACCAACTCGACATCCTTGAGCTTCTGGCCACGGATATCGAAGGTCTTCACCCACCAGGGGTTACCCACGGTAAGCTCGAAATCGCCAGTCTCCTTGCCCAGGGTCCACGAAAGGGACTCGAGCCCCACGACATCCTGTGCATAGCCGGAAACAGTAAATATACCGTTTACCGCGACCTCGGGACCGGGGAAAACAACGCGGACATCGGGTTTGGTATTGTCCACGTACATAAGGTAGGAATACACACCCGAGGTCCCCTGCCGGTCCTTTGCCTTGAACCAGACGACCGCGGGGCCATCTTCAAAGTCGCGGGTATCCACGGGCAGGGAAAAATTGGTGATACGCTCTTTGCGATTGTGCTTTATGGAAACCGATTCGAAGGTCTCGCCATTGTCTACCGAATAATCCAGTCGCTCGATGCTGTTGCCATCGAAGACCGTACCCCGCAGATTGATCTTCCCGCTAACCAGGGAACCCAATTCATGACTGCCCACCGTCGTCACGGGCTTTTTGCGATCGAGGTGCCAGGAGACCGTCTGTTTTTTACCGGGCAAGCCGTTTACATCGACGCCCCAGGCGGTAATCGAGTGGAGGCCATCCTCCATACCCGTGGTATCGAGGTAGTAGGACCAGAAATCAGCCCCCTCGGCCCGGACGATGGTCGTTTCGTCCTCGTTGAACATGAGCTCCACGTAATCGACGGCGTCGTCGTCGACACAGGTTCCCACAATGTTCAGGTTACCGGGAATACGCATGCTCGCGCGCGGATTGGTTATACCGATAATCGGCAAATCCGATTCCGGATCGATATAGATATTGTGAGGGCCGGCAAGGGAGACATTCCCCCCCTTGTCGTGGGCTTCAATATAAAAATTGTACTTGCCAGGCTTGCTCTCGTTGATGTCGACCGACTCCTTGAAGCCGGCCGGATCTTCGACCTCGTTGACGACCGGTTCGCCGCGGCCCGCGGCAAACAGGGAAAACGCCGAGAAAAACATGACGACTGTTAAGGCAACTTTGTTCCGCATGAAAGCCCTCTTCCTGTAATCTTGGTGGTATACATCCACATACTTCATTGGATGCTCCATGATTTGTCCGTTTTGCGATTTCGTCAACTCTTGTAAAAGTTTCGTCAAAAAACCGACGATTACGAAGAAAACGGGACAATTCAACCTCATTTTCGGCAGGAAGAGTACATTCTGATAGTCTATTCCGCGCCACGGCTTGCGGGTTCCCGACAGCGGCTGATACACTCGCTTCATGACAGCAGCAGCCCAATCCCCCGTGTACCTCCAGATAGCCCTCGATATCGCCGCGCGCATCGCGCGCGGCGAGCTCAAGCCCGGCGCAAAAATCCACGGCCGTTCGGTAATGGCCGGCGAATACGGGGTCTCGCCCGAGACCGTGCGCCGGGCCCTGCGCCTTTTGGAGGACATGGAGGTCGTCGAGGTTAAAGAAAAGAGCGGGGCCATCGTCCTTTCTGCGGACAATGCCCAGTCATATATAGAAAGATTCAACGCAAAGAGCGGGACGCGGGCCCTCCAGGGCGAGCTCAAGCAGACCATACTCGAACAGGCAGCACTGCAAAAGAAGATGCTCGAGACCGTTTCGCGCATCATGGACAGCACAGACCGCTTCTCGCGCACCAACCCCTTCCAGAACCTGGAACTCGATGTCCCGGACGGATCTCCCGTTTTGGGCGAAACGCCGGCGAGCCTGCAGTTCTGGCAGAAAACGGGGGCGACCATCATCGCCATACGCCGCGAAGAGAAAATTTACCTGTCTCCGGGGTCCTACATACGCTTTGAGGCGGGGGACAGCATCATCTTTGTAGGGGATGTGCGCGCCGCCGATGCCGTGCAGGCCCTCCTCGTGCCCCCGGAGATCCCGTAGCAGACAGCCCGCCAGCCCCGCAAGACGCCGTCTGCGGGCAGAGCAGACTATCAGTATTATTCCCCCTTGACCTCTGCCAACTTATTCTTTACCCTGAAGTTGTCAGATATACAGGAGGAAACGTATGACCAAAGTACGCACACTCGGACTCGCCCTTGCCGCGGTCGCCCTGATCGCGAGCCCCCTCTTTGCCGGTGGAAAAGCCGACAAGAGCGGGAAAATATCCTTCGCAGGATCCGGCGGCTACCCGCCGTTCAACTTCATCACCGAAGACGGTGGTGTCGACGGCTTTGACGTGGATGTCGGCCGCGAACTCGCAAAGCGCATGGGCCTTGAGCTCGACTACGTTACGGTTGCCTGGGACGGCATTATCGAGGGGCTTCGAGCCTCTCGTTACAATGGCGTTCTGGGTTCAATGGGTATAACCGAAGCCCGCCAGAAGATCGTCAACTTCTCGACCCCCTACTACTATTCGGGGCCACAGCTCATCGTACGCAAGGATTCGGGCATCAACGGCCCCGAAGACCTCGACGAGACCATGAAGGTCGCCCTCGTAACGGGGACCACCTTCGAGCAGGATGCGGAGAAGTTGGGCGTCGAGATTCGCCTCTACGAGGACGACAACCAGACCCTCATGGAGTTGATCAACGGCCGCGTCGACGCCGTCCTTACCGACCGCATCGTGGGTCTCAACGCCATCCAAAAACTCAAGGGCGGCGACAAGCTCGTCCTTGCAGGAAGTGTCCTGCGCGTCGAAGAGATGGGTATCGCCTTCAACAAGAAGGACACCGAACTTCTCGAGAAGGTGAACAAACTCCTTGAAGAGATGCGCGCAGACGGCACCATGAAGGCCATCAGCGCCAAGTGGTTTGACGGCAGCGACATCACGATCAAATAAGGCGGTCCCGTGGATTCAATTCTTCCATGGGATGTGGCGGCCATTCCCGGCTTCTTCTTCAAGTTCGGGAATGCCGCCCTGTACACCCTCTACATCACCGCCCTGGGTATACTCACGGGCTTTTTTATCGGGCTCTTTGCGGCCTTTGCGCGCATTTCCCGCAACAAGATCGTATCGCGCATCGCCATGGGGTACATCTTCGTTATTCGCGGTACCCCCCTCTTGCTCCAGCTCTTCATCATCTACTATGGGCTCACCTCGATTGTGACCATCCCGCCGCTCCCCTCGGCCGTCATGGCCTTGGGCATAC
>CAZIRF010000006.1:0-99063 GCA_964541755.1 uncultured Spirochaetales bacterium | reverse complement strand
GTACGGAGGATTGCCTCAATTTTCGCCACCTGCAGGCTTCTGGTTACTAATTAAGACTTTTATCCCGGCCTCACCAGACGATGATATCACGCCCCGGCCGTATGGGATCGGGAATGCGCGCAACATCCAGCCCCCAGGCATCCCGTACGAGAGGAGGCATCAAGAGCTGTGCCGGATCCCCGTCGCCGCAAGAGCACCCCTTCGAGAGGACGATGGCCCGATCGCAGTATGCAAGGGCCAGATTCACATCATGGAGCGCCATCACAATACGCCGCCCCTCGTTCCGAAGCCCTGCAAGAAGTTCCATAATCTCTTTCTGATGTGCCATGTCCAGCTGCGAGAGGGGTTCATCCAGGAGGAGTATGTCCGCCTCTTGTGCAAGGGCGCGGGCAATCCAGGCCCTCTGACGTTCCCCGCCCGAAAGCTCCGTAACCGGGCGCTGTGCGAGATCCGCAAGATCGCAGCGCGCGAGGGCCGCCTCCACGACCGCCTGGTCTTGGTGCGAAAGGGGGCGGAAAGCCCCCGAGTGCGGGAAACGGCCCTGACTGGCGATATCATGAACGGTAAAGGGCCAATCGGCGGGGATATTCTGGGGGAGCCAGGCGATATGCCGGGCGCGCTCACGGGCAGGCATGCGCGAGAGGATCTTGCCGTCCAGACGCACCTCCCCCGCGCAGGGTTCTGATAGCCCGGCCAGGGCACGCAGCAGGGTGCTCTTGCCCGAGCCGTTGGCCCCCAACACCGCGCAGAGACTGGCCGACCCGAAACGGGCAGAAAATCCCTCGAGAACCATTCTCGTTCCCCAGGCTAGGCTGATGGCTCCCGCCTCCAAGATTGCTGTTTTCACAGGCCCTCCCTTCCTCCGCGCACAGTGCGCACGAGGAGCCACAGGAAGAAGGGCGCCCCCACAAGGCTCGTGATTATCCCCAGGGGCAGTTCCGCGGGGGCCATGACGCTGCGCGCGAGGAGGTCTGCGCCCAGGGTTAGGAAGGCCCCCATAAAGGCCGAAAGCGGCATAAGACGCCGATGCTGCGGCCCCACAAGCAGGCGGGCCATGTGCGGAGCCACGAGCCCCACAAAACCGATAACCCCTGCGGCAGAAACGGCGGCCGCCACCGCAACACTGGTGCCGGCCAGGACCGTTACCCGGGTGCGGGTTATTGAAAGCCCCAGGCTCCGGGCAGAGTCTTCGCCGCCGGACAAAAGGTCCAGGGGCCGGCTCATGGGAAGAAGACACGCGAGGGCGATGATGGCCAAAGGAAGGACATAGTAGAGATCCTCGTACCAGGCCGACGAAAAGCCCCCCAGAATCCAGTAGTAGACGCGGTGAAGGTCGCGGTCGTGGATAACGAGAAGGAGGGACAAGAGGCTCGAGGAGAGGGCACTGAGGGCCGTCCCGGCAAGGAGGAGGGCCGTTACCGGGGCAGGGTTCCCCGCAGCGCGCGCGATGGCGAAAACAGCCAGAGTAACGGCGAGGGCCCCGAAACTCGCGAGAATAGCCGTTCCCGGAATGGGCCCCAAGGCGGGAAAGCCGGTAACGAGGGCGATCGCCGCGCCCAAGGCGGCCCCTGACGAGGTCCCGGTAATGTAGGGGTCGGCCAGGCGGTTGCGAAAGAGACCCTGAAAGGCCGCGCCGGCCAGGGCAAGGAGGAAGCCGGCAGTCCAGGCGAGGACGGTGCGGGGCAGACGCTGTTCAAGCACTATGGATACAAAGAGGGCCCGGTCGCTTGAAAAAAGGCGGTACGCCGGCCCGGATACCAAGGACAGAACGACGAGCAGGAGGGAAGAGAATACGATCAAAGCCGATACCGTCAAAAACCGCACGCGGGACCGGTTCAAGGAGCGGCCTCCAGGGCCCGGGCCAATGTGGGCACCAAGGCGATGAGCCGCGGGCCGGGGCGCGAGAGCTCGCCGGGATCGAGGGCGATGACAGAGCCCCTCTTGACCGCTTCGAGGGCTGGGAGGGGCGAATGGGCCAGGTGTTCGGGCGACAAGAGACGGGCGGCCGTAGCGGTATCGGTGAGTATGATGGTGGGCCTGCGCAGGAGTATCGCCTCGAAGGATACGGTGGGCCAGGCTTGGTCGATGTCGGAGAAGATGTTGAGCCCGCCGGCACTTTTTATAAGCTCGTCGATGAAGTTTCCGCTGCCGGCCGTCATGAAGGGCTCATCCTGCAGGAGGTAAAAGACCCGTGGCAGTCCCTCCCCCGCCCCCCCGGAAGCCGTCGATGACACTGGGCGGACCGATTCCAACAGGACTTTGAGTTCGCCGAGAAGGCGCGTTGCGGCATCCTCGCGCTCGAGGAGACGGGCAAGGGCCTCCAGGGTTTCGAAAATGGAGGCAAAGGAGTCGGGGTCGAAGCCGGCCACGGCGATGCCGGCGCGCTCGAGCGGGGCAACGAGACGCCCGTGCATCATCGGGGAGAGGAGGACGAGATCGGGCGAGAGGGCCCGCAGGCTCTCAAGGCTGATAGTCGCCCCCGAAAAGCCCCCCACACTGGGGATGGCGGCGGCCTCGGGGGGCCAATCGCACCAGTCGGTGCGGCCCACGAGGAGCTCGCCGGCATCAAGGGCGAAGACGGCTTCGGTAAGGGCCGGAGAGAGGCTCACGATACGGCGAAAGGGACCGCAATGGGCCGGAAGGAGGGGCCGGAAGGCAGTATCTGTCGCTTCGGCCCCCTCGCCCTTCCCCGCCGCCGCAAGCGGCAGAGGGAGTGCGCAGAGGACTATCAGTATAAAAAACGAAAAGCGGATGCCGATGAACCGTGTAATCATGTGCGCCACGAGTAGCCCCCTTCGCCGTAGTATGAAATGTGCCAGAGAAAGAGCCCCTTTGCCGGAGCGGTGGGCCCAGCCCGCTTGCGGTCGCAGGAGGCGATGCGCGAAGCGAAGGATTCACGGGTTTCCCCCTGATAGGCAGCGTGAATGAGCGTACCCACCACCGAGCGGACCATGCGAAGGAGGAAGGCATTCGCTTCAATCTCGTAGACGAGCTGGCGGCCCTCCTGCACAAAGCGTGAATGATGAATATACCGACGCCGGGAACGGCTCTGATCGCGGGCACAGGCAAAGAGGCTGCAGTCCATTTCTCCCTTGAGGCAGGAGGCCAGTTCATTGAGCCGATCGAGATCCACTTCGTGCCAGATCTGCCAGGCATATCGAAGCTCATGGGCGGCGGCAGGACGATTCACGACGATGAAATAGCGGTAGAGGCGGCTCTTCGCATCATAGCGGGCGTGAAACCCTTCGGGAGCCTCGCTCGCGTCAAGCACCCGTACATCCTGCGGCAGAAGCGCGTTGAGGGCGGGAACAAAGCGACAGGCGTCCATCGAGGCTATGTCGCTGACAAAGTGGGCGACTTGGCCGCTAGCGTGAACCCCGGCATCGGTACGCCCGGATCCGTGCAGGCTTACCGGGTGTTTGTGTATCTTTTGGAGGGCCTTTTCGAGGTCGCCCTGTACGGAACGAGAACCCTCCTGGCGCTGCCAGCCGGAAAAATCGCTGCCGTCGTAGGAAATGAGTAGTTTGATAGTGCGCTCTTCAGTCATCGTTCTCGTTGAGTTCCTTGTTGAACGAATCGTAGAGATCTCGGGCAATTTCGAGGAGGGGGCCGGGCTTGTTGCGGGAGGACTTGCCCAAACCGAAGAGCTTTGCAATGGAGCGCTTGGCCTCGCCTACGGCAGCAAGACGTTTTTCGGCATCCTCCCGCGGACCATATTTGAATTCAAGCAGGGAAGTAAGGTAGACGACACCCTCATAGCCAAAATTTTTATCGGTATCGGGGCCAAAATTGCGCAAGCTCGCAATGGGTTCGGCTCCGGACTGCTCCTTGAGAACCGCCTCATGATAGAAAAAGAGGGCCTTCTTCTTGAAGAGAATGGCGAGCCAATCATAATGCTGATCGCACTCTTTTTTGTGCAGCTCATCGAAGAGCCAGCCGCAACGCAAGGCCGTAATACCCGACTTGATGGTTGGGTTGAAATCCTTGGGGTAAAATGAGTAACAACGCAGGGCAAGGTAGGTTGCGGCAGTCCCTTCGACGAGGGTTCTGCGCGAAGAAAAATCCAGCGAGGGAAAGATTTGCTGGACATCGCTTACGAGTGAATCGTGGTCGTCCATAACCGCCTCGCGGGCCTTTGCCGGCAAATGGGTAAAATCGGCGTCCCAGGAGGCGAACCAGCAGGAGGGACAGACGGTGGGATGATAGACAAGGGGGTGAACCTCGCCGTACTTGGCGGAGGGCTCGTAGAGGCGATGGAGCTCGTCGGTAAGGGGGCCGGCTATGAGACGCCCCCCACCGGAGAGGAGTTCCTCGCGATAGAAACTCGTGTCACATACGGGGCAACGGGTTGCCTCTTTGGAGTTGTAGGTAAGCTTGAGCTCGCGCTCTTCGTGTACTCGTGCCATATCAGACCTCACACTTTTCAATGATTACCATGGCGACCGCGTTTCCCTCATCGTGGGTAAGGGAGAGGTGGACACGCAATCCATCGGCCTCCCGCCCGTTATTAAGCGCAAAGGGCTCCCCCGCCACGACGCGGGAGAGGGCTTCCCGGGCCGTTCCGTGCAATACCATAACGGGCTTCCCGCTGTCGCTGTTGGCAACTTCGATATCCCGCAAATTCATCCCCGAAAGCCCAGTTCCCAAGGCCTTGCCAAAGGCCTCCTTGGCGGCGAAGCGGGCTGCCAACGAGAGGGCCTTGCCCGTGCCGCGACTGCAGGCGGCCTCATACTCGGCCGGGTGAAACCAACGCGCACATATTTTTTCGCCCCAGGTTTCAAGGCGTTTTACATGAACGATGTCGATGCCGGTCCCCAGTATCACCGCTCCTCCTCTTCCCCTACGACATCGGTGTCGACGGCCGATGTGGAGATCTCGGGGGGACGGGGCACGACGGTCACGAGGAGCTCGGCCGGTTGAATACGGAGGAGCTTTACAAAAGAAGGCAAGGAAGTCTGGACCGGAAGCCGATACACTCCCGCCTCATCGATTTCATCGCAATCCACATAGAGCGATCCGGGCTGCAGTTCAAGGGGCTCCAACCGAGGCCAGGGCCCCTGCAGGCGCAGGCTCACCGCCGGCGTGTCGACCAGAGCGCTGAAACGCTCTTCGAGTCCATTCAAACGCACCGGAAGAGGCCCCATGTCCCGCTCCAGCGTCGCCTCGCCAATAACGGCGGTAAAAACAACGGTCCCGTCGCCCGAAAGTCGAACCAAGGGATCCAAACTGAGCAAACGCACACTCTGGGAAAAGGCCTCTTTGCGTCCACCGAGTTCGATAACCTCGGTCGAGATGCTCTCGAGGCGGGCAATACGCGATGCCGGCCCCGACACAGTAACCATGGCCGGCTCAATCGTCCAGGTAGAGAGCTCCCACCCCGTCTCGAGGTAGCCCCTGAACGAAGGTGTCACCGAGACCATGCGCTCATCACGATACTCCAGAGCCAGGGAAATTTCGGAGGGTTCCACATGGATCTCCAGGGTTTCGAGGCTGGCTGCGATACCCCGCTTGTTGATGATGACCGCCGCCTTGGTTATCCCCTCTTCCTCCACCCCCGAAAAATCGAGGCGGGCCTCGATATCGTCTTCGAGAACCGGGTAGATACTGTTGGACTCGCCACGCAAAGACACCCGTACCGTTCGGGGCCAATCACTGGCGGGAACGAGTTCCCCGTTGAGAGGGACCTGGAGCGGCACCGAAATAAAGCGCTCCTCCAAGGTACTCATGCGATAGACAAAAAAGAGGACGATTGCTGCAGCAAGGGAGAGTATCTTTGCCGGCCAATTGTGGAGCAATCGTTCGAAAATACGACTATATTTCAAGGAAGTTCTCCTTGACGTCGGCGCGCTCTTCGGCCTTTACATGACGATCGCTGCGTTCCATGAGGTCCTTGAGGCGCCGAGCGAGATTCGAAGGCGTCAAATCGTAGTAGAGCCGTGAATCCCAGGCAAGAGACAGGGCGCCGGTCTCCTCCGAAACAACCAGAACGACCGCATCGCTCTCCTCCGAGAGCCCCAGAGCTGCCCGATGGCGGGTTCCAAAGCTCTTCCGGATGTCCTGCTGCTCCGAAAGGGGCAGAAAACAACCCGCTGCCTGAAGCTTTCCGTTCTGTATGACGATCGCACCGTCGTGCAGGGGCCCATCGAAGGCAAAAATACTGATAATCAAGGCCGAAGTGAGATCGGCATTGAGGCGCGTCCCCGTATCAACGATATGCTTGATGCCGGTTTTTCGCGGAAAAACCATGAGCGCCCCCCGCTTTTGACGGGCGAGAATCTCCGCAGCGTTCACGGCCGATTCAAGCTGATCGCTACTCGTGCTCTGCCCGGAGGCAAACCACTCCCCCTGGCCGAGCTTCATGAAGATCTTGCGCAGTTCCGGCTGGAAGATGATGGCAATACCGATAAAGAGACCCGGCGCGAGGAAGTTGAGTATCCACTGCAGGGTACTCAAGCGCAGAACGAAGGCAAGGCCATAGAGAAGCGCGAGGAGTCCGGCGCCCTTTATGAGCTGAACGGCCTGGGTACGAACAAGGAGCTCCCAGGCCTTGTAGAGCAAAAAGGCAAGAATGAGGATGTCGATAATGGGCCGTACGACGTCGTATAACGAGACGATATAATCGAGCACATTCACTTTTTGCGTCCCTCCACGGCCATCCATACCGCTATGCTGTCGACGGCCTCTGCCACATCGTGTACCCGCAGTATCTGTGCACCCTGACACAGGGCCAGGGTATGAGCCGCAACAGTGCCGGCAAGGCGGTCGGGCGCTTCGCGCCGGCACAGGGCCCCTATCATCGATTTTCGCGACATACCGACAAGGACAGGATAGCCCGACGGGACGCTTTGGGCAAGCTGTGAAAGGAGATCCAGGTTATCTTCGAGTCGCTTCCCAAAGCCGAAACCGGGGTCCATTATGAGGGCATCGGCCGGAACCCCGCAATCGAGGGCCCTGTGAAGGGCTATTTCGAGCTGCCTGCGGACCTCGTCCACAACCGACTCATAAAAGGGCTCTTTCTGCATGTTTTCAGGGTCGCCCTTCATGTGCATGAGGACCAGAGCCGCCCCCGTTCGCGCGCAGAGCGGCCCGATAGCCGGATCGTACGAGAGGGCACTTACATCATTGACGATATCGGCCCCGGCTGCGATAGCGGCCTCTGCGACAGGGGCCTTGCGGGTATCCACCGACACCGGCAGGGAAGATCGCGCGCGAAAGGCCTCGATGGCCGGAACAAGGCGCTCGATCTCTTCATCCACCGGAACTGTATGCGCTCCGGGACGCGTGGATTCCGAACCGAAGTCGATGATGTCGGCCCCCGCGGCCTCTGCGCGAAGGGCCGCTTCAAGCGCCGCCTTTCCCAGTGCCCGGCTCCCCTCCCAGAAGGAATCGGGGGTGCAGTTGACAATGGCCATGACCGCGGGGCGCGCTAGAGAGAGGCGCCGCTTGCCGGGCAGGGCGATATCCAGGGGGATAAAGGGCATCAGCCGGCCCTCCCCGCTGTGTGTTGTTTGACCGGCAAGGGAACGGACTGAATGGCCTCTTCGACACAGGAGATGATACCGGCCGCGTCAAGGGCTGCCTCCGCGAGAAGTTCGGCGCGCGTGGCTTGCTCGGGGAAGGAGTCGGGGGCACCGCGACAGACAACGGCAAGCTCCGGGAGCTTTCCGTGAAGGGCCGATGCGAGGTACTCGCCCACCCCGGCTTGGGCAACCCCCTCTTCAAAGAAGCAGAAAAGTGCGCGCTGTGCGAGACGGGAAGCGAGCCAGTCGATATCGAGGGGCTTGGCATAACGCAGGTTATAGAGATCAACGTGCAGACCCTGCGCCCCGAGCTCGTCGGCAGCGCGCAGGAGTTCGGGGTACAGGCTTCCGGTGCCCGCGAGGACAATGGGGGCACCCGTATCGCGGATAAAGACCCCGCGGCCGGCAACAAGGGGTTCGGCAAAGGCCCCGCACTCCGGCGGGCAGGCTGTCTTGGGATAGCGGATGGCCGCGGGAAGCCCCTGCGAAACGGCCGCCTCCAACATCAGAGCCAATTCCCCCGCGCTCGCCGGACAGTAGATGGTCATGTTCGGCACCGCACGCAAGAGGGCAAGGTCAAAGAGGCCCTGGTGGGTTTCGCCGTCGTCGGGGACAAAGCCGCTGCGGTCGAGGGCAAAGGTCACCGGAAGGGCCGGGATCGCCACGTCATGGATAACTTGATCGAGAGAACGCTGGAGAAAGGTCGAGTAAACCGAGACAATCGGCCGCTTGCCGCCAGCCGCGAGCCCCGCTGCAAAGGTAGTCTCGTGCTGTTCGGCAATACCCACGTCGTAGAAACGCCCCGGATACGTGCGATGAAAGCGGGCAAGCCCAGTGCCCTTCTCCATGGCCGCCGTGAGGGCACAGACCCGCTCATCGCGGCCGGCGAGGTCAAGGAGGGCCTTGGCATAGGCATCGGTAAAGGAAAAACCGCTTGATCGCTCCACTTTGCCATCGAGGATCGAATAGGGACCGATCCCGTGGAAGGAGGAAGGGTCGTCCTCTGCAAACTCATAGCCACGGCCCTTCTGCGTCATCACATGGACAACAACGGGTCGCTCAAGGCGCTTTGCGTCAAGCAACACCTCTTCCAGTTCGCCCAGACGATGGCCGTCGATGGGGCCGACATACTCAAAGCCCAGATCGACGAAGAAATTGTTATCATAGAAAAGACCCTTGACACCGCGCTTGAAGCGCATCATGAGGCGAAAGAGCTGTTCGCCAAAGAGGGGCATACAGCGAACGGCCCGATCGACAAGACGGCGGACCCGCTGATAGGGTGCGGTCATGGACAGTTGACTCAAGTGGCGCGAAAGGCCGCCCACGTTGCGGTCTATGGACATCTTGTTGTCGTTGAGGACGACGACGAGGGGAAGGCCCAGCTGGCCCGCGTGCGAAAGGGCCTCGTACGCCATGCCACCGGTAAGGGCCCCGTCCCCGATAACGGCTACCGCGTGCGGCACCGAGCCCGAGGCCAAGAGCCCCAGGGCAGCCGACACCGATGTCGACGAGTGCCCGGTATCGAAGGCATCGTGATCGCTCTCGCTGCGCTTGGGAAATCCCGAGAGCCCCCCCCGCTTGCGCAGCGCACCGAACTGTCCTGCCCGCCCGGTGAGCATTTTGTGAGCGTAACACTGATGCCCCACATCCCAAACTATCTTGTCGGCCGGGGTATCGAAGACGCGATGGAGGGCCAGAGTGAGCTCGACGATACCCAAATTTGAGGCGACATGCCCCCCGTTTTTGCCCGTCGCAGAGACAATACGCATACGAATCTCGGCGGCAAGGGCGGCGAGATGTTTTTTGGGAAGCCGTTTGATATCGGCCGGAGATTGAATGGTAGAGAGAATCGACGCAGGCATAGGCTCCCGTTTTCCGGAACACTCCGGACATCGGCTTGGGACTTGAGGAGCCGCTCCACCTCGAAGCGGGACTCCTTCGCAAAATGCACCCTGTCATCGGACAGGACCCCATCAGTATATCCCCTCTGCCCATAAAATCGAAGTACTTTCATCACGAGCGGCAATGCAAAATCCTCGGGGCATAAAAGGATGACACGCAGAAAAAAAAACCGCGTCCCCCGCTATGTGCGCCTGCATGGGCAGACGTCAATAACAGGCACGCGGCTTTCTGGCAAACAAAAAAAAGGTTCTACTTGTTCTTGTGCCGATTCTTTCTGAGTTTCTTCTTTCGCTTGTGTGTGGCAATTTTCTTGAGCTTGCGCTTTCTTCCGCAGGGCACTTTGCAATCTCCTTGAGTAAAGAATAAATCCCGCCCCCGCCCCTGTAACGGAGGACACCCGGACGGCACGGCCATGAGTATGCAACAGGCGGCACAAAAGGTCAAGAGAGAAGGGTCCGGTAGACTGATAGTACGCTTCCGGTCAGGCTTTGAGGAAGGTGTTTATGGCCATATTGAGCCGGGAGCGGGCTTCTGCAGGGGCTTCACGATCCAGATCGATACAGAGTCGATCGCCAAGGGCGGCGAAAAAGGACTCCTGTCGTTTGGCGTAGCGCCGCGAATTGCGGGCGACAAGGGCCTCGATGGAGGCCAGGACAGCGGGGTCTCCCAGCGAGGGGCAGAGCCTGCCGTCCTCGCCAAAGAACTCCCGATACCCGATGGCCTTCATGCCCGGGTCGCTCGCCGTATAGCCCCTGGAAAAGAGGGCCGAGACCTCTTCCGCAAGACCGGCACGGAACATGTCTGCGCAGCGCCGGTCTATACGCTGGTAGAGGGAAGCGCGCTCCCGGACGAGGTGTACGGAGAGGAATCGGTATGAGGGGCGGGAGCTATCGTCCGCATTGCGGGAAAAGGAGCTCAGGGCACGCCCGCTGCCCCTACAGACTTCAAGGGCACGCTGTATGCGGTAATGGTCATTGGGGTGAATGCGTGCAGCGGCTACCGGATCGAGTGTGCAGAGGTCTTCGTAGAGGGCGGCAGCTCCACGGGCAGCGAAGTCGGCAGCAACCGCCTCCCGTACGAGGGGATTGGCAGGAGGGGCTTCAGGCAAGCCCTCCCGAAAGAGCTTGAGGTAGAAGGCCGTCCCCCCCGAGAGCACCGGAAGGGCGCCACGGCGCCATATAGCGGGGCAATACCCATCGGCCAGGCGGACGAAATCACCTACACTGAACTGTTCATCGGGATTGCATACATCGACAAGATGGTGTGGCAAGGCCGCACAAAGGGCGGTATCGGGCTTGGCCGTCCCAATGTCCATGCCACGGTAGACCTGCATGGAATCGGCCGAGACGACCTCTGCGGGGATGGCGTCCGGCCCGGTAAAGAGCTCCTCGAGGATGGCGGTCTTCCCCGATGCGGTTGGACCAAAGAGGAGGAGGACGGGTATGGGACCGGACATGAAAGGCGCTATTCTTCGAGTTTGAACTGAATGGCGTCCTGGAATACCTGGCGTGCGGCGAGGGAGACGACCTTGCCATCATTTTTTTCGATCTCGGGATCGTTGAGCATGGACAGCTGCCAGGCGCGGCGGCTGGATGCGCAGGTTATCTCATACATGTTCGACTTGTATTCGATGAGCTCTTCTACGGGAAAGATCATGGGCGACTCCTCGATAATCTGGCCTGGCCAGCCGAAGTACGGTTGGCGCATAGACCCCTTCATAGTATCCGAAACAGCGAAGTCGTGTAAAGGAGGCCGCAAGCGGTCCCTCATCCCGCATTGCCGGGCAGCGATCAAAGGCGGCCCTCCCCCGCGACAGCGTTCAAGGAGCCGGAAGCCAGCGATCCAGGGTTTCCCGGAAGGCCGAAATATCTATGGGCTTCGTAAGAAAATCATCCATACCACAGGCGAGAGCCCGCTCCTTCTCCTCTTCTATGGCACCCGCAGTGAGGGCGACGATGGGTACATGCCGGCCAGCTTCGTCGGCGGCCGACACTCCTTGCCCATCGGCCCACTTGCCGGAAGCCTCCATGGCGCGTATTTGCGCCGTCGCCACGAGGCCATCCATAACCGGCATCTGCACATCCATGAATATCAGATCTACCCGATGTTCCGACAGAACCTCACAGGCGGCCTTGCCATCGGCAACCCCGATTACCTGGACATCGGGACGCATGCGTCGAATAAAGGTCTTGACGAGGACGAGATTCATCTCGACATCCTCTGCCACCAGCACAACAGGCCGCAAAGTACGTACCGGGGAATGTCCCCCCTCAGTAGAAGCTTCCGGATTGAGAGCCCTCGGGGAAACGGTATCACCACTTCCCGCCGTGGAGCCCGTGGCGATCGGCCCAACCTTTATCGACTCGGCCGACATCGGCCCCTCCGAGGCAGCTTCCCGCCATTCAAGTTCGAGGGTAAAGTAAAAACGGCTCCCCTCGCCCTCTCGACTTTCAACGCCAATATGACTACCCATCTTTCGTGCGAGCAAATTCGAGATGACCAGGCCCAGCCCCGTCCCTCCAAATTTCCTGCTTGTCGAATTGTCCGCCTGCATGAAAGCCTTGAATATCGTTTCAAGGTGCTGCTCGGGTATCCCCATACCTGTATCTTGTACGGCAAAGGCAAACTGCCCCCTCCCCGCCCCGGACGAGAGGGCGTTTCCGGCCCCTTCACCGTCCTCAAAATCGAGACAGAGAAGAACCTCCCCACGGTCGGTGAATTTCACCGCGTTGCCCAAGAGATTGATGAGTATTTGCTTGAGACGCAGCGGATCAACAAAGACATGGCGGGGAAGATGCTTGTCGCTCAAAATACGCAGGGAAAGGCCCTTGCGATCGGCATGCCACCGGACAATATCAAGCGTATCCTGCAGGAGAGGAATCAACGCCACCCAAACGGGTTCAAGCTCCAGCTTGCCGGCCTCAATTTTGGAAAAGTCGAGGATGTCGTTCACTATCCCCAAGAGGGCTTCGCCTGAGACCTGCACATTGTGGACGTACTGCTGCTGAATTTCGTCGAGGCTTGTCTGGGACAGGAGCTCGGTAAAACCCAACACCCCGTTCAAGGGGGTACGCACTTCATGACTCATGTTGGCCAGGAAGCGGGATTTCCAGCGATTCGCGCGATCTGCCGCCTCACGGGCCGCCTGCAGCTCCTCCCGCGACTGGCGGGCCTGCGTTATATCACGGATATTCAGGACAACCCCGCCGATGACCGGGTTGTACAGATGGTTGACCCCCACCGCGTGCAGCCAAACCCACGATCCGTCCCGATGCCGATAGCGGTATTCGATGTCCCGAATGGCGCCGATTTCGACGAGCCCTTCGGTAAACAGGGTCATCACCGCCTCCTGATCTTCGGGATGGATGCCCGAAAAACAGTTGTGTCCTGTAAGCTCACCAGGCGGATAGCCCAGTATGTCTCCCACCCTGTCGCTTACAAAGAGAATCACTCCGCGACGATCGATGATTTCAATAATGTCGCTCGAGTGCTGAACAAGGTAGCGAAAGCGCTCCTCGGAGCGCTGCAGTTCTGCCACCACCTGTTTCCGTTCGCTTATATCCATTCGGTGGACGATAATCCGTTTGAGTTGCCCCCTGCCATTCGACATGGGCCAGGCATTGACCTGGATATGCTTGGTATCACCCGTCTCATCCGGCATGACATGCTCAACGCTGGTAGAGCGGCATTCGGCACGCAGGCGCTCAATGGGGCACACATGCCCCCCCGAACGGCACGGGGCGGTCAAATGGTAGAAGTGCTCGTAGCAACACTTCCCCAGGGCCTCGCTGCCGCCGGCGGCCGAATTGGCAAGGCTGATGCGGTAGTCGGCCACCTCAATAACCACGAAGGGCTGGGCGATGGCCTCGACAACCTCCTGCAAGAAATTGGCGCTCTTTTGGAGGCGCGCTTCGCTCTCCAAAAGGGCGTCTTCGACGAGCTTGCGCTCGGTGACGTTTTCATACACCCCCAAAAGGGTGTCGACCACTCCATCGGCATTCTTCAAGGGTATCTTGGTCACGTCGAGCCACTGGCAGGGTTCGCCCTCGTGTACAAGGGGCTCGAGAATATGCGCCTTCACCTGAGCGGATTCCAGGACCTCCCGATCGTCCTCGCGGTAGGCGGCGGCAAGGTCGGCGGGGAGGGGCAGTTCACTATCCCCTTTACCAATGACTTCCTGCCCGTCTTCAAGCCCGATATTGCGGGCAAACACGCGATTGCAGCCGCGGTAAATTCCTTCACGGTCCTTCCAGAAGACCGCCTGGGGAATGGTGTCGAGAATCGACACGAGGCGCTGATGGCTCGCCCGCAATTCCCGCTCCTCTTCCTTGTCGCCCGAAACATCGAGGCAGGAAAACGTGAGGGTCCCCGCACCAAGCGAAAAAGCCTCGATGCGAAAACAAAAGCCGCTGGTGGGCTCCAGGTATTCAAGGACAAGCGGGGACTGGCCAGCCTCGCTGAGGGGAAGGAGGACTTCCTGCCACTTGAACGAGGGGATGAGAGAGCCCGAAAACAGCTTTGAACCGGCTTCGTTGATCAAGCCCCGGTCTTCCGCCCCGGAAAACGCCAAAAAGGCTTCGTTCGCTTCGAGAACCCGCAGATCTGTCACCCGGCCCCCTTCATCGCGCTCGAAGGAAAAAAGGGCACAGGCAAGGGAAGAGGACAACCCGGGCCCAACTTTTGATGATTGCATCTCCTGAACAGAACTCATACCAGCAGTCTAGTACGCTTGCGCCCGCAAGTCTCTGTTTTTTGGGGTATTCAGTGCCCGAAATTCGCTCTTTATGCGCTTCGGATACGCAGTTATGCTGATAGCTCTAGCCGATCCCCGTAAACAGACGGCAGGACACCCCGAAATTGAGGAGCCATTTCCCATGACAGAGAGAGAACAGCGTGACCAAATTTGCGATATCTGCGCCAAAATGTGGCAGCTGGGCTGGGTCGCCGCCAACGACGGCAACGTGAGTGCCAAGCTCGACGAAAACCGTTTCCTGGTCACGCCCACCGGCATCAGCAAGAGCTTCATCACCCCGGAAAAACTCCTCGTCATCGACGGAAAGGGCACCGTCCTCGAAGCACAGGAAGGATACTGCCCCTCATCCGAAATAAAAATGCACCTGCGCTGTTATGCAGATCGCGACGATGTGGGAGGGGTCGTTCACGCCCACCCCCCCACCGCGACGGGTTTTGCCGTGGCGGGTCTTCCCATGGACCGCTACACCATGGTCGAGGCCGTTATCTCCTTGGGATCGGTCCCCTTGAGCCCCTTCGCAACCCCCTCCACCGACGAGGTCCCCGCAGCCATCGCCCCCTATATAAAGGAACACGACGCTGTCCTCCTCGCCAATCACGGGGCCCTCACCTTGGGCACGAGCGTCCTCCAGGCCTACTACTTCATGGAGACCCTCGAGCTCTGGGCCAAGATAAGCCTCAACGCCCACCTTCTGGGCGGTGAGCGGGAAATTCCGCGCGAAAACGCCGAACGTTTGATCGGCATGCGGGCCCGGTACGGGCTTACCGGGCCGCACCCCGGTTTCAAGCGCTACCGAAAGGAAGACTGATGGAACGCCGCGTCCTCGCCTTTGACCTGGGGGCCTCGAGCGGCCGGGCCGTACTGGGCCGCTACGACGGCAGGGGCCTTTACCTCGAGGAAGTTCACCGCTTCAAAAATGACCCCGTCCGCATGAACGGCACCCTCTACTGGGATGGGCCCCGCCTCTTCTTCGAGCTTCTGGAGGGGATGCGAAAGGCAGCACGATCCGGCGGCTTTGACGCCTTCGCCGTCGATACCTGGGGGGTCGATTTCGCCCTCATACGGCAGGACGGGAGCCTCGTTGACCTCCCCGTCCACTACCGCGACGAACGCAGCACGGGGCAGGCAGCAAGGGTCCACCGCAGCATCGACGAGGCGAGCCTCTACCGCAGAACGGGCCTCCAGGCCATGGAGATCAATACGATCTACCAACTCGCCGCGATCAAGGAAGGGCGGCCATGGCTTCTCGAGGGCCCGGTACGCCTTCTCATGATGAGCGACTGGTTCAGCTTTCTCCTTTCCGGCGATGCCTCCAGCGAGCGCTCGATAGCCAGCACGAGTGGCCTCCTCGACCGCGCACACGGCGATTGGTCGAAGGAGACCCTCGGCGTATTGGGGCTCGATGAAGGACTCTGTACCCCCCTGGTCGACCCGGCCACGGCATGCGGCCTCTTGCGCGCAGAGCTCGCAGGCGAATTGGGTATACCCCGGGTCCCCTGCATTCGTACCGCCGGCCACGACACCCAGTGCGCCATGGCAGCCGTCCCTTCGGCGGAAGAGGATTTTGCCTTTATCAGCTGCGGCACCTGGGCCCTCCTGGGCACCGAGCTGGACGCACCCCTTACGAGCGAAGCGGCCCGCAGGGCCCTCTTTACCAACGAAATCGGGGCGGGGGGCAAAACCTCCTTTTTGCGCAATCTCACCGGGCTGTGGATACTCCAGGAGTGCCGGGCGGCCTGGGAAAAGGAAGGAAGCGCCTACAGCTGGGACGAACTTGCCGCCCTCTCGCAGCAAGAAGAACCCTTCACCTCCCTCATCGACCCCGCCTGTTCCCTCTTTGCCACTGGCGGCGACATGCCGGGGAAGATTCGACGATTCTGTACCGATACGGATCAAAAAGCTCCCCGAAATGTAGGGGCCATCGTGCAATGCGTCTACGAGAGCCTCGCCTTCTCCTTCCGCGAAGCCCTCGAGACACTCGAGGGCCTTACCGCTCGCAGCTACCCCCGGCTCCACCTTGTTGGCGGGGGTGCGCGGGACAGGCGCTTGTGCGCACTCACCGCCGCCCTCACAGGGCGGCCTGTTCTCGCTGGTGGAGCCGAAGCGACCGCAAGCGGAAACGCGGGCCTCCAGCTCCTGGCACTGGGTGAAATCGACAGCCTCCCGCGCCTGCGCACGGCCATCGCCCACACGGCCGACATACGCCCCTTCAACCCGCAGGAAGCGGGGCTCCCGGCCGCCGGCATCGAAGGCGCATGGGGGCGCTGGCAGGATCTCGTCGCAGAGCGACGGCAACAAGACAAGGGAGGCCACACATGCTGATGGGCATTCACCCGGCCATTGGCCCGGATCTCCTGGCCATCCTCTGCCGCATGGGCCACGGCGACAGCCTCGTCCTCGCCGACGCCCACTTCCCGGCGGCCAGCTGCCACCCCCAGGTGCTGCGGGCCGACGCTATCAGCATTGAAACACTTCTCGAGGGCATACTGCCCCTCTTCCCGCTGGACTGCTATGTCGATGCGCCCCTGGCCATGATGGCGGCCGTTCCCGGCGACCGGCTCGATCCCGGCGTTGAAGAGGCGTACCGCGTAGTCATCGGGCGCCACGCAGCAAGGGGGGGCTTCGAGCGCCCCATCGTCATCGAGCGGGTGGAGCGCTTCGCCTTTTACGAGCGGGCCAAACGGGCCTTCGCAATCGTCCAATCGGGCAGTACGGCGACATACGGCAATATCATCATTCAAAAGGGCGTCGTCCCCGTCGCCCCGGAGTATCGGAGGGAATCATTATGACGAGAGAAAACTTCACCTTTACCGTCCAAGAGCCCAAAAACCGCCTGCGCGGCAGGCTCCCCAAGTTAGGCATACGCCCCGCGATTGACGGGCGGGAAAAGGGCGTGCGCGAGAGCCTCGAGGCCCAGACCATGGCCATGGCCCGAGCGGCGGCCGCCCTCATTTCCGGCGAACTGCGCCACGCAAACGGCCTGCCGGTCGACTGTGTCATTGCCCCGTCCACCATTGGAGGGGTCGCCGAAGCCGCCGACTGCGCCGATTTCTTTGCCTGCGAGAACGTGGCCGTCACCCTTACCGTCACCCCCTGCTGGTGCTACGGGAGCGAGACCATGGACATGGACAGCCGCACGATCAAGGCCGTCTGGGGCTTCAACGGCACCGAGCGCCCCGGGGCCGTCTATCTCGCCGCCGTCCTCGCCGCCCACAACCAGAAGGGCCTTCCCGCCTTCGGCATCTACGGCCGCGATGTCCAGGATGCCGACGATACAGCCATCCCGGCCGATGTACGCGAAAAGATCCTCGCCTTTGCCCGATGCGGCATCGCTGCGGCCAGCCTGCGCGGGGCCTCTTACCTTTCGGTGGGGGGCGTTTCCATGGGTATTGCCGGCTCCATCGTCGAGCCCGCCTTCTTCGAGTCCTTTTTGGGCATGAGGTGCGAGTCTGTGGACATGAGCGAAGTCATCCGGCGCCTCGAAGAAGGGATCTACGACGGGGAGGAAGCAGAGCGCGCACTCGCCTGGACACAGGCCTTCTGTCCCGAAGCCGATGACCGCAACCCGGCTTCCCTCCGGCACAGCCGGGAAGAAAAGGACAGGGACTGGGAAATATCGGTTAAAATGGCCCTTATCGTCCGAGACCTCATGACGGGCAACCCCAAGCTTGCAGCCAAAGGCTTTGGCGAGGAGGCCCGCGGCCACAACGCCATCCTCGCGGGCTTCCAGGGCCAACGTGCCTGGACCGACTTCATGCCCAACGGCGACTTCCTCGAGAGCATCCTCAATGCAAGTTTCGACTGGAACGGCATCCGCGAGCCCTGGCTCGTCGCAACGGAAAACGACGCCTTGAACGGGGTCTCCATGCTCTTCGGCCACCTCCTTTCGGGCGCGGCGGCCATATTCAGCGATGTGCGCAGCTACTGGAGCCCCGAGGCCATCGAGCGGGTAACGGGCTGGAAAGCCACTGGAGAGGCGGCAAACGGCGTCATACACCTCATCAACTCCGGGGCGACCTGCCTCGACGGGACGGGAAAACAGCGCCATGGCGGGCAGCCCGCCATGAAAAGATGGCAGGACATTACGGACGCAGAGGCAAAGGCCTGCCTCGAGGCGACGCGCTGGACCCCGGCGAACCGCGAGTACTTTCGCGGGGGCGGCTACTCCTCCACCTTCCTCAGCGAGGGGGGCATGCCGCTTACCATGTGCCGCCTCAATCTCGTAAAGGGCCTAGGTCCGGGTGGCAGCAGCGGCCCCGTCCTGCAGATCGCAGAAGGGCACACGGTCAGCCTCCCGGCGGCCGTCCACGATACACTCAACGCCCGCACCGACCCCGGCTGGCCCACGACCTGGTTTGTCCCCCGCCTTGGCGGCACGGGAGCCTTCCGCGATGTCTACAGCGTCATGGCACACTGGGGGGCAAACCACGGGGCCATCGCCTACGGGCACATTGGCCGGGACCTTGTCACCCTCGCAGCCATGTTGCGCATCCCCGTGTGCATGCACAACCTCGACGAGGCAGATCTCTTTCGCCCGGCATACTGGAACGCCTTTGGCGACGAGGCAGAGGGGGCCGATTACCGCGCCTGCGCAGCCCTCGGGCCCCTGTACGGGAATTGAGGAGTATCAAGGCTGATAGCCTGAGCCCGCGCCTGCTACGGCAGTATGCGCTCTGGCTATCATACAACCGCCACGACAGAGGCATCGACAGGGGTCTCTGCCTTTTTGGCCCTTGCGGCAGGCCGGACATTTTCTGTGGCATCCCCGTTTACGGCAGTCGAGGTCGTGACAAGGTGGGCCGTAAGGGTGCGGCTGCGCGATGCGAGCTCGCCAAGGCCCTTTATGCTCTTGGCAAGGGTGGCACCGTCGTCGACAATCGCACGGGTCGCCGCCAACACCGATTGGGCCTTCTGGGCCATGGCTGCGACGGCCTTGCGCACCTCGACGGCATTTTCGCTCTGGTTGTTGAGCTCGCCATGGATGACCGACCCACTGGCAGCAAGGGCTTCCATGGACGAGCTTATCTCGTCGCTGGCCCGTTTCTGCTCGCGACTGGCGTATGAGACCTCCCCGATACGGCTTGCAGCCCCATTGGCTCCAGAGGCTATCTCGCGCAGGGCATCACGAACCCGCTCGGCAAAGCCGCTGCCTTCGGCCACTTCTTCGACTATCTCGTTGACCATCTGCCGTATGCGGGAGGCCTGTTCGGTCTGGGACTCCGCAAGCTTCTGGACCTCGTTTGCGATAACGGCAAAGCCGCGCCCGGCCGCCCCCGCGTGTGCCGCTTCTATGGCCGCATTCATGGCGAGGACGCTCGTCTGCTCGGCAAAGGCCTCAACGGCCCCGACAATCTCCGAAATGTTCTCGGTGGAGTGACTCACCCGCTTCATCGCATCATCGAGTGAGTAGGCGGCCTGTTCGCCCGAATCGGTGAGCTCTGCGAGCCCCCCGGTAAAGCGGGCGGTCTCGGCAATACTGATATCGACCGTATCGGCCCCTGAAGAGAGCTCGGTGGCGGCTGCTGCCGTGCGGGACAGGCTCCCCGACTGTTCGAGAAGGCTCTCCGTGATGCGCTCGATGGATGCGACAAAGCCCTCGACAAGGGTATCTGCCTTTTGGGCGTCCTCTGCCTGCCGGGAAATCTCCTCGCCTATGTTGTGGCAGCGGGCACTCGAGGCCTGGGCCGCCATGGAGGCAAGGTTCGCCGCACTGTCCAGCTCGCGTCCGATACCGGCCACTGCACGCCCCACCTCTTCGATGCGCTCGAAGGAGGCGGCCAGTTCGTGCGTCTTCTGTCCCACCTCGCGGGCGTAGGCCTCAAGGTCCCCCTTGAGCTTGGTCTGGCGCATCGAAAGGGCTATAAAGACCGAAAGGTCGAGGGCAAAGAAGGCAATCCCCTGGAGCCAGGCAAAGGGGGCTATGTCCAGAGAAGAGTAGATTGCATCATGGGCTGCAAGAATGATACCCAGAACGATGGCAAAGAGGACGGGCCAGGCCTCTTTTTGACCGGAGCGAAGGGCCCGTATCGCAATATAGGCACTTATTGTGATCGGTATGAAGAGAACGCCGCAGGAGGCGTTGAACACCGATCGCAAGACCGTCTCGTCGCCGCTTGTAGCCACGAAAAGCACGATACCGGTCAAACCCACCACAAGGGTGATGGGGGTGACCAAGCGGTGCTTGAAGAAGCCGAAGAAGGTTATGTAAAAGGGAAGGACGAAGAACATGCTGATCATGAGACTGGCCCGTGCAAGGGAACGCACCCAGGGCCAGGGGAAGGGCCAGAAAGTCGTCCCCAGTTCCGCCATGTAGACAGACAGGAACAAGAGGGTGAGCGCGAAATAGAGGTTTGTTTTTTCGCTGCGCTTGAAGCCGTACTGCAGCATGAAGTAGACACCCAGGAATACGCAGAGGGCCGCAAGGAGCGAGTAGAGCCCCCCGTTCCAGAAGTTCCCGGTACGCATGTCCGCGTGCATGGCCCGCTCATCGCCCACAGAGGGTATTTGGACAAGCGATACACTCCCGTTATACGCACAGCGCAGGGCAAGTTCAAGCACGGCGCCGGGGCGCACCATATCAGTGGGCAAGAGTATCGCCCCGTAATGGGTGGCACGCAGGTCGAACCAAGGCTCAATCTGGCCGCGTTGCCCGGCATACACCCCGTTCACCCAAACTTCCATTGCAACCCCCATCTTGTCGGTGAGGAGCCAGAGGCGATCGGGGGCATCCGCCGGAACGGTGAAACGGGTACGCAGCCAAAAGACCGTTCCCGGTTCACCGGTCGACAGGCGGGCGGGAAGAACGACCGATTCCCAGGAGCGGTCATCGTAGTCGCTTTGAGATACGGCAGAGCCATCGACACTCTTCCATCTCCAGGCGTCCAGGGGAATGCGGTATTCATCGGCCACAAGGGAAAGGACGGGGAGCAGGAGCATCGAAAGAGCAAACACTACATTGATACATCTTCTTTTCATGGTACCCTTACTCTACTCCCTGTCCGGCTCCCAGACAAGATCGCCTACCCGCAAAATGCGTAAAGTCGCAAAAAACACATGCTGTTTCTTTCCGATATGGCAAAAACCTGGATATATTTGGAGTCAAAGGAGTTCAACGGTGAAAAAATCCCTTTGGGTTCTCGTTATTGCGGCTCTTGTCACCCTCTCTTCCTGCCTCCCCGGCGACGGAAAACACACGGCAGAGAAGCCAGCCGGCTTCTTCTGGGGTGTCTGGCACGGCTGGGTGGCCCCGATCTCGCTCGTGGGCAAACTCTTCAGCCCCAATCTGCGTGTCTACGAACCGAACAACACGGGCTGGTGGTATGACTTCGGCTTCTATCTGGCCATAGTCGGCGGCTTCGGGGGCCTTTCCCTGGCACGCGGCCGCAAACGCCACAATAATTCCTGAATCCATGTCCCCGAGCATTCCGAACCGCATTCTCAATCACTTTCTCTATTTTGTATCTATGGCCATGGCCGGATGGGTTTTGGAGACGATATACCGATCAATAAAAGCCCGACGCTTTGTTAATGCGGGGTTTCTGTCCGGGCCATGGGTTCCCCTATACGGCTTTGCCTGTCTTGCAATAGCCATAGTCTGGAATGCGCTCGCCACCCGCTTTCCCATAATAGCCTGGCCGGCAGTGCTCATCCTCCCCACAATCCTCGAATACCTTACTGCAATGATAATGGAACGCTTTTTCGGGATGATCCTGTGGGATTACCACGACCGCCGTTTCAATATCAAGGGTCGAATCTGTCTGCGGTTTTCTGCCTATTGGGCCCTGCTCGTCGTGGCGCTCATACTTTTCATACAACCGCTCCTCTTCCACAGGATAGCCGTTCTCGGGATTCCCATGGGCCACTTCTTTGCGGGTTTTCTCTTGGCTGCCCTGCTGATCGATACCCGCCACTCAATTCGCGAGGTATTCAATTTCAAGGCCGTGCTTCAGGAACTGCGGGAGCTCACAGAACAGGGCAAGCCCTTGCTCCCGTCTCTCTACCGCCACCACAAGGGTATCAAGCTTCCGTTCGACATTGTCCGCCTCTTCAAGCCTCTCACTGCGTTCCCGGTCCTGCTCAAAGAACTTCGTCCGCAGTTAAAGGTTTTCCCCGACTGGCTACGAGAACGGATCGAGAAGCGTTTTGGGCGCGACTAACAGCCTGATTATACAGCCGCCAGCATTTTGCATGGCTCTACCGGAGGGCTTGCACAGAAACCGGTTTCCGTGCAAATAATAAAATGATACACTGATACTGGCCGTCGGGTGTTTTCACCACTGCGGCCAATAGACCTTAAGGAGCACCCATGTCTGTAAAGATTATCACCAAGGGCTGCAAGAACCTCCCCTGGGAGGAGAAGCCCGCCGATTGCAAGAGCGTCGTTTGGCGCTACAGCCAGAACCCCGTCATCGACTGGAACCCCATCCCCAGCGCCTCTCGCGTATACAACAGCGCCATTGTCCCCTTCGAGGGAGCCTTTGCCGGGGTATTCCGCGGCGACGGCATGAACGGCCGTGCTGGCCTCTATGCCGGATTCTCCAAGGACGGTGTGAACATCGACCTCGTCGACGGTCTCATCCAGTGGAAGAACGAAGCGGGCGAACCCGATCAGCCCAATTACGCCTACGACCCCCGCGTCGTCAAGATCGACGACTGGTACTACATCACCTGGTGCGTCGACTTCCACGGGGCGGCCATCGGTTTGGGCAAGACGAAGGACTTCAAGAACTTCATCCGCCTTGAAAACCCCACGATTCCCTTCAACCGCAACGGCGTTCTCTTCCCCCGCAAGGTAAACGGGAAGTACCTCCTGCTCACCCGTCCCTCCGACTCGGGCCACACCCCCTTCGGCGAGATATTCCTCTCCGAGTCCCCGGACCTGGTCCACTGGGGCAAACACCGCTGGGTCATGGGTAACGGCGGTTCGGGCTGGTGGCAGGGCACCAAGATTGGCGCAGGGCCCATCCCCCTCGAGACCAGCGAGGGCTGGCTCCTCATCTATCACGGGGTCTCCGGCACCTGCAACGGCTTTGTCTACAGCTACGGCGCAGCCCTCCTTGACCTCGAAGACCCCTCGAAGGTCATCGCCCGCTGCAAGAACTACATCCTTACCCCCGAGAAGCCCTACGAAACGACCGGCTTCGTCCCCAATGTCTGCTTCCCCTGCGCCACCCTCCACGACGAGGAGACCGGGCGCATGGCCATCTACTACGGGGCAGCCGATACCTACACCGCCGTCGCCTTCACCAAGGTCGATGAGCTTGTCGACTACGTAAAGAAGAACGCAGAATAAAGATCAACGGGCATGGCCCGTTGATCCTGGACGAATGGCTGTGCCATTCGTCACTGGTCTCTTATGAGTATTGGTCTGGGGGCATGGCCCGTTGATCACTGATTGGCCCGACCCTGTCTGCCACCGCGGCTTGGGCCGGGCATTTTTTATGGCTGGAGCAAAGCGGCGTTTTGCGGGTATACTCATCGGCAAACAAGACGCGTTGGAGGATACCCATGGCAGTACGTGAATACGGGATCGCGATCGCCGGCATCGGAACGGTCGGCGGGGCGGTTGCCCTTGAAATAGTGAATCAGGCGGGCCTCGTCGCCGAAAAAACCGGGATCAAGATGGTCCTGCGCCGGGTTGTGGAGCTGCGCGACGAGCGCTTCGACGAGCTGGGGCTCGACCGCTCGCTCAAGGCGGGCCTCGACGAGGCCCTGGCCGACCCGGCCGTCGACTGCTTCGTGGAACTCGCAGGCGGCTTGGGCTTTGCGGCGACGGCCATCGAAGCGGCCCTCAAGGCAAAGAAGCCGGTTGTTACGGCGAACAAGGCCCTCCTCGCCGCCAGGGGGCCCGAGCTCTTCGCCCTTGCCCGCGCAAACGGGGTCTGGATCTCTTTTGAGGCTTCCTGCGAGGGGGCCGTCCCCATTGTGCGTGCCCTTACCGACGGGGTCCTCGCAAACCGTGTAGAGGCCCTCTACGGCATCACCAACGGGACCTGCAACTACATCCTTAGCGCCATGACCCGCGACGGCAGGGCCTACGCCGACATCCTCGCCGAGGCTCAGAAAGCGGGCCTGGCCGAAGCCGATCCCACCCTCGACGTCAAGGGATTTGACACGGCCCACAAGCTCGCGATCCTCTCCTCCCTGGCCTTCGGGGTACGGGTGGGCGACGGGTCCTTCCCGGTAACGGGCATCGACGAACTCGACATCCGCGACATCAATTACGGCAAGGAGCTGGGCTACACGATGAAGCTCCTCGCCGTCGCCGTCCGCCGGCCGGAGGGCTTGAGCCTCTCGGTTGCGCCCCACTTCATCTCCGACGACCATCCGCTTGCCTGGGTGAGCGGGGCCTTCAATGCGGTGAGCGTCTACGGCCACGCCGCAGGCCACTCCATGTACTACGGCAGGGGTGCAGGCGGCCGGCCGACGGCGAGCGCCGTCATGGCCGACATCATCTCAAGCGCCCTCGGGACGGCCGAACTCCTCTTCAAAAATCTCAAGACCTGGCCGGACCTGACCCCGCCTGCCACCGTCCTCCCCGCCGAGCACAATGAGACCCGCTACTATCTGCGTCTCGAAGTCCGCGACCAGCCGGGCGTCCTCGCCAAGGTATCGGGGATACTGGGGGCCGAGGGCATCAGCATCTCCAGCGCCCTGCAAAAGGAGTGCGAGAAGGGAAGCGGCAAGACCGCGCCCCTCGTCCCCTTCATCATTACCACCCACCGCACGAGCGCGGGCAACATGGCCCGGGCCCTCGAGCGGATTCGCGCACTCAACGAGTGCCCGGGTGAAGTCGTGAGCATTCCGATCCTCGACGAGCACGAGGAATTTTCCGCGGCAGACTAAGACCGGGCCTGCTCCTGTGCGTCGAGCCACTCGCCGATCTCGCGCAGGAAGATGGGCCCGTATGAGGCGGCCTTGACCTCCCCCACCCCGTGGACCTGATGCAGGGCCGCTTCGCTTCGGGGGACCTTGGCCGCCATGTCCTTCAAGGTCTTGTCGCTGAAGACGACATAGGCCGGCACCCCGTGTTCGTCGGCAAGGCGCTTTCGCACAGCCTTCAAGTGCTCGAGTAGCGCGGGGTCCCCGTCGTCTGAAGCCAGGGGCTTTTTGGCAGCCTTGGCCGCCGCTTCCAGCGCCCGCTTCACCTCGAAGGGGACGAATTTGACGAGCTTTACCGGCCGCTCCCCCCGCAGTACCGGCCCGGAGAGAGCGGTAAGCTGCAGGCTCATCCCGCGGTCATAGGCGACTTGGGCGTAGCCGGCGTTCACGATCTGGCTCCCGTACTCCATCCACTCCTCGAAACGCAGGTCCCGCCCCACCCCGAAGGTCTTGAGCTCATGCCAGCCCTGCGCGGTAATCTCCTGCGCATGGCTCCCCCGCAGAAGGAGAACGCACTGGCGCAAACCCGCCCGCCCCCCGGTGCGCACAATCGCCGAAAGGAGCTTCTGGGCGATGATCGTCCCGTCGAATGTCTCCGGCGGCTCTTCGCACACATCGCAGTTCCCGCAGTCCTCCTCAAGGCTCTCGCCAAAGTAGGACAGGAGTATGCGCCTGCGGCAGATGGAGGACTCGGCGTACTGCTTCATGCGCTCGAGTTTGGCCTCGAGGAGATCCCGGCGCGCGGGGTTCGCATCGTCGAGAAACTTGAGCTGCTGGGCGATATCGGCATAGCTGTAGAAGAGCAGGGTATCTGATGGCAAGCCGTCGCGGCCGGCCCGCCCTATCTCCTGGTAGAAGCCCTCGAGGTTCTTGGGCATATTCCAGTGGACCACCCAGCGCACGTTCGACTTGTCTATCCCCATGCCAAAGGCGACCGTGGCACAGACTATCTCCGTCTCGTCCTTGAGAAAGGCATCCTGAATGCGGTGGCGCGACTGCGCATCCATGCCCGCATGGTAGGAGGCGGCCCGATAACCCTTGGAGCGGAGTTTTTCGGCCAGGGCATCGGTCCCCGCCCGCGAGAGGCAGTAGATGATACCCGCCTCGTCGCGGTGGCCGGCCAAAAAGTCGAGGAGGCGCTCGAAGCGCTTCTGGCCCGGCAGGACCGCGAGGTGGAGGTTGGGTCGGTCAAAGCTCGATTGAAAGACGGCCTTTTCGTCTATCGAGAGCTGGTGGAGAATGTCACGCCGTATGGCCGGATCGGCCGTAGCGGTAAGGGCCAGAAGAGGCACCCCGGGCAGGAGCTGACGAAGCCTGCCCAGCTGGGTGTACTCGGGACGGAAATCGTGCCCCCAAAACGAGATACAGTGAGCTTCATCAATGGCAACAAGGCTGATATTCACACTCGCAAGGAGGGCGGCAGTCCCGCCGGCAAAGAGTTTTTCCGGGCTCGTGTACAGGAGCTTGAGGGCGCCGGCATCCAGCTCTGCGAAAACCCGGGTAGTTTCATCCGCTGTCAAACTGCTGTTGAGGCAGGCGGCAGCCACCCCGTTTGCCTTGAGGGCCTCCACCTGGTCGCGCATAAGGGCGACCAAGGGGCTTATGACAAGGGTAAGGCCCTCCATGCAGAGGGCCGGTATCTGGAAGCACAGGGATTTTCCCCCGCCGGTGGGCATGAGGACGAGGGCATCCCGGCCCCCGAGCACCTGCGAAATGACCTCTTCCTGCAGGGGATGGAAGCCCTCGTACCCAAAGACACGGGTGAGGACTTCGAGGGGCGATGTGATGGTATCGGGCATGGGGCAATTCTACCCCATTGAAGGCGGGAGGGGAACCGGGCGGGCAACAAAGAAGGGCCCCATTCGAGGAGAGGCCCCCGGGAACACGCTGTTTCCCGGGGGCCTTCTGTCAGTCGCGGTCCTGCGGGCGCTTTTCGCCGGCGGGGGCCGCTGGGCGAATTGCCGGGTGATCGGCCTGATTCCGTGCGAAGGCAAAGGCGCGGCGGGCCGCATCGCGGGGGACGGTGGCAAAGGCACAGTAGTCGCGCACATCGATGGCGTCGATGAAGCGGCCTGGGACCCCGGCTGCCCGCCCCACGAGGCTGGCGATTTCACGCGGGCCTGCCCCGTGATGCCGTCCCATGGCGATGTAGACCCGCTCGGAGGCGGAATCGCCGCCAGAGGCGAGTGCCGCAGGAGCATGCCGCTCAAAACGGCGATCCGAAGCCTGGCGTTCGCCCTGTTTGCCGGTCCCGCGACGCTCAAATTGGCGGCCGGCTGCGTGGCGGGTAAAGGGCTCGCCACGGGGACCGTAGCGCCCGCTGGTGCCGCGGGCGAATCGGTCGTCGCGGGGCTTTATCTCCCGTACTTCCTCAATGGGCGCATAGCGGGAGGCATCGAGCACGTTGCCGTACGAGTGCGATATGAGGGCCTCGAGCGCCCGTTGGGGCCCGAGTTTTTTAAGGAGCTCAAGCGCGAGAACGGCCCGCTGGTCGTCGGGACCAAAGGTCGCCGGGGCCGGAGCAACAGCAGCCTCTGAAGCAGAGCCTGCCGCAGGCTCGATTGCGGCCGCCACGGGGGGTGCTTCAGCCGTATCCTTGACCGCGTCGAGATCGACCAGGGCGGGTTTGGCCGCCGCGTCATCCGATGCGAGAGCCGTATCGTCGCCGACGCTTTCGGCACTCCCGGGAGCCGCTTCAAGGGCTTCGCGCAGGACGCGCGCACGCACCTTGTCCATGACAAACTCGACCGAGGGGACCTTCATGAGTTTGATGGGGCTTCCCAGGACCTTTTCCATACTGCGAGAGAGCATGGTAATGCGCCCGCGACCGGCGGGGAGGACAAAACTGATGGCCACACCGCGGCGCCCGGCGCGCCCGGTACGCCCGATACGGTGGACGTAGGACTCGCGGTCGTTGGGGAGGTCCCAGTTGATGACGTGGGTAAGGTGGGCGACATCGATACCGCGGGCAGCGACATCGGTGGCGACGAGGATGGTCGTCAGGCGCTTGCGGAAACGGCGCAGGGTGCGCTCGCGGGCCTCCTGCGAAAGGTCGCCGTGGATGGCCTCGGCCGAATAGCCGTTTTCGACGAGGCGGCGCGAGAGCTCGTCCGACTCGACCTTGGTGGCACAGAATATGAGCCCGTAGAACTCTTCGCTGGAGTCGACAATACGGCGCAGGGCCTCGAGGCGGTCCTCGCGGCGCAGCAGGATGTGGAACTGATCGACCGCCGGCTTTTCCTCTGCCGAGGCCTTATCCTCAATGATCTCCACCTCGCCGATATGCTCGCGCACAATGCGCAGAATGGGCGGCGGCATGGTCGCGCTGAAGAGGGCAACGCGGCGCTGGGGGTTGGCCTTGGCGATAATGGTCTCGACGTCCTCGAGGAAGCCCATGTCGAGCATTTCATCGGCCTCGTCGAGGATGAACCACTCGAGCTTCTCGAGCTTGAGACTGCCGCGTTCGAGGTGATCCATGACGCGCCCGGGGGTCCCGACGACGATGTCGACACCGCGGCTGAGCTCGCGCAGCTGAACGCCCATGGAGGAACCGCCGTAGACGGCAGTCACGCGGGGGAAGGGCCCGCCGGCAAGGGAGCGGATTTCTTGCGAAACCTGGAGGGCGAGCTCGCGGGTGGGGGTAAGGATGAGGGCCCGAATGTACGGCGCCGGTTCATTGAGGCGCTCGACAAGGGGGATACCGAAGGCGGCCGTCTTGCCCGTACCGGTGCGTGCCTTGGCAATGAGGTGCCCCTCATTGGCCAAGAGGCGCGGGAGCGCGAGGGCCTGGATGGAGCTGGGGGCAGTAAAACCCTTGCGGACGAGCGCAGAGAGTACCGGCGCGGACAGGCCGAAGCCGTCGAAAGAGAGGGAGTGTTCCGTGGTCATGTCATTCCTTTGCGTGATACCCGGCTAAAGCGCACCGCACACCAGGTCACAAATGACAAATGGAACACGCGCCCACTGCGGGACAGTCACGACAGCACATAATTGCGGAGGAAGTATCAGGCTGATAGCTTGCAACCGCTTGAAAAACGGGCGGTATTTCGCGCCCATTTACGATATACTATCATTTTCTAACGCCAAATGTCCATAGAGGAGCCGCCCCCAGACAGCATTTTCTTGCCAATCGGGGGGCTCGGAATATGTCGCACTATTTCCTGTTTATCTTGAGCTCTCCAAACAAAACAGATACATCTCCCTGCGGAACCTGCTCCTCCACATGGGGATTGTATATCCTGAGTTCAAGAAATCTCAGATTCTTTGTCTCTTCATAATAGTAGCGGGGCATTTTATAGTTCATTTGAAAATCTCCTTTGAACCAACTCGGGCCAAAAACAAATTCACGTAGCTGACCTTCGGGACCAAGAAATACAGCCGATACAATGAATGGAAACCCGGTAGACCTGGTACTTATGGACAGGGTTTCGATAGATTGCGAGATACTCGTATCCATGGATTCAGGAAGGGGTAAAACCCACCAACCGCGCTTTCGGGCAGGGAAAAAAGCTTGTACAAGCGGCACCGGCTTTTTGGAAGGATAAAGAGCCGCTTCCAAGCTTTTTACCGGTTTGTTCCACTCCTGCCGGGCAGTTTCCAACGCATTGTGAAAATCCCGGACCGTGTAAAGGTCCTTGTCTTGAGTTTGAATCAAGAGCTTATCTTCAGGGGTTCGGCCAAGATAAAAACTCAAATTGTCAAACCAAGGTAACCACTCCCAGCCAATCAAGGCCAAGAGCTGTTCCGGCTCTATCCAATTCCACAAATCCGAACCCAAATTTTGGAGTAATTCAAGAGTAAGCCCCGGATCGGCCTTCCAAAGAGCCAAAAGCAATTGTTCCCGAAAAAGAGGGAAACCCGGATAATCGGGACAACGCGGGCTGGTGCCGAAAAGGGTCTTGAGGCTCTTCCAGTCCCCACCCTGTGGCGATGGCAAAAAGGGCAGAACAGCTTGGGGGGAAAGCGGAATCAATTCGGCCCCAAGTTCCGGATTTTGACTACCCTTGAGGGCCTTCAAGTGATTGGGTGTCGGGGTATCAGCATCCGGGGGGCACCCAAACATATCCATAACCAGCTTCATGGAGACAAGATTTACATATGCAGGAAGGCGAGGCTTAAATCTGAACCCAAGCACCCATAGGTCGGTATGATCAATCACTGATGATTGGTTTTGAGAAATTCTGGAAGGAAGCACCCAGGAAAACATTTGATCTTTCCGTGAGAAACCGGATGCTTCCAAACGAATAACTGTTGAAGATCCAAAGCCGAGAACAGGTTCTATCGTAAACACAGTCTCATCAGACTCAACATGCCCCTTGGTCTCGAGACTCATATGTTTGAGCTTACCCGGAACCCGTATCGGTTGCTTGAACAATACATCCACACCAGACGGGGGAACCGTGGCGCCCGGATATGCCTGAGGCAATGGCGTTACCGGCATGGGAGCCATTAATGATTCCAGAGACCACTTCCGGGTTTGAAGGCCCATAGATTGGCTGTCATGGGGCGCCACATCTTCTTGTGCCCATAAGCCAACGGAAATGATACATATAAATAGAACTATCCAGATCATCATGTCAAAGCACTTGTTCATGAAAGTCTCCCGGGGGCCGTAACCAAATAAAGCAACAGACAGCCTTGAAGAGCAATAAATCTCCATCACCCAATTCAAATACTAATCCGGGTTTCGGTGTAACCGGAGAATAAACAGATTCATATGAAGCAATTTGGCAAAAGACAGTGCATCAAGGCTTTTTCGACTGCACGTTTTTTCCATTACGACGGTCGACGAAGAGGAGCAAATGGGTATATAGTGTACAATAATCATGAACACACCGGTAGTATTGGATGAACACAGCCTCCTGCAGGAGCGCCGCAAAGAACTTGACTGCGTCTACACCATCTGCCGCGTTGCCGCGAGTGACCTCGATGAGCGGGAGGCCCTCTCCCGCATAGCGGTTGCCCTGGCCCGCGCCGTATTTGTCCCCTCAAATATCCTCTGTCGCATCGAAACAGCGAATGTTACCGTATTGGCCGATGCAAAGGGCACTCTCGAAGGGAGCCAGGCAGACCCGGCCCGCCTCGAAACAGCCCTCCAAAAGATACAGGCGCGACGGGACGACTTGGGTATCACCCTCGCCTACCACAGCCCCATACGCGGGGGCTTCCTGCCCGAGGAGAAGGACCTCATCGAGTCGACGGCCGATATCTGTACCGGCATCATTGCAAAGGCTCGCTGGATACGTGAACTCAAAGAAGCCGGAGAACGGCTCAACTCGAAGAACGCTGCCCTCCGGGAGCTTGTAGACCTCATTGAGCAGGAGCGCCGCGAAACGGCGAGGGTCACCGAAGACAGCCTTACCCGGGCAGCCCTCCCCCTCGTGGAGAAGTTACGGGACCCTCAACTTGGCGGTGAGAGCCGGCAGACCATTGCGGACAGCCTCCTTGCAGAGCTCTCGCGCATGGCACGACCCTTTGTCCTCGAAAACAAGGCCAATTCACCCACGGCCTCCCTGAGCCCGCGGGAACGGGAGATCATCCGCCTCTTGCGGGCGGGAAACAGCTCGAAGGATATTGCCACAAGCCTGGGACTCTCGAGTGCCACGGTCGAACGCCACCGCCACAATATCCGGCGCAAGTTGGGTCTCGTGGGCAGCGACGCCAACCTCGCCGGCATTTTGCAATCGGGCATCGAGGTCTGAACAGACTGATAGCGCACGTATCAACAACAGCTGGTACGCCAATCGTGTAGGCGCCGCCAACGACGGCTGGTGCGCCAGCTATGGCTGGCGCGATCAGTCCCCGTAGCCGGGGTGTACGCGCCGTATGCGGGGCATGGGAAGCGAGGGCGTACCAAGCTGTCGCGCGGGGGCTGCCACAGAAGCTGCCGCATCCTGCACGTCGCCCTCCAGGGGTATGGCCACCGCGATTGATTGCTCAATACCACCATCAGAGACATTCACTCCAAGGGTCTGTGCATTGTAGACTAGGAGGGTCCCGCTGTAGGGGACTGTCCGGTCGATGTTGCCATTATCAGCAACACCCAGATAGACGATACCCTCCGGGACCGTCCCCGGCGAAAAATTCTCCACCCCGTTAAAACGTATGCCCTCGCCGGCGTAGAGCGAGGCCTTAGGGGCACCCTCTTCACCACTTGCAAAGGAATAGTCGAAGGCCGGCATGACGGGGGTAAAGGTCATGTAGAGATCATCGGTCCCTGTGTAGTAGGTATCCACACTAAAGGCATCGCGGTACCCATACAGGGAATCGGCATCTCCCACAATATTCGCCAGATACCATGACTCGAGAATCGAGGGCCAGTCGGACAGATTCTGATTGATTTGATCGGCACAATCCACGAGGGCCTCATGGTCGCTCTTCCCGCTTTCGATGATGGACTGGTAAACCGAGCGGCCGTCCTCATCGCCAAATACCGGAGGATTGCCGGTGGCGGCCTGGATGCGCAGCCACTGGAAGAAGACGTAGGCCGTCGCGTAGTTGTCGAGGAGGGCGGAACCGCTATAGTCTTCTTCCTCCCGCAGGCCATGCCAGACAAAAAAGTTGTTGCCCGCGGGAATCTCGCTCTCACTGGATTCACTGTACAGGCTGTCGTACCACAATAGGCGCCAGTCGGCATCATTGGTGTGGGGATACAGGAAGAGGTATTCTGCGGCAGTCGAGAGCCCCTCGTTTATCCAGAGGTCCTGGGTGTAGGCTTCCTGCAACGCGAAATTGGTATACGCGTAGTTTGTAAGGTGCTGGAACTCGTGGGCGATGGTCCCGTAGAAGCCCCAGGAGGAAGGATCCCCCGGGGAGATGTCTATGTAGAGCATATCCTTGTTGTTTGCACGAGATTCTTCATCCAAATCTCCCGGCCGGAAGTAGCCCCCCACATAGCCCGTTGAACCCTCTACATAGCCATCGGGGATGTCCAGAAGGAAGAGGGCGACCTTGCCGTCGCTGTCCTTGTCCACCCAGGAAGCCAGGGAGCCATTGTCGTCGGTGCAGGGGGAAAAGGCCCCGCTTACAAGGGGAAAGATGTCTTCGTCAAAGAACCACACAATCAACGAGAGATAATCGGAAGGAATACGCTCCCCGTCTTCGAGCCAAACCGTACAGTGCTCCCCGGTGGCCACCTTGCGCGCATCGGTTCGATAGGTACTCTCCCCATTTGTAAAGTCCACCGCATAAAATGCTTGCCCCGTGCCACCGTAGACATAGTCGGTTTTGTCTCCATCGGGACAGGCGGCAAGGGCGAGTACCAAGAGAACGACAAGAGCCGTAAAGAAACGCCTGAAAAGCTTCATTAAATCTCCCAAGGTAATTTCAAAAATCGGTCATTTTTGAAATTGACTCTTGGACGAATAAACAACATATCCTTGTAATATAATGACATGTGGTTTATTCGCCAGCATAAATTAAAGGTTGCTCTTTTAAAACTCACTGAGTTTTGAAAGAACCTCTCCATGCAACAAATATTAAAGACAGCCTGGAAGCCTCCGACTATCAGGCTGTCGTCAAAAGCGGAATAATCGTGCGGCCATCAGTACCGGAACAGGAGGGCCAGATCCACGGCCATTTGGGGGTTGATACCGGGGTCGATGCCCAGCTCTATGCCCCGCATGGCGATATCGACCCGCATGAAGGTCAAGTCCATCCCGGCGCCCAGGGACAGGAGGGCATCCTGGATGCCGGCCCGCAGGGACAGGGCATCGAGGAGTACCACCTCGACGCCAAGCGAGGCGTTGAGGACCGGGTTGCGGGGAAGGACAGAGAAGAGGTCGAGGAAGTCCTTGTAGTCGGCCATAAGAGCCACGCGCGAGGTATAGCGTTTGATAAAGGCAAAGGGGAGCTCATACATCACGCCCAGATTGAGGCGGGGGCGCACGGTCATGTAGGTCTGGCCGGTGGGGGCGTCGCCCGCGTTGAAGGCATTGAAGGAGCTGTAGGCGATATCGAGAGCGGGAGAATAGATATCCGTACACACAAGGCCCAGGACGAGGGCCTTGTCGAGGGTGTAGCGGAGCCCTGCATCAAGGCCGATACCCACAATGGCATCAAAGGGGGCCGTGCCGGCCAAGTCGAGCGTGAAGAGGTCCTCGACCGATACCGCACTGGTCGTCTGTGCCAGCTGATAGCGAAAGAATCCCTTGAACAGGAAGCCCGCATCGAGGCTGTGCCGTTCGCCCAGGGGAAAGCGCAGGGCGTAGCCCCCCGCAGCGAGTATGTCGAGGCGGGCCTCCAGGCTCACCGAAGAGCCGGCCATGGAAACATCGGTCTCCAATCGATTGAAGAACCCAAAGCCCAGATTTTCGCCCACCCAGCCCACGGAAAAGGGCCCGGTAAGGTTTGCGCCGGCAAAAAAGCCCGCCGGTCCAACAAGACTCGCAATGTCGGGCATTGTCTCCGTGGCAATCGTCTCGCTCACGGCCCCGGCGAGATCGAAGAGAGGGCCATAGAGCCCGAGGCTGATCTCTGCGACCGAAAACTCTGTCGTACTCTCAACGAATCCCGCCGGGTTACTGAAAATGGCGGTAAGATCGTCGGCAAGGGCGGCGTGAATGCCCCCCATGGCCCGGGAGCGTACCGAATCAAAAAGGAAGGGATCCCGCTGCTGGGCAGCGAGCGAAAAAGACGCGAAGAAACAGCCACAGAGGCAGAGGAGCGAAAAGAGGTGCTTTGATCGGAACCAAACCATCAGTCTATCCCCCCTTCTTCTTCTCCCGCGCCAAGGAGTGCATCCAGAATGGACGCCGGCGCTGCGCCAAGGGCGGCGCTCAGGAGATCGACCGCGAGGGCTTCTTCCGGGCCAAGGCTTGCAGAGGCAAAATCAAAGTTTTCCACATAGTCGACAAAATCGGGAGCGTCGATGGCTTGTGCAATGAGAATGGAAAGACCGGCAAAGACGAGGGAATCCGTATCTGCGGCCGCAACAAAATCAGACCAAGCGGAATCGCTGGAGGAAGGGAGTATGGCAACGAGCGAGGCGGCAGCCTCTTCAAGGGCCGTATTCGCCCCGAAGGCCTCTTCCAGAAGCAGTCCCGGATCGGGTTCTTCGCCTTCCTCCACCTCGGAAAAAGCAGACAAAAGGGAGGGAAGAACGGCCACCAAATTGAAGGCGTCGCCAGCAAGACTCGCTGCCACAGTAGCCAAAAGGAGGGCCTCGTCCTCGCTGGCATCCTGCGACAGGCTCTCGATACGATCATAGACAGAGACAAGCGCGGAGGGATTCCCCTTTATGGATACGAGCAAATCCTCCCGGAAATCGGAATCCGCCAAATCATCCGTCGAAAGCGTGGCATAGAGTTTGGCCGTGTCGCGGGCCAAGGGGGCAGCGAGAGAAGTGGTAAAGAGCTCCTGGCAAGAGAAGAGGAGCAACAAGAGCGGCACCATGGCCACGCTCTGTCGATTTTTCATGAAACGGCCTCCCGGACGGCTGGCGCAGTCCTGTGCCTGGATTTCAACAATTATCAATGTTTGAAATCGGCACATTCATTCATAGTATACCACATCGGGATAATCATCACGATCGAAGCCCTTAGATTATCGGTCGCTTTCCCCCGTGTCGAAAGCCTCCATAACGGCATGAACGTCAAATTCGTCTTCATGCTGATGGTCTTCTGCCGGCGAGACAATGCGCGCGATAATGGCACTGCGGGGGGCCGGCAGATCGAAAGCGGGCGGAATGGAGAGCGCACAGCGCAGGTAGTTCTCCCCCAAAGCCGTAACGAGCGGAAGACGTCCCCCGGTCGACGCTCCGCCGCGAGAAGTCTCGACAATGGCGCGAATGGTCCGGCCGCTCATGCGGCGGGCGTAGGCACGGCGGCCCTCGTGTGCAAGAGGAACGAGAACATGCACACGCTCGGCAGCTACCCGCTCGGGGATATGCGGCATCATGTTTGCGGCCTCGGTACCGGGGCGGCTTGAGTAGGGAAAGGCGTGTATCCATGCAAAACCGACCTCTTCGCAAAGGGACCGGGTCGCCTCGAAGTCTTCATCAGTCTCCCCGGGGAACCCGGTAATGATGTCGCAGGCGATGAAAGGGTCGTCTTTAACCGAACGCAAGAGCTCGACGGCATTCAAAACATCCTTGCGAGTATAGCGGCGGCGCATGAGGCGCAGAATGCGATCGCTGCCGGACTGTACCGAGAGATGGAAGTGCGGCCGAATGCGGGGCGAGGCGACGGCCCGGGCATAGGCATCGTCAAAGCCGTCAATTTCGCTTGAAGAGATGCGAAGGGCAATTCGATTGCTGTGTTCAAGAAGCCAGGGGAGGAGATCCGGGAGGCGAAAACCCAAGCCCCCGGGGGCACGACTGTCGTTGTAGGACTGGAGATTGATACCGGTGAGCACCGCCTCGTTGTAGCCGGCGTCCTCGAGGGCCTTGAGGCGGGAGAGGACTTCCGGGGCTTCGAGGGAGCGGCTCCGCCCGCGCGCAAGGCGAACGCGGCAAAAGGAGCAGGCATTGTCGCAGCCGTCTTGAATCTTGAGAAAGCCGCGACTGTGGTACTCGAAACGCGAGGGCGCAAATGAAAAGCGTTCAAGGTCCTGCGGATCTCGGGTCCAGGCGGCAACGAGGGCGGGGAGGTCTGCGGGGGAGCAGAGTTCTCCATCAATATATGCCGGAAGGCGGTGGAGCGAGGACTTGGCATCGCCGGAAAGGACAACGAGGCGATCACTGTACCCCTCAAGACCGATGTCGCGGATAGCATCCGGATCGAGTTGGGCGTAACAACCGGTGGCGATGACAAGGGCCTGGCTGTTCTCGCGCAGAACATTACGCATAAGGCGCCGGGCCTTCTGTTCGGCCATACTCGTCACGGTACAGGTATTGATGATGTAGAGGTCGGCTCGTTCTCCCCAAGGGACAATTTCCCAAGAAGCCTCCCGAAAGGCGGCGAGAACAGACTCTGTCTCCAGCTGATTGAGCTTGCACCCAAGGGTGTGAACGGCAAGACGAAGGGTAATCATCGGTCTATCGGATACTCCCTGAAAGGCGCTCGAGGCCCAATGTGGCGTCGAGGGATTGGGGGACGAGCTCCAGAACCCGGGAATAGGCGCGAATCGCATACTCCCTTTCCCGAGCCTCCTCGCGGGCATAGCCCAGACGAGTCCACCAGAGGCTGTTGGCAGGCTGATAGCGAACGGCCATGGACAGCGAGATGTCGGCGTGGCGAAAACGCCCCAGTCGCAGATAGAGCTCCCCCATGAGGTAATAAGCCTGGTCGACGCGTGAGCCCTCGGGGGCAAGCTGTATGTATTCCTCGAAGAGCCTGAGGGACTCCAGATTGCGACCCAGGTGGTAGAGGGCCTCGGCGTAGGCTTCGACAATACGCGGGTCATATCTGCTGGCGAGTCGTCCACGCGCTGCATAGCTGGCGGCAGAATCGTAGCGGCCCAAGGCGAGGAGGCTCCAACAGAGAACAACATACTCGTCGATATCATCCCCCTGTACCCTGATTCGGGACAGGGCCGTATCGACAGCCTCCTGATAGCGCCCCTTGTCGAAAAGATCACGCGAAAGGGAATCTGCAAAGAGGACAGCGGCGGGCAGGCCAAAGAAGAGGAGGAGGGAGAGTATGCGGCCACCCGTATGTTTCATCACCGTGCTACTGCTGGTCGCTGTCCATGGTACAGGTTCCGTTGAATACGCAGCCGGACTCCATAAAAACTTCCGGAGCGCTGATATTGCCGATGACCGTGCCGGAAGCGGCGACATCAACCCGCGAAGCGGCATTGATGTTCCCCTTGACGTAACCGCGAACCAAAACCTGAGGGGCGTCAATATCGGCCTCAACCCGGGCAGTTCCCGCTATAAGCAGAGGCCCCTCGGCACATATCTCGCCACTCAGCTGCCCCTTGATCAAAAATGATTTTTTGAAACTGAGGGAACCGGAAAAACTGATATCTTCTTCGAGAACCGTATCAAACTCGTATTCCTCCATGGATTCCAGTGGATACGCTTTCTTTCGTTCTTTCTGATCACTCACGGGAACCTCCGGGTACAGGAATCGGGACAGGGCTTTTCGAAGACGAGGACTCGTCGGAAACGAGGGCCTCGTCGGAAACATTCATGATATCTGCGCAGGGCTTCGAAAGATCGACGGGGGCGGGATCTTCCCCGCGATCAATTTCACCCATGGTTGCGGCAAACGCCGCGATGACTTCATCGCGCATGACGCGGGCATAGGGGTTGAGAGTTTGCATATCGGTAAAGAGGGCCGGGGCATCCCGTACACACTGACGAGCCACCGACTGAAGGGCTTGATACCAGCGGGTGGCGATGGGGGTGTCTGCAAGGCCCATGCGAAAGAGGGAGCGCCCCACGAAGTGCGTAAGCGCCTGTGAGCGGGCCGCCGCCCGATCATGCTCATCGCAGCTCATCTGTACAATCGAAAGCCCGATAGACGAAAGCCCCTCTGCCAGCTCGCGATAGCGTCCTTCATCCATGCGTACCGGATCCAACATCACCGACAAACCGGAAAGCCCCCCCTTGACCGATTCCGGGCCAAACATGGGGTGGCTTGCCAAAATCCCGCACTGTGGAGGCACAACGGCCTCCATCCAGGACAGGGGCGCGAGCTTGACCGAACAGGTATCTGCGACAACCGTCCCCGCTCTCAAGTGGGGCACGAGGGTATCGAGGGCGTCCCGCATGGCGCGCATCGTAACGCAGAGGAAAACCACATCGCAGGAACACAACTCATCGAGATCCACGCGCACCGTCCCCTCCGGAGCCGAAATGGCCGGGTTGCGTGAGGAGACACATACGGGAAAGGCCCGGGACAAAAGGGAGGCCCACAGGGAGCCAAAACGACCGAGACCATAGACAGCCAAGCGCATGGAGGCAGTATAGCGGGCTGCCCCGTACTGGGCAAGAGGCGGTTTTTTACGACCAGAAAAAACTGATACCCACCTGGATTGCGCCAATAAGGGCTCCCAGTATGGCACCAAAGACATTGATCCATTTGAGCTGGCCCGAAAGAACATCGAGAACAATGCGCTCCACCCGCTCCATCTCGAGACTGTCTATGCGCTTGACGACGAGCCCCTCAATATCGACCCCCGCGAGAGCCTGGGGAAGTTTTTGATGGGCAAAGGAAAGCAGGAGTCCCGTCGCATGGCGGTCAAGGCCCTCTTTAATAGCCCGGCTCGCGGGGAAAAGACGGGAGATGGTCTCATCTCCCCTACCCCGTATCCACTCTTCAAGCTGCGAAACCATCCCGGCAGCCCCGCGCGCACGAAGGCCCGCGACAAGGGCTTTCGAAAGACGGGCGGGAAGGGTCGCACTTTCCACACCCAGATTCTGTTCGAGAAAAGAGCCAACACTCTGCGAAGAAGAGTCGCCAACAAGGCGCTGGAGCATCGCGGAGGGTTCCTGCGAAAGCCACGAAGACAGGGCGGTCGAAGCACGTTGAATGACAACCCCCCGTCCTTCGCTACTGGCGAGGTACTCGGATATCTTCGCAATGAGGGAATCGACTATCTGTGGCATACGCCGGGCCAGACTCGCATCGTACTGGGCGGCAGAAATGAAAAAGCGCTGGACGGAACTCAAGCGCTGTATCGTCTCGTCGAGAAAAACCCTGCCCCGCTGTTCGAGGGCCCGGCGCACCTGGGGTTCATTCAAGAGCGAGAGGGTCTTTTCACAGAGCTCCGGCCACAGGCCCTCGAGTAGCGTGCCGATACGAGCGCGCCCGACTGCAGGCCGCCCTTCAAGGGCCGTATCCAGGCCATGCAGCATATCGCCTACGGGACGTTCGAGCAGTGGGGAGGCCAGAGCCTCGAGCAAACGCGAGAGAACCGCATCGAAGGAAGGCGAATCGAGTGTCTTCGAAAGGACATCCTCAAAGACGGCCGAAAGATCGCGCTCGAAGCGCGTAAGGAAAAAGCGGTCAAGACGTTCCCATAGCTGTTGAGGGCTCATGGAGAGAAGCTGCTCTGTCGAGCGCGCTATCCCCTCGCGGATACCATTCTGCACCCCGGGATCGTCCAAGCGATCCCGCAACATGTCCTCGGTAATGAGCTCCCGCTGTACCATGCGACCGATATTGCGCGCGAGTTGGTGCCGTTGACGCGGCAGTATTCCCGGGGTAAAGGGAATGCGCAGGCGGCCCAAGTGCTTCGCTTCAAGGGGGCGAAAGAGCATCTTGATCGCCAGGGCATTCGTAACCCAGCCAATCACCGCACCCAAAAACGGAGGAAGGGCAAAGAGCAAGAGGGTTTTCACTCGAGAAGCCCCCGGGCGGCAGTACGGGCCTGCGGGCGGGAATCATGGACGAGGCAGTCCTTTTCCCGCACCCAACCGGGGTATTCCCCCTCGGTATACAGCCACAACTCCTGCGCCGCGCCCTCCCCCAGCGATATGCGACGGCTCACAGGGATAACCGTCCCCTTGCGATAGTGGCCCAAAACGACCGCGTTGGCGGCGGCGATATCGTATACGGGCACATAAGCACTCGAAATAACTGCCCAACGGGTCTCGATGGAAAGAAGGGGGGTAAGAGGTGGATCGGCAATACGCTCAAGCTGTCGCTTTTCCGAACAGGAAGAAAGGGCGAGGAGAAGAATCAAGACTGATACGCATCGCACCTTCATCGCCGCATCACCAGTTTCGCTGCGAGTTGATCGAGCAGGAGACGGTCGGAATCGGCGAAATCCAAGGCAGCTATTTCATTAAAGGGAACCCACGCGGTGCGGGAGTGCTCGGTCAAACGAAACCCTCCTGCGCCAAGAAACACACGGTACGCGTTGAGCGGAATTTCGCGTCCATGATGGGTAAAGCGGGCGCTCGCAAGGTGCTCGCCAACCGACACATCCACCCCCAGTTCCTCGCAAAACTCGCGGACCAGGGCTTCCTCATCAGTCTCGCCCTCTTCTACTTTACCCCCGGGGAACTCCCAGCGTTCACCCATATCCCCACCGGGAATACGCTGAGCCACGAGAAAAAGGCCATCTTCGCGCTGTACGATACCGGCTACCGATCGTCCCATGGAGCCTACAGAAAAAGGACGTTTGGAAAGAGAAAGTGAAGGGCTGCCGCGACGAGGGCCGCCCAGCCAATCCACTTTTTACGGGTGATAAAGATGGCGGCGAAGAGGGGATTCGGTTCGCGCTCTATGGTGCTGCGTGCGGTATAGTACTCGTTGAAGAGGGCAACGCTGGCCAATATACCGGCGAGGGCCGGAAGGAGATCCCCCACGACCACTACGTCCATACGAACGACGGAAAGAATCTTGAACAAGCCGGCAATGAGCGAGAGTATACCCAGCACAAGGCGGGTCGTCTCGTTCTTGAAGGTCTCCCGCAGCCCCTCAACGAGGGGCATGGAACCGGATTCCTCCGCGTTCAAAAGCAGGGCGAGACCGGCCAAGACATTACACACTATCGATAAAAAGTAAAACTGCATCATTCCGCGAATCTCCACCATGGACCGGGATATGCCCGGCAGAAGTACCGGCCCGCACCGGCAAGGGGGCCGGTTTTTACCGGCCCCACCGTACTATAAAGATAACCCATCGCCCGCCAGAGGGCAAGAACGAGGAGTGACGGAACGAAATCAGGCTTTGCCCTGCTTCTTCTCGATCTTCCCCCAGGTGTCGCGCAGCCCCACGGCCCGATTGAAAACGGGGCGAGACGGCGTTGAATCCGGGTCGCGGACAAAGTACCCGATGCGTTCGAACTGCCAGCGCATGTCGCTGTCTGAATCTTCGGCCAGACAGGGCTCGCCCAGGGCCCCTTCGAGGACCTCGCGGGAAGCGGGATTCAGGTTGTCCAGGAAGCTCTTGCCCGGCTCGACCGCCATGGGGGTGTCGACGGCGAAGAGGTAGTCGTAGTTGCGAACCTCCAGGGGAACGGCCGTCTTTGCAGAAAGCCAGTGGATGGTCCCCTTGACCTTGCGGTTGTCCGGGGCGTTTCCGCCACGGGTCGAGCGGTCGACGGTACAGCGGACGGCCGTAATCTCGCCGGTCGCCTCGTCCTTGTCGAAGCCGGTACAGGTGATGATGTAAGCCCAGCGCAGGCGCACGCTGTTGCCCGGGAAGAGGCGGAAGTATTTTGGCGGCGGCACTTCCTGGAAGTCATCGGCCTCTATCCAGAGTTCCCGGGTAAAGGAGACCTTCCGGGTCCCGGCAGCGGGGTCCTCGGGATTGTTGACCGCATCCAGTTCGTCCACCTCGTCTTCGCCCCAATTCTCGATGATGAGCTTCAAGGGCTTCATGACGGCCATGGCGCGGCGGGCGGTCTTGTTGAGTTCCTCGCGCAGGCAGTGTTCCAAGAGGGCGATCTCGACCATGCTGTCGGTCTTGGCCACGCCGATGCGGGACATGAAGTCGCGGATGGCAGCGGGGGTGTAGCCCCGCCGGCGCAGCCCGGAGAGGGTTGGCATGCGGGGGTCGTCCCAACCGGACACGTGCCCTTCCTTTACCAGCTGGAGGAGCCAGCGCTTGGAAAGGACGGTACGGCTGATATTGAGGCGCGCAAATTCGATCTGGCGGCTGGGGTAGACCTCCGCTTCGCGGATAAACCAGTCGTAAAGGGGGCGGTGTATCTCGTACTCGAGGGAGCACAGGGAGTGGGTGATCCCCTCCTTCGCGTCGGAGAGGGGGTGCTGGAAGTCGTACATGGGGTAGATGCACCAAGTGTCGCCCACGCGGTAGTGGCTCTGGCGGCGGATGCGGTACATGACCGGATCGCGCATGACAAGATTCGGATGCGCCATGTCAATCTTGGCGCGCAGGGTCTTGGCACCGTCGGCAAACTCCCCTGCCCTCATGCGTGCGAAGAGGTCGAGGTTCTCCTCGACATTGCGGTCCCGGAAGGGGCTGTCCTTTCCCGGAGGGGTATGGGTGATATTGTTTTTATCGGGGACGGCAGTCCCGCGGTAGACGCGCATCTCTTCATCGGAAAGGTCGTCCACGTAGGCCTTGCCCTTTTTGATCAGCTTGATCGCCAATTCGTACAGATACTCGTAGTAGTCGCTCGCATAGTACTCGCGAGCGCCCCAGTCGTAGCCCAGCCAGGCAATGTCACGCTTGATGGCCTCGACATAGGATTGATCCTCTTTTTCCGGATTCGTGTCGTCAAAGCGCAGGTTGCAGGTCCCGCCAAACTGTTCGGCGATTCCGAAGTCGACGGCGATGGCCTTTGCGTGACCAATATGGAGCCATCCGTTCGGTTCCGGGGGAAAGCGGGTGCGAATGGCCGTGCACTTCCCGGCGGCGAGGTCCTCTGCGACGAAGTCGCGGATAAAATTCGAGGGGACGCTGGCCGTTCCCTCTGCCTCGTTGCGTACATCACTCATAGGGATGATTGACAAGATGAATTCACGGATATTCTCTGCCTCGTTGCGTACATCACTCATAGGGTACTCCTTCCGCGCTTCAGGGGCGCGGTGGCTCAATAATGGCGAAGAGCAGGCAGGCGGTCAAGCGAAATGGCGGGCAAGAGGGGGCAATGGGGGCCTTCGCGTCAATCTTCTGCCCGAATTACCGAGGTTCGCAGGACAAGGTGTTCCTCGGCGGTGGCAAAGAGAAGGATGAGACTTTCGCTGGGGGCTTCAAAACTCATGCGATACTGTTCCCGTTCCTCATGCGTAAAGAGCAGGTCCCGTACAAGCTGTGTTCCCTCCGGCTGCCCCTGTATCGAGAGGCTGACGATCCCCGGCGGCGCCTTTCGCTCCGGGTTGCTGCGGGTAATGACCAGATGAATGGTCTGGTCGACAGCCAGCGCCTTTACAGAGAGGATATGACCGGCGAGACGAGACGTGCCGGTCTTGTCCAGAAGCTGTGTCACAAACATGGTGGAAGCCAACATGATGATGGCCAGAAAGAGAAAGGCACTGGCCCGGTTGGGGAGCAGGGTCTTGAGAAGGCCGGGCCTCGAGCCGCGGGGGTTCTCGTTGAGATCGCGAACCTGCTCGGAGGCCCCTTCAAGGCGTTCATTGCGCGAGTAGTGGAAGTGGAGGCGGGCCCGTTCTTCATCGGCCGAAAGGGGATGCTTTTCATCGGGCATCGGGGTCCCCCGGGAGAAAGAGGTCTGCACAGACACGGGAAAGGGGCCCGACAAGATAGCCGGGGTCGAAGAAGCCGACCGATGAGGCGAGCTCACGGGCGGCCTGGAGATGGAGGCGAACGGCGAGACAGGCGGCCTTGAAACAGAAGTCGGGGGCATCGCACGGCTCGGCCGGCCCCCGCGAAAGGAGGGCGGCAATGAGCCCGGCGAGGACATCCCCCGAGCCGGCACAGGCGAGGGCCGGGAAGCGACCATCCAGAAGGGCAAGGCGCCCATCCGGGTGAGCAACCCTGGTCACCGAGCCCTTGAGGACGATGACGGCGTTGTGGCGGGCGGCCGCCGCACGCAGCGGGGTATCGGGGTCCTGCAGGAGCGCCTCTATAGAGAGGGCGCAGAGGGCGGCAAATTCCCCCGGGTGCGGGGTAAGGATGGTGTGGGCGGAAAAACGCCAAGGCTGGCCCATGGGTCCGCCAGAGGCGACTGCTGGCACGGCCCCCGCGTCCAGCACGAGGAAGCGCCCCCGCCCCTCTGCGGCGAACAGGGCTTCGAGGACAGCCGTGCGATGAGGGCCAACCGTACCGGGCGGTGTTGCTACCCAGCCCGGGCCGGCCAGAAGGCTGCCGCCCTGTGGCAGGAGAGCGGCGACGGTCGCGGCATCCTGCGTATCGGGCGAAGCTTCCGGGGAGAGCACCAAGCCACTGGCGACACCGGCGAGGGAGGGATACAGGGCTTCGGGGACATGGAGCCGCACGAAGCCGGCCCCGGCCGCTTGAGCCGCGCGCGCACAGAGGAGGGCCGCGCCGGCGGTTCCGATATCCCCGGCCCAGACAGACAGCTGGCCGCGCCGGGTCTTCCAGTCGTCGGGGGAAATTGAGGCGATGAAACGGCAGTCTTCGGCTTTGACGGGGGCCTTCGGCAAGAGGGTATCGCGACAGACCTTGTCGAGCAGGGCCGGAGGGAACACAGAGGACACCGGGAGGATTTCGCCGCAGAGGGCCCTGTTTCGGGGGACAAAGAGGCTCAAGGCGCCGGGTTCGATGGCCAGGGTAAGGTCTGCAGGGAGAACGACGCCGCCAGTCCCGTCCCCGACGGCGTCTGGCATGTCGCTCGCGGCGCCGTCAAAAAGCCCGGAGGGGAGGTCGACAGCCAGGAAAAAGGGCGAAGACGGCCCCGTTCGCAGCGAACGGCAAAAGGTGGCAATATCAGCAATACTTCCGCGAAGGGGGCCCGTCAAGCCCGTTCCGGCGAGCCCGTCGAGCACGAGGCGGGAGGAGGCGATCGCCTGCGCGGCAGAGCCATCAGAGCCATCCCATACCATGATCCTGGCGCCCACGGGCGCCATACTCTCCAACACCGCTCGAAGAGGAGCCGGCATCCGCCCGAAGTCCGGTTCGCGATGAAGGACGACCCGCAGCTGCGAGGATCCGATGAGGCGTTTGAAAAGAAGAATTCGCGCAAAAACAAGGGCGTCTGCGGCGTTGTGCCCGCCCCCTGCAAGGACACAGAGCCCCTCGCCGGCCCGGGGCAGGCGATCGGCGGCTTTTTCAAGGAATACCTCGACACAGGAACGCGCCGCCGCTTCAACGAGAGCGGACGAATCGAGGCCCCAAAGGGAAGCCTCCCCGTCCAATTTCTGTGAGAGCGCCGCCGTCGCAAGTCTCACGGGAGGCTCTCGCCAAAGAGCCCGGACGCCCGCCACCAGACAAGGCGCACCTCGTACTCGGCAGCCAATAGTGCGGAAATAATTCCTTCCGGTGACAGACGGAAGGTCGAATAGTAGAGCTCGTCGTCGCGTACATGAATAAAACCATGGCGCCGGGCATGTGAGCCCTTTTCAAGGATGAGCAACACGTAGCCTCCGGCCTGCGGGGCATACATAAAGACCTGACCATCATTTGCCACACCCAGAAGATCATAGATCCCGCGATGGACCGCATCATCACCGGCCCCTCCCGTTGACTCCCTGAACTCGTAATCGGGAATGGTCATGCTATCGACGTAGGTCCCGTCTTCAACCTTCATTGCCCAGAGCTTTGCTTCGGACAGATCAATCCCGAAGACCGAATCGGTTGTCTCGTCAATTATCTGCTTGTAATAATTCACCTTGAGATAGAGCACCCTCTCGTCCGGGGCCGGGTATACGGCCTCGAGCGAGGGAGGCAGACTGCTATCATCCGGTACCGGGACATCCTCCCTGTCCAGAAGAACCACAAACAGGGGATTCCCGTGGCGATCAAACCAATACACGGTGTAGCCTTTGATTGTGCGACAGACAACCACAAGCTCGTCATCGACCGAATGATGCAACCCTTCCATACAGGGGAACGGCGTTCCGCCGGGTCCCTCCTGCCCCAAAAAATCCACAAACTGGCCATCGCGGTCGAAGTGCAGAACTACCCGATCCAACTGCTGCAGGGTGGAAGGATCCTGCTGTCGTCGATTTTCCGGGAGTCGCTCTTCAACAAACAGCTCCTTCTGACTGTCTATCGAGAGCTCCCCGGGGGCTTCGAGTGGCCAGGCAAAGGCCTTGCGGGTGACGACATCACCCTCGTCAAATTCGGTCTTGAGGGTAAGTGGCGGCGGATTGGTTTCCGGATTATAGACCATCGAGATAAGATCCCCGTAACTCGTAAAGCGCTGTACCTTCCCTCCATTTCCATCGACGATCCACACAATGCCATCCTGCATGGCAATGCGGATCTTCCCCATTTGGCCACGTTGCTCGATACCAAAGAGATCAACCTGATCTTCAAGGCGGCCAATAGAAAGGACAAAGAGGTTCTCACGCGAAAGAGGGGGTATCTCCCCCCGCTGGCAGGAGGTCAAGGGGGATATCACGAGCAGCAAAAACAACAGAAAAACGCGTCCACTCTTCATGAGTTGACGATAGACGCATGAATCCCGCTTGTCAACGCTCTTGTATCAATGTACATTCATCTACATGTTTGAAGGATTGGTCAAAGCCATTTTCGGGTCCCAGCACGAGCGCGATCTCAAAGCCCTGCTCCCCATACTGCATGCAGTTAACGAGAAGGAGGCCTGGGCGGCTTCCTTGCCATCAGAGTCCTTTGCCACCAGGACGGATGAATTCCGCACCCGGTACAAGAATGGCGAAAGTCTGGACGATCTCCTGCCCGAGGCCTTCGCCCTTGCGCGTGAAGCAGCTCGCCGGGTTTTGGGGGAACGCCCCTACGACGTTCAGGTCCTCGGTTCGATTGTCCTGCACAAGGGGCGCATCGTCGAGATGAAAACCGGTGAGGGTAAAACCCTCATGAGCGTCTCGGCCGCCTATCTCAACGCCATAAGCGGCAAGGGCGTCCACGTTGTCACCGTCAACGACTACCTCGCAGAGCGCGACGCCGCCTGGATGAAGCCCGTCTTCGACCTGCTCGGGGTAAGCGTGGGTACCATCCTGTCGGACATGGACAACGAGCGGCGCAAACACTCGTACGCCTGCGACATCACCTACGGTACCAACAACGAGTTCGGCTTCGACTACCTGCGCGACAACATGAGGTGGGACACCACCGGCCGTGTGCAGCGCGCCCACAATTTCTGTATTGTCGACGAAATCGACTCAATACTGATAGATGAGGCCCGAACCCCCTTGATCATCTCGGGGGCCGCCGAAGATGATACCTTCAAGTTCGCGGAGGTCAACAAACTCCTCGGTGATCTTGTCGAGGTACAGAAAAAGGAAAACGGCGAGTACCCCGACGAGGCCCAGGGCGAAGAGATCATTGGCGATTACAAGCTCAACGAGAAGAACAAGTCCATCTCCTTCTCGAATGCCGGCCTTGCCAAGGTCGAAGAGGCTCTCCAGAAGCGCAACCTCATTACCGGGAGTGTCTTCGACGAGGGCAACTTCGAGTACATCCACTACTTTACCCAGGCCCTACGGGCCCACAAACTCTTCCATATAGACGTCGACTACGTTGTACAGGACGGCCTCGTCCAGATCGTCGACGAGTTTACCGGACGCATCCTGCACGGCAGGCGCTATTCGGACGGGCTCCACCAGGCCATCGAGGCAAAAGAGCGCATCAAAATCGCCCAGCGGAACCGGACCCTCGCAACCATCACCTTCCAGAACTTCTTCCGCCTCTACGACAAGATATCGGGTATGACCGGTACGGCGGATACCGAAGCCGTCGAGTTTCAGAAGATCTACAACCTCGACGTTGTCGTCATCCCCACAAACCTCCCCGTCGCCCGCAAGGACGAAGACGACGTCGTCTACCTCAACGAAAGCGACAAGTTCAAGGCCCTCGCCGACGAAATCGCCGAGGCCCACGCCAAGGGCCAGCCCATGCTCATCGGTACGGTGTCCATCGAAAAATCCGAACAGCTCTCTGCCCTCCTTACACGCAAGGGAGTGCGTCACGAGGTACTCAACGCCAAGAACCATGCCCGCGAAGCCCTCATTATCTCGGAGGCCGGCGCCAAGGGCTCGGTGACCATCGCCACCAACATGGCCGGCCGTGGTACCGATATCAAGCTGGGCGGCAATCCCGAATACCGTGCCCGGCGCCGGGCGGGCACCAACGCCACTGATGAACAGTACGAGGCCGCCTTCAAACTCGAATACGAGAACTGGAAGAAGGACTACGAAGAGGTAAAAAGTCTGGGAGGGCTCTACGTTATCGGTACCGAACGCCACGAGAGCCGCCGTATCGACAACCAGCTGCGCGGCCGTTCCGGCCGCCAGGGCGATCCCGGCCGCTCGCGCTTCTTTATCAGCATGGATGACGAACTCATGCGCCTCTTCGGGGGCGATCGCATCAAAACGATGATGACACGCATCGGCATGGAGCCCGGGGAGCCCATCTATCACCCTTGGCTCAACAAGAGCATCGAACGGGCCCAGAAGAAGGTCGAGGAACGCAACTTCGAGATTCGCAAACACCTGCTCGAATACGATGATGTCCTCAACCAGCAGCGCATGTTCATCTATGAACAGCGCGACGCCATTCTCCAAGATGCGGCCCTGCGCAAACGCATTGTTGCCACCGCCGACGACATGATCGATGAGCTCCTCGAGGCCTGTTCTACGGCCGGCAAGAAGGATCGCGATGCGGCCCTTGGAGAACTGGCAAACGCCCTCAAGGAAAAATTCGGCTACGATCTGGACATTGAGGCCCCGGGGGGACCCGGCATCGACTGCGAGGCCTTGGGAGCGCGTATTCGAGAAGGTCTCGAAACAGACCTTGCCCAGAAGGAAGAGCTCGTCGGGGCGGACAACCTCAACAACTTCATCCGCATGCAGTACCTGCAGGCCATCGACCGCAAGTGGCTCGATCACCTTGAAAACATGGAAGGCCTGCGCGAGGCGGTCTACCTGCGCCACTATGCGCAGAAAAACCCCCTTACCGAGTACAAGATCGAAGGCTTCCAGATGTTCGATCGCATGATCGACGACATACGCTGCGAAATTGCCTCGCGCGTCTACCTCGTGCGGGTCAAGCTTGGTGGCGAAGAGCGGCAGGCCAAAGGCCCCGTCTCGCGCATCCATCAGGCGAGCCACGGGAGCATCGGGGCCTTCGCCGGCTCCTCGCCCAGCGCTTCGTCGAGCACCGGGGTGGCAGCTTCCCGCCGGGCCGCACCGGCAGGGCCGTCATCCCGCAGCGAGCCGCAAGGCGGCACGGTTGTACGGGCCATCCCCAAGGTGGGCCGAAACGACCCCTGCCCCTGTGGCAGCGGCAAGAAGTACAAGATGTGCCACGGCCGCTAGCCCAGAACTGGCAAGCGCCATACAGGCTGGATACGCAAACAAAATAAAGAAGAGGCCCCGCAGGACAATCTCCCGCGGGGCCTCTTCTTTACGATCGGTCTTTTCGGCTGTCGGATGGCCGACATACATTCAAAGCTGCTCTTCCAAAACGCAGCGCGTTTTGGAAGAGCACTATCAGTTTAGCCTTTCTTGATAAACGCATCACGGTACCCGGAGCGCTTGAAGCGCGACAGGAGGGCGCCGCTCTCCCCCTGATTGACCGGACCGACAAGGAGACGATATACCGTCTTGTTTCCACTTGAATCCGGATGGACAACAAGGGGATAGCGGGCATGTCGCGAGAGCTCTTGGACAAGGTTATCCAGCCGGGAAACCGCGCAAATCTGCAGGTAATACCTGCCAGGAACGAGCTTCGCTATAACCGGAACCGGGAGATCAAGAGCCTCCATATCTGCCACAGCGGGCGCCGTTTCAACAGGGGCCACCAGGACAGGGGCCTCCTCGACGCCAATGCGCGCCGTTTCCGCTTCAGGCTCTTCCTTGTCGCGCCCCGATTCAATAGCGGGCTCTTCGGCAAGAGCCGCTATCTCGGCCTTTCCCGAAAGACTCGCCGGGGGTACTTCGGAGGAAGGTAAAGGCCTATCCTCTGCCAGAACAGGAAGCTCGCGATCGCGGGGGGGCGCCGCGGTCGCAGGCTCGACGCTCTCGGCAGGAGGGGGCATCGGGATGGATGCTATCAGCCTGTTTTCATCGAGCCAGGGCAAGGCTTCAAGGGTTTGGGGACTCTCCTGCTCCGGCAGATTCTCCACAAAGGGAGCATCTATGGCTATACGGGGGAGAATTTCTTCACTCTCTACTGTCTCCTCCTGCTCGATAGCGGCTATCTCGCCATCCGCGGGGAGTTCCGGCGCAGGACCGGATGCGGGAGGACGCGCTTCTGCCTGTTCGAGGCTCAGTGCCGCTTTTTCAAGGGCAACTATGCGCAAATCCGGTGTTCCGGGCTCCTCGTCGGGGTGTATCCCGTTTGCCGGGCGCTCACCCTCCACCACAAGGGTGACATCCGGGCCGCTTTCCCCGATTTCTTCAACAGCGCTTTCTGTTTCAGGTGGCTCGACTTCGACGATTTCCTTTGCAAGCGGCTCTGCATACCCGGGCTTAAGGGCTTCGGGAAGCGCTTCTTCCCTTGCAGAATCCGGCACTTCGACGAGTTCCGGATGAACAGCAGGAGGGGCGTCCGGCTCTTCCGCCAGGATAATATCGGCTTCCTTTCCGGCCAGGGGTTGCCCATCCTCAACAGAGGCCATAACCCCTTCGGAACCCCTTGCGTCGGGTTCCCCCTCGTCACGGAATTCATTTTCACGGACAGCAGCAAGAGCGTGGGGTTCTTCATCGGGATGAATCCCGTTGGGAGAAGCGGCAATACCGGGTACATCACTGTACTCGGGGCCGGCATCCGCTCGTGTGACCTCCTCATCAGCAGGGACATCAAAGCTAAGGAGTTCCTCGCTCTCTGTAGCCGGTGGCGTCGCTGCCGCGGGGGCTTCAATTACACGGACAATAACCACTTCCTTTTCGGCGGCCTCTTCTTGCACAGGAGCGGGAATGGCCTCATCCGCGTCGACGGGCTCCCGTACTCCCTCACGGGGACTAAAGGGAACTTCGACCAGCTCGGGACGTACCGGGAGGCTCTGCTGAACCGGATCAACGCGCAGTGGGGGAGTATTTTTGTCTGCCGGAATGTCTCCAACCAGTGAATCCAGGGGAAGGGGTTCCGATGCGTCGGAGAACGATGATTCTTCGTCCGATACCGGCGCGGGGCTCAGTTCCACCAAATCCGGCAAAAGGGGCTCCCGGGTAGCGGCAGAATCCCCGGTTTCGGTCTGTGCTGGATGAACTTCCACGAGAGTCGGGATTTCGGAGTCTGCGTCTGCGGGTTCCGGGGAGGCCGATTCGGGAGCCGTATCAAGCCTGTCGACACCGGCTTCACGCCCGTCAGATTCACTATCATGCTGATAACTGTCGCCCGATTCGGCGATCTCGGTCTTTACACCAGCCCGCTCAATGGCGGTCATCGGGTTGTAATCGGGATCGGTATTGCTGGCCAAACCCTCTGCAAAGCGCGAATACGCTACCGGATCGACCGGCATGGATACCCGGAATCGCCCCACTTCGCGCGGGGAGAGCTTGAGTACCGAAGAAGCTTCCTGTGAGAGTGAAATAAGGAGGCCCGGCGCGTTGAGGGGACCGGCGACAATAACGCGCACGGTCTTCTCGTTCTCCAGGTTCATGACATCAACCACGGTATTCCGGGGAAATGCGTTGGTTGCAACGTAGAGCCCCGTATCGGGCAGCTCTCCGGGACCGGCGATGGCCCCCGCCCCCTCCCACTCGGAAGCGGATGTGAGCATCAGAATCGAAACGAATGCTGCTGTTGCGAGGGCAAAGGCCCTTTTTGCGTTTTTCATGGCTTACCGTCCATTCAGACCCGAAATTATCGTGCGACCCAAGGATTCCGCCTGGCGAACCGTTTCTTTATCGGTACGAGAGGGTTCCAACATCCACTCTTGCACCCCTTGTCCCTGCCCCGCTCGTGAAGGATACCGGACTTCCCAGGAGAGAGCCGCCGGTCTGAGCGCGGCTGGACCCCTGACCTGGCCCGAAGGAGCGCACAGATCATAGGCAAGATAGAGACATATGAGGATATCAATACCCGCGTCCTGTGCCTCCTCAAGGCTCGCAGGGGGGACCAAGGCCTGTGCAATGCGGGAAACCGGCATATTGCTTACAATGTACCCGGCATCAAAGAGGGTGTTCATGACGCCATTTTCCCAGAGGACACTGTGCTCGATGGCGGGATACTCCTCCTGGACATCGCTTTCGCAGGACACTGCGTTGAGGATGTCAAAGACCTGTACACTCACCAGCTGTGCATGAGCGGCTGTGCTCATAAATAGTCCCGACAGAAGCAACAGGACGTGGTGTTTTTTTTGCATGGAATCCCCCTCTGGGTCATTTTCGGCCGATTCATGGCACAACATGAGCCTATAAACTTGCGCAAGGGGGCTGGCTATGGTATGTATGCAAGTCAGTCATGAACATTTACGCACTCCAGATTCGCACCGGTGGCGAGGAGCTCTACATAAAACTGGTCCACAAAGCCCTTCCGGATTTTACCGGTACGCTCTCCTTTATCAAAAAGGAAGAAGTCCGCACCAAAGAGAAGAAAACCGGCAAGTTTATCAAACCCATCTTTCCCGGCTACGTATTTTTGACAATCGAAGAGGATCGCCTTCCCGTTCCCCTGCGGCGGGTCCTCAAAAAAACTGGCGGTTTTTTACGTTTCCTACCCGATAATCTCAAGGTGAGGCCACTTTCGGGAAAAGACTTTACCATCATTCGAAAGCTCACCAGTTTTGGACCACTCGCCCGAATTTCGCGTGCACATTTCGACGAGAATGACCACATCGTCATTTTGGATGGTCCACTCAAGGGACTGGAAGGGTGCATCTCCAAGGTGGACAAGCGAAAAGGAAGGGTGACCATCATATTGGACCTGTATCGCGACTCCTTCCCGGTTACCCTGGGGGTCGAGTTCATATCCAAGCCGTAGGCTCAGTCAAGGATAAAGTTATGGAAGAGACTCGAAGCAATCGCGTGTATATTGTAGGAGCCGGCTTCGCCGGCACCGCCCTCGCCCGGGAAATTCGCGAAAAGCGGGTTTTCGGTACCCTGATGGCCTTCCTCGATGATGATCCGGCCAAGATTGGCAGCCAACTCGAAGGGGTCCCGGTCCTGGGCCCCATCACCGATGTCGCAAAACTTCTCAGAATCGAATCCGCAGACACCGCAATCATCGCCATCCCCAGCGCAGACAGGGCCAGCATACAGCGGGTATTCAACACCCTGCGTTCCGCGGGTTTCAAGAATATTCGCATCCTCCCGGGGATCGCACAAATTATCGAAGGGCAAGCCCACCTCATTCAGACGCGCAGCATGGATCTGCGGGACCTCCTGGGGCGAACACCCGTTAATATCGGCCTCAAAGAGAGCATCGCCTACCTTCGCGGGAAGAGGGTCCTCGTCACCGGGGCCGGGGGATCAATCGGCGGAGAAATTGCCCGACAACTCCTCTCCGGTGGGGCGGAACGACTCTACCTCTTTGGCCACGGGGAAAACGCCATCTATGAAATCGACAAAGAACTTCGCCTCCTGCAGGCAAAGGGCGTCGGGGAAAAGGCCAGTATCGTGCCCATCATTGGCGACCTCAAAGACGGCAACTACATGCGCTACATCATGAACCGGGTCAAGGCCGATGTGGTCTTCCACGCGGCTGCCTACAAACACGTACCCATGATGGAGGCAAACCCCGTCGCTGCGATAGAAAACAACGTCTTGGGAACCGAAAATCTTGTTGCAGCCGCAAAGGCCAGTGGGGTAAAGCGACTGGTCCTCATTTCCACCGACAAGGCAGTCGACCCCGTCTCTGTTTACGGGGCCTCCAAACGCCTCTGCGAGGAACTGGTTCTGTCCGCAGGCAGAGCCGACAAAGACCCCGAAACAAGCACAACCCGCTACATGGTTGTGCGTTTTGGCAATGTCCTGGGTTCACGCGGCTCCATTGTGCCCCTCTTTCAACGTCAAATCGAGACGGGGGGGCCGCTTACCGTTACCCACCCAGAGGCCAAGCGCTGGTTCATGACCATCCCCGAAGCCTGCTCTCTGGTCCTCAAAGCCGGCGGTGTAGGGGAAAATGGCGTCCTGTACCTCTTGGACATGGGTGAACCGGTAAGCATTCGCGATCTGGCGGAGCAGATGATCCGTTTTTACGGCTTCCGCCCCCAAGAGGATATTGCCATCGAGTACATCGGGCTACGCCCCGGAGAACGCCTCGAAGAGCGCCTCTGGAGCGACGAAGAGAATCCGCAGCCCACCGCCTATCCCGGCATACAGCGCGCCATGATGAGCCCATCGTATGGGGATCTCGACATACTGATGGAGGAGCTGCGCGACATCTGCACGCTTCAAGAGGGAAAAGAAGAGCGCTACCGGGATCGGTCTGCTCTCTACCGCGTATTGCGCAAGGCCTTTCCCGGTATTATCATTCCCCACAATGACTGCCATGACTGACGCCACCGCATCCACCCCCCTCCCCTTTGCCCGGCCATCGATAGATACGGCAGAGGAAGAGGCGGTTCTGCGTGTCCTGCGCTCGGGCTGGATAACGACGGGCAAAGAGGCGCTGGCCTTTGAAACGGAGTTTGCCGATTTCCTCGCCCCGTCCGGGACAGACCCCGTATACTGTCTGTCAACGAGCTCGGCCACCGCAGGCCTCCACCTGGCGATGGAAGCCCTGGGTGTCAATGAAAACTCCCTGGTGTTCGTCCCCACCCTCACCTTCACTGCCACCGCAGAGACTGCTCGCTACCTGGGTGCGGAACTCGTCTTTGTCGATTCAATGGGAAACTCTCCCCTTATGGACCTGGACGATTTGACAAAAAAAATCCGGGCAGTACGCGACGGAAAAGACCCCTACAATCCGGCACTTCCCCTGCAAGCCCCCCTCGCCGGGAAAAAACCCGCATTAATCGCCGCGGTTCACTACGGGGGTCTCCCCTGTGACATGGTGGCCCTGCGGAATCTGGCAGACCGCGAAAACCTCGCCCTCATTGAGGATGCCGCCCACAGCTTCCCTTCCTGGGTGGAAGGACAGGGGTATGCCGGGACGCTGTCGGATGTCGGGGTATTCTCATTCTATGCCACAAAGACGATGACCTGCGCCGAAGGCGGCATGATCGCCACCAGAAACCGGGAAGCGAGGGATCGCATGACCACCATGCGCCTTCACGGCATTGACCGCCCCGTCTGGGCCCGCTACACGGACGCCCGGGCATCCTGGGACTATGACGTGGTGGCCCCGGGGTACAAGTACAATCTAAACGACATTCTCGCGGCCATGGGTCGCGTTCAACTGGCCAAGGCCCCCGGATTCCTCGCAGAACGGCGCGCCATCGCCGCCCGCTATGACGAGGCCTTTTCCCGGATACCCGGCATTGAAATTCCCCCAAGCGCGCCATCCGATGCACGCCATCTCTACCCCGTCCGTATCGGGGTCGGGAAGGATCGCGATGCTTTTGCAAAAGCCCTCCAAGAGCGTGGTATCGGCGTTTCGGTTCACTTCCGCCCCCTGCATTGCATGAGCTACTGGCAGGGCCGTTACGCCCTTACCGACGCATCACTGCCCCACGCACGGGACTGGCACAAGCACAGCCTCTCACTGCCAATATGGCAGGGCATGTCCAGCAGTGATGTCGAGCGGGTTATACGTGCAGTACACGAGGCGAGCGGGAGTCCGGCATGAGCGAACGCGGCATTTTTACACAAGACCGACGAGCCCCGCCAGCTCTCCACGTACAGGCTATTCGTTCTCCAGAGGCGTGCGGGAAACTCACGGGCATAGACTGCCCGCATTTACCAAGCGGGTACCTTTTTATCACCGCACGTGATATCCCCGGCGAGAACCGTCTGGCAGCCCCGGCGCAGGAAGTGCCCATTCTGGCCGCTTCCGACATCCGCTATTACGGGGAAGCCGTTGCCCTCCTAGCCGGACCGGACCCCGCCATACTCAGAGAGCTCGTCACACAGTGTTCGGTCCATGTAGAGGCACGAAAAGGTCACTATGACAGCCGCAAATTTTCGGCAGACACCCTCCTTGCAAAACAGCGCATCGACAAAGGGGATGTTCAGGAGGGCTTCTCGCGGGCCAGTCTGACGGTCGAAAGCAACTTGGATATCGCAGCCCAAGAGCACTGGTACCCCGAAACACATACGGCCATCGCCAGTTTCGAATACGATAAACTGATAGTTACGACGGGCACCCAATGGCCCTACCATACACGCAACAGCATCGCCGCCGTACTCGATGTTCAAAAAGAAGATATCATTGTCGACCCGATGCCTACCGGCCCCCACCTCGACGGGAAGCTCTGGTATCCCTCACTGATCGCCAGCTGGGCTGCCCTCACCGCCCTCCTCTCCCGCGGGAATGCGCACATGGAACTGAGCCGTACAGAGGACCTCCTCTACAGCCCGAAACGACCGCCCATATCGATACGACACCGCAGCGCCCTCGACAAGCGGGGCCGATTGATTGCCTGCGAGGTCCAGGCCTTGATGGATGCAGGGGCAGCCTGCCCCCTCGCCAACGAAATCCTCTCGCGCCTCTGCTACGGGGCAACCGGCGCCTATACCAGTGAAACCCTTTCTGCAGAAGCCTTCGCCATTCGAACAAACACCCCACCGAATGGCCCCTTCTCCGGCTTCGGGCTCGCCCATGCCAATTTGGCCATGGAGAACCATGTCCAAAAAATATGCCAAACCCTCGATATCGACCCCGTAGAATGGCGCCGGCGAAATGCCCTCGCTCGAGGGGCACAGATGAACGGTGGCAGCACTCTCAAGGAAACAGTCGAGAGCGGGGTCCTTATCGACTCTGTCATGGCCATGAGCGACTATAAAAGAAAGTGGTCTGCCTACAAGCTCATGCAGGGCTCCGGATCGGACAAGCTCTTACGGGGAATCGGTCTCTCGCTCGCCTGGCAAGGAAGCGGATTCATCGACGAAGCCCCCCCCGGAGGCACACAGAGCGTGGAGGCCTGCCTCCAGAAGGATGGCAGCCTCGAACTGGCAACCAGCGCCATTTGCTCCAATTCGAGTATTGCAAGCCTCTGGAAAAATCTCGCGGCCGAAATTTTGGGTATCGAGTCCTCTATGGTAAAAATCAGGGGCCGAAGGACCGACCTTGTCCCCGATTCGGGGCCGTCAACCCTTTCGCGCAATATAACAGTTATCTCCAAACTCATTGAACGCTGTTGCACGAGCATTCGCAAGCAGCGCTTTCGCGAAGCCCTCCCCATCACCGTCAGGCGAAAGGCGGGAACCTCCAATCAATGGCGCAGCGCCCCGGACAAAGCGGCAAAGAGCGGCCCGATGAGTTGGGCCGCAAGCGTTGCCGAGGTGGAAGCAGATCCGGCAAGCGGCAAGATCCGGCTTCGGGGGATTTGGATGAGTATAGATGGAGGATGCATACTTGACGAGAAGCGAGCTCGTTCTGCGATGCTCACCGCCTGCCATCAAGCCGCAAGCAGCACACTGTACGAAGAAGTTCACTGGCAAAACGGTATGCCCCGGGAAGATTCATTCAAGGGATATCGATTTCTGCCGCTTTCGGAGAGCCCTCCTATAGGCATTGATTTCCTGTGGAACGACTCATCGGTTCCCAAGGGCATCGGGGAGCTCCCGCTTGCCGGGGTTCCCGCTGCGATCAGCCAGGCCATTGCCCAAGCCATAAATGCAACGGTTCAGACCCTGCCGGCAAGGGAATGCGATATCCTGGACCACTTGGAGGGCGAATGACCATTTCTTTCATCCTTAACGGCGACGATGAGTCCATTCAAGCGGGCCCGGATGAACGCCTCATAGATATCCTTCGCGATCGCTTCCAACTCATGATGGCCAAACCGGGCTGCCGGCTTGGGCGCTGTGGCAGCTGTTCGGTCATTTTCAACGGCAAACTTGTCGCTTCCTGTATGGTTCCCGCCTTCAGTATCCGCGGTGGCGAGGTTATCACGATGGAGGGTTTTTCCCAGACGGACGAATATCAGGACATTGTGGAAGGTTTCGCTTTGGCGGGTATGGAAACCTGTGGGTACTGCGACAATGCCAAGATATTCGCCTGCGAAACCCTCTTGGGAAACATCCCGCGGCCAAGCAGACAGGAAATTCAGGAGGCCTTCGAAGGCGTCATCTGTCGCTGCACCAACCCCCAAATTCTCTGCGAAGCCGTCGAACGCGCTGCGGATATTCGACAAAAGAGGCTCTATGGCCGTTCATGACACCCACATCTTTTCCCCGCAGGGCTTTCAAGAACTCTTCTCTGCCCTCAAGAGCTATCCGGACGCCGTCCTCTGGGCAGGCGGTACCCTCCTTCTCCACGGGCAGGGAGAGCGATTGCTCTCCCTGCCACGAACGCTCATCAGTTTGAATGGTATTGGAGATTTGAAAGGCATAAGTCGTACCGAACGCTACCTGGAAGTTGGGGCAATGGCAACTGTTGGTCGCTTGCTCAAACTTGAAAAAATACTTCCACCCCTTCTTGTCAGCGCATTGCGCACCCTCTCGTCTCCCCACATACGAAACCTTGCCACCATTGGCGGCAACCTGGCCTGTCAAGAACGCCGACTCGACCTCTATGGTCCGCTCATGGCCCTCGACGCACTCGTCGAGCTCAGATCTGCCAGTGCCGCCCGGTGGCTGCCCCTCTCCCGATTCGCCCCCGGGCCGGGTTCCACCGCCCTGAAAACCGGAGAACTCATCACCCGAATTCGCATCCCCCTGGAGACCTGGAGTCAACACATCTACCACAAGAGGGGGCCACAGCACTGGCTTACTGATGAAACGGCAACACTCACCCTGCTCGCACGCACCCATAAAGAGACCATCAGCGATCTTCATTTTGTGTATGCAGGCAAAAGCCTTGTGCGCGACCGGGAACTGGAGAACCAGCTGGTAGGCAAGACGCTCCCGCTCTCCCGGCGTGAAGCACGCGCATGGACGGACAAGTGGCGAACAGAGATGCTGTCGAGCAAATACCCGGACGAGATCAGCCCTGCAGCCTTTTCCGCTCTTGTCGAACACGCACTTCTGGCGCTCTTGCCCATTGATCCGGGCGCACCGGTTGTTCCCTACCGCTCATAATGTAGGCACGCGACAACTCATAGCGCGAGAGGCCGGTTATCTCTGCAATGCTCCGCTCGGAATAACCCATGCGACGCATGAAAGCGGCCGTTTTGGTCATGGGCGGCAGTGTCAAATCAATCATGATTCCCCCTTTCAAACAGTACAGATGCCAGCGGGGAGAAAAACGCCAAAACACGATAAAAATCAAAAAAACAGGGCAGCGGTTCAGTATCAAAGACCTGCCATTCTTTCCTTCACGAAGCTGTTTCAAAACCATGTAATTCGGGTAAATGGTTCCGAATTGTCTCGATTGGGGCCCTGTGATATGATGATTGTATGCAGCGAAACCGTATGGCAGAAAGCCCATGAGTGATGATCCGGAACTCCGCATCCTCCAGAGCATCCATGCAAAACAGGATGATACAGATCAGCTGCGCCAACGGGATATCGCCGATGCCTCGGGGGCTTCTCTGGGGATGACCAATACCATCTTGAAGCGCCTGGCGCAGAAGGGACTCATCACCATTCAGCGACTCAATGCCCGAAACATCAGGTACGTCGTTACCCCCAACGGCATCAATGAAATTGTCAGACGCAGTTACCGCTATTTGCGCCAGACGGTGCAAAGCATCAGCGTATGGCGGGATATCATCGACCAATTGGTAACCCATGCAAAGCAGAACGGTTTTACGGCTGTACTTTTATGCGGAAAGAGCGAGTTGGGTTTTCTGGTTGAATACTCCTGTGCGCGCCATGCGATGGGCTATCGTCAGATTACAGAGGTCAATGAAGAAGAAATCAAGGCTGATACAGACAGCCTCATACTCTGGGCAGAAACGGTTATTCCACCGACTGGCACTGGGCATGAAGCGGAAAAAATTGAGAAAACGGCGTATCTTCACCGTATACTGTATCAAATTTAAAGGAGTAGCCCGTGCACGAGACGTGGGACAAGCAGTTTGGCAGCTGGAAATCGCGCATTAGCATTCAACAGAACCTGCCCGGAATTGAGCAATTACACAGCGCGGCGCTTTCATCAAACCCGTTTCTCTCTCCGGAGGGCCCGGTCCTCCTGGTCTGCGACGAAAACACCGAAATATATGCCCGGCATATCGCTTCCGGCTACAGAGAGGCCCACTTCGTCTGTCTGCAAGCCGGTGAGGCACACAAAAACATGGCGGGCATCACCCGTATCTTCGAAGAAGCCCTTGCCTCCGGCCTTTCCCGCGACAGCCTCTTTATCGGCGTTGGCGGCGGCGTCATCTGTGATATGACCGCCTGCGCCGCGTCGCTGTGGATGCGCGGAGCCCCCCTTGCCCTGGTTCCGACGACCCTGTTGGCAATGGTGGACGCCGCCATAGGCGGAAAAACGGGCTTCGACTTCGGGGGGCTCAAAAACATAATAGGGACCTTTCGCCCCGCAGATGTCGTCTGTATGCCAATCGCCACACTCGAAAGCCTGCCGGAACACGAATGGCGCTCCGGCAGGGCCGAAGTACTCAAGACCGCCTTTATCGGCGAGGCCGTACTCCTCGAGATCCTCGAAGAAAAAGGGCCCGACTGGGATCAAGCCACCTGCCTGGATATCATCACTCGCTGTGCCCGCCTTAAAAGCAGGGTCGTCGAAGCAGATCCCCTTGAAACCGGCACAGAACGGGCAGCCCTCAATCTGGGACACAGCTTCGGGCACGCGCTGGAAGCCGTGTGTGAACTGGGGGGCATCAGCCACGGCGAAGGAGTGGCATGGGGCATGGCGAGGGCCAGCGCCCTCGCCCTCATAAAAGGAATACAGACCCAAGAGGGAGACCACCGCCTGAGGGCCCTTCTCACCGCCTTCGGCTACGAAACCGGCCCCGTCCACCCGGCGGGCTTACGCGCCACCAATGGAGACGAAGCGCTCTTGCGGCAGAGACTCATAAGCGCCATGCAAGGGGACAAAAAGAAAAAAGGCGGAACCCTTCGCTTTGTTCTTCCCGATGGCGCCGGGGTGCAACTCCACCGGCTGGAAACGCTCGATGAACTGGACCGGGTTCTCGGCAGGAACGCATAATGCTGCACTTTACCGTACTACCCGCCCCTCCCCGGCGCCGTCGCTTTGTCGCAGTGACACGACTCCTCATTTGTTTCTGCACTTTTTTGCTGTCTGCACCTCTTTTTGCCCTTGAAAGCCCGGCCCCCATACAACTGCACGACATTCACTGGGAAATAGAAGGGCGCAGTCGCCCCGTCGCCCTCGCCTGGGCAGCAGAAATCGAAGGAGACGAGACCTGGCCGGACGAAGGGACCCTTGAGAGCTGGATAATTGAGCGGAAACAACTGCTGATGAACCAACGCGTTATTGATACGGTAGAAATAACGTACCGCATATATGAAGTGGGAGAGGTCATACTCATAGATCTCGACATACAGATCAAAGACAGCTTCAATATTATCGCAATGCCCAAACCCGAATACTCATCCGCAGACGGCCTTGACATCAGCATCCGTGCGCGCGACTACAACTTTCTGGGGCTCCTGTCGCCGCTCAAACTCAATGTCGGGTATGCACTTGACGATGAGAATCTCCAGGCCTTCCGCTTATCCGAGGGCACCTGGTATGTCGACTTGGAAACGAGCCTGCCGATTCGTCTTGCCGGGTATGACTGGGAGCTCTCTCTGCTCAACTCCTTCGCATGGACAGAGGACAAGGTTTTCCAATTTTCCAATCGCAGCGCCATGGGTATTGCCCTCCCTTTGGGTCCTGGCAATCTCCTTGCAAGTCTCTCCCAGGGCTTTTATCTCAACGATAATAATGGCGAATACTACGTCGCAGAATACGGGACCTACCTTGAAGGCTGGTACCTGAACACCCTCGCAAGACTTGGCTACAGCCTTGAGCTTGTGGAACTGGGCAAGAAGAACACCCCCCTTGTTGCAACCAGCGTATTCTCGGTTAACTACTCATACCTGCCTGGCCCCGGTGATATAGGCGATGAACGGCGGGGCCCCACCTTGGCCGTGGAAAACAGCCTGTCCATTGAGCGTATCGACTGGTTGGAAAACATGCGCCAGGGCCGCGGTGCAAGGCTTGCCCTCACCATCCCCTACAACATCTTCGAGCTTATGTTCAAACCTGTCGTATCCGCTACGGCAACAGTGCATCAGCCCATCACTTCTTTCATGAGCCTCTCGGGGCGTATCCATGCCTTCCACCGTTTCAAGGACATTGATTCCAGTGCGGGAGACCCCCTGCGCGGGGTCATTCGGCTCCGGGCTTCCAGTATCGCCAGTGGGAACTTCGATGTAAACTTCAGGCTTTTCGCGTTCAGACCCCATCAGTGGTTCGACAAAAACTGGATGCGTTTCATGGCCTTCGAGTTCCACAGCTCCCTCTTCTTTGACCTTGCTTGGGCACACAGCCGCGATGACCTCAACTATGAATCTACCAATCCCTGGTACGCCTGTACCGGCATTGAAGCGGTCATTTACCCGGAGGCCTTCCGCAGCCTCTTTTTACGGGTGAGCCTCGGATTCGATCTTGCCCGATTCCCCGATACCCGGGAAGTCTACATCGGGCTCGGACACCACTATTGAGTGTTACTGCAGATATTTCAAAGGAGCGCGCGTATGAACAAGCGAGCATTGAAAACCATGATTCTGATACTTCTCACGCTGCCATCCATACTTCACGCCCTTGATATGGAGAGCTTCTCTGCCGAGTACCGCGAAATCCTCAATTCAGGAAGCGCACATATACGCTCGGTCTCGCGCTATCGGGACCTGCTTCTCGCCGACATGAAGAATCACCCCTTTTTGGAAACCCTGAAGGACATGAATCCCAACTACCTGGCAGAGGCATTCATACTGATACCGGCCGATGATGCCACGAAACTCCTCGAAGAGCTCTCCAGCGGGTTGATGGATTTTGAGTCATGGAAGGCAATTCCGTATTGGTCTGTCCAACAGGAAACCTGGTACGATCTCTTCAGCGAGGCTGTCGTCGAGGAAACCCGCACAGAGGGCACTCAGAGATCGTGGATCACGAGCTTTGTCATGCAACCCTTCACCCGCTACCGTACCAGGACAGATATCACGCGGGAAAAAGACCGTCTCATATTCAATTCCCGCAACGAAGACGAAATAGCCTATGCGTATAATGGCATGCGCGCCATCAAGAAGCACAAGATGCACTGGTTTGTGGAAGCGGAAATTGCCCCGGAAGGCCTCATCATCTACGGTGTGGGAGCGGTATACGCATTCGACATGTTCGGCGTTATTCGCAAGCGGCTCGAAACTTCGCTGGTGGGGCGCATGAGGGCATTTTTTTCATGGCAGTTTGATCGCCTTCTCCCGGCAAAAAGCGAGTAATCAGCGGGCCCCGAAGCCAGTGAGTATCGTCGCGATAGTCTTGAGACAGATAAGCAAGTCAACAGTAAACGAGAGGTGTTTGACATAATACAAGTCGAGGGCAAGCTTGTCGCTCGTCTCGGAAGTGCCCGCCGCATAGCCCTGATTTACTTGGGCCCAACCGGTAATACCCGGCGAAACCATGTGCCGCAACTGGTAATAGGGTATGCTTTCTTCAAACTCCGTGACGAAAACCTCTTGTTCGGGACGGGGTCCCACCAAACTCATCTGCCCCATGAGTATATTGATAAACTGGGGGAACTCATCAATACGATACTTGCGGATAAAGGCCCCGATACGGGTTACCCGGGCGTCGCCCTTGCCGGCAAAGGCTGCGCCTCTTTTCTCCGAATCGACACACATGCTCCGTATCTTGAAAATTCGGAAGGGCTTACCCGCTTTTCCCACCCGAATTTGGGTGAATATAACCGGCCCCCGCGATTCAATGCGCACCAAAAGCATAAAAAAGAGCATGAGCGGCACCCAAACCGGGGAAAAGAAAAGGACCAGAAGAATATCAGCAAGACGCTTCAAGTAGACATAGGGTGTAAAGCGCTGAAAATTGATACTGCTGGCGCTCGTCATGTGATCGAGGATGATGCGTCCCTCTTCGGTCTCCACGAGATCGTCGGTAGAGATAACCGGCACCCCCTTGAGCATGCAGCGACCGACAAAGGCCAGCCAGTCCTTGTCCAGCACGCGGTGGAAATCCACAACAACGGCATCCGCATGAAAGGGAATGTGCGCAGGACCGGGAATTGTGTGAAAACGTATGTTGCGGTACTGGGGTTTGAAGGTCATGGTGCTGTCTGGCAAAAGATAAAAATGATAGTTGGCATACCGAAGCCTGAGCAGCATCTCCAACGAAAACCAGACAATACTCGCCAAAAAGGAAGCGAGGAGGAAACTCAAGGAAAAATAGACACGAATTGCCGCCAAAAAAACGAACAGAACAATCCAGGCGACAGAGACCAGGGAAACGACCACAAAGACTTTCAAACCATAGGCGTGGGCCCGTAAACGCGCCAAGGTGAAGGCTGCAGCAAAGTAGGCACACAGAGCCCCTATGACGAGGGGGAAGGCCATGTGATCAAGGGGACAGGTAAAAAACTCGTTCCACCACAGGCGCACACCCAAATACCAAAAGGACAGCCCGAGGGCCGTCCAAAAAAAAGCGAAAAAGATGGAGAAGCGATGCTTCCGTAGTTTTTGCTTCATGATGAAAATTTCGCCCCTATGCTCTCGTTTTCCTTCACCATACGCCCCACCAGAGCTCCAATGAAGGGATCGGAAATAGTATAAATGCGTTTATTGCCGGAAACCGAGGAATCAACCACCCCGTTTTCCTTGAGAATAGCCAGATGCTGGCTGATAACCGGCTGACTCTGCCCCAAGCAGGTCCATAAATTGGTTACACAGGGCTCCCCATTGGCGTAAATGAGACAGAGAAGCTTGAGGCGAACGGGATGACCGCAGACCTTGAGTTTTCTGGCATATGAATTTATCTCGTCCTCGGGACAGGGAACATCCGTATTCATCCTAGATATGATATTCACAAAGTCGTGACACGTCAACTCAAGAAACATGTCTCCTGTTTTCAAATGGGGGCGCCCTTGCCCCACAGGCAGGCTTCGGCATAGTATGCACTACCATGAGACGTCATTGGTTTGATTGGGCCGCAACGGCTATCCCGCAACAAGACGAGCAGACCAACGCACTCAAACGCGCCCTCGCTTTTCGCGGAAACCCCTCCTCCCCACACAGCGAAGGACAGGCTGCGAAGGCATTCCTCGAAGAACAGCGCACCCACGCGGCCCGTACCCTGTCCGTCCCGCCAGCAGAACTCTATATGACATCCGGTGCCACCGAGGCAAACCAGATAGTCCTCTACTCCCTCTTGTCCCGTGAAAAACACAGCGCCCTGCTCACCAGCCATGCGGAGCACCCCTCGACAAAGGCGGCAGCCCGGGTCTTGGAGCGCTCGGGGTATCCGGTCTTTCGGGTCCAACTCGACGAATATGGCCGTGTAGACACAGAAGCCCTCATAGAGCTTATTGAAACAGAACACGCCATCCGCATGGTCACGCTTATGGCCGTTCAAAACGAAACAGGGAGCCTGAACCCCCTCGAAGAAATCATCCCGGCCCTTCGCAAAGCGGCTGCATCACGGGCGAACAGTCTCCACATTCACTGTGACGCGGTTCAAGGTATCGGCAAAATTCCATTCAATCCGACAGCACTGGACCTCGACAGCATGTCACTGTCCGCACACAAACTGGGCGGGCCTCGGGGAGCGGGACTCCTCTGGTGCCGCAAAATGATCGAAAGTATCTTCTCTGGCGGGGGTCAGGAGCGGGGCCTGAGGGGGGGGACCGAAAACCTCTTTGCAGCGGCGGGTATGCGTGTGGCCCTCGAACGCAGTCTGGATCCGGCCAAGATTGAAACGGCCTATCAAAGGGCCTGTAGCAACGAACGGATGATCCTCCAAAATCTTCCTCCCACACTGTCGGTATTTCCCGCGAAGCGCAGCCTCCGTGACACAGTATTTTCACCCTTCATTATCAGTCTCAAGCATCGGGATCTCCCCGCAGAGGCCGTCGTTCGACTCCTGGATGCCCAGGGCATCTCCATTTCAAGCTCCTCGGCCTGCTCCAGTGCGAAGGGTCGCCGGGAGGTACTCGAAGCCCTCGGGCTGAGGGGAGAAGAGGCGCTCAAGGTTTTTCGCATCTCGACAGGTCCCGATACGGACAGCGAGGACATCGAAGCCCTTTTGGCAGCCCTGCAGAAACTGTAAGAACGCAGTTCCATTACCACACAGCAAGGAGCACATACGTGGGAACCTATCTGATAAAACCGGGAGAGCTTACCCTCAAGGGGAAAAATCGCGATGAATTCGAGTTGCGATTGCGCAAGAATCTCCAGCAGCGACTCAAGGGCAACAGCTGCACCATTTCTCTGCGACGGGGTCGCTTCTACCTGAGCGCCCCGGACAGTGCCAGAGAGAAGGTTGAACAGGCCCTCTCGCATACTCCCGGTATTGCCGGCTGGGCCCTCGCACACGCCTGCGAAAAAGATATGGATATCATCTCTGCCCTAGCGACAAAACTGGCAAAAGAAGCCATGGAAGAGGGCGCCCGCAGCTTCAAGGTGGAATCCCGTCGGGCAGACAAGACATTCCCCCTTCAGAGCACCGAACTCTCGCGACAGACAGGCTCGGCAATTCTGGAGGCCCTGCCATCGCTTTCGGTTGACGTCCACACGCCGGATGTCACCATAAATATTGAGGTGCGCGAACAGGTTTGGCTCTACGGGGCCAGCACACGAGGGGTGCGCGGGCTACCCACGGGCAGCAGTGGAAGGGGCCTTCTCATGTTGTCGGGGGGCATCGATTCACCGGTGGCCGGCTACCTCATGGCTACCCGCGGCATGCGCATAGACGCCATCTACTTCCACGCCTGGCCCTACACCTCGAACGAGGCGAAAGAGAAGGTTGTTGATCTCGCCCGTATCCTGGCCCGCTGGGATCCGGCGATACGATTGAGCGTTATCCCCTTTACCGATGTCCAGTTACACATCAAAGAACGTGCGCCACAGGCATGGACGACACTCATGATGCGCATGGCCATGGTGGAAATATCCAGCCGCCTGGGATTCCGAGACCGGGCTCAGGCCCTTATTACCGGAGAGAGCCTGGGACAAGTGGCCTCGCAAACCGTGGAAAATATCGGCTGTAGCGACAGCCAATCCCGCCTTCCCGTCCTGCGACCGCTCATCGGGATGGACAAAGAGGACATCATACAAATCGCCAAGCAAATCGGCAGCTACGAAACCTCGATACTTCCCTATGAAGACTGTTGTGTCCTCTTTTCACCCAAGCACCCCATCATCCACGCCCCCTTCAAAGAGGCGCAGGAGATTTACGCAGGGCTCGAACTCAAAGAACTGCTCTATGCGGCTTTTCAGGGCAGGGAACGCATCAAACTGTAAGAGAATCCCTACTGGAGAGGCGCGAAGTAGTTACTCGCATCGCGCCCGGATCGACGGTGAAGGTAGACTTCCACTTCCAACGGGAGAAAACGACGGCCCCAATCACTGTCGAGCTGTGAAGTGTAGGAAAATGCGTAGCTTCCCACCGGCACAGACCGAAGGGACGCCACCAAGGGAGCCAGACCCTCCGGACGGAAGGCCTGGACTAGCGACCCGCCGGTATGCTCAACCAGATAGTGCAGCTCCTCTGCCCCCGGGTGGTCTCCCAAGAGAATCGCATTGAAAACAAGCCCGTTATTCGACAGGTAAGAGGCCAACTCGGGAAGGGTATAACGCCCGAAAGAGCCCTCATCCAAACGACCATTTCCCAGGAACACCACAGCACGCCGGCCGGGAGCATTCAAGGCCTCGCTCGAAGCGAGACGCACCGCCAAATCGAAGTGCCAATCGGAAGTATTCCCGGCGCGTGCAATACCTTCCGCCAAAGCCACTGGTGTCATGGGTTTCTCGAGTATCGGCTGGCTCCCGGCCTGGGTAAGCGAAGTGATCGAGGCTCCTGCCCGTACCAAATCTTCGACAAGCGTGGCCAATCGTTCGGTTTCAAGCCCCGCCGCGTCGGAACGTTCGATTATCAGACTGACAGACAGGTCCTCTGAAAGGTCTCCACTCCCCAGGAAACGCAAATCCTTGACAGCAGTGCCCTCCTCCTCCACCAGGAAGTTGAGCTCCCGAAGCCCGCAGACCGGGCGCCTCCTTCGATCCTCGACGCGCAGCTCAAAGCGCACCGCGGGAAAGAGACTGGCATCAACACGCTCGATACGCACATACATCCCGGCAGAGAGGTCGTCGACGCGCGCGAGGACATTTACTTCATTTGCGGCATGATTGGCCACCAGGATGTTCGCATTGCGGTCGACAGCGGCGCCAACCATGCGTCCGCCCGCGTTTCCCAGACTCCCCACATCGGCCAGAACACCGGTATACGGATCGAGGATTACAACGCGGGAGGTATCGGCAATGAGGAGCCGACGATCACCGTCCAGACGCAGGCTCTCGGGAAAGTGCAAGGCTCCCCGGGCCATAACGCCGAGGTAATTGCCGCTCCCGTCAAAGCGGTAAATCGCCTTATGAATCGCATCGGCGACATAAATGACTCCATCGAGGACGGCAATACCCGCTGGCGAACGAAACCCGGGAAACGATCCATATGGCGAGCCAAAGGAAAAGAGCCAATCGCCGGAGGCTGCAAAAGCCTGCACACGCATATTCCCGTAATCCACAACGAGGATATTCCCGTCGTCATCGACACAGAGGTGTTGGGGGCCCATCAGCTGGCCATTTTTTCGCCCCCGCATCCCGATGTAAGAACGCCAGCTTCCGGAAGAATCCAGTACACTGATGCGCCCGCCGCGTTGTTCACTTACATAGAGATTGCCATCACGCCCCTGTGCTATGTCAAAGGGGCGATCGAAACCATTGAGCGGCCCGGTCACACGCTGGCGAACTATTCCGTTTACATCGAGACGAACCAGCTCATTCGACCCGTGCGCAACGACCCAAACGGTCCCGTCATCACGGGGCAGGAGGGCCGATGGACTCAAGAACACCTTCGATTCGCCATTGATTCCCCGAAATGAGGCCGCCTCGACATAGCGCTCCGATTGATCCACCGCGGGAAAGAGTTGCCGGCGATTACGTACGATCTCAATACGCGAAGAGAGCAGAATGGCGTGCCCCTCACTCACTTCGTAGTGGCGTAGTGCGTACTCCCACTGACGGATCGCCGTATCGTCAAATCCGCTTCGATAATAGGCATTCCCCAACCATTCAAAAATGCGCGGCTCATCGGGCAGGAGCTCAAGAGCCTTCTCGAAAGCGAGTATGGACTCGTTGAATGCGGCACGATTATAGGCGTGAATACCCTTGCGGAAGAATTCCCGGGCCTGAACCGAATCACGGGCGTCACCACTGGACTGGGCCGAGAGGGTACCGCAGAACATTGCAGCACACAGAAGCACGCAAACTGCACTCTTGCCCTTCATCAGCTTTCCCCCATTACGGTCTTCAAGTGAGCCAGAATTTCCTCTTCGCGCGGGGCGATATCGAGGGCCCGGCGCAGCCAGATGCGGGCATCCGCAACGTTCCCCCCTTTATAGAGGGCCCAGCCCAGCGAATCGAGATAGGCCGGATTTTTGGGCCGCGCATCAACTGCCCGGCGACAGAGCGTCATACCTTTGGGGACATCGATCTCTGCATCGCAGAGCACAAAACCCAGGCCGTTGAGGGCATTGGGGTTTTCTCCATCCATCCCAAGTGCTTTTTCGTAACAGGAGACCGCAGTTTCGGCGCGCTTTTGCTTCCAGGCGGTATACGCGAGACTGGACCAGAGTTGGACCGATTCATATCCCGCATCAAGGAGCTTCTTGAGTTCGAATTCTGCAAGACGGTTGCGGTCGGTCAGGGCGTAGACAAAGGCAAGGGCCATCCGGCACTGGTAGAGTTTGAGGGGATCGACATCCGAGGTAATCACCTGTTCGAGGTAGAGCATGGCGTCATCGTAGCGGGAGAGCTTTGTGTAACAGAGCCCCAGATAATAGGCGAGCTCAATGGCCTCAAGCTGATCGTGCCCATCCAACTCGACTTCGAGAAGGGCCTTGAGGGCGACATCCCAGCGTTTGGACTGATACAGGCGGACGGCTTCCTGAAGCGAATTACTCATTCGACACCCTCCCTTCTCCCGATCAGAAGCCCGTCTTGTACCGGCCGCCAAGAACCTGCAAGGCGCAATTCGCCCGTGGCAGAGCCATCACCACCACAAGGACGTCCCGCCGCTCCGGCGTGATCGGGGACCGCATCCACACTGTCCCGGCGTACCACCGGGTGAATGAACACCGGACTCACCGAGGCAAAACCCCCGTCGAGAGCGTGCTGGTCGCAGCCCTCCTCATGCTCTGTTTCGATGCCCCCATCTACAATGAAAAAATACCGATGCCCATCGGGGGCATCAAAGGCAGAGAGTCCGTCATTGTAACGGCGTCTGCCCGGCCAGGAGAGCCGGTAATCGGCCGGACCTTCGGGCGTATTGGGAATATTGATGTTTACAAACACATCGGGGACACAAAGGGAAATAAAGGCGGAAAGCCGTGCAGCCACAAATTGGGCAGCCGACTTCCAGTACCAGGGGGAACCGAAGCCGGCCAGACTCACCGCAATAGCCGGGACCCCGTGCAGGGCGGCCTGCCGCGCGGCGGCCGCCGTCCCGGAGTAGACGATATCGGTACCGATATTCGGCCCGGCATTGATTCCCGAAAGGACGAGATCGGGTTTGAAGGGAATGGCGCCAAGAACACCCAAAAGGGCACAGTCGGCCGGAGTGCCGGAGCACGCCCAGGCGTAATCGGAACGCTGCGACAGACGCATCGCCCCATGCAGGGTTATGGAATTGGAAACGCCGGAACGATTGCCGTCCGGGGCAATGATACGGCAGTCGACGCCTTCAAGCGAACAGACTGCTTCGTACAGGGCCGTCAAACCGGGACAATCTATACCGTCGTCATTTGTCAAGAGTATCCGCATTGATTCCTTCACTGTGTACGACACGAGCGGGCCCTGATCCTTTAACCTCGTGAATAACGGGTTTGAATCCGAATATGCGCTCGTACTCCTCGAGGCGCCCGCGATACTCTTCTACAGCATCCTGCGCAATGACCGAATAGATACATCCGCCAAAGCCCTTGCCCAACATTCGCGAGCAGAGCACCCCTTCGATTTCCTGCGAGCGCTTTACCAGCCAGTCGATCTCCGGGCAGGAGACCTCCAAAAGATCACGCAAACCCTCGTGCGAATGGTAGACAAGTTTGGCGAATCCGGCAAGGTCGCGTTTTCGAAAGGCCTCTTCCATGGCGAGAACCCGGGAGCTCTCCTGTACCGCATGCATGGCACGCCGGCGTATCTGTTCGGGGAGACTGCCCATCAAATCGATGAGATCCTCGCTGATAAAATCCTTGAAGGCGACCTGCTCGTTTCCGCGCGACAGGAGTTCGAGCCCGCGGCGCAACTCCTTTTCCCTCTGGCGTATCTCGCCCTCCATCCCCAAACGGGGAACGCGGGAGTCGGTTAAAAGGATTTGATAGCCATCAAGCGGCGGCACCACACAGCGCGGTACACCTGCGGCCGGATCCATCACCATAAATGAATTTTCTTCCGTACAGAGCATGGCGTACCAGTCTACCGGATGGGTTACGGCCCCCCAAAAACTGCGCTGCCCCTCGTCCAGGAGAGAGACAAGGTGCTCATCGTCCATCGAAGGGGCAAAAATGGCCCGCAGGGCCAGGGCTGTGGCAAGTTCAATGGCCGCAGACGAGCCCAGCCCAATCTGGCAGGGGATATCCCCGGCAACCGAACAGTTGAGTCCGCGCACCGGATACCCGCTCTCGACAAAGGCGTGAATGGCTACCTTGAGAAAATTCGCCCATCGATCTTCGCGCTTGTACTTCAAATTGATGAGCGTAGTTCGTTTGCGCTCGTTGAGGTCGCAGGCATGAAACCGCAGGGAATTGTCCGGCCGTACGGAAAGGGCCACGGTCATGTGATGATTAACGGCAGAGGCAAGGGCCAAACCGCCCCCTTCCACCCCGTATTCGCCTACCAAGAGCATGCGCCCCGGGGCCCGGGCAACGGCCAACGCAGCAGGGTAATCGTCACTGGTGTAGTATTCTTCGCGATGGCTAGCCTCAATTTCCGGCACCATGAACGCCCCCACATCTTCATCTTCGGATGCACCCATAATATATGATAAAAATCGAATGTTCAATGAAAACTTTCCGGCAGTTGAAAGCGGCTCATATCGTACAGCAAAGAGCCGCCCCCCCCTCCCCGATTCCCAAAAATCTGATACGATAACAACATGAAAAGACTATGGCGTATACTCCTCATACTTTCCTCAAGTTTTCTCTTTACTCTCGTTCAACCCAACGAAGCCCTGGTAAGCGGCTTCCTTCCCGCTGCATTCCTGGCCCTCGTCCCCTACCTGCTGGCAATACGCAGTGCCCCATCGAGACGGGAAGCGGCTCTGCTGGGGGCGCTTTTCGGGTTTACCAGCCATGCCGCTACCAGCTACTGGCTCATGTTTTTCGAGGACTATGCCATTTGGACAATCGGATCAACCAGCATTGCCTATGCCCTCCTCCACCTTCTCATCGCTTCTTTCATATATCACTTCTCCACCCGTTCGAACGCAGTATGCCCGCGGGCACAGCCGTTTTTTTCGACACGGCGCATTCTCGCCCTTGCCGCCACCTGGACCGTGTGGGAATTCCTCAAATCCATCGGCTTTTTGGGATACCCCTGGGGCATACTGGCTGTCAGCTTCCACCGTTTTCCCCTGCTCATCCAGACAGCCGATACCTTCGGCATCTGGGGTATGGGTTTCTTTATTATCACCGTCAATGCCTTTATCGCCGAACTGGTCATGGCCAGAAAGGCTCCCGTACGGGAGCTTCGCTCCTTTGGCCTCTTTGTGCTCGCGATGGCGGTCTACATTCCGGCCTACGGGGCATTCAGGCTGATAGCTCCCACCGAGACAGTCGACAGCGCACGGCTCGTACTGGTTCAGGCGAATGCCGATTCCTGGACGTACGGCAATGAAGAATCCGTCATTGCGAGCTCTCAACGCCTTACGCGAGAGGGCTTGACCCGGTTCGGGGAGAAAACAAGCGAAAGGGGGACCAAAAACCGTGCAGACCTCGTCGTTTGGTCGGAAACCCTTCTCAACCGCTCCTATGTTCACTCCAAACGGCGCTACAGCAGCATCCCGCAGGGAGACCCCTTCATCCCCTTTCTCAAAGAAATCGGTATTCCCCTTCTTACCGGGGCGCCCCACATCCTTACCATCGACCCCATTACCGCCGTTAATGCGGCCATACTCCTTGCCCCCGACGGAGCGGTCCAAAGTATCTACGGGAAGCAACACCCCGTCCCCTTCGCCGAGTACATTCCCTTTTTCGAGATACCCGCAGTACGCGAGTTCATGCAAAAGAATGTCGGGCTTCAGAGCACCTGGAGCCTGGGAACCGAGAGTGTCATTATGGAGATTCCCCTCGCCTCGGGCCGCCCCCTTCGCTTCGGGGTTCCCATCTGTTTTGAAAACGCATTCGCCGATGTCTGCCGCGGCTTTGTCGCTCGCGGAGCAGACCTGCTCATCAATATCACGAATGTCTCCTGGTCCCGCCAGGTCTCGATGCAGACGCAGCACCTCGCCATCGCCCGTTTTCGCAGCGTTGAGACACGCCGGGGAATGGTTCAGGCGACAAACAGCGGGGTAAGCACCTTTATTGACGCAGAGGGGAGACAACATGAAACCCTGCCCTATTTCCAGGAGGGGGTCCTGTCTTTGGAAATCCCCATTCAGCTATCCCGCGGCCCCACCCTCTACCTCCTTTTGGGTGATTGGCTTCCCATACTCCTGGCCCTCCTGCTCTTTATATCGCTCATTCGCGATTACTTTCGCCGCCCTCCGGCAGCCGGGAGCCTATCAATTGACTAAGCCGGACAAAATGGTATAATGGACAGACGGTTGACTTCGGAAAACAGGTTGCCACACCGTAACCACACCATGGGAACAGACAATATCGAGGAAGCATTCCTGCAGCAGGCATATGACAGTCTCAAGGCCGCGGACCTCGATGCCGCCTCCGACATCTTGGACAGAGCCCTCGGCTCCAACTGGGAGCATGCGGAAGTACGGTACGCGCTCAAGTGCGTCAATTGGTGGAAGGAACGGGAGAAAAAGCTGGCCGATATCAGCGAAAACAGCGAACGGGGAGATTTTTACCTCGCCCAATGGGGGCCTTTTCTCTCTTTCCTCGACCGCTTGGGACACAGCTGCGATCGCTGCATTTATGCGGTACGACATTACGTGTTTGCCAGTGCCCTCGCCTGCTTTACCGCCGTACAGGCAAAGGGAGGCGATCAACGGGATCCCGGGCTTCTTGTTCAGCTTGGCCGCTGCAACAAGTGGACCGGCAACTATGAACAGGCGCTCAAACACCTTGAAGAGGCCCTTCGCCTTGGCAAGGACGATGCGGCCTGTCTTGCAGAATTGGCAGATGTCAATGCGCTGATCAACGAGGTTCGCGTGGCAAAGGCCCTCTTTCGCGAAGCCTTTTTTCTGGATCCGCGGTCGACAGACCTCAGATATATGGAGTCGGACATGATACGACTCCTCGCCCAAAGGGTTCAAACCTTGGGTTGGCAGAGTCCGGAGCTCGAAGAGTGGATTCCGGTCTTTGGCACGATTTGGCATGTGTTCAATGTAAAGCGCGAATTGCGCGCCATTGAAGTGGGCAGGCTCAAACAGTCGATATTCACCTTGGAAAACGAGGTTCGACTGCACAGCGACAAGGCGGGGACCTTGGTCCCCCGACTTATCAACCGGTACTTCTGGTTGATCGACCACTACGTCAATACCGGCGAAGATCGGGCTCGAATTCAAGAGACACTCTTGAAGATCAAGCTCCTCGATGAAGGTATTTACAAGCAATATACGGGTAGTGTCATGGATTGAATGACACCCGACGGGATCTACGGGAAGTCGCCGCAAGAGGCGATTCCCACACAGGGCATGACGGGCGCGATACAAAGCGTGTACGCAATGCCATTCGAGACAGATGTCGGCAAAAGTGCCCGACACAGACGTAATGCAGGTGAGGAGTCAGAACAATGCCGGATTCTATCGTGAAAAACGTCCAGGATATGCTCAATGAAGAGAAGTGGACCCGGGCTGCAATAAGCAACTATTCCATCAATAACTTCAAGGAGCTCGACGCCATTATAAAGGCGGCCCGCGAACAGAAGATCCTTGACGAATTGAAAGAGGTCTGCGAAGAGCAGCTGTCGCACACCCGCAACAGCATCATCGCGCTCTACATCTCCGGCATGATAACCCTCTCGCGTCAAATCATCGACGACAGTGCAATGGTGAACCTCATCACCATCTTCGTCGACAACCACAAGTGGAACATTGTCCAACACCTCTGTGAACGCATTCTCGATTGGGGCGAATCGAAGTACGCCCTCAAGATGCTCGCCGAGTGCTATCAGAATGAAAATGAAATGGAGAAGGTCTACCCGATCTGGGAACGCCTTATAAAGGTGGATTTCGAGGAAACCGAGATCGTCAAAACCCTCGCCGAATACCATGAAAAGAATGGCGAACTGGACGAAGCGGTAGACCTCTACAAGAAGGCCATTCACCGCTATCTGAATAAAAAACTCTTCTCCAACGTACGCGATATCTGGTCCCGCCTTGTGGCGCTCGCGCCCAACGACATCGACTTCTACCTGCACGTCCAATCCAAGACCGCCCGCAATATCAGTGAGGACAAGGCGGCCATACTCCTCCAGGAGCTCTTTCAGAGTTGTCACGCCTCCGGCGATATCGAAACCTCAATCATGCTCCTCAAGCTCATACTTCAGTATGACGAGAAAGACAGCCTGGCCCGCAAGGAACTGGTCGATTGCTACCGCGAAAAGCACGCGGAGCACAGCCAACTTGACGAGTATATTCGCATATCCAACCTCGCTCAAAACTGGCGTAACGTTCACGAGGCTATCGCCGATTTCGAGAAACACATTTCCTTCGACGCCGGCAACTTTGTCTTCCATCGCACATGGGGTGTCGGGCGTATAGCGTCGGTTAAAGGCGACGAGATCGTTATCGACTTTGCAAAAAAACGTGCACATGCCATGAGCCTCAAGATGGCCGTCGGGGCCCTTCAGAGCCTTGGGAAGGAACACATTTGGGTGCTCAAGGCAACCAAGAAAAAAGATGTCCTTCATGCAAAGGTCAAGGAAGATCCCGAGTGGACCCTCAAAATTGTTATCAAGAGCTTCGATAATGCCTGTGATATCAAACGCATAAAGGCAGAGCTCGTCCCCGGCATACTCTCTCCGGGCGAATGGACCAGCTGGAGCACCAAGGCCCGCAACATACTCAAGACCAATCCCTCATTCGGGGTTAGCCAGGACAACATTGACGTATTTGTCGTACGCGATCGCCCCATTACCCTGCCCGAAAAGCTCTTCAACGAGTTCAAGGCCGCCCACAACTTCTTTACGCGAGTGAGCACCCTCCGCGCATTTGTCGAAATGGCCGAAGGGGATATTGACTCCGAATACTTCCTGGAAATGTTTGGCTATTTTACGGCATGGATCAAATCCTACAACCAGGCCAATGAAGTCATCGTCGCATCTTACCTCCTCGTTAAAGACTTGGTAACGCGCTTCAAGCACCTCAATACCGGATTACAGTTCAATTTCTCCGAACTCTTCGAACAGATAAACGATCCGGTTGCCGTCTATGTTGAGCTCAAAGACAGCCAACTTCGCCAACAGTTCCTCTCCAATATCAAGCTCTTTGTGAGCGAATGGCCCGATGTCTTCGTCAAGCTCTTCCCCACGGCGCTCAACAGCACGATCATCAGCAGCCTTGAGCATGAAGCATTCGAAGATCGGATTATTCACCTCGTTCAACACTCTTACGAGAATTACCGTGAATACAAAGAAGCGGCCATCTGGTTCTTCAAGGAAAAATCCACGACCGATTGGCTCGAGAAAGCCGGCATCTCCTACGAAAAGCAGCTGCTAACCTTGGTACACATACTGCAAACCTGCTATCGCGAGATCGAAAATCACCAGAACACTACCGAAAACCGAAAGACGAGTCGCCAACTGGAAAACATCCTCTTCAAGGACGGCATTGTCGAAGCCTACATCAAGGAAGTGGACGAAGACGGTATCACCCGTCTGTACACCTTGATTGAAGATGTCCGCGATCTCGATGCGGGAATAAAAATGAGGATTCGCAATACCATTCTCTCCCGCTTCCCCAAGTTCAAATTTTACGGAACGGAAGAGAAATCCATCGTTACCCGTGGTCTCATGGTTACCCAGTCAAAACTTATCGAAAAGGAAAAACAGCTTCAACACATCATCGATGTGGAAGTCCCGGAGAACTCCAGAGAAATCGCCAGTGCCTTGGCCCAGGGCGACCTTCGCGAAAACGCCGAGTACAAGGCGGCCAAGGAGAAACAGGACATACTCAATGTTACGGTGGCCAAGCTCAAGGATGAAATAGACCGGGCCCAGATATTCGACCCCTCGACCTTCAGTGCTGCACGTGTCGGCTTTGGCGCCAAGGTTACCCTGCAGAATACGACCAAGAATGTCGAAGAGGTCTACACCATTCTTGGCCCCTGGGAATCCGATCCTGACCACGGTATCATCTCCTATCTGTCGCCCTTCGGGGCCTCCATCATGAATCGCAAGCTCAAGGAAAAGTTCAACTTCAAAATTGGTGATATTGACTTGAACTATGTGCTTACGGCCATTGAAGCGGTAAAAATCGAGTAGCAGCGCCAAGCATGCAGCTTTTGGCCCCGTCCAGGACGGGGTCTTTTTTGTTTGTACAGAAAAGGGGATCGACGAAAACGCCAATCGGCCTTTATCCGGCCGCCCTTATGTGATAAAGTGGTAAAGACCACCGGGATACCGGGCCCAAAGGCCCACAGCCCGGATTCATTCAAAAGCAGCGTTCTCGAGACACGATTCGTGTCCGGAGCGCCTCAAGTGGAGAGAAAGCATGACGCGCAAGCACATCGTATCGCTCCTGATGAGCCTGTTGATATTGACAGGAGTCCAGGCGGCGGACGCCCCAAGGGATATCGTAGTCCTTCTGGATACCTCTGCCAGCATGTTCGCACACTTCGAAACACTGGGGACTGCGGTGATACAACCCCTGCTCTCTTCACGCGTTTCGGATGGCGATACCGTTCATATTGTTTCATTTGCAGAAGAGCCGCGCCTAGAACTGTCGCGAAAAGTGGAGAGCCCCGCGGATATCGAAACCATAGCGACACACCTGCTTCTTCTCTACCCCCTTGAACCCTGGTCCGATGTCATCAAAGCACTTGATTGGACCGCGCAATACCTCAAGCAACTCCCGACATACCGTGCAAAAACCTTGGTCATTATCAGTGATGGTGAACATGTCGCCGGACCGGAGAGCCAGAACGCGGCGCTCACGCCTGCAGAGGCAAAAGCCCGTATAGAGCAAAGTGCCTTGGAGCTCAAGGGCAATGGATGGGACTTTCTCTACCTCAAAACACCTTGGCAGCAAACAGCCGATTCGATGGCAAACAGCGACAGTACCATCGCTAACCAAAATGCGACAGGGGATGGCTCAGGTGATCCATCCCCGATCGACGGCGGCGAAAGCGTGGCCCGGGGCGGCGCAGACCTTCCCGGAGAGGAGACAGATACCAGAGAGCGGGAAGACCGGACCTCTGACCGACAGACGCAGGGTGCGTCTCACGAAACGCCAACATCAGGGCCCGCAGACGCTTCTTCCCGCAGCGATAGCGCGGCAAAGCTTCCCGACGAGGATACGGACGATGGCTCTCAGGAAGAAAGTCCCGGCCCCGATGGCGGCTTTGATACGAGCGACACGGTAGCCGATGTCCTCCCGGCAGAACTCCATGACATTGACGAAACAACCGGGGGACAAGATTCCGTTGCCCTCCCCCTCAACGAGCTCATTATCGCCTGGCCCAATGACTTGGGCAGGGTTCGCTATCGCTTTGCTATCCCGATTCTTGTGAACAATACAGGCAGTGATGTACTGATGTTCGAGTGTCGTGAGCTTCTCGCCAACGGGAAGAACATACTGGAAAAACCACTGCTCGCCAGTATAAAGCCCGGCACACAAAAAAAACTCGCCTTCAAGGTTGCTCTCGATGACAGCGTATATCCCGGCGTACAGAGCCTCTCTGTGCGTGCCCGCTTTGCCGGGGAAACAAAAATTCACCCCAGCGTTTCCGATATACAGCTTGAGTTGATCGGCAAGGCTTCAAAGGGCAGCAGCCGGTTCTGGAGCAGTCTTCTGCTTGTCGCGGGTATCATTTTGGCCCTGGCTCTTGCCATATTGATTCTCGTAAGCTTCCGACGCTCACTCTCGAGCCCTGCAAAGGCAGTGTATCGTTCCACCAATTCGGCCCGACACAGCGATAGCCCCGATCGCGGAAAATCTGCCGCTGATGGAGTTCAAGACCGTAATTCCCGAACCCCTGTTGCCACTGAACGTAACGCCAGATCATCTGCCATGAATGACGGCGAAAGCTCAAAAGCCAATAACACTGCAAATCAAACAGGCACAAACACACAGGGAGCCGCCACATCGAGTACTGCGATGGCCGCCGCCGGCGCTTCTTCCCCGCTTATGCGCAACATGCCGGTCTCCGAAGACTTCCCGGTACGCAAGCACGAAGAGCGCATCATGCTCTCGCTCTTTGTCAATGATCAGAACACCGCAATTGGCAGAAGGAATGTCCACCTCCTCAAGGCCGGAGGCAAATTGAGTTTGGGTGGCGGCAATTCGGATTTCCTCGTATTCATCGTCCGCTTCCCCGAGCGTATTGCAAAGGTCCATTTTGATGGAGAGCAGTGCCACCTGACAATACACAAACCGGAGTTCTTCCCCAACGCTGAATCTTCAGTTATTGAGGATTGTATCGGGAAACGCATAGACATAGTCTCGGCAAAGGGCTACAAGGTATGGTTCCGCATTGATCGATACGAGGACCCCTTGGAAAAACTCAACCGCTTCTTGCGTTCCATTGAACATCAACAGACGGGAATCCCCCAGCGCTAATTACCCGACTGCGCTCTCTTCGTACCTGCGATACCGAGCGCAGTCGAGCCTCTCACTCAAGCGGGGTTTCTGACGGGTTTTCTTCGTCATCTTCCATATCTTCGGGGGCGACAAGGTTTTGCTCTTCCAGGGCTTCCCGAACAAGACGGGCCTTTCTGGCAAGGCTGTCGGTCTTCCCGGTATCGAGCTCCTTCACCTTCGGGTACAGAGCACCCAGGCGATTGCTGCGAATCAGATTGAGCGCATAATGACGGTCGGTGATTACCGGAGAAACTATCAAACGGGACGCCAAATCCAGCGCCCCTTCAAATTCCTTGATACTGATAAACCGGGCCAATTCGTGGTACAGGGGTTTCTGCTTCTTTCCCTGTACGGCAGTCTCCATGACCTCAATCACCGCAGGGATAAAACTGTCGTGGTCTATAGCAAGCAGGGCACGCGCAGAAGCGGCACGAACGGCATCTCCCTTGAGATCGTGGGTGAGTATCTTGCTCAAGGCCTCCCGAATTTCGCTGGTATCATAGTTGGAAAGAGCATCTATGGCAGCCAATTGAACAGACATGACGCTATCCCTTTGAGCGCGAAAGATCAAATAGGGAATAGCCTCTTCAAGTTTACGCGTGGATACCGCTTTCGCTGCAGCTATTCGCGTCTTGTAGAAGTTGTCGCGAAAGGCATCCAGCAATGCACGGTCAACATCTTCGCCCACATAAGCACCCAGCGAGGCGACAACACTCGCTCGAACATTCGCATCGGCATCGGAGAGTAAGACAAGCATGGCTGGTAAAAGAGACGGATCCTCCAGCGTCCCCGCAGCATCGAGCAAGGCCATTTTCTCGGTAGGACTCGCGTACTCGTCCTCAAGGGAGGCCAGGATAAAGGGGCTGGCGTGCTCACGGTCCTGAGTAGACCCCAAGGCCCGATATATTTCGTTTTTCAAGGTCGAAGAAGGATTGTTCCTTTCAAGCCAGGCGATTAGTGGCGCGGCTATACCCTCCCCCCCGATTTGACCAAGAACACGGACAAGCACCGGGCGCATGGCAAGACTGCCATCCTCCAAAAGACTCAAAAGAGGATCAATGGCCTTGCGCTCCTGGCGCTGGCCAAGGTATCGACTGGCCCGTTCAATGATCGATTCGCGATATTGATCCCAATAGGACAAGACCTCCAGGGAAAAGCTATCAATAAGGCCACGTACATCATCGGAAATCGGGGTAGCGCTTTTATTGGAATCAAAGCGGGAGAGGAAATAGTCATACACTGCCTCTTGCAGTTTCGCATTGCCTGTGGCCGCGAGGAGTCTTGCCAAATCCGTATCAAGGCTGGTATCTCCCGATTCCTTGAGGATCTCCGTAAGGGAAAGTATCTCCACATCGGTGCCATAGAGGATTACCTCGCGGTTTCTTGAAGCCGCCTCATCACGGTCGCTCTTCGCCTCTGTCAAAGAGTCTCCGGATCCTGTCGAAGGGGAATCCGCCGCCAGATCGCTACCCGTATCATCCGCAAAGAGTGGCGGAATCAGCAATAGACTGATTATCAGAATGCTTAAAATTCGCATTTCATACCCCCCGGGCATACTGCTCAAGCACGTCCTTCTTGAATGATAAAAACTCACCCTTACGTATTGCCTCGCGCGCCCCAAGCACCAAATTATTGAGGAAATACAAATTGTGATACGAGGCCAGCATTGAAGACAGAATCTCTCCATTTCGAAAGAGGTGGCGCATATAGGATCGGCTATAATTACGACATACCTTACAGGTACATTCGGGGTCAAGCGGGCCAAAATCGCGTTCAAAGCGCTGTTTTTTTATGACCAAGGGCCCCCGCTTGGTAAAAAGAAGGCCATTGCGCGCGATACGGGTGGGAAGGACACAGTCAAACATGTCTATCCCCTGCTCTATGGCCGTAAGGATAAAATCGGGACTACCTATCCCCATGACATAACGGGGTTTTTCATCCGGCAGAAAGGCCGCCGTATGAGAGAGCAGGTCCTCATACACATCAAAGGGTTCCCCTACCGAGAGCCCCCCGATCGCTATCCCGGGTGTGTCCGCATCGACAAGACGTTTGACACTCTCCTCCCGAAGGTCTTTGAAAAAAGCACCCTGAACAATGCCAAACAACGAACCCTTATAGGAGATGTCACATTCGGCCCGTTCCTTCTTGGCACGTAAAAGCCAATCGCCGGTGATATCCAGCGCAGACCGGGCTTCCTCGCGCGTGCAGCCCCAAGGGGAACAGACATCCAACTGCATCTGGATATCGCTACCCAACTGTTCCTGTATTCGCACCACCGATTCGGGAGTCAAATCGTGATAGGACCCATCTATGTGAGAGCGAAAACGTACCCCTTGACGCTTGATTTTACGAAATGAGGAAAGCGAAAATATCTGGAAGCCCCCCGAATCGGTCAAAATATTGTGCGGCCAATGCATGTAGCGATGGAGTCCCCCGGCTTCCTGTATGAGGGGGCTGCCGGGGCGCAGGTAGAGATGATAGGTGTTCGAGAGTATCAGCTTGAATCCTATCTCTTGCAAATCCTCGACACTCATGGCCTTTACCGTAGCGTTTGTACCAACGGGCATGAAAACCGGGGTTTCAACCTGTCCATGGGGAAGAGAGAGTATACCGCAGCGGGCCCTGCTTGACGCATCCCGTGCTGTTTGTGAAAAAATACCGGAGGAAACAACTGTGCTCATGTACGTGCCTTTTGAATCATCGCAAATGCGAGGATGATGAAAAATACAGCCGGGAACCACGCCCCGACAATCGGAGGGATATATCCCAATTTGGCCAGCATCATGGTGACCATCTGAATGACGTAATAGAGAACGGCTGCCATGAGGCTCGAGAGCAAGCTCATCAGGAGTATGTTCTTGCGGAATCGCCCCCCCATACTCATGGACAGAATAATCACAACCAGGGGTGTCGTCGAAAAGGCAAAACGCCGGTAGTAATCGCTCAAAGCGGCATGTATTTTTACCCCGGAAACCCGCAAGTCCCCGATAACCAACTTCGCCTGCGAGGCGGGAAGCTGCTCGACCTCCTTGGCGTTGCGCACAAAGGTCGGGGGAGGCTCATTATAGCGCGAAAGGTCTCCGGCGTCGCTCTCTACAAGGCGCCCCTCTTTCCAGGAATAACAATGTGTATTCTGGAAGTCCCAGTATTGCCCATTCCAGGTGCCACGCGGCGATTTGAGCATGAAGAGAAAATTTCCCTCATCATTACGATCGATAACGATCACCCGACTTACCGTCTGTTCTTTGAGGTTGATATACCCCACCGAGTACACACGACGACCGGCGTTGGTCTTTACAATTATGTCGTTCTGCCTGAGTTTTTGTTCCTGCCGCGTCAACTCGGCCGAGAGGGCTTCTTTATCGTACAAGGTCTGAATGACAACCCGATCCTCAAAGAGGAAAGAAGCCATGGAGAGAATGAGTCCCAGCACCACAAAGGGAAGAGCTATACGCCACAGGGAAATACCGGAAGAAAATATGACAATGAGCTCATTATTGGCCGACATCTCTCCAAGGGCATAGGCAATGGCAAAAATAAGGGCTATGGGCAGTGAAAAACTGATACACTTGGGCAAATACAAGAGGGAAACCCGGGCGATATCGATAATGCTCGCATTGTTCCCCAGGTAGCGCCAGAGATTTCCAAATATATCGATAAGTTGCAATAAAAGGACAAAGAGGGCCAACCCGCCAAAAAACAAGGGGAGAAATTTTTTGAATAAATAGCGATCAAGAATCGTCATCGCAGAACCTTTAACAGGGTTAATATGAAACCGGCAGAGAAAACGATGGCATTGGGGGCCCACATGGAGATAAAGGGATCATAGCCAAGACGAACACCAAAGGTCTGGCCGCCCAAGAGAAGAGCCCAATACAAGACAGAAATCAAAAGACCAAAGGCAAAGGTAAAACTCTGCCCGCTTTTTTTCGAAAAAAGGGCGACAGGGGTGGCGAGAAAGACCAAAAAGAGTGCACCAAAGGGTATTGAAAATTTCTTGTAAAACTCCAAAAGATAGATGCGAAGATTACGATCGTTGAGGATATCATCCATCCCATTCATTTCATTGCGCAGTTTTTCCATGGAGCGCTGCCGCTCCCTGGTATTGTCGTGGAGTGCCGCCGATTGCCAATAGGGCTCTGCAAGAAGCAGTGCATTCATGAGCCTCTTGGATTTGTTACGTCTCTTCTCCCATAGATTTGCCTCTTTTTTATCGATTTCTTTCGCCACATCAATCGAACTCATTTCTTTGGGTCCGATGCTGGCCGTCGGAGGCATTACCTCTTTTTGGTTTATGGAATAATCAAGGGATTCGCTGACAGTATACTCGTAATCCCCCCGCTGCCCGGCCTTTTCCGAATGAATGAATGCATCTTTAAGAGACAAATTGATATAGTTACGCCCCCCTTCGACAAGGCGCGCCTTCGAAGCCATGATTATACGGTCTTCACCGCTCTCTGTTGTATCGAGTATCAGTACCGAGGATATCTCGTTCTCTTCTAAATTTCCGGTTACGATAACCGTGTTGTCAAGCTGCTTTACCGAATTGGATTCGAGCTGAAGAGCCGGTGTCGAGAGAATGAGCTTGCGATACACACGACCGAATTCAAGGGTTCCCGCCGGTAAGAGTACATCATTGGTAAAAAATGACAGGAGGGAAATAATGATTCCCAAGGCAATAATGGGAAGGTAGACAATGCGATAGGAGAGCCCGGAGGAACGCATGATGACAATTTCATTGTCACTGCTCAATCGGCCTATTGCGAGAAGGACCCCGACGAGGGCTGCAAAAGGGGCCGCCAGGGCTATTACACTGGGAAGAGAAAAGAAAATAAGAAGCAAAACATCGAAGAACGGGGCATTTTTGGAGAGAATTTGCTCTGCCAAAAGGAGTATCTGGTTAACAAAAAATATGAAAAAAAAGAAGAGAAATGCAACAAAAAAGGAAAAGGCCGTCTCCCGGGTAATGTAGAAAAAGAGCGTTAAAGACATTCCCCTTCTTTTTTGTATCATGAATCACAGACCCGATAGACCGGTCGAACCAAAACCACCACTGCCGCGTTCGGTGTCATCAAGAGAAGCATCTTGGACAAAACAAGCTTGATAGACCGGTGCGAGGACCATCTGGGCAATGCGGTCTCCATCGCGTACAACCACATCATCGGAACCCAAATTGACAAGAAGAACCCGCACTTCCCCCCGATAGTCGGCATCTATGGTCCCCGGGCTGTTCGGAAGGCCTACTCCCTGTTTCAAGGCGAGACCGGATCGAGGTCTCAACTGTACTTCATATCCATCAGGGATAGAAAAAGAGAGGCCGGTAGGTACGAGTGCCCGCTCGAAGGGTTTCAAGACGAGCTCCTTGTCGAGTAATGCAAAAACATCTGCCCCGGCAGCACCGGCACTCGCATACACCGGCATACGAGCTCCAGGGTGCAGTTTGCAAACCCGTATCTCCCGAATGCGTTCTTCCATCATACGCCCCTGCCCTTCCGGCCGGAAAAAAAAGGGGTTCCGATCACAGGGTGAAACGGAACCCGATCGATAATTGCCATGACTACCGGGCAGCCCGAAAAATCTGTATTTTTCTTCCTGCCCTACAGAATGTAATCATATATCCGGATAGACGAACAGCCCGGCTGGCCGGCTACCCGAAAAGAGGTTCCTCTTACTGCTGCTCGATAGCGTCGATATAGGAAAGATTGAGACGCCCCATCTTGTCGATCTCGAGAAGCTTGACCGGAATGTGCTGCCCTTCCTTGAGGACATCGCCAACATTGGCGATGCGATCGCGAGAGAGCTTGGAGATATGGCACAGGCCTTCCTTACCGGGCAGGATTTCCACAAAGGCACCAAAATCCATGATGCGCTTGACGGTGCCCTCATAGATACGGCCGATTTCCGGATCTTCGACAATGCCGATAATGGCGGCCTTGGCTTCCTCGGAGTTCTTGGCAGTTTTCCCGTATACCGTAACCGTACCGTCATTTTCGGTATTGATGGTAACAGAGTATTGCTCGCAGAGGGCCTTGATATTCTTGCCACCAGGACCAATGAGAAGCCCGAGTTTTTCCGGATCGATACGCATCGATACAATCTTGGGCGCAAACTCGCTGATCTCGGCAACCGGCTTGTCGAGGGTCTTGTTCATTATGGACAGAATGTGGAGACGTCCACGTTTTGCCTGTTCCATGGCCTTTCTCATGATTTCGGTTGAGACACCGGCAATTTTAATGTCCATCTGGAAACCGGTAATGCCCTTTTCGGTACCGGCAACCTTGAAGTCCATATCACCCAAGTGATCTTCCTCTCCAAGTATGTCCGAGAGGACCGCCCAGCGATCGCCTTCGGTAATAAGCCCCATGGCAATACCGGCTACGGGACTCTTCATCGGGACGCCCGCGTGGAGCATTGCGAGGGTACCACCACAGACACTGGCCATGGAAGAGGAACCATTGGATTCGAGGATCTCGGAAACGACCCGAATCGTGTAGGGGAAACTGTCCTTGGTGGGGAGCATGGGCTCCAGAGAGCGGCGGGCAAGGTAGCCGTGGCCGATTTCACGACGACCGGTTCCCATGCGACCAACCTCACCAACCGAGTAGGGAGGGAAGTTGTAGTGAAGCATGAAGCGGTCGCGGCGATCTCCTTCGATATCATCGAGGATCTGCTCATCAAAGGCCGTACCAAGGGTGGTGACGGCAAGGGCTTGGGTTTCGCCACGGGTAAAGAGGGCGCAACCGTGGGTACGGGGCAGAACCCCGACCTCGCAGTTGATGGGGCGGATATCTTCGGTCCCACGACCGTCGACGCGTACGCCCTTGTCGAGGATGGAAGAACGCAGAATTTCATACTCCATATCGTCGAAGAGGGCGTCAAAGAGCTTCTTCTGCATGGAATCGGCCAATTGTTCGGCGTACTTGCCGGCGAGGTCGGATTTGACGGCGCGGATGGCGTCGCCGCGTTCAAACTTGCCTTTGACAAAGCAGGCAGCTTCGAGCCGGGGGAAGGCCTCGCTACGGATGGCGTCGGCATTATCGAGGCTTACCGAAGAAGCGACGAGGGGGAGTTTCTCCTTCCCGCAGAGCTTGCGCAGCTCTTCCTGGAGGGCACAGAGTTCCGCAAGTACAAGCTTGGCCTTGTCGAGGGCCGCAATCATGAGGTCCTCGTCGACCTCGTGCGCGCCACCTTCAACCATCGTAATGCCCTCGGCCGTACCGGCGACAACGATCTCGAGCCGGCTATCGGCAATCTGGGCATAGGTGGGATTGGCAATAAGTTCATCCCCGACAGCGCAGATACGCACACCGGCAATGGGCCCACCAAAGGGAATATCGGAAATATGAACAGCCGCAGATGCCGCGACAATGGCAAGCATGTCCGGGGGGTTGACGCCATCAGATGAAATGGTAGTGGGAACTATCTGGATGTCGCGACCAAAGCGCTTGTCAAAAAGAGGGCGCATGGGGCGGTCAATGAGACGGGAGACGAGAATCTCCTTGTCCTTGGGACGGGCTTCACGCTTGAGGAAGCCACCGGGAATCTTGCCGGCAGCATAGTACTTCTCGTTATAGTCAACGGTGAGGGGAACATAGTCGAGGCCCTCTTCGGCATTACCGGAAGTACAAGCGGTGGCGAGAACAGCAGAGCCGCCAAGGGTCGCGTAAATCGAACCATTCGCCTGTTTGGCCATGCGGCCCGTTTCGAGGACGAGTTCATCCCCGCCAATCTTCATTGTAACTCTTTGTATCATGATACCTGCCTGTTGTTTTGCAGGGCGGGACTTCCCGCCTGCATGCGCAATGCCCATTCGGGCCATGCGACGACGATATGAGGCAATGGGCCTCAAAAATGGAGAAGCCCGGAATGACACAACAAAGTGTGCCGCCCCGGGCTGATCTCTTACTTGCGAAGACCCAGCTGCTTGATGAGTGAGCGGTAACGCTCAAGGTCTGATCTTTGCAGATACTTGATCATGCGGCGACGCTGACCGACCAAGATGAGCAAGCCGCGCTGAGCACTCTTGTCCTTCTTGAAGGTCTTGCAGTGCTCGGTGAGCTGATTGATGCGGTCGGTAAGGAGGGCAATCTGCACCTCGGTCTTGCCGGTGTCTTTCTCACTGTCGCCGTATTTGCTGACAGTGGACGCAATGTCCTGCTTGTTCAAAGCCATACCATGTAACTCCTTGATGGCATTGCTGGCCGGAAACCGGGGAACACCCGACCCGTCACAGCATGATAATTATTCGAACACGTCTGCCCCGCGAAGCGATGGATCAAAACGGATACGCAAGGCATCTTTTTGATATACACGCACACAGGACGCTTGTATGTCCACAAACCCGCGAACGGGAGAGAATCCTTCAGCGAGATACGTAACCGCATACCGGCCTGGCGGCGGCGTCAAACGGCGAACAGCGCCAACATTGTAATCAAGCCAATCGGGCCCCGGGGTAGTAGGGACACCGTCCAGATCGATTTCAATGTCCCGCCCCAAGAGCGCCCGAACCTCGACGAGGTCACCGGAAGCCATTGCGGTGCGAATGCGGCTGGAGCTCACCGGCAACCCGTCCTTCTGAACAGAGGGAACGATATCCGTACGTATGCCCAACGCCTTGTTAAGCGCGGCAATACGCGTTGCATCGGTATCAAGGCCGTATCCGCAGCGGAAATTGCTGCCAATCGCCAGATAACGCAGTTTGAGACGGTCCTGTATCAAACTGATGAAATCCTTCCCCCCGATTTTACCGAAATCCGCGGAAAAGTCAATCAGGCATACGAGCCCCACGCCCAGATGTTCAAAACAGGAAAGCCTTTGCGACAGGCTGTAAAGGTACCCGGGAAAGTGCTGTGGGGCGAATACCGCCTTGGGACTCTGCCGAAAGGTAATTACCGCACTTCGGCGACCTCCCGCTTCGACAATACGGCCGATCAATTCCCGGTGAGCGCGGTGAACGCCATCAAAGACCCCGATAGTGGCAGCACAAGATTCGGATCCGATAAGGTTTGAAGCCTTCCCCTCGAGCAGCTCTTCCCAGGAGAGTATTGTCATGCTCCCCCTCCCGCCTGAACCGCAACAGTGGAGGGCGGCGGCATCACACAGGCATAAGAGAGGCCCCGGGGCCCTTGTCGCAGGACCGCAACCAGTTCGTCGGCGGTATCGACCAGAGCAATATCGCCGGAGGCAGAAAGACAGGAACTGCGAATATCATTGGAGAGAGGACGCCCGTTACGCACGGAGGCCAGCTCCGATGGCGGAATTGTCAAAACAAAGAGCCCCGCCTTTTCCAGCTGCTCACGGCGAACGGGGACCAGCGCCTGCGCTATCAGCCTTGATGACTCCTCGAGGGATTCCGGCAGCCGGATGGCATCATCGCGGGAAAAGGCACCGATACCACTGCGCGAGAGGGTTTCCAGGCGTCCGCAGGAGCCTGAAGCGCGGGCAATATCCCGGGCAAGGGAACGAACATAGGTTCCGCTGGAACAGTGTACCGAGACATTGGCGCAGGGGGGCTGCCAGGCCTCGAGAGAGAGTTCATATATGGTGATGGGACGGGGGGGCATGGTCAAGGTTTGACCATCCCGAACCCGCTGCCAAGCGCGTTTGCCATCCACGTGGATGGCGGAATAGGACGGGGGAACCTGATCAATCGCCCCGACAAACGAGGGGATTGCAGCACGGAACGCAGGCTCTTCGGGTGGTGGGGCGTGTTCAATAACAGTACCCTCCGGGTCGAGGGTGTCGGTCTCCTCGCCCAAAAGGATTTTTGCCTCGTAGGTCTTGTCCAAGCCGGTAAACCAGGGCACAAGCCGGGTGTACGAGCCGACCAAGACTATCATGAGCCCTTCGGCAAATTTGTCGAGGGTTCCACAGTGTCCTACGCGGCCGGTACCCAATACTCGCTTGACTATCGAGAGGGACTGAAAGCTCGTTTGCCCGGGGGCCTTGTCGAGCAAGAGGATTCCGCGAACGTCACTCCTGCGCTTCAATCCGCGAGATCCTCGAGTTTGCGAACGAGTTCAAAACCGTCCTTGAGGCTGTGATCGGCATGAAAACGCAGGCGGGGAGTCTGGCGTATATGAAGCTTTGCCCCCAGCGTCGCCTGTATAAAGCCCGCAGCACTCTGCAGGCCCATGATTGCGCGATCAAGATCCTTGCCGGCATTGACACTCGAAACGTGGACATCGGCCCAGGCGAGATCTTTGGAGACCTCGACCCGGGTGATGGAAAGGAGGCTGTCCACCCGGGGATCTTTAATCTTCCCCGACACAAGGAGGAGTGCTATCTCCTCCTGCACCTGGTGTGACAGACGCTCCATGCGATGCGAAGACATCGCCCTACTCCTTGGTCAACTTGCGCGCAACCTCGACAATTTCGAAGACCTCGAACTGGTCGCCGACCTTGACATCATCGAAGCCCTCGAGCCCGATACCACACTCGTAGCCGGAGGCCACTTCCTTGGCATCGTCCTTGAAACGCTTGAGACTGGCCATCTTGCCGGTATGGATGACAACGTTGTCACGAATAAGATTGACACTTGCGTTGCGCTTGACCGTTCCGCTGAGGACGTAACAGCCGGCAATGGTTCCAATCTTGGGCACCTTGAAGGTATCCCGGACCTCGACCGTTGCAATGGTCTCTTCTTTCGTATCGGGAGACAGCATCCCCTCCATGGCCTGTTGGATTTCTTCAACGGCCTTGTAGATGATGTTGTACTTGCGAATGTCGACCTTCTCTTGATCGGCCAGGGCCTTGGCCTGTGGCGTGGGACGCACATTGAAGCCGATAATAATGGCGTTCGAGGCAGACGCAAGATTGACGTCGCCCTCATTGATGGCGCCGGGAAGGGACTGAATGACGTTGAGGCGTATTTCTTTCGTGGACAGCTTCTCCAAACTGGAACGGACTGCCTCGACAGAACCCTGAACGTCGCCCTTGATAATGACCTTGAGCTCCTGTATGGATCCATCACTGATGGTATCGTAGAGGTTGTCCAAGGTGATTTTGCGTACGTTCTTGGCATCTTCAAAGCGGCGCAATTCCTGCCGTTTGTCCGAAATACCGCGCGCCGTTTTATCGGCATCGACCACCTGGAAGGGATCGCCCGCATTGGGAACCCCTTCAAAACCGAGCACCTCAACGGGCATCGAGGGCGTCGCCTCATCGATTTTTTGCCCCTTGTCGTTGAAGATGGCACGGACCTTGCCCGACCAAACACCAGCAACAAAGGAGTCGCCCACTTTAAGGGTACCGCGCTCAACGATAATCGTCGAAACAACACCACGGCCGTGATCAATACGGGATTCAATGACCTTGGCTTCGGCCACACATTGGTGGTTTGCCTTGAGCTCGAGGATTTCTGCCTGGAGAAGAAGGGCGTCAAGGAGCTTGTCTATACCCTCTTTCTTGAGGGCCGATATTTCACAGAACATCGTCGATCCACCCCAATCCTCGGGCATGAGCCCAAGTTCGGAGAGCTGGTTCTTTACCCGGTCCGGATTGGCATCGGCCTTGTCGATCTTGTTGACCGCGACAATGATTGGCACCTTGGCATCTTTTGCGTGATTGACCGCTTCGATGGTCTGGGGCATAACCCCGTCATCGGCAGCAACCACGAGGATGACAATATCGGTAACCTGCGCCCCACGGGCACGCATCATGGTAAAGGCTTCGTGGCCAGGCGTATCGAGGAAGGTTACCTTCCCCTGTGCGGTTTCAACCATGTACGCGCCAATGTGCTGGGTAATACCACCGAACTCACCAGAGGCGACATCCGCACTGCGAATGGCATCAAGGAGTTTGGTTTTACCATGGTCAACATGGCCCATGACCGCGACAATCGGGGGACGTGGAGCGAGGCTTGCCTCATCATCCTTGACCGTCTCAATAAGCGTTTCGTCATAGAGGCTGACGATATGGACCTGACAGCCAAACTCTTCGGCGAGAATGGTGGCGGTATCCGCATCAATCTGCTGATTGATGGTAACCATCATGCCCATACTCATAAGCTTGGCAATAAGATCCGAGGCCTTGAGATTCATCTTGCGCGCCAATTCCGATACGGAGATGACCTCCATGATGTCGATCGATTTCGGCACCGGGTTGACCATGCGCTGGGACTTCTTCTTTTGCTGGAGGAGTTTCTCCTCCATCTCGATCTCTTTGTCCTTGCGAGCGTATACGGCCTTCTTGGACTTGAACGATTTCTTTGCAGGTCCCTTGCCAGGGGGCAGCGGGCCCGTTGGAGGAGGTCCACCGGGACGCCCCATACCGGGACGCCCCATACCGGGACGACCGGGACCACCGGGACGACCGGGACCACCAGGACGACCGGGGAACGGCGGCCTTCCGCCGGGACCGCCCGGCCCACCGGGATAGGGACGAGGACCGGGACCACCGGGTCTGGGGCCCGAGTTGAAACCGGGACGACCATTACGGTCTCCGGGGGGATTCATGGGTCGACCGCCAACACGACCGGCCACGACAGCAGGTCGCTGGGGGAAGGGAGAAGAGCCTTCCTGGCGCATGGGACGTCCCCCTACCCGACCGGCTACAACAGCAGGCCGCTGGGTACGGGGCATCGAAGCGACACGGGATTCGGGCTTTCCTTCCTTCTTGTCACCCTCTGCAGTCGAAGGAGAAGCATCCGTCTTGGGGGAAGCCGGAGCCTTTGCTCCAGCTTCCTTGTCTGCAACAGGAGCCTCGACCTCTTTACCCGGCTTTGCTGCGGCCTTGTCCGCCGCAGCGTTGCCCCGGGTCGCAGAATCGGCCTCGGCCGTCTTTGCATGCTTCTTGGGTTCCGCAGACTCGACCGCAGCGCTCTTCTCGCCTGTCGCTGCAGTGTCTGCACCTGCCGCAGTAGTATGCGCAGGGGAAGACTTGGCATCTTCCCTGACAGACTCTTCCGATGCGGAGACAGCGACGACCTTTGCGGTCACCTTTCGGTGGGCATGCCCGGGGGAATTCGTTGGCGGCTTCTTCTTGACGACCACCACCTTTCTTTTCTCGGGCTGATCGTTCTCGCCGTGAGCGGCTTCCGGGGCGTCAGATGCCCTGGTGTTCTTGATGAGTTCTGCCTTCGGTTTCTGTTCGTTCTCGAATTCCTGGGCCATGTTCCACCTTTATTCTTCGTCTTCGTACTCGAAGCTCAGACCAATGCCGCAATTGGGACAATTGGTCATATCCACTGTGATTGCTGCCCCACATTCGGGACACTCCAGTTCCTCTTCCTCATACTCCTCAACAGGTTCTTCTTCCTGTTCGGCGTATTCTTCATCTGCATACTCTTCTTCGACGATCTCGACATTCTCCTCGATAATCGCACGAAGGACATCCAGAGCCGCACGGTCAACCCCTTCAAGGGCATCACACTGAGCCTCATCGAGGGCGAGGAAATCCTCGATAAACTCAACACCATTTGCGGCAAGGGCCTCTGCCGTCGCCGGATTGACATCGGGGAGCTCGGCGATGCGGGTGAACTCTTCTTCGTCTGTAAAGAGCTCGGAAACCGCACGACGCGATTCGCTGGCGATGTCCATTTCGGCAAACTGGGCTTCGGTCTTCACGTCTATGTTCCAGTCGACCAGGCGGTTGGCAAGACGGACATTGAGCCCCTGTTTGCCGATAGCCAGGGAAAGCTGGGAGTCCGCCACTATGGCCAAGGCCTGATGCTTCGCCTCGTCAAGAATGACGACACTGCGAACCTCTGCGGGAGACAGGGCATTCTTGATAAAGCGCGTCGGATCCGGATCGTACTTGAGGATATCGATTTTTTCGCCCTCAAGTTCCTTTATGACCGACTGAATACGCACGCCTTTAAGGCCGACACAGGCACCAACCGGATCGACATCATCCCGATTGGAATAGACAGCCAGCTTGGTCCGGTACCCCGGCTCGCGAACAATCTTATGAATTTCCACCGTTTTGTCATAGACCTCGGGGACTTCAAGTTCAAAAATTGCCCGGACAAAATCAGTGTGGGTACGGGAAACCACCACCTGCAAGCCCGAGGGGGCTTTGTTCACTTCGACAATAAGGGCTTTTATGCGGTCATTCTGGTGATAGGTCTCGCGGGGGGACTGGTACTTGCGCGGCAGAATACCTTCCACCTTGCCCAGATCGACATAGATGGTACCGTTCCGCTCCCGCTGGTAGTACCCGATGATAATCTCGCCCTCTTTCTCTTTGTACTCCGAATAGAGGCTGTCCTTTTGAATCTCGCGAATGGACTGATGGGCCGTCTGCCGGGCAGTCTGAACCTCGCTGCGGTCAAAATCCTTGGGATCTACCGCAATGAGCAACTCGTCGCCGACTTCGGCTTCGGGATTGAGTTCCTTTGCATCCTCGAGCTCAAGTTCGATGGTTGGATCGTACACACCCTCGACAATGCGCTTGCGGGAAAAAATGGACACCGTCGTGTTACCCTCGCCAAAGCGAACCACCGCGTTGTCCGCGTTGCCAAATCGGCGCTTGTAGGCTGCAATGAGGGTATCTTCAATTGTCTTGAGTATGAGCTCTTCGGAGAGGCCGCGCTCTTGTTTGAGCTGTTTTACTGCCTCCGAGATATCGGTTGTCATTTTTTACCGACCTCCAGTGAATAGTCTAATCGGGCCTTGGCAATACTGCTGTACAGGAGAATTTCTTCCCCCTGTGCGCCGTTCAAGACCACTTTTTCCGAATCTGCACGTTCAACAATACCGGACACCCAATCGGAGGTCTCGATAGAATAACAACGCACGCCACGCCCGATATACAGGAGAAATTCCGACGCATCGCGTATTTGGCGATCAACACCAGGAGACGCAACCTCGAGGAAAACCTCCTGCTCGGGAAAGGCAAGTTCAACACGGGGCTGGATGGCTCTGTGAACCCGCGAACAGTCATCGAGACTGACCGTCCCCTGACGATATACCGCCAGACGAAGTTGAACACTGCCGCGATGACGACTGAGCACGTATTCAACCAAGGACATACCTGCAGCTTCGACCAGTTCTCGCACCGCAGCCTGCAAGGGATCATCATTCCGTTGACTGAATTGCACTACACCACCCAAAAGGCCCCGAAAAGCACTGCTTTCGACGCCGAAAAACAAACCTGCAAGCCGTTCAAAGACTTGCCCATACTCTTGGAAAACCCAAACGGATTTCCTCAAAACCAATAATAAAAAAGGAGCCGTTTGGACGACCCCTTTTTATATCATGATCATCTACTGTCTTGCCGTCACTCTATCCGAGCCGTCTTCCTTTGTCAACCACACCGCAACATTCTCAATCGTAACAAAAAGCCAGACAGCACAAGCGCTCCGTGCCACCGGCAATAAGGGCGCGCGCGCAGCAACGAAGAGTGGCACCGGTAGTAATGACATCATCCAAGAGAATGGCGTTTCGCGGCACCTCGCCGGCACAACGTATCTTCCCCTGAAGATTTTCCTCCCGCCCCCGCCGATCCAGCGTCTTCTGACTGCGCGAGCGCTCACGAAGCAGACAACAAGAGAGCGGCAAGCCCGAGCGACGTGAGAGCTCCCGCACAACAGCGGGAAAGGGATCGCGCCCCGTCTTTTTCCAGCGCCCGGGACTGGATGGCGCCGGCACGAGAACGAAGCTGCCCTGCGGAAACATGGTGAGTATCTGATGCAGAGCAGCATGAAAAGAACGGGCGATAAACAGGGCCAACATGGGGTGACGACCAAATTTCCAGGCTCGGACAATATCTCGGGCGAGCGAAGCATAGCTGTAGAGCGCACAAGAAAACATGATATGGGGGGGATCTTCAAGGCCCCTGCACCGCATGCAGAGCCCCTTTTCGGACAGAAGGGGGCGGCCGCAGAGGCGACAGCGGGGGGCCGGATCGGGCCGGAAGAGCCGCAGACAGGAGGGACATATCCCGTAGAGGGGACTCCCCCATTCCAGGAGGGAGCAACCACAGACGGCACAGCCGGCGGGAAATAGGACTTCACGCACACAGGCGAAAAAGACAGAGGGGTTCATACCACAAGTACGGGATAAAAGATGAAAAAAAAGCCGGATACCGGAAGGGGCCTCAATCGAGGCCCGAAAAGAGCTCCGGGGTATCGGGGGCGGGGGCCTTTGCCGAGGGGGTTCGCGTGGAACGCTTACGCAACGGCGCTGCGCTGTCAGTGCCGGAAACGAGCTCGCGCCGCCAGGCATCGAGAAGGGTAAGGGCCTCGATACCGCTCAAACGGTCGAGGTCGAGCTCGAGGAGGGCCTCTTCGAGCCAGGAGGCCCGGGCGAGAGCCGGCGGCACAGCCGCCATGGCCAGCGGGACCACGGGCCCGGCAGTAGCGGCTTCGGACCTGCCTGCGCGGAGTGAACTATCAGCCTTGATCTCTTCTTTTCCCCGTTCTGCCGCCTCGTCGAGGGACGAGAGGATATGCCGGGCCCTGTGAATGATCGAAGGGGGAATGCCGGCCAGACGCGCAACATGAAGGCCGTAGGATTCGGCGGCCGAACCGGGTTTGACCCGCTTGAGGAAGACAATGCCCCCCTCCTCCTCGCGGACATCCATGCACAGACGCAAAAGGCCGGGGTGATCGAGGGCGTCCAGTTCGTGGTAGTGGGTGGCGAAAAGGGTGCGGCACGCCAGGCGGGAGAGGAGGTCTTCGCAGATGGCCCAGGCCAGGGAGAGGCCGTCGCGGGTGCCGGTCCCCCGCCCCACCTCGTCCATGATGACGAGGCTGCGGGAGCTGGCGTTGCGCAGGATGTTGGCCGTCTCGTTCATTTCGACGAGAAAGGTCGATTCACCGCGGGCGAGGTTGTCCGAAGCGCCCACACGACAGAATATGCGATCGACCGGGGCGATGAGGGCACGCGAGGCGGGGACAAAGCTGCCCATCTGGGCCATGAGGACGATGAGGGCGCTCTGGCGCAGGTAGGTGGACTTGCCGGCCATATTGGGGCCGGTTATGAGGGCAAAGGCAGGCCCCTCCTCTCCACTGGCCGAGCCTTCGGCTTCGGCCGGGTGCCCGGCTTCGGCCGGGTGCCCGACTTCGACCGGGTGCCCGGCTTCGGCCGGGTCTGCCCCTGTCGCACAGAGCACGAGGTCGTTCGGGACAAAGGAACCGGGGGATAGATGGGCCTCGACAACCGGATGACGCGCCTCGAGGAGTTCGAGGAGTTTGCCGCAGACAAAGCGTGGGCGCACCCAGGCGTTGAGGGTTGCCGCCCGCGCGAGGGACTGGGAGACATCGAGCTCCGCGAGGAAACGGGCCGCGACGAGAAGGGCGGGAAGCTCCTTGCGCGTGGTGGTACGCAGGGCGGTGAAAAGGGCTTCTTCGCGCTCGACAATGCGCTCGCTCGCCCCCTGAATTTCGCTCTCGAGGCCCTGGAGGCGCTCTGTGGTAAAGCGCTCGCCCGTGGAAAGGGACTGGCGACGGATAAAGTGATCGGGAACCGTGGAGAGCTTGGTCTTCGATATTTCGAAGAAGTAGCCGATGACCCGATTGTACTTGATTTTGAGGGAGGAAAGACCGGTTGAGCTGCGTTCCTCCTCAAGATAGGCCTCGAGGAGGGCCTGCCCGTTGTCGCGCAGGGCGGCAAGAGAGTCCAGTTTGCTGTCGTATCCGGGCCGTATCATCTTTCCCTCGTTGGTAAAGGCCGAGGGCTCATCGAGAAGGGCTGCTTCGAGGAGGCATCGCAGGGCTTCGAGTGCGTCGAGAACCGGGGCGGGGGGTATTGAGGCCTCCCCGCCACCCTCTTTATCTGTATCACTGCCCCAAAGGGCCTTCGCGCGCTCTACAAGAGCTGAGAAAACAGACAGGCTTCGACGCACCGCCACGAGGTCTTTGGCGTGAGCGCGTTCCATACCCACGCGGGCGGCAAGGCGTTCGAGGTCGGTGGCGTGCGAGAGCGCGTCGCGAACGGCGTTGAGCTCCCCCTGATGGCGGTAAAGGGCCTCCACCCGGTCCAGACGCGTGTCCATGGCGGCAGGATCGGTAAGGGGCTGGAGTATGCGCCGTTTGAGAAGGCGCTGCCCCATGGCCGTCTTGGTCTCGTCGAGGACCTCGAAGAGGGTGTAGCGCGAAGAGGCCTCGTGCTGGGAGCGGACGAGTTCAAGGTTGCGCTGCGTCGCATCGTCAAGGGCCACAAAATCCGCTTCACCGTAGGAATGGAGACTGCTGATATGCGGCAGGGGCGCCATGGCGGCGTCTGCGACATACGAGAAGAGCGCCCCCGCAGCTACCGGCTCCAGGCTGGAATCGGAAAAACCGAAGCCCTTGAGGCTCGCCGTTTGGAACTGGCGCTCGAGGGCGCCGCGGCAGCGCTCCGGCTCGAAGAGCCAATCTGCCCAGCGGTTTACAACAAGCCCGTCTTCCTGCGAAAGGAGGCTTTCAAGGGACGGCAGCTGATCAAACAGGGACTCCTGGACGATTATCTCGCGGGGATGTACCCGTTCGAGCTCCTTGGCCAAGCGC
>CAZIRF010000005.1:7039-127060 GCA_964541755.1 uncultured Spirochaetales bacterium | reverse complement strand
ACCATGCGCTGAATAAACACGCCCAAGTGGCTCGTGCAAAGCGTGGTCCGGGGGCGGAGCCCCCGGCGAAGGGGGTGGGCCGGGACCCCGCAGGCCGCCGCGAAGCGGCGGATGAGAAGGCCCGGCCCAGGGGGAAGGCCTTCCCCCCCTTACTTAATGCGCTTGTACTCGCGGATTTCCTTGCGGATGCGGTCGGCGAGCTCGGCACGGGGGACACGGACCTGCTCCATCGAATCGCGGAAGCGCAGGGTAACGCTGTTGTCTTCCTTGCTCTGGTAGTCGACAGTGACGCAGAAGGGGGTGCCCGCCTCGTCCTGGCGGCGGTAGCGGCGGCCGATGGCCCCGGATTGGTCGTAGTCGGTGGACCAGTCGGCCTTGAGCTCCTGGCGAATCTCCTGGGCGAGCTCTGCCAGGCCGTCCTTCTTCATGAGGGGGAGGACCGCGACGGTGATGGGGGCGACGGTGGGGTGGAAGCGCAGAACGGTGCGCCAATCGTCATCGGTGCCCTTGTCGGCGACCTTCTCCTCGTCGTAGGCGTCGCAGAGTATCATGAGGACTTCGCGGGTGAGCCCGGCGCTGGTCTCGATGATGTAGGGGGTGTAGCGCTCGTTACCGTTGTCCTGGTCGATGTACTGGAGGTCCTTGCCGCTAAACTGCATGTGGCGCGAGAGGTCGTAATCGCTGCGGTTGTGGACGCCCTCAAGCTCCTTCCAGCCCATGGGGAAGAGGTACTCGATGTCGTAGGCGTCCTTGGCGTAGTGGGCGAGCTCGTCCGGCCCGTGCTGGTGCCAGCGCAGGTGGTCCATCTTGACGCCGAGCTTCTCGAAATAGGCCCAGCGCTGCTCCTTCCAGTAGTTGAACCACTCGACATCGCTGCCGGGTTTGACGAAGAACTGCATCTCCATCTGCTCGAACTCGCAGGTGCGGAAGATAAAGTTCTTGGTCGTAATCTCGTTGCGGAAGGCCTTGCCCACCTGGGCGATCCCGAAGGGGATCTTCATGCGGTTGGACTGGATGATGTTCTTGTAGTTGACGTAGATGCCCTGGGCGGTCTCGGGCCGCAGGTAGATGACGCTGGAGGAATCCTCGACGGCCCCGATGTGGGTCTTGAACATGAGGTTGAAGGTGCGCGTATCGGTGAGCTCGCCGCCGCACTCGGGGCACTCCTTCTTGGCCAGCTTGTCCTGGTCGATCTGGTCGGCGCGGAAGCGGCTCTTGCACTTCTTGCAGTCCACGAGGGGGTCGGTAAAGTTCTCGACGTGGCCGGAAGCCTCCCATACCTTGGGGAACATGATGATGGCGGCGTCGAGACCCACGATATTGTCATGGAGCTGGGTCATCTCCTTCCACCAGAGCTGTTGGATGCGGTTTTTGAGCTCGATACCCAGGGGCCCGTAGTCCCAAGCCCCGGCCTGGCCGCCGTAGACTTCCGAAGACTGGAAGACGAAACCGCGCCGCTTGGCGAGCGACGTGATCTTCTCCATAGTAGCTGCGCCCTTGTACTCTTTCTCTTGATCAGCCATTGAAATGCTCCTGTCGCTGGCGGACCTGCCGCCAACTCGGCCTTCGCGGTGTGGAGGCCGTACTGTGTTGATGGCCCGGCCGTTGGCGCCGCGGGGAGCGACGTACGCCGGACAGGCCTTCGAGTATATACACAGGACGGCCGCAAGGGAAGATGGGGGCCGATAGCATACCGCGCTATTGCCGCGTTTCACCCGCCCTTGTTACTCCCGGCCGGACGACACAAAGAGCTCAATCGAAGCGCTTCCAATGCCCTCCGCATCGACAGTAAGGCTGATAGTCTCGCGCGAGCCCCCTGGCCCGGGAGAGGGTTTGGCCAAGGCTTGTTCCCCCGGGCCCCCGCCGGGGAGCGTCACGATCCAGAGGGCGCGGGCACCGGCTATCAGACTGCAGTATTGATCCCTTCCGGCGGGGTTCCCCGCGATGTGGGCGGGCCCCTCTACCCGGGCATGGAGGCCCGCGAAGCAGTAGGGCAGGCGGTTTCCGTGCTGGTCGACGGCGCGTACTTCTACACGCAGGGCATCGCGCGAGACGGCCGGGTCGAGGGTCCTGCGCGGGGCGTCCAGGACGAGGCGAACGCCACTCACCGTGGAGCGCTCGACCGCGGCACAGGGCTTTCCATCGCGCCAGGCCTCGAAGCGGTAGGAGACGCGGGTTGAACCCCAGTTCATGACCTGGCGGCCGTACCACTGGACGGCTGTGTTCCAGGAGACGCGCAGGCAGAGGAGGGCCCACAGGGCGCGGAGCTTCCATATCAAGGGCAGGGCCTGGCCGTAGCGAGTCGCGGCAACAAGGACGGGTTTGATGATCCGCGCCTGAGCAGGCGACAGCCCCTCCTCGCGCTCAAGGGCGTCCCCAATGAAGTCGTCTACCAGTATGGGCGGGTGCGGAAGGGCCGGGAATTGGCGGCGGCAGGGGTAGGCGTCGCAGACTTGGCGGCCGTTCTTGTACACCCGCACGAAGTCGGCATTGGTAAATGCCCAGACGCTGCCCAGTCGGCCGCCGGGGTGCTCCCCGATATCCATGCTGCTCGATACCTCAAGGAAACAGGATCCGGGCGCTGCCTTGCCCTGCGAGGCATAGACCGCGGCGGCCAGCTTGGGGACGCGGAACATATCGAGGACGCCGTGATGGCAGATGCGGTCGCCCGAACCGAAGTCGCGGTGGGTGTTGTAGTCGGCCATGCACCAGCCGGAGCAGCCGGCAACACCGGGGGTTGCGTAGACGGCGTTGAGGACGCGGGCGTGGCGCAGGGCGTGTTCGAGGCGCTGGGCCTCGTCGTCCACGCTCTTGGTGGGGAACATGTGCCCGTTGTACTCGGTGATTAGGTAGGGCACCTTCCGGCGGGCTACGCTGCTGGGCTTGGCGATCACCGCTCGCTCCCCCGCATGGGTGAAGTCGTTGAAGGTGTAGACATCCTCAAGGAGCTCGCTCTTCTTGATGTAGCGGACCCCGCCCGTCTGGCGCGAGGGATCGAGCTCCCGCGCGAGGGCATTGGTGCGCGTGTAGAGCTCCCGGCAGTCCTGCGACTCGTTGATGCGCACCCCCCAGAGGATGACCGACGGGTGGTTGCGATCGCGGGTTATCATTGCCCGAATGTCGTCGAGGACCCGCTCGTGCCACTCACCCGTTCCAATGTGCTGCCAGCCGGGGGTTTCGGTAAAGACGAGGAGGCCCCGCTCGTCGCAGCGTTCGAGGAAGTGGCGCGACTGCGGATAGTGCGAGGTGCGCACGTAGTTGCACGCCAAACTGTCCACGAGGAGATCGGCCTCCTCGCGCTGGATCGAGGCGGGCATCGCGTAGCCCAAGTGGGGCCAGGACTGGTGGCGGTTGAGCCCCCGTAAAACGACCCGGCGCCCATTCAGGAAAAAGCCATCGGAAGTGAATCGCGCCTCGCGAAAGCCCGTTCGTACGCGGTATTCGTCGACAGCTGCGGGGCCGTGAGCCCCGGCAAGACCCGCCGGAAGCAGACGTACGCAGAGCGTGTAGAGAACCGGATTATCGATATCCCAACGCTGGATGCGGGGCGCTTCAAGGCGCATGGAAGCGTGCAGCCCCCCGGCAGGATATGAAACGGGCCCCGCGACCGTCGAACCCGCGGCATCGAGGAGTTCAAGGCTGATAGTCTGCCCCGCGCCCCCGCCATCGAGCTGCACATCGACAAGGATGGCGACGGAATCGGCCGAAGGGGTGAATTCCGGGCGGACAAAGACATCGGCGATATGGACGGCGGGACGGCGCTCCAGGAAGACCTCGCGGTAGATGCCGCCGTAGACGAGGTAGTCGACCACACCCCCGAAGGGCGGGATCGCGGGGTCCTCGCGGGTATCGAGGTGGACCGCAATGAGGTTTTCCCCGGGCTTGACGAGGCCGGTAATCTCGGGCCTGAAGGGGGTGTAGGGCCCGGCGTGATCAACGGCGAGTTCTCCATTGACAAAGACCCGGGCCCGGTTTGCGGCCCCCTCGAAGTGCAGGAAATACCGCTCGAGGGGGCGGCCATCCGCGTCAAAGTCTTCTTGGGGAAGCACGAGATTATACTGATAGCACCAATCGTCCTGGTATGACAGTTCGTCGAAGTAGTTGTACGGCAACTCGACAACCGTGTGTGGCAAGGAGACCAGACAGGCAGCGGCGACCGAAGAAGTGCCTGCCTCGCCTTCCTGAGCCCCGGGCTCCGCCCGGGCCCCAGGCGCTATCAGCCTTGATACGTATTCCTCTTTCCACCCCCGGACAAAGACCCAACCGTGATTGAGGGGCTGGTCCCGTACCGGATGCGCTGGCCGCCCCGGGGTATCACGCATGCGGGGCATCCTTGGGCGGCGGGGTTACGGTCCCGGACGCGGCCAGGGCGGCGCGGCGGCGGTGGAGCTCCTCGCGAATGGCCGCCATGCGATCGGGGTCGAGGCGGAAGAAGCGGCGATAGACGAAGAAGGCGATTATGAGGAAAACGGGCGGGATGCCGAACATGAGTACGCGCAGGCCCACGAGGGTCTCTGCGGTCTGCGCGACATTCTCGCGATAGCCGATAACGGCGAGACCCACACCGGAGACAAGCCCCGATATGGCGGTCGCGAATTTCACGAGGAAGGTCTGCATGGAAAAGACGACGCTCTCGCTGCGATAACCCAGCTTGTGTTCGCCGTAGTCGACGGCGTCGGCGAGCATGACCGTCGTAAGGACGTTCGAGGCGCCAAGCCCCATAAAGACGATGAGGCCGGCGACCCCCAGGGGAACGATGTTGCCGCCAAAGATCATCCCGAAGGAAAGGAGGAGTACGTATCCCACAATGGGCAGGGCCACGGCGAGGTAGAATACCCCCCGGCGCCCCACGAGTTTGGCAGCCAGCGGGAAGAGGAGCATGGCGATAACCTGCCCCGCCCCGGCGACGAGGGCGAAGGTCGAGTAGAGGTTGACGTTGCCCAAGTCGTACTGGAACCAGTAGAGCCCCAGTGCGGTGGTAAGGTTGATGGTCGCCTGGAAGAGGACCATGGCCGCCACAATGACGAGGAGCTGGTCGTTCGAGAAGAGGGTGCGGAACATCTCGCGCAGGCTGAACTTTTCGCGCAGGGGAACGACAATCTTTTCACGGGAGAAGATGACAGTAACGAGGGAGCTGACAAGGAATATCCCCGCGATGGCGATGGCCCAGTTGAGGTAGCCGCGGGCGTCATCGCCTTTCCCCAGGAGGGCGATCATGGTCAAACTGAGGGTATTGGTAAGGAGGTTGCCAATGGCGGCAAAGATACGCGGAATCGTCGAGACGAGGTTGCGCTCCGCATCATCCTCGCTAAGGGCCGGGATCATGGACCAGTATGGGATGTCCATGATCGTGTAGGTCATCCCCCAGAGTATGTAGGTTACAGAAACCCAAACGAGGATGCCGGAGGGTTCAAGCTGCGGGTGGAAAAAGAGGAATATGAGAACGACGGCGTTGACGACGGTCCCGATGAGTATCCAGGGGCGGAATTTGCCCCACTTGGTCTTGGTATGGTCGACGATGGCCCCCATGAAGGGGTCGTTGAAGGCGTCCCAGATACGGGCGACGAAGAAGAGAATCCCCATGAAAGCGGGATTTACCCCCAGGACATCGGTGGCAAACTTGAGGTAGAAGCCCGCGACGATGGCGTAGACCATGTCCTTGCCCACAGCCCCGAAGCCGTAGCCGTATTTTTCGGTAAATGACAGTTTCATGATGCCTTCCTTCGGGCCCCGCTGCGCGGGGCCCCCGGAGCCTCTGCATCAAAGGCTGCAAGGCCCCTGCTGTTAAAGTGTATCAGAAGGTCTCGAATTCGTCGTCGGAAATTTGCGACTTGGTGCGGGAGCCGGGCTTCGGGGTGGGGTGCCGGCCCTCGAGGGGTATCTTACCGCCGGGCAGAGCCAGCGGGGCAGATCGCGTTGAAGGCGCCCCGGACTTGGCCGGTTTCGCGGCAGGGGTGCTTGGAGAGGGCGCAGGCAGGCGTGCAGGCCTGCGCTCCGGCGCCGGTTTGGCGGCAACGCGGGCACCCAGAGGGGGCCGATTCACGAGGGGCCCCTCTTCAAGAGGGCCATCAGCGAGGGTGCCCTCTGCCAGCTTGAATCGGGCGATGGCATCCTGCAGGGCCTGGGCCTGGGCGGCAAGCTCTTCGGCGGTGGCGGCGAGCTCTTCGGAACTCGAGGCATTCTGCTGGACAACCGTGTCGAGCTGGGTCACTCCATCGGAAATCTGGTCGGCCCCCGAAGCCTGCTCGGCGCTCGCGGCGCGTATCTCCTGAATGAGCTCGGCCGTCTTGCGGATATCCGGCAGGAGCTCTTCGAGCCGGGTCCCCGCTTCCCCGGCGACGCTTACGCTGCGGGCAGATATCTCGTTAATTTCGCCAGCCGCCTTGGCAGAACGCTCGGCGAGCTTGCGCACCTCGCTCGCGACTACCGCGAAGCCCTTCCCGCTCTCGCCCGCGCGGGCCGCCTCGATGGCGGCATTCAGGGCCAGGAGGTTTGTCTGGCGGGCAATATCCTCGATTATGGAGATACGATCTGCGATCGTGTGCATGTTCGAAACGGTGTCGGCCACCGCCTTCCCGCTGGCCTCGGCGTTCTCGGTAACCTTGCGGGCGAGCCCGTCCGCCTCGGCAGTGTTGTCCGCGTTCTGCCGTATGGTCGCCGCAAGCTGCTCGACCGAGGCGGAAAGCTCCTCGAGGCTGGCCGCCTGTTGAACGGAGCCCTGCGAGAGGACCTGTGAAGTCGATGAAAGCTGGCCGGCCCCGGCACTCACCTCGCCGGCAGAGCGCTGAATGACCCCCATGGAAAGGTTGAGCGAAGAGTCGAGCTCTTCGAGGGCCCGCATGGCATCCGCGAGTTCATCCTCGCGGCGTACGATTTTACCCGCTGCCGTGCGGTCGAAGCCCTCGAGGGCCAAATCGCCGTCTGCAAGCCGCCCCAGGCCATCGACCATGACCGCCACCGGCCGTACGACGGAGCGAGCTATCAGAATGGATATGAAGAGGGCTACGGCAATGCTTGCAAGGGCCACGAAAATGAGGACGCGCACCAAGACCGCGGCAGTGCGGTCGATTTGCGCGTCGGGGACGCTGATGCCCAAGAGCCAGCCGGGCGTGCCGGGGATTGCTTCGTGGAAGACGGTCATCATGGCGCCTTCCGCGTCGCGGTAGGACCCGTGTCCGCCGGGACGGGAGAGGGCCTCGCGGCCCAGGGCATCGAAGCCCTTTGTTCCGTGCTGGTCTGCGTCGGTGATGTTCTCCTGCATGACAAGATCCGCCTTGGGGTGGGCGATCATCGTGCCGTCTGCGGCGGCGATCCAGCCGTAGCCTGCCTCGCCCACGGTAATTTCTGCGACAAGGGCGGAAAGGGACTCGAGGAGGAACTGGAAGGCGACTACCCCGTTGGTCTTCCCGGTGTTGTCCTTGACAGCCACGGTCATGACGATGATGTGCTTGTTGAGCGACATGGACACAACAGGTTCGGAGATGACTTCCTCCTTGCCACCGACAATTATCTCGCGGAAGTAATCCCGCTCGGCAATATTGCCGCGGGCCCCGATCGAAGAGATATAGGAGCCGTCCGGCCAGGCAAAAAAGAGGCCGACGACCTCGCTGGAGATGAGCCCGTCAAGAGAGCCGACAACGCGGGGGATGACGGCGGGATCGGCACTGCGAATGTCGTCGCGCAGGGCGATCATCTTCATCTGCCACTGGAGCTTCGCGAGCATCTGGGATATCTCCTGCGCGCGGGCCTGGGCTATCTGGCGGTTGTCGGCAAGGGCGAGGACTCGTACATCACTACGTATACGCAACCCCACGAGAAGGGTGAGCCCGCCGACAAGGACTGCGACGAAGAGGGCGAGAACAAGGCTGATCCTTACGCCCAATGATTTGGCTGCTACCATATAAAGACTCCTCGGTACGGGGGATGCCTTAATTGTGGGCAACTTTACCAAAGCGGTCAAGCCTTTGGTGGTAAGCGGAAGCCTGCAGCTCCTTTGAGCGTCAGTTCGCTCCCAAGCACAAGCTTCCTGAGGAAATGCATTCATGCTTGCCCTTCCAAAACTCACCGAGTTTTGGAAGGGCCTCCCCTGTTACCCCTTGCGCCCTATGGCCGGGCCCGCAGGTGGGGGGCAAATATGTCTGCAAAAGCCTGTATATCGCCGTTCACCCCCATGAATATGGAGACATCTTCCTCGCCGGGCTCTTTATTCATGGACAGATTGAGGGCCAGGCCAAAGTCGATATCAACGGGGTTGTAGAAAAAAGTAAACCGGGTACCGAAGGACGCCCGCAGTTCGAAGGCCTCCTGCCACAGCGGGTACGACTGCCCGTCGCTCTCCCAGAAACTGCGCATCTCGCACTTGAAGCCTCCGATTTCCGTGGAGGTAAAGGGGGAGGTACTCTCTTGCAAAATATTGGCAAAAGAGAGACTCACGCCGGCTTCAAGGCGAATCGGGGCCGTCGTTTCAAGGTTCCAGGCCGGTTTGAAACGGGAGAGGAAGGCATAGGCGCCACCCAGGGCGCGCCAGGCAGCCCTTGCATCGGCACTCAGGACCATGCCGGGGGCCAGAGCAAGGCCTCCATTCAATCGCGCGAGGGCCCCGGGAGAGAGGGGCGGCGCGCCTTCTGGAAGCTCCCCGACCCCCACCAGGCTCAAGGACAGCGAGGAGGCCCCGTAATAATCAACAGGGGCCTGCGGGGCGAAGAATCCACCGGTAAGGGAGCCCAAAAAACGAACATCGGTATCTGCCGGGAGGGTAAAGGCCTCTTCCAGATTGAAGGAACTTGTACTGGTCACCGTCTGCGACCAGACAGCACTCCCCCGGGCAATGAGGCTGGCCCGCGTCCCGTTGAGGAGTCGCCGGTACACGAGGGGCAGGGAAAAGCCCAGGGACGCGTCCCGGGCTGCCTGCCAGTGTTCGGTCGAGTTGTCCAAGACCGTCCCCGAATAGTCCTGCGCATAGCTCGCGTCGAGGCTGCCAACAGGCAGGTTGAAAATAAGATTGATCTGCCCGACGAGCTGGGACGGGGTGGGCAGATACTGAAAGAGGGCATTCCAGGCATTGGTACCCAGGAAACTCGTCGCGGCAATTTCCATACCAAGGCGAAAGCCCTCATAACCATAAAACACGGAAGGCAGCCAGACATTCGGCAGTGCAAGATCGAAGAAGTCCGAAGCATGGCGCTCGTCCACGACGGGATTGGGCGAATCGGCCCAGGGAACCTCCCGCGAAAGCGATGCGAGATATTCGCGCCCGCGAGCCCCGTATTCGGCCCAAATGCTGTCGCGGCGTGCCACCCAGGAGGGGTTCAGCTGCGAGAACTCTTCGAGGGACAGCGGCTCGTTTACCGCAGCAAGGACGGGGCTGTCTGCATCGGCATGGCAGATAAGCGGCCCGTCGCTGCTCATGCTCGCATACCAGAACCCGCCCTTCCCGTCCTCAAGCGGGGACCAGGCCCCGATGCGGTCGACAATGAGGCGCGAAAGGACCTTCCCGTCCCAGGCGTAGACGAAGACGCTGTCCTCGCGGTCGGAGGAAAAGACGAGGCGCCCGTCGGCCAGGAAGCGGGCGTGGCGGTCGGCCGCATCGTCGTCGGTAAGGGGATGGAAGGCATCAGCATCGAGTTCATACACACCCACATCAAAGCGACCGTTGCGGGCAAAACTCACGGCCAGACGCTTTCCGTCGGGTGAGGGATAAAGAGAGACGATATGGAGGGCAGGAGGGATGGCCAGAGCCCGGACATCCCCGCTCTTCATGTCCACCTCGACCGCCCGCCCGGTATCGGACTCGCGCAGGACGGCCCAGAGGCGCGTCCCGTCCGGGCTCAAGGCGGGGGCCGTCCAGCCCCGGTAGCCCAGACTGCGAAGGGGGAAAAAGACGACCTGTTCGTCACGGCGCCAGTCGAGCCCGCCCAGAATGAGTTCGTTGCGGTTCGGGGCGTGGGAAAGGAGAGAATTGGTCCCCTGATTCACGATCGCAACCGCGGTCTTCGCCGCCCTGTCCAGGGCGAGCTCGTCGGGGAGGATGCCGCGAAGGGGCACGAAGCGCCCCGGATTGGGAGCCAACACACCATGGGGCTGCTCTTTGGTGCCGGACATCGGGTTCAAGGGCTTGGGGGCTTCCTCGTCGGGGCGCCAAAAGCCCGGTATGGTACCTCTTAACGCGTCGCTGCGGTAGTGGAAGAGGCCCCGATCGGTGGGAAGGAGGCTGCCCCAGCGGTACTGGACGATACTGTCGCGCGGCGTTATCACCCGACCGCGTGGCAGGGGCCGCATGTCGTGCCAGCGCTCTTCAAGACCCGCGCAGACCTCGCCCCAAATAGTCGTAAGGTCAAGCCCGGTATAGTCGCGTACGACCTTTTCCTCCAGGGGAACCATATAGCTGTTTTTACGCTCAAGGATATTGTGGTAGCCGTCTACCCCCAAGCGGTCGAAGACCCAATCCTGGAAGAGGAGGCCCGAAAAATAGACGCGCAGGGCACCGGGGTAGTGGTAGCCGCCGCTGGATACCGCCTGCCGGTTCCACATCCTGCCCTCCATGACCGCCGCGCGGACGGGGAGCAGGGAAAACTCGCTGCGGCGGTGGCCGTCAAGGAAGGACGTCGTCCCCTCGAGGCTCACTTCGGACAGGGTGTTGCCCAAAAAATTGGCGGCATCGGGAGAGAAGGGCCGCAGGGCCATACCCAGGTAGCCGCTGTCGCCGCGCTCCGCCTGGAGGTAGTGGGTGAACTCGTGGACGAGCAGGGTCTTGGCAGACTGGGTCTGCGAGAAGGGAGCGACCAGCCCGATACGCATGGGCAGGGGCCCGGCGAAGCCGCCGTAGTCGGGGGAATCCTGCGTCCCGTAGAGGATGACCGTGGGGGCGCGGCGCGGGAGGGCCTTGAAGTAACCGCTGACTATCTCGTACGACTCCTTGGAAACGGCGAGGAGCTCCTCGAGGAAGGGGCGGTCCGCCGCCTTGTAGACAAAGCGGAAGTACCCGTCCTCGTGGACGAGCCAGGGGCCATCCGTCGGATGGGGGCCGCGCAGGTCGTCCATACTTTGGTCTGCGCCGGCAAGCGGCAGGACACACAAAACAGCCAGAAGGCACAGGAAAACGGAACGCAGGGAATGAAGACGGAACCTGGACACAAAAAACCTCCACTTGATGAACTGCAGATTTCAAATCGAATACCATAGACTGATAGCCCGTTTCCGCACCCCCTTCAAGGGGACGCGGGCGAGGCTATCAGCCTTGGACGAGAAGGGCGGAAAGCAGCATGTACAGGGCCGTCCCCCCGGCTATCGAAAGGAGGGCATTCCGCTTCCACAGGTGGACGGCCGCAGTCGCGAGGGAGGCGAGAATGGTGGGAAGCGAGGCCATGGCGGGGGCCTTTACCGCAGGCAGTATGGCGGTAAGGGCGAGGGCCGTCATCGCAACCGGGGGCACCACGCGTTCGACGAAGGCAATGAAGCGCCGGCGAAAAGGGCTGTCGCTGCCACGGGCAAAGAAAAGGAAGGGCACGGCCCTGCACAGGAAGATGACCAGGGCCATGGCGGCGACGCCAATAAGGGCCTGGGAGATACTCAGCATCACTTCTCCCCCTTTCCGCCGCGGCGGGCATCCATAAGGGCGACGATCACCAATGAAAGCGCGATGGCAGAGAGCAAGGCAGCCTTTTCGGGGATGCAGCAGACGGCAAAGAGGCTTGCGGCGGCCGTTACGACAAAGGGGCCGCTGCGGCGCACGCGCAGTATCTGCTCGATCATGAGGACGATAAAAAGGGCCGTAAGGGCGAACTCGATGCCCTCCATCTTCCAGGGAAGGAGGGCCCCCGCGACGGCCCCCAGTATGGTCCCGGCCACCCAGTAGGACTGGTCGAGCAGGGAGAGCCAAAAGAGGAAGGGCCCCCCACCCTCGCGAAGGCGCTCGTCGCCACTGTCCAGCGAGGAGACAAGGGCAAAGGTCTCGTCCGTCATCGCGAAGACGAGGTACCAGCGGTACCAGGGGAGGCCCCGGTAGCGCGAGAGGAGGGAGAAGCCGTAGGCGAGGTGGCGGGCATTGACCACGAGGGTTATGAGGAGCATCTCCAGGAGGCCCGCCCCCGCGGCAAAGAGGCCCACCGCAATGTACTGGGCTGCCCCCGCGAACATGAATACGCTCATGAGGGGGGCGAGCCACACGGGATAGCCCTTGCTCACGAGGAGGAGCCCGAAACCGGTTCCAATGGCGAGGTAACCCAAGAGCACGGGAATGGAATAGGCAAACGCGGCGCGAATGGGCGCTCTGCGCGAAGGGGAAATGGCTTGCGAGCTCATGGTCCCATGCTATCCACCCGGCGGCCGCTTTGCAATAGGCTTGGGGATTCGTCCTCGCCCCCATATATTGCTACCTGGGGCTCTTGCAAAACCCGGTGCGCTTTAAGAGGGCCTCACTTGTTATATTCCATATATTGAACAAGGCTTCCGTGAAGCCTAGTATGTATGCTTCCGGAGGTCTCCGTGCTCAAACTCCTTTGCTTTCTCAAACCACACGCGCCCCTCGCCCTCACTGCCGTGCTCCTGGTCATCGCCCAGTCGATTGCGGACCTCTGGCTCCCGCGCCTCATGGCCGATATCGTCGACCACGGCATCGCAACCGGCGACATCGCCCACATCATCCGGCAGGGTATCATCATGCTCGCTGTAACCCTCTCCGGCGGCGTCATGGCCGTCGTCGGCTCCTTCTGTTCATCGCAGGCGGGAAGCCGCTTTGGCCGCGACCTGCGCCTGGCGGTATTCCGAACCATTCAAGGCTACTCGCTCGAAGACTTTGAACGCTTGGGGGCCTCGACCCTTATCACCCGCTCGACCAACGACACGACACAGATACAGAACGTCGTGCAGATGAGCATGCACATGCTGGCCCGCGCCCCGGTCATGATGGGAGTGAGCCTCCTCTTCGCCCTGCGGCTCAACCGTGAACTGGCGGTCGTCCTCCTCTTTGCCCTGCCAGTCCTGGGCCTCTCGATCGTGCTGGTGGCCAAGGCGGGTATTCCGCTGTTCAAGAAGATGCAGGAAAAGACCGACCGCGTGAACCTCGTCCTGCGCGAGAGCCTTTCGGGCCTGCGCGTCATCCGGGCCTTTACCCGCGAGGAGCGCGAGAGCGCACGCTTCGACGAGGCGAACCGGGACCTCACTTCGACCGCCCTCAAGGCCCAGCGCATCATGATGATACTCATGCCCCTGCTCATGCTCATCATGAACCTCACCACCATCGGCGTCATGGCCTTCGGGGCCCCGCGCATCGCCGAAGGCAGCCTCCAGGTGGGCAGCCTCATGGCCTTTATCCAGTACGCGACGCACGTCCTCTTTTCGCTCATGATCCTCTCGAGCCTCTTTGTCACCCTGCCGCGCGCGCAAATATCGGCCCAACGCCTCAACGAGGTCCTGGCCGTCACGCCGCGCATAGTCGATCCGGCACAGCCGCAGGCCCTGCCGCTGCGCGGGCCTGCATACGGGGCTGCAAGCGCGACCTCACGGGGGAACAAAAACGCAGGCTCCATGGCGGAAGCCAGGGGCGCCCTGTCCTTCAAGGGCGTGAACTTCCGCTACCCGGGGGCCACCGAGTGCGCCCTCAAAAACATCGATATAGACTTCAAACCCGGGGCGGTCAATGCCATTATCGGGAGTACCGGCGCGGGCAAGACGAGCCTGCTCTCCCTCGCCCTTCGCCTGCACGACGCCACAGCCGGCCGCGTCCACTTTGACGGCATTGATGTGCGGGATCTTTCGGTCAAGGAACTGCGCGCCCGCATCGCCTACGTCCCGCAGAAGGCCGGCCTCTTTAGCGGCTCGGTCGCAGAGAACCTGCGCTACGGGGCCCTCGACGCCGATGAGGGGGCGCTCTGGCGGGCCCTCGAGGTGGCGCAGGCGGCCGACTTCGTCCGGGCCCTGCCCGAGGGCCTCGAAAGCGAGCTCGCCCAGGGGGCGCGAAACCTCTCCGGCGGCCAAAAGCAGCGCCTGGCCATCGCCCGCGCCCTCGTGCGCGACGCGGAACTCTACCTCTTCGACGACAGCTTTTCTGCCTTGGACTTCGCCACCGACGCCCGCCTGCGCGCCGCCCTGCGCACGGAACTCGCCCGCAGGGGCAGTGATTCCGCCGCAATGGACGGCCCCGCCACCCCGCCAACCGTCATTATCGTCGCCCAGCGCGTCGGGACCATCATGGATGCAGACCACATCGTCGTCCTCGACGAAGGCCTCGTCGCCGGGCAGGGAACGCACCGGGAACTCCTGGCCGCCTGCCCCGTATACCGCGAAATTGTCGAGAGCCAGTTTACCAAGGATGAAACGGAGGCCGGCGCATGAGCACCCACAGCCAAAACAGGGAACACACGACAGAACAGTCCCGCACCGAACGCCCCGGCCCCGCAGCGCGTCCCGCCTTCCGGGGGCCCGGCCCCATGGGTCGCGGACCCGGCGGCCACGGACCCATCGGCATGCCCGGCGAAAAGCCCAAGGACGCCAAGGCCACCCTCAAAAAAATCGGCCGTCTCCTGGCCCCCTCGACGCCGGCCCTCGTCGCCGTCTTTGTCGCCGCCATTCTCTCGACCCTCTTCAACGTCCTCGCCCCCGCCGTCATGGGCCGCGGCACCGACCTGCTCTTTGATGCCTTTACCAGCGGAAAAGGCATCGACGCTGCCGCCTTTATCCGCATTCTCATCGTCCTCTTTGCCCTCTACGCCCTCTCGGGGCTCTTCTCATGGATACAGCAGATCATCATAACCGGGGTGGCCCAGCGCCTCGTCTACACCCTGCGCCGCGACCTCTACGCAAAAATCAACCGCCTGCCCCTCGCCTGGTTCGACAAGCGCACCCAGGGCGAAGTCCTCTCGCGCGTCTCTAATGACGTCGACACCATCAGCAGCACCCTGCAGCAGGGACTCACCCAGATGGTGAGCGCCATCATCACCGTTACCGGCGTCCTCGTGATGATGCTCATCATGAGCCCGCTGCTCACCCTCATTGCCCTGGCGAGCCTGCCCCTCGCAGGCCTCATCACCGGGGGCATCGCCAAACACTCGCGCAAACACTTCAAGGCCCAACAGGCGGCCCTGGGCGAGATAACCGGCCGCGTCGAGGAGAACATCGGCGGGCATCTGGTGGTCATGGCCTTCGGGCGCGAGGAAGAGAGCATCCGCGCCTTCACCGAGGCCAACGAACGCCTGTACCATTCTGCCTGGAAGGCCCAGTTCATATCGGGCATACTCTGGCCCCTCATGATGCTCATCAACAACGCCGGCTACGTCGCCGTCTGTGTCGCCGGCGGCATCATGGCCAGCCGCGGCGGCATGAGCGTGGGCGGCATCCAGGCCTTCATCCAGTACCTGCGCCACTTTACCCAGCCCATCATCCAGCTCGCACAGATCTTCAACGTCATCCAGTCCACCATGGCGGCGGCCGAACGCGTCTTCGAGGTGCTTGAAGAAGAGGAAGAAGTCCCGGACATCAAGGCTGATAGTTCCCTTACGACCCCACAGGGCGGCCGGCTGGCAGCTTCCGCCGGCGGGATTGGTCCTTCACATAAAGACGGGCCATCATTGGAGGGCCTCGCCTTTGGCGAGGCCCTCTCCTGTGGAGAGGTGCGCTTCTCGAAGGTCGCCTTCTCGTACACGAAGGAGCGCCCCCTTATCACGCAGCTCGACCTCGATGTCAAACCCGGCTCCCTCGTGGCCATCGTCGGCCCCACCGGCGCGGGGAAGACCACTCTGGTAAACCTCTTGATGCGCTTCTACGAGATTGACAGCGGGTCCATCAGCCTTGACGGGGTGGACATTCGCGCGATGCCCCGCAAGGCCCTGCGCTCGCGCACCGGCATGGTCCTTCAGGACACCTGGCTCTTCAAGGGGAGCATTCGCGACAATATCGCCTGGGGGCGCGAGGGGGCAAGCGACGAAGAGATCCTCGAAGCGGCCCGCCTCGCACACGCAGACCACTTCATCAACACCCTCCCCGACGGCTGGGACAGCGTCCTCAATGAAGAGGCGGACAACCTCTCGACCGGGCAGCGGCAGCTCATCACCATCGCGCGGGCCATTCTGGCCAACCCGGATGTCCTCATCCTCGACGAGGCGACCAGCAGCGTCGACACCCGCACCGAGCGCCTCATACAGGAGGGGCTGGCCAGCCTCATGCGGAACCGCACCAACTTCGTCATCGCCCACCGCCTGTCGACCATACGCGATGCAGACCACATCCTCGTTATGGAAGAGGGGTCCATTGTCGAACAGGGGCACCACCAAGAACTTTTGGCCCGAAAGGGTCACTACTACCGGCTCTACCGGCAGCAGTTCTCAGCGCCCCTTCTTGAGGGCGAGGAAGACGAGGAGCATGCACCCGCATGAAAGGGTAAAGGGCACGAAGAGCTGCGGCATTAATAGAGAGGCATTCCAGGCGGCGTGAACGAGAACGGCAGCCGGGAACCAGAGGATGCGCAGCCACCCGCCCCGCCCTTCGGGGACGCGCAGGGCCAGTACCGCCCGGGCGACAAAGACCGAACACGCCGCGTGAACGGGCCAGGAAAAGCCCGCACGCAGGAGCAGGAGGAGCGGGGTCTTCGGCGCGTACATGGCAGTCTCAACGGCAGAAAAGGCCATTCCGGCAAGGAGAGCGGCCAGAATGGCGGCCGATGCAAAACTGCGCGAGGGGTCCCTGCGACACTCCAAACCCGCAACAGGCAAGAGGAACAGGGAAAAAACAGCAAGCCGCCCAAGCTCTTCGCCCAAAGGGGTATGCAAAAATACCGACGGGGCCCCCGCAAGGGGCCCTTCAAACAGGAAACTCGTTATAAAGGTCATCAACAGCGCAAAGGGTATCGTGAGTATCCCCAGTATGACAGAAAGCAAAAAGGGCAACGGGACCGACTTCGGCCGCTTCCAGGCCAAGAGGGCCCAGGCGACAAAGACTGGCAGGGCAGACGCGAAAAAGAGGAGTACAAGGCCGGTCCAGGCCCCGTCAAGGAAGGGGGGGAGCAGACGTTTGAGCGTTTCCATGGCATAGTCTTACCCCGTAAGGAGCGCCAAGACAAGCCATGGAGATCAAAGAGCGACAGCAAAAGAAGCACATACTCGCCATTGTGGGGCCAAAACACGTCGGGAAGTCCACCGTCGGGCGGCTATTGGCAAAGGAGCTTGGCGCGGCCTTTCGCGACCTGGACGACTGTGTACAGGATGACAGCGGCAAGAGCCCGAGGGAACTCTACATGGAAGGGGCAGAGCATTTCCGCGCCCAAGAGGCCGCGAGCCTCGAAAAACTCCTTGCGGAAAACGGGGACAGCCGCCTCGTACTGGCAACCGGCGGCGGCATCGTCGACAATCCGCCCGCCTGGGAACGCCTTCGCAAACGCTGCCTGCTGGTCCTCCTCGACCTCGACGCGAAGGGGGCCTTCGAACGCATACTCGAAAGCGCCCGCGAAAAGGGGCTGCCCAGCTTCCTGCGCACCGACAATCCGGAAGAGACACACCGGGCCCTCCACGACTCGCGCATGACCCGCTACCGCTCTGCCGCTGTCATTCGGATCCCCGTAGCAGGAAAGAGCGCCGCAGAGAATGCACAAAGTGCATATCGACTCCTTTGTGATGCCAATATGCTTGACCTCGAAGATTGATGGCGTATACTGATAGTCGGATATGGACAATGAAAGAATACTGATCGTCGAAGACGAAAAAATCATAGCGCTGGACCTCCAGCGCCGCCTCGAGCGCTTCGGCTACACCGTTTGCGGATCCGCGTCCGAAGGTGAAGAAGCCATTGAAAAGGCAGAAGAGCTGCGTCCATCCATCATCCTTATGGACATCATGCTCTCCGGTCCCATTGATGGTATCGAGGCCGCTACCCGTATCAAACAACGCCTCGGTATCCCCGTCATTTTCATCACCGCCTACGCAGACGAGAACACCCTTGAACGCGCAAAAGAGGCCGAGCCCTTCGGGTACATTCTCAAGCCTTTCAAGGAACGCGAACTCTACACCACCATCGATATCGCCCTGTACAAACACCGAATCGATCGCCAGCTAAAGAATCAGGAACGCCTCTTTTCGGCCATCCTGCACAGTGTCAATGACGCTATTGTCGCCGTCGACATGGACCTGCGCATCCTCTTCAGCAACCCCAACGCCGCACAGACTATCGGCATGGAAGAGGATGCACTCAAAGACCGGTTTTTGGGGGAAATTATCAGCCTCAACGACGGGCGCGGGAACAGCATAGCATTCGACGATATACTCCCCGAGGGAAACCTTTCTGCCCCCTTCCAGGAACTCTTCTTGAAAAACAGCCTGGGACAGACCTTCATCGTCGACGGGTCCTTCACACGCATTCACGAAAAGGAAAATGATACCAAGGGCTTTGTCTTGGCCTTTCGCGATGTAAGCGAAATCAAGCGGATGTCGGCGACCATCGATTATCAGGCGAGCCATGACTCCCTCACAGACCTCTCCAATCGCGAAGAATTTACCGTACGTCTCAAGGATCTGCTCGAAGACATGCGCAAAAACGGAGGGACTCACACCCTCATAGAACTGGACATAGACCGCTTCAAGGTCGTCAACGAGACCTGTGGGGCCATAGCAGGAGACGAACTCCTGCGCCAGGTCTCGCAGTTCATCAAGTCGCTCACCCAGCGGCAGGATATTGCCGCCCGTCTGGGCAGCGACGAATTTGCCATCATATTACGCGATTGCACCCTCGAAAACTCTCTCTTGGTCGCAAAACGCCTGCAGGATGCCGTTCAAAACCATCAGTTTATTTGGCAAAAAAACCTCTTCCCCATCACCCTGAGTATCGGGGTTGTTCCGCTTACCACCGCAGATATGGACGCCCACGACATCTTTGCCGCCGCCGATGACGCCTGTTACATCGCCAAAGAAGAGGGCGGCAACCGCATCAGCGTCTTCCAGACAAGCGACGAAAAGTACGTCCAACGCCGCGGACAGATGGCCTGGATTGCCATGATCAACGAGGCCTTTGAATCGGACCGCTTTCGCCTCTGGTACCAGACTATTGAACCCATACTCGATGATGTCACTACAAAACCCAAGCTGGAACTCCTCATTCGTCTGGAGGCCGAAGACGGCAGCATTTCGGGGCCCGGCTACTTCATACCCTCTGCAGAGCGTTACGGTCTCATGCCCACACTCGACCGTTGGGTAGTGCGCAACGCGGTCAAGGCTTGGACGCGCCTCACCAAGGAAAACCACCCGCTTACCGAGCGCATTTTTACCATAAACCTCTCGGGGCCAACCCTCCTCGACGAAGGGTTCGGGGATTTCGTCAAGGAAATCTTTGACGAGTACAAGGGAGACCCACGTCGTTTCTGCTTTGAAGTGACAGAGACTGCAGCTATCCAGAACCTGTCCTATGCCTCCCGTTTTATGGCAGATCTCAAGGCGCAGGGCTTTACCTTCTCGCTCGACGACTTCGGTTCGGGCTTCTCGAGCTTCAACTACCTCAAGAACCTGCCCGTCGATTACCTCAAGATCGATGGCTCAATCGTACAAACCATCGACGAGAGTGTGGTCAATTACACCATGGTTGAATCGATAAACTCGATGGGTCATGTCTTGGGGCTCAAAACGGTGGGAGAATTTGCACGCAACCAAGGGGTTCTGTCCCAGTTGCAAAAGATCGGGGTGGATTACGCGCAGGGCTACGCCCTTACCGAACCCGTCCCCCTCCCCTGATTACGACTGGCTGCCCCGTCGCCGTGAGCGACGCGGACGAACGAGGAGTTCCGGGTTAACCGGATACCCCGCCTGTTCCAGTCGTTCCAATCGGGAACGCAAATGTCGTTCGCTAATACCCAAAACCCGTGCTGCAGCGCTCTTGTTGCCCGGGCTGGCCGCCAAGGCTCCCGATACGAGATCTCGCTCGAAAATGCCCATACGCGTCTCATAGAGCTCGTCAATCCCTTCGGAGAGGGGTTCGGGCGTTACGGCCAAAGGCACATCCATGGCCGGCAAATCCCGCTTGAGGATATAATCCCCCGAACACAGGACGACCGCCCGTTCAACAATCATTGCCAACTCTCGAACATTACCGGGGAAGGGGTGCACCATAAGGGCATCCATCGCTTCGCGGGAAGCCCCCCGCACCGCTCGAGTATTGCGCTCGTTTGCAAGACTCACAAAGTGTTCCACCAAAAGTGCAATATCTTCCTTGCGTTCACGCAGAGGGGGGATGAGGATATCGATGACATTGATGCTGTAGTACAGATCCTTGCGAAGGCGCCCGGACTCCACAAGGGGTGCGAGATCTTCGCAGGAAGTAAAGAGAACTCGTACATTCGGGGCTTGTGTGTCGGTACGGGAGCCAACAGAACGCTCTGCGGTCAAGAATTCAAGGAGTTCCAACTGAAGCGGTGCAGAGAGCGCCCCCACTTCCTTGATAAGAAGGGTCCCGCCATCAGCCTTGGCCACGAGCCCCCGCTCCCCGTTTCCAAAGAGCTCGGCCTCGGCCCTGCCGTCCGGAAAAGCCGCAACATTGGCAACGACAAAGGGTTTGTCGTGACGGGGGCTGCGCTCATGGATGAATCGGGCAAGGAGTTCCTTACCGGTTCCACTTTCACCGCGAATGAGCACCGAAGCGGCGCTTCGGGAGCACTGGTCGGCGAGACGCACCACCCGTGCCATGTCGGTAGACCCGTAGACGATGCCGCCCCCAACCGGTGCGGGGGTCTTTAACGGCGGAACGTGAAGGAATTTCTCGCGTACCAGAAGGTTCTTTTCATGGACACGAACGAGCATTTTTTCGATATCCACTGTTTCAATAGGTTTGATCAGGTAGTCGTCGGCCCCGGCCTTGAGGAGCTTGACCGCTTCGCGGGTATCCGAATAAGCCGTCATGATAATGACAGGGATAAGGGGATTGAGCGCTTTGACGAAACGTAAAAGATCCAAACCCGTCCCGTCGCCCATCTTGTAATCGCTGAGTATGACATCGACAGACTGCCTGCCCAATATCGCCAGCGCCCCGCTCAAGGACTCGGCGGTGACCAGTTCGATCGAGGGATATGCGATATGCTCGCACTGTGCCTTGATGCGCTCGAGTTGGGTAAAATCGTCATCGACGGCAAGTAACAACATGATTATGTAAAGTGTATGCCGCTTTTCGACCGCTGTGAAGTGTTTTCCGGTAAATAATCGCCCTTATCGTCGATTTACTCGACAAGCGGGCAGAAAAAACCTCGCCCTGCCGTATTGCAGGGCGAGGTCGGAACCCGTTTCCATGTTCTGTGCCGGGCGGGCTTCTGCAGGGACGCCCCACAGCGCCCGCTCTTCCTGTTACTGGTTCAGCAAAAGCTCCTCGATATCGATCTCGCAGGCGATACAGGGGGTCGCAAGCCCCCAGTTCTCGAGTACCTGCGGGTGAATTTCACCGAACACTCCAATCTTCTTGCCCTTCCAGATAACGGCGGCGGCACGTCCGGGGATGAAGCGCCCGTCGTCGAGCTCGGCCAGCTTGTACTCGCGCGAAAGATAGTACATGAGGGCGTTGACCTGGCTTGCGATGATGTTGTAGTTCGCATCGCCCGAGGCCTGGAGGAAGCCCAGATGCTGACGGGTGCGGCTGCCGTAGTTCTCCTCGTCGCAGCGGTACGCGACCTTGCCCACCTCGAAGATGCGGTGGGGGAAGACGGCATTGGCCGACACCGCCTCCGAGCTCAAGAGGCTGGGCAGGATTGAGGGGCGTACGTACTCGTAGTTTTCGGTCATGGGGTTCGAGATGCGCAGGGCATCCTTCCCCTCGATACACATCCGCTCGATGTAGTCCTTGCCGCTGCCCAGGTAGTTGTAGATCATCTCCTGGTACCCAAGCCCGATGAGGACTTCCTTGACCCGCCGGCCGCTAAGGGTAAGGGGGGTAAGGCGGCCGATAGTGAAGTCGCTGGGCTGGAGGGGCTTGAAGGAGTCGAGCCCGCGGCCAATCATGATGTCCTCAACGACATCGGCGGCGTGAAGGTAGTCGTTGCGATAGGGGGGAAGCCCCGCGCGCACGCCGGGAACCGCATCCTTGGAGCCGCGTTCCGGCGCCGTGCAGGCTTCGGCCGTGCAGTCCATGCGCCGCAGGGCCTTGACGCAGTCATCGGCCGAAAGCTTCTCGCCCAAAAAGCGCTCGACGCGCTCGAGTGAACAGAAGCACTCCTCCTGGAAGGCATAAGGGGTCGTTATGCTCTTGCCCCAGGGGGTATCATACGCATACTCGACCAAAACGGGCTCAACCGTATAGCCCTGATCGGCCAGATCACAGGCCATGATGTTGACCGCGAGGTTGACGCTCGCAAGATCGGTACCGGTAACCTCGACGAAAAGATCCCGATCGCTCACCTTGACCGCCCCGAGGTCGGCGCTGTTGATGATGGGCGGGTACGAGAGGACCTCATCCTTGTCGTCGACCAGGAGGGGATGGATGTCCTCGTGCTCCTGGATAAAGGCGTACTCCTTGCCCTTGGGGTGCTCGCGCAGGATCTCGCGCAGATTCATGGGGCGATCCCACTGGAGGGGCACGAAGGAGACCGACTCGGGGTCAACGCCCTTGTAGTGTATGGGCCACTGGATGCGCGAAATGCGGTAGAGGCCCATGGAGACCGAACGGCGCTTGCGCCCGAAGTTCCAGGCGAGCTTTTCCTGGGTCTGAATGGCGTCCTTGAGAGATTCGTCGGTGATTTCTTTGCCAGTCGCCACAAAACCTGCCAGGAAAGGACGTACCTTCCTGACCGATTCCTCGACGACAACGCGGTACTTGGCCTTTTTGGCCTCTTTCGCAGTCGAGAAGAAATCATACGAGGAGGCCTTGCCACCGGTCCAGACACGCAGCTGCCGGGCGACGCCAGCGGTCGACCAGAGGTCGGGACGGTTGGTGTCGTTGAGCTCGATTTTAAGGGTACGCTCGCTGGCGGGGAGCGAAGGATCGGCCTTCTCGTCGAGCTCGGCCTTGGCGCAGGTGAGGTCGCGCTCGAGCTCGTCAGTATCGGCCCAGGTCTTCCCGGCCAGTTTGGTGAAGAGGGATTCGTGTACTTCGATCTTTGGCATGATTACCTGTCCTTGGCGCGGCGAAGGCGCACGTTCTCGATGTCGTTGGAGAAGAGCTCTCGAAGGTCGTTGAGGCCCAGGGCCATGAGGGCCATGCGGTCGATTCCGATGCCCCAAGCGGCGACGGGGACGTCGACGCCCATGCTCGCGCTCACCTCGGGGCGGAAGATGCCCGAACCACCCAGTTCGAACCAGCCCAAAACCGGGTGTTTGATGTGGACCTCGATGGAGGGCTCGGTAAAGGGGAAGTATCCGGGGACGTATTTCACGTCCGTGGCGCCGGCGACCTCGACGGCGAACATCTCGAGGAAGCCCAGGAGGGTACGCAGGTTGACATCCTCGCCCAGAACGATGCCCTCGGTCTGATAGAAGTCCGAAAGGTGGGTCGCATCGACCTTGTCGTAACGGAAGCAGCGGGCAATGCCGAAGTACTTGCCGGGGACAGCCGCCTTGTGCAGCTGGCGGGCCGAAAGAACCGTCCCCTGACTGCGCAAAATGAGGCGTTTTGTGAATTCGGTATCAAACTGATAGTTCCAGCCGCGGGAACCGGTACTGCCGCCGTTTGCGTGGGCGGCGGCGATATTGGAGAGCCAGGGTTCTTCTATTTCCTTCGCATGCGTGGGTTCTGCGAGGTGGTAGACATCGTGGATGTCGCGGGCGCTGTGAAACTGCGGCATGAAGAGGGCATCGCTGTTCCAGAACTCGGTCTCCACGAGGGATCCGTCGAATTCCTCGAAGCCCAGGGAGACGAGCTTGTCCTTTACAGACTCGAGGAAGGACACGTAGGGATTTGACCGGCCGGCCAAAAGGCGCGTGGGGGGAACCTGGACATTGTAAGCGCGAAATACCTTGCCCTTCCAGGAACCACTTGAGAGCATTTCCGGGCTAAGGTTCCCCAGTTCATCGCCGCTAATACCGGCCTCTTCGAGCCAGGCGGAAACCTCTTTTGCGGCCCCTTGGAAACCGTACACAACCGTCTCGCGCTCGATGATGCGAAAGGCCGCATCCGCAGCACCGCGCTTCTTCGCGATACCGGCCATGGCAGAGGCGGCGTCGGTACCTTCGGCGACCGCCGTGCCGACGAGCATGCCGTCTGCAGCCCGGGCCGCTTCAAGGAGGGCCCGCACCGCCTGCATGCGGGGGCTTGAGTCGGGGGAACCCGCTACGCGGGAGACCTTCTTGTCGCCTCCCATGGCCAGGAGCCCCTCTTTCGACAGGGGCCCGTAGGCACTGCCGGTGTCCTTGTTTTCAAGGGAGAGGGCGGCGGCTATCTCGGGGAGGGCACGGGCCGTCCCGTCGGAAAGGAGGGCGACGATGCGCTCGTCGACCGTTCCCTTTTCGAGCCACTCGCGGCCCAAATCGGTGAGTTCGTATTGCACGGAGGGTTCGCGGCGCAATTCCGCGACGAGCCCCTTGCCGGCGAGCCAGGACAGGGCCTGATTGCCGTTCCCGCCCTTGAAGGAGAGCGCAGATTCGACCTTTTCTATGGTCAATTCATCCCCGGCCTTGTAGTGGCGCAGAATGCGAACTTCAAGGGGGTGCAGATTTTTGGCGATGGCGGATACTTCCATAGGTACTCCTCGACTGGCTGATCCCGCAGGACCGCATCACGTGAATGGGGGCACAGCGAAGCCCGGATACCGTGACACACTGCCTGTATTGATACCCCCTTAGGGCCCCTCGTGTAAACCCTGCAGGAGCATCCCGCCGCAACAGCGGGCGTCGTGCGGGTACGATGGCCGGTCCCGCAAGGGCTTTTTCCGCTTTTCGTTGCCAGATACCACGCATACTGATATCATGGTACGAAATCGATTGGAAAATCGCCCCGGGACGGAGGCCTGTGTGAAGGTCCGGCAGACAGACATAAAAAAACGCAGCATCTCTGTTCGTACCAAATTGGGACTGATAGGGATGTTTTCGCTCCTCCCCGCCCTCCTCATAATCATCCTGAGCACCCACAGCATTCGCACAAGCAACGAACAGATACTCATGAGCGAAATGGCCCGCATGGGGGATGCCGTCGCCAGCCGTATGGGGCTTCTCATCCGCTCGACCGCCCGGATGCTCGAAACCATTGCCGCCTCCGACGCCGTCACAAACGGCGATATTACCCGTACAGAGCGCTACCTTCAAAACCTTATCAGCCAAAAGAGCGAATACGCCACCATTTTGCTCACCAACAATGAAAAACGCGTTATTGCCGCCGGCATCCCGATATCCAATTACAGCCTCGCAGACCGCGCATACCTCTCAACAGCTATAAGCAGGGGCCACTTTACCCTTGGCGGCTATACCATCAGCAGGTCTACCGGTATCCCCATACTCCCCATGGCCCTCCCCCTTTTTGATGAAGAGGGCGTTTGTACGGGTACACTGATAGCGTCACAGCGCATCGACTCGATTGCAGCGGCACTCCAGCCCATCAATCTGCTCGAAGGAGATGTCCTGGAGATTATCGATAGCGCCGGTATTCGCATATTCCGCCACCCCTCTACCCCAAACGATCAGCCGGGGCTCTATGTACCCGCAGAATACTATGCCTATGCACACAACAAGATTTCCCGTCAACAAAAACCTGCCATACAGAAACGGGATGTCCATTTCATTGTCTCAAGACCGGTTTCCTTTGAAGATAGTGAACAAACGGGTCTTTCGATTGTCTTGAGCCGAAGAAAACCGTCTTTTTTTTCGACACCTGTTGCCCCCTTGCTGCTCTATTTGAGTCTCTCGATCATTGCCCTTGGGACGAGCCTCTTCCTTACCGCTATCATGTATCGACGGAACATCGGCCTCAAGCTCACGCGCCTGGCCAAGGAGGCCGCACGATTGGGAACCTGGAACCACAGCGAAGCACACGTACGGCAGAAAGACGAAGACGAACTGGACCTCATTGCCCGCAGTCTGCGGCAGTCCGAGATAGCGATTCATGTGCGCGACCGGGAAAAGGCCGAAGCGGCACGCCATCTTCAAGAATCGCTGCGCGAAAAGGAGACCCTTCTCAAGGAGATACACCACCGTGTAAAGAACAACTTCCAGGTTATTTCAAGCCTCTTGAGCCTGCAGGCCCTCTCCATTACCGACAACACCATTCTGCGCATGTTCGACGAGAGCCGCAATCGCATTCAGTCCATGGCACTTATCCACGAACAGCTCTACCGTTCCGATAACTATGCCTGGATAGATTTCACCGAATACGCCCACTCTCTGGCCCATCAGATTGCCTTGAGTTTCATGGACCGTGGGTCGGAAATAAGGGTGTGCGTCAAGGGCGAAGCCTGCCTGCTGGCTCTGGACAGCGCCGTTCCCCTGGCTCTCGCCCTCAATGAACTCGTAACCAACAGCTTCAAACACGGTTACGGGGAACACGATGAGGGGGACATACTGATAGAACTCTCCACGAGAGAGGACGGGCAGGCACAGATGATTGTTCGCGATACGGGAAAGGGGCTGCCGGGGGGCTTCGCCGTGGGAACCCATGCCAATTTGGGGCTGGAACTGGTCAACACCCTCGTCAGCCAGTTAAAAGGAAGCCTTGACGTTCTCTCACCCGCCCCGGGCAGCGATCGCGGCAGCCTCTTTCAGCTCTCCTTCCCGCTCGATTCCCCAACCCCGCCGGCGTCCTGCGGAAATCAAGACGCCCGGCGTCCTTTACGCCTTGAGACGCTCAGCCCCAAAGGGACACTACCACAATAAATACGCTTCAATGTCCTCGATGGCAACCCGGAAACGCGCCTGTACCCGCCACTGTCCGCCGGCTATCCAAATACGCGGCGGCGATTCAAGAGCCAAACTCCCAAATACGCGCCGCGGTCGCGTTCGTTCGCGGGATTGCACCAAGGCAGCCACGGCACTGCGCGCTGCATCTTCAAGGGCGAGCCACTTTGCATCCTGCGACGAGGACAGGGCCAGTGCACCCGAGCCATGAACGTTTGCGAACCCGGCACTCTGCCAGGCATCATAACGGCGCCTCTCGTGTTCAGTGGGGGTATACTCGACAAAAAAGGCAAACCTCGACCCTTTGTGCTCCGTGGACACAAGACGAAGACGTCCATCCGCCCCGTCCACTTCGCCAAAAGGATCAAGAATGAGTTCCTCATCGATACCACGCAGCGTGTTACCCGGTATCCATTCAAACGACCAGCCGTAGATCATTGCAGAAAACACCCGGCGGGCTTCCTCCCTGGCAGCGGCCACCACGCGTTGCCCGTCGAGTGGATACGGCAGACCCAGGGCCGCCGCCCACATGGGCTCCGCATCGATCTGTACGCGTACAGAGACGACCTCTTGAGCCGGCAGCTTCGCCGCAAACGGGGGCACAGAGAGAACTATCAGTATTAAAAAGAAAAAAGGGCTGCGAACTGATAAAAACCGCCACATTGCCCGTGACACCGCTTAGCGAGGCCAACGCCCGTTGGAACCACGGCCACCGGGCCAGCTTCCACCGCCCAAAAGAGAGCGAAAAGGGTTGATGGCAAAACGGACGGGAAACCAGAGCCAGGCAAAGACGAAGCCCGCGAGGTGGGTAAGGTGGGCAACCCCGCCGCCACTGCCGCCGAGCATCGAAAAAATGGTGATGGCGGTGTATATCGCAACAAGGAGCGGGGCGCGGATGGGAAGTATCCCCCAGATATAAATGCGGGAAGTGGGAAAAAACACCGCGTAGGCAAAGAGAATGGCGTAGACAACGCCGGAAGCACCCAGAAGCTGGATGTAATCGGCCCCGGTCGCAAGGTAAAAGAGGAAGGAGGCGAGCCCGGCGAGGAAACCGGTCCCGATATAGAAGAGCAAAAATTCCTTGGTACCCATCTGCTTTTCGACGGCGGTTCCAAAGAAAAAGAGGCCCAACATGTTGAAAAGCAGGTGCTGAACGCTACCGTGGGTAAACATGTAGGTGAAGAAGCCCCAGACCTGCCCGCGATCAAGGACGTCGCTCACGTTAAGCGAGAGGGCCCAAGTGAGCCAAGGGTTACGCGGGGAATCAAAGACAAACTGTGCGAGAAACACGAGGATGTTGATCCCGATAAGGTAGAGGACAGCATTGTCGTAGCGCCAGACAAAGGGCTTTCGAAGCAGATTCATGCAGTAAAGGTACGACGCCGCTCCCGCGAGGTCAAGCGTCGCAGGAGTTGACGGGCGCGACCCCTTCCTCCCCGGGGTGGTCGGCAGAGACGCGATTGCGCCCGTCCTGTTTGGAACGATACAGGGCGCGATCGGCCCGGTCGATAACGGCCTTGGCGGATATATCGCGTTCCATGTCGTACATGGCCACACCGCAGGAAACCGTTACCTGGAGCGACTCGCCTTCATAATCGGTGATTGAATCGGCGACCGCCTGGCGAATGCGCTCGGCAACGGCACAGGCCTCTTCCAGGGCGGTATCGTCAAGGAGAACGCAGAACTCTTCGCCGCCATAGCGAGCGGCCACATCCACGCTGCGCACACAGGAGGCAATGGCGCGGGCAACGTTTCGCAAGACCTCGTCGCCACAGGAATGACCCCAGGTATCGTTGAACTTTTTGAAGAAGTCGATATCGAGCATGATGATGGAGATGGGAGAACCCGTTTCGCGCACCGTCTCCATACGCTCGAGGAGGGTTGTGTAAAAGTAATGCTTCATCTTGAGCTTGGTCATCATATCCGTCGTCGTCATCTCGAAGAGGAAGGCATTGTTGATGGCGATGGAAGCGAGAATGGCAATGTTGAGTATGAGCTCCCGCTCGTAGGGTTCAAATTCATCATCGCCAATGCGGTCGCCCAAGAGAATGATGCCGTTTATAACGCCCTTGGCCTTGAGGGGAACGACGAGCGATGGCTGCAGCTGTTCGAGACACTCAAGGCCTTCGAGGGAGCCCAGTTCCGTCTCGATTTCGGCAAGCGTGTAACAACGGTACTGGCGCGAAAAGAGGCGGATGACCTCATGGTCCTCGGGCAGGGAGTACTCGGTCCCGTGATCAATTTCGAAGCCCTTGAAGTTGCGATGCAGGCTGAAGCAGTTGGAATCCAGACCGCGTTTGGCCAGAAGCCCGGCCTTGAGCACCAGCATCTGCGCCATACAGGTATAGAGGATGGAATCTATAAGAATGTTGTAATCGAGGGTCGAATTGAGGCTCTTGGAGATTTCAAGAAGCTGCTTGAGGTCGAAAATCTGTTTTTCATACTCCTGGCAGGAGCCTTGGTCATCGGGGGTGTTTTGCTGTTCTCTGCTGTCATCATTTGTCATGTGTATTCCGATGGCGTCATACTAACACGTCCAAGAGCAATTCGCAAGCAAACATGCTTTTGCACCCGCGTCCGCCCCGAGAGAGCATCAAACAGGAGAGATACGATCACAATTCTTCATTTGCGCCGGCAATCGGCATGACAACCATAAAGGACTTCATGATACGCAAGAGCCGTGCAATCGCGTTATACGCATTGAGAAGCGTGGGAATGAGCTTTTTTTCCTTGGCACTCGCGAGGGTTTTTATATTGATAACCAGGTCCGGGGTGGGGCGTTTAAAATCGACAATGACGTCGTGAACGAACTCCGCCAACTCGCGCAGAACTACCACTTCCTGTTCAATGAGTTCCTTTGCCCTGCCATCCAGAGAGGAGGCAATACGCTCGACGGCATCCACCGCAACCTTGCCCTTGAGCATCTCGTCGAGTGCCCGGCGCAGGGTCGCGCAACTGGCCCGTCCCTGTGTTGCCGTTGACTCTTCGAATATGGAGATACGCGCCTGGGCCTTTTCTATTTTGCCGATTGCATCGGTCATGCGTGAACGAAAAAGGGTATTGTTGAAAAAGCCCTCGATAACCACCCGTTTGCAGGCATCGAGGAATTCCCGGGTGACAAATCGCCGCTCGAAGGTCTTGAGCAGACGGAAAGGCATGGTAAAACGCAACGAAATACCCGCTTCTGTCTGCAGACGGGTGTTGAGATCGCTGTTGTAGGAAGCGACCGACATGAGTCCTCCCGCGGGAGGGGTCCCAAAGAGCGCAGTAATTTCTGCACTGAGTGCGCTCTCGCGAATTTCCCGCTGTATACGATCCACATCGTCCTTGAAACGACGCGCAAAGGTATCGCGATACTGGGTAAGGCGAGCCGGTGGCTGGACCGGAGATGGAGGAAGATAACTGCTGTCTTCTTTTATGAGTTGAAGAAGCGCCGCAATTATTTGATCGGAAAAAATCGTATCGAGCAGGGTATTGATCTGCGAAGCAATACGGGGCAGGCGCTTTTCAAGGCTTGCGGCAGACTCCCCCCCCGCCCGTTTGGCGAGGAGCAGAATATCTCGCTGCACGGCAGGGGTCATTCGTGCTCCGGAGACAACGGAGTAGAGATCAGCCAAATCGCCAACCAGGCTTTCGCCCTCCGCCGCTTGGAACTTGACCTTGCCCCCCTTGGTTTTGCGCTGATCGGGACTCGTAAAATACCGCAGGAGGCGCACGTAGTCATGGCGGCAGATATCGACAATGCGTTCAAACTCCCGAAGCTCGGTGTCCACCACCTTCATGGCCGGGTCGTCGAGGGCCTTGAGAACGGCGCCCCCCTCGGCCTGCACCCGGGCGATAAGCCCCTGGCGGTCGGGATCCTCTTTGAAACGGGTCATGAGATTTTCGTAATAGAGGCTTTCGAGGAGCTTGTACTCCCGCGGCCCCAGGCGCTGCTCGAGCAGCCAATCCCAAAAGCGCCGGGCAATACGCACATCAGAAATGAGAACACTGCGTTCAAAGATATCATTGAGGGGTTTTATAAGGGTAACGAGGGCCTGAACGGCATTGGCAAAGGGTGGCAGAACCTGCTTGCCACCAAATTTGAAGAGGGTCGGTTTGAAATCCTTGATAATCTGCCGCACTTGGCGCAACTCGCGCTTGTTCCGCTGCTCTCCCTCGGGAGAAAACAAGCCGATAAAAAAGTCACCGATAGCGGTAAAGACATTCATTACACCAGTTTACAGCCAGAGTACGGTATTCATCAAGACAGGGCCGCGCCCACAATGCGGCGATACTCCTCGATGGCAAGCGCGTGGACAAGTTCATTGCGAAGGGCCGCCCCGCCATTCATCCCCTTGGTGTAGGCGCAAAAGTGTTTGCGCATTTCGCGACACGCCGCGTCTTCGCCTATATCGGCGCTCAAGAGTTCAAGCTGATGCAGGCCTTTTTCAAGGCGGACAGCATGCGGAACCGACTGGTAGCTTCCCGTCTGCAGAAAGTCCCGGGTTTCCCGAAAGATGAAGGGATTTCCCATGGCGCCGCGGGCGAACATGACGGCTGCACAGCCGGTATCGCGCAGGATATCCCGGGCGGATTCCGGCGAAAACACATCCCCCGAGGCGACGACCGGCACCCCGAGCCGGCTGACAAGATCGGCCGTGTACGAGTGATCGGCCGTGCCGCTGTAGCCCTGGGCCCGGGTGCGCGCATGAAGCGCCACGAGGGCAGCGCCGGCCTCGACAGCACAGCGGGCGACCTCGCGGTAGTTGATACTCCCGCTGTCCCAGCCCAAACGGATTTTTACCGTAACCGGGATGTCGCCCAGGGCCTCGCGCGAGGCGCGAACCATGGCTTCCACAATCTGCGCCAGCTTTGCCGGTTCACGCATAAGGGCCGATCCCGAACCAGTCTTGATAACCTTGGGAACCGGGCAGCCGCAGTTCAAATCAAGAACAGAGGGTTTCCAGGGGGACAAAAGGAGAGCTGCCCGATAGAGCTGCTCCGGCTGTGAACCAAAGAGTTGGATGGCATAGTGGCGTTCGTTGTCCGCCCTGGCCAACAGGGGCCAGGTCTTGGGGGACTGGCGGATGAGGGCCTCGGCGGATACGAGTTCGGTACAGGAGAGGCTGGCCCCCTCATCGACGCAGAGACTGCGAAAGGCACGATCCGTATACCCGGCAACCGGGGCCAAAAAGAGATTGCCCGCCGTTTCAAGGCGGGCAATGTGGACCGGTCGCCAGAGCTCTGTGTCGCTCATCGCGCTTGAATCAGGGCTCAAGCCCGAAGAAAGCGCAGGAGTTCTGCCAAAGGATATCAGCCACTTCTTCCTCTTCCATTTCGAGCATACCGGCGAGGAAGCGCCCCGTACTGGGCAACCAGGCGGGCATGTTCCGCTTGCCGCGGTACTCGGCCGGCACCATGAAGGGGCTTTCCGACTCGATGAGTATACGCTCGAGGGGCAAGACCCCGATGGTCTCGTGGAGATTCCGCGCATTTCGGTACGTGAGGTTCCCGGCAAAGGAGAACATGAGATTGAGATCGAGGGCCTTTCTGGCGTACTCGGCGTCCTCCGAATAGCAGTGCAGGACACCGCCCTTGGGGGGTAGGCAGTCGCGGAGTATGTCGAGGACATCCTGTCCCGCGTCGCGATTATGGATGATGACCGGCAAATCGTACTTGGCGGCGAGCTCCAACTGGCTTACGAAAAGCTCGATCTGGCTTTTTTTGTCGCCGAATTTGCGGTAATAGTCGAGACCAATCTCGCCAATGGCGATAACGCGCGGCATGCGAACGGCCTTGTCGATAATCTCGAGCCAGTTCTTGCCGGGGTTCTGGACCTCGGAGGGCGAAACGCCCACCGCGTGGTAGACAAATTCGGCACTCTTGAGGTTCTCGTACACCGTACCAAAGTCGTGAAGACTGTTGCAAATGGACACAATGCGGTTAACCCCGGCCTGACGCGCAGTCTGGGTGACAATAAGCTGTTCAATAGGATCATCGTAAATAAGCCCGATGTGGGCGTGAGTATCAAAATACTGCATGGCTTTCTCGTTTAAGAACGTATGTTGCGGGATTCCAAACTGGATACCCGCAATATAGCACAGAAAAGATCCACAGTCAAATCGAGTATCTATATTGAGAAAGAACATATAAGCGCCGATACTTGATTGAGAAAAAACATATAAGCGCCGATACTTGAACGGTACCGGTACACAGTTTGACAGTGTCCCGGCACACTGGTATACTGCCTCGTACTTTTTTTTCGAAACAGGAGTCTGGAGTGGCGACAGTCCATAAATACAAACGCTTGGAAAATTCTATCGTCCGCCGAATATCCAGGGCGTTCAGGACTGCCTTCATAGCTATTGGCCGTTTTTTCAAGGGATTTTTTTCCCTCTTTGGGCGAAAGTACACCCTTATGGTCGTCCCCCACTCGGAAAAAAAAGTCTACAATTTCCAGATAACCCTCCTTTCAATAATTGCACTCGTTCTGGTAAGCGCCTCTCTCGTGGGGGTATTCGCCTGGTACAGTGCCACCTATGTACAAACCGCTGCCCACCTTGGCGAGAAGACCTCCCTGCTTGAATCGACCAAGGCGAGTCTCGATCAACTGCGCGACGAGACGAGCACCCTGCTCAAGTCTGCCAAGAACTTCGAAGTCGCCCTCGGATCGACACTCGATACCCTTGGCATCAAACGCATTCAAAACAAAGACAGCGACCAAACGGGCACCGGGGATCTCGCCTCATTTTTCGAGTTCTCCGAGACCACCGAAGGCAGTCTCAAGGAAATTGGCGAGCTTAAACGCCTGAGCGCATGGCTCGACGAGGCGGCAAAACCGGTTGAAGAATTGGGGGGGATACTCGAATCCCAAAACGCCCTCCTGCGCGATATACCAAGCATTTGGCCCATCAAGGGTGGCATCGGGCACATTTCACAATACTTTGGCCAAAACCCGCAGCCCTTTACCGGCCAGTGGTATATCCACCGAGGCATCGACCTCTCCACCTGGCGCCAAGGCGACCCCATCATTTCCACGGCGGATGGTCAGGTTGTTACTGTTGGATACGAAGCCTTCGGCTTTGGCCACTATGTCATTGTCAAACACAAACACGGCTACTACACCCGCTATGCGCACATGCGCAACATGGTTGTTACCGAAGGACAGCGGGTCAAACAGGGGCAGGTTATCGGCTATATCGGCAACACCGGCAATTCAACCGGGCCCCACCTTCACTATGAAGTACACGTTGGTTCCGACGTGGTTGACCCGCTCAAGTACATCACCATGCGCGCCAGCCTCGCCTCCCGCTCAAACAGCAACTCCAACTGATATGGCCACGATTGCCAACGCATCACTCATCAACAGTATTGTCGGGCCCGGTACCGTCGTTCGGGGGGAGCTGTCCATTGACGGCTCTACGCGTATAGACGGACACATACACGGCAGTCTTAGCGCAAAAGGCCGCGTGGTTATTGGCGGGGATGCCCGACTGCAATGTGACGTATACGGCAGCTCGGTCGTTGTGGGCGGCGTGGTCAAGGGCAATATTGTCGCCAGCGAAGACGTTACCCTCCTTTCAAGCGCCCTTGTCTTGGGTGATATCGTCACCACACGTATTCGCATCGAAGAAGGCAGCTTCGTACAGGGTTTCGTCATGGCCAATGGCAGCGAAGAAGACTGGCAGGCCCGCCTCAAGCGCTGGCAGGACCGACATTCCGTTCTCCAACGCGTTGGAGCCGGCCCCGAGGGGCACGCTCATGGCCAAACTTGATATTGTATCGGATCCCGCCTCATTTATAAGCCCGCATGCCTACGCAAACGCGCAGGCACAGATGCGAAACAACAAAGCCCGCGAGCAAGACAAGACGCGAAAAACCAGTTTTACCAAACGCCTCGGGGAAGCCAGCGAAGAACTTGAAAACAGCCAGGCGGCCACGGATATGCATCCGGAGGATATGGACATTCCAAGCCTTCTGGACGACATCCACAGCGCCGGGGATGCCCTCAAGGAACGCAGTTCGCGCGACAACCTTCTTCGATACAAAGAAGCCGTCAAAAACTTCCTTCACTTTGTTGTTAAAAACGGCTATACTGTGGGCGAAACGTGGGTACGAAAGAGCCTTCTTGAAAAGAAGAAACTTACCATAGTACGCATCGTTGACACCAAACTTGAACAATTGGCAGCCGGTATACTCGGCGGCCAGAAAGCAGGTCTCGACCTGCTCGCCCGCATTGAAGAGATCAACGGCCTCCTCGTCGACCTCTTGCAATAGCGCCGGCACAGGAGTACACGTGCACATTGAAGATGAAGATATACACCCCGAAGACCTCATTGATCTTGAGGACACGGATACACACACGGCAGAAGAGCAGTCGGACGCCCCGGATGAATCGACAGACGACAGCACAGATGATGATTCATCGGAGAACCTTGCTGATAGTCATGCCCGAAGCTTCTACAAACTCAACCTGGCATACTCGAACGAGAGCTTGATTGCCCGGCATACTGCAGATGATTTGGCTGCGGGTACGACCGTTATCGTCCCCACCCGTTTTGGCAGAGACATGGCCCGGGTTGTCGGGAAGGTGACGCGCCCCCGCATCGCCAAGGGCGATCTCGTCGATATCGAGCGCGCAGCGAGCGAAGAAGATCTGGCACGCGCCCGCGAAGACAGGGAAAAAGAACGGGACGCCTACCGCGTATGCAAAGAAAAGATTTCCGCCCACAAGCTGGACATGAAGCTTGTCGCTGTCCATTACCTCCTCGACGAAAGCAAGATACTCTTCTTTTTTACCGCAGAAAATCGGGTGGATTTCCGCGAATTGGTAAAAGACCTCGTTGGTATTTTTAAACACCGCATCGAGCTGCGCCAGATTGGCGTTCGCGACGAAGCCCGTGTTGTCGGGGGCTTGGGCGTCTGTGGGCGCGCATACTGCTGTCATAGCGTATCGGACAAACTCAAACCTGTTTCAATCAAGATGGCAAAGGATCAAAATCTCAGCCTCAATTCCATGAAGATTTCCGGGCCCTGTGGCCGGCTCCTGTGCTGTTTGGCCTACGAACACAGCTTCTACCAGGAGGCTCGTCGCAATATGCCGTCAGAAGGCTATCGCCTCAACTGGGACGGGACGAACTGGAAGACCACCGAGGTCAACCCGGTCTCGGGGCGTATCCGCATGCATGGAGAAGACGGCCGATCTATCGATCTGCCTGCATCAGTCTTTGAGCGTGTTGAAGGGCGTTGGCATATCCGCAGGGAAGCGAAACTTGACGATGCGGAAAGCAAGAACGATTCGAACGTATCCGGCAAGGAGATCGTTGACAACACCGTCAACCCGGCCCCGGATATCGGGGGGCTGTAAAAAAAGATGAGCATCATTAAGGCGGGGCTGTCATCAAGCATTTTCACGTCGCTTTCCGCCGATGAAACCATCGCCCGCGCTGCCGCACTGGGCCTCCAGGGCATTGAATGGTCGGCCGATACACACCTCCCGCACGGAGACCTTGAAAAGGCGGAGCGGCTGATGATGGGAACCCTGCGCGGAGGCCTTACCATTTCCAGCTACGGGAGCCAATACCGTATCGGGCTTCCGGATTGCGAGGAAGAGCCGCGCCAATCCTTCAAGGCGGTCCTCGACACCGCCCGCTGGCTCCAGGCCCCGCTTATCCGCATCTGGGCCCACAGAACCCGCCCCTGCGGCCTTCTGAGCCGGGCAACACTCTACAGCCAACTGTCACGCATAGCAGACCGGGCGGGAAAATTGGGGATTTGCTTGGCAATCGAACCACACCCCAAGAGTTTCATCGCCAGCTACGAAGTCCTTCTGGATATAGTGGAGATGGCCAGGCACCCCTACGTGCGGTCCTGCTGGGCACCCCTTCGCGACATGGGCACCGACCGGATTTCATCCGCCTTGGGCGCCAAGACTGCCATGATACACTGCCGGCACCTGCGGCACATGGGGGCCATTGAAGCACTCAGGAAGCCCTTTGTACCGGTTTTTGCAGAAGTCTACCGCCGCAGCCGCGAAACAACCCTCGACTACTGGATGATCTTGGACCATAACGCGACACACAGCGATGAGGGGCTTCGCGATGAAACGAGCCGCCTCAAGGCACTTATCGCCGAGGGGCCCGATTCTGCAAGCCTGCAAGGGGCCGGCCGATAACGGTGCCATTGATGCCGTCATTTACGACGCCGGCTCCAGAGCCCGCACTGTTAACAGGAAGACCACCGCCTCCCTCTCCCCCCCGCGCTTAACGCCAGGCCGTACAGACCAAACCGAGATCCGTTCCGGAATAATCGGGGGTTTCGAAGGAATCGCGGAAGGAAACCCGCGCAAAACCCGCAGCCTTGAGCGCATCCTCAAGGTCCAAGGCCTTGAGCGGAAAGAGAATGCTGCGATCGCGGAAGACGATTTGTTCCGTCGAAGAAAAGAGCGTTACCTCGAAATTGAGCCGCCCGTCTTCGCGCCGCGTATAGAGGCGTTCGAAGCGACAACGGGTGCTTTCGATGGAAGGAAGACGTTCTATCCCCTCTGCCAAAATGCGTTCATAGTTCACGAGCTGGAGGACGATAGCCCCGCCGGGAACGAGAAGTCCGTGCATCTCCTTGAGGAATTGTCCTATTTCCTCACGATTCTCGAGGTGCACAAGGGTGTTCCCCAGACAGAGCACTGCGGAATAAGCATTGCTCGCCAAGGCCCCGGCCGCTTCACGCATGTCCATGCGGAAAAAGCGGGCATTGGTGCGCGGCTCCGGGTTGCGACGACAAGCGCTTTGAATCATGGTCGCGTTGTTGTCTATGCCCGTCACATCCATGTGCCTTCGCATCAGCTGTATGTCGAAGGTCCCCGTTGCACACCCGACATCCAGGACTCGCGGCAAAGCCGAATTCCCGGTATCATCGCCAATTTTGGAAAGTGTTTCTTCAATGTACATTATTTTTGACTGTTCGACGGGAAATAGCTCGTCATAGTATTCCAATAAATTGTCATACATTGTGATCATGAGACAGTACCCCCAACAGTTGTTCACATAGATATCGGGCGCTGCCCGATATCAACTTGTCCCCATCATAGCGTAAAACAAGCCATGAGTCATTACATTGTTTGCGATTTTTACGGGTATTGACTTATTCGTTATATTTTTATATATATATTTATAATGATTACCCCAATCCGGTCGATTTCAATCTGTATGGGCAGCTCCTGTTTTTCGCGTGGCAACGGCCTCAATGCAGAGAGCCTCCAACGCATGCTCGAAACAGGGAAACTCGGGGACTGTGACGATATAGACCTTGTCGGCTGCCTCTGCGAGGGACAGTGCAAGGACGGTCCCATCATCACGATCGATGGTATTTGTTACCGGGGGGTTACCCCCGAAGCCCTCGAAGACATCCTTCGGACCCACCGCGAAAGAACCCTTCGCCGCACAGAGGGGGGTAACGCATGAACTCTCTCAATCCCATTTACACCGAAAAAACCGAGTGCCAGGACTGCTACAAATGCCTGCGCGAGTGCAGCGTCAAGGCAATTCGGGTTGAACAGGGTCGCGCTGCCGTCGTGCAGGAACTCTGCGTCCTCTGTGGCCACTGCGTCCAGGTCTGTCCCGTTGGCGCAAAGCATGTACGGGCAGACCGGGCCCGGGTCAAGCGCCTTTTGGCAGACTCACGACCGGTGTATGCGTCACTCGCGCCTTCCTTCGCAAGCGAATTCCCCGCCATTCCCGCCGAAACCCTTATCCAGGCACTTCTCGACCTGGGCTTTACCGGGGTTTCGGAGACCGCACGCGGCGCAGACCTTGTCGCACGGCGTGTGGCACGCGATATGGCCGGAGCAGGTGCAGAATCGCGAATATTCATCTCGTCGGCCTGTCCGACAGTCGTCGAACATATCAAGAAGTACCGGCCGGCCTTCGCACCCTTTATAACAGGCCTGTACTCGCCCCTTTTGGCCCACGCGAGCGAACTCAAGAGTCTTTACGGTGAAGACAGTGCCATTGTCTTTATCGGGCCCTGCATCTCGAAAAAAAGGGAATCGGACCTTCACCCATCGCTCGTGGATGTGGCAATCGACTTTCGCGATTTGGCCGCATGGTTCGAAGAGGAGGGAATCTCCCTCGTCACAAGAAACAAGACTGATGGAGAAGGCACGGAAGACAGAGCCCTTCCCCGTGCCCGATTTCTGCCCGAACGCGCCGGGAGTGGGGCCCTCTACCCCTTCGACGGCGGAATGATACGCGCCATCCGCGATCAGGGCCTGGGCGATGACGCCCGCTGTCTCTCGTTTAGCGGCCTTGAAGAGATCGATCGCGCCCTCGCCGGCCTCGACCCGCAGAAACTGGACGGGCCCCTCTTTCTGGAACTCCTGGCTTGCCCGGGGGGCTGTGTGAATGGCCCCCGGAGCGCCCGACGCGACGGGAGCATAGTCAAACGCCTCGCCGTTGAACAGTATGCGGCAAGCGCTGCCGCCGAACAGCACGCCGCAACGGCCGTTGCGGCCAAGGGCGCGGAGAAAACTGTCAGCCTTGACGATTTTCGGGACATCCCCGCCCTTCCCGTCCGGGAGGTGGATGAACGCCGCGTACGGGAAGCCCTCGCGGAGACGGGAAAATACAGCCGGGAAGACGAGATCAACTGTGGTGGCTGCGGCTATGACAGCTGCCGGGACTTCGCACGCGCCATGATAGAGGGCCGCGCAGAGCGCGACATGTGCGTCTCGTACATGCGAAAGCTGGCGCAAAAAAAGGCAAACAGCCTTATTCAGGCCATACCCAGCGGCGTGGTCATCGTGGATCGCCACCTGGAAGTGGTCGAATGCAATTTCAATTTTGCCAAACTCTGTGGCGAAGAGGCGCTGCAGTTGTGGGATGCGCGACCGGGACTCGAAGGGGCAGACCTCGCCAAATTGGCAGATTTTAACCGCTATTTTCGCGATGTTCTCAATGGCGCAACGACGATCGACCGCGACATACGCAGCGACAAACGCATCTTGCATGCGACCATCTTTCCCATTGAAAAGGGCAGCTACGCCGGTGGAGTCTTCCAGGATATAACCAGCCCCTGGGTACGCAAGGACCGTGTCGTCTCGCAAGCGCGCAAGGTCATTACCCGCAACCTCGCAGTCGTGCAGAAAATCGCCTTTCTCCTTGGCGAAAACGCCGCCGAAACAGAGGCGACGCTCACCTCCATCATCGAATCCTTCGAGGGAGAAGACGTGGGCACAGAAGCAGGAGAGGCTGCGCGCAGGGGGAAGCGGTGAGCGACAGTTTTGTCGATGTGGGGGTCCACCAGAAGCGCAAACATGGCGAGGGGGCCGATGGGGATGTCTTCCTTTCGCGTAAAACCGACGACGGCCGGATCATATCGGTCTTGTCCGACGGGCTGGGATCGGGCATCAAGGCGGGGGTTCTCGCGACCCTTACGGCCACCATGGCCCTGCGCTTCATTGCCGAGGATATACCGCCCAAGCGGGCTGCGCAGATCATCATGAAAACCTTGCCGGTGTGTAAAGAACGCAAGATAAGTTACGCGACCTTTACCATTGTCGACATCGACAACGCCAATACCGTGCGCATCATCGAGTACGACAATCCTCCCTTTCTCTTGGTACGCAACGATACCCTCATCGAACCCATCAAAACACCGATGGAAGTCAAACGACGCAGGTCCCGAACAGGATCGCCAATAGTTCGCAACGAAATTCTCCACTACAGCGAATATCGGGCACGGCCGGGCGACCGCATCGTGTTTTTCTCGGACGGGGTCGTCCAATCGGGAATGGGAAGCCGGGTGCGGCCGCTGGGCTGGGGAAACCCCAAGGCACAGGAGTACACGCGCAAGGTTGTCATGGAAAACCCCACCATTAGTGCCCGCGACCTTGCACGACGGCTGGTTAAAGAAGCCGAATCCCACGACGGCTACGAGGCCAAGGACGACATCAGCTGTGCTGTTATCTACTTTCGCAAACCGCGCAACACCCTGGTTATGAGCGGCCCGCCGGTCGATCCGGCGCACGACGGCGACATGGCCACCATCTTTACCGACTTCGAAGGACGGCGTATTCTCTGCGGCGGGACGACGGCCAATATCATCTCGCGCGAACTCAATCGGCCGGTGCGCGTAAACCTGCGCATGCTCGACCCCTCAATTCCGCCGCCGTCGACCATGGAGGGGGCAGACCTCGTTACCGAGGGGATACTCACCCTGGGCCGCGTGGCAGAGCTCCTCGAGGGCGGCGCGACGGCGGGAAACAGTACAAACGCGGCCACGAAATTGGTCGATCTTTTGCTGGATTCGGATAGAATCGAATTTCTGGTGGGAACGCGGATAAACGAAGCTCACCAGGACCCGAATATGCCGGTCGAGCTGGAAATTCGCCGGAGCATCGTCAAGCGCATAGCCCGAGCTCTCGAGGAGCGCTACCTCAAAGAGACCAGTGTGCGCTTCATTTGATACTGAAGCGGCGCTTCATTTGATACTGAACGACAAAGACCACGAGGGAGGCCTTTCATGAACCAGACCATCACCGTAACCATCTGCTCCGGCACGACCTGCCACGTCATGGGGGGCGGCGAACTCCTCCTCCTTGAAGAACACATACCCCTTCGATGGAAGGGCCGGGTCGCCATTGAAGGGGCCCCCTGTCTGGGCCTGTGCAAGGACAAGGTCTACGGGAAGGCCCCCTATGTAAAGGTGGACGACGAGGTCTTGAGCGCCGCCACCCTGCCCGCCGTCATCGCGAAAATCGCGGAGAAACTGGGAGAACAGTAATGCACTACAACAACAACGCCGCCCTCGTAAAGCGGGAACTCCTTATCCGGCTCATCCGCCTCATACTCGACGACCGCCTCGAAGAGGAGGTCGACCGCATCCCCTATCAGATGACCGGCGAGGGCTACCAGAGCATACGCTGTTGTGTCCATCACGACCGCGAGATTCTCAAGCAGCGCCTCCTTGCACGGCTGGGGTTTTCGGTAGAAGGCTACAAGGACGACGGGACCACCCTCGCCCACTATGCGCGCGAAGCCCTTGAGCGCACCAGAATTGAAGAGCCGGTCCTTACCGTCCTCGACCTCGCCTGCAACGCCTGCGTAAAGACCCAATTCCTCGTAACCGATGCCTGCCAGGGCTGCCTCGCCCGCCCCTGCATGATGAACTGCCCCAAAAAGGCCATCACCATCGTCAACGGGCACGCCGTCATCGACAAGGAACGCTGCGTCAACTGCGGTATCTGCCTGCAGGTGTGCCCCTACCACGCCATCATTAAAATACCGGTCCCCTGCGAGGAGGCCTGCCCGGTGGGGGCTATCAGCAAGGATGCCGACGGCAAGGAGCGCATCGACTACGAGAAGTGCATCTACTGCGGCAACTGCATGCGGGAGTGCCCCTTCGGGGCCATGATGGACCGCAGCCAGATACTCGATGTCCTCATGGCCAAGAAAAGGGGAAAAAGGCTGATAGCCCTCTTCGCGCCCGCAGTGGCCGGCCAGTTTCGCGCCAATATCGGATCCCTTTCGACCGCGTTACGCGAGGCCCTCTTCGACGAGGTCGTCGAGGTAGCCCTGGGCGCCGACATCACCGCCGAAAAGGAGGCGAAGGAGTACCGCGAGCGCATGGCCCACGGGGAGGCCTTCATGACGACCTCCTGCTGCCCCGCCTACGTCCAGACCGTCAAGAAACACGTCCCGGCCCTTGGGCCGCGGGTATCGGATACCGCTACCCCCATGCACTATGCAGCCGCCCTCGCCGCAAAGGAGTACCCGGATCACGTCCGGGTCTTTATCGGGCCCTGCCTGGCCAAGCGCAAGGAGGGTATCGACGACGAGCTCGTCGACTACGTCCTGAGCGCCGAAGAACTGGGGGCCCTCCTCGTCGCCAAGGATATCGAATTGGCCGACTGTGCGGAGGCCCCGCTTGAAAAGGCCGCAAAGCGCGGCGGGCGCAGCTTTGCCTGGTCCGGCGGGGTCGCCGGGGCCGTTATGGGACAACTGGGCCCCGGTGCAGATTGCAGCCCGGTCTGCATCGACGGGATTACCCGCGACTCGATCAAAACCCTCAAGGCCTGGGGCGAGGGAAAGAACACCGGGACCCTCCTTGAAGTCATGGCCTGCACGGGGGGCTGCGTGGCGGGTCCTTCGGTTATAACCAACCCGAAGATCGCGACGATGCAGCTCAAAAAGCTGGCCGAGGCGAGCGAGCTGTAAGCGAATAAAAAAAGGCCGCCCGATGCGGGTCGGTCCGGACAAAAAAACAGGCCCCGCCGTTTACGGCGGGGCCCTGCGGGGTTTGGCCCGCCGTACACGGCGGGCCTCCATCAGCCATTCTCTTATTTGCCGCAGCAGTGCTTGTACTTGCGTCCGCTGCCGCAGGCGCAGGGGTCGTTGCGCCCCTGTTTGGGGGTCTCGCGCACGATGGTCGTAGGGGTGATCGAACCGTCATCGTAGAGCCACTTGCCGTCAACCTTCTTGAACTGGGCGTTCTCGCGGTGCTGATCCTTGAGGCCGTTCATCGTGTAGGAGGCGATGAATTCGACCGTTCCCTCGCTGTCGTTGGCCCCACCCTTGGAAGTGGAGACGATCTTGAGGCCGTGCCAGGTGGATTCTTCGCTCCAACGGCGGGTCTGCTCGCGGTCGATGTCGCGTCTCCCGTCGCTGATGCAGGTATCCACAATGTAGTCGACGTTATGGGTCACGTAGGCCGAATAACGGCTGCGCATGAGGGCTTCGGCGGTGGGGGCGATTTTGTCGCCGCGGATATAGGGCTCGCAACAGGCCGAAAAGGCGAGGCCGGAACCGCAGGGGCACATGTCCATTTGTATGTCTCCTCTGTAATGAAAACCGGGCCCCGAAAGAGGCCCGGTCGCATGGTAAAGGGAATCGGGCACTCTGTACAGGGGCCCCGGTTGAACCTACTCGCCGATGCGAATGGCCTGCCAGGCGTTATTGTAGAGTTCGAGGTCGGCACCGAGGTCTTCCTTGAGCTCGGTGTTTGCGAGGTCTTCGGCGCGGTAGTGCGGCGTACGCGTTTGCAGGCCGCGCGCGGTGACGTTGGCCGTCGCCGGGAAGCCGAAGGTGTCGGCGAATTCGGCATAGATTTCGGGCCGGTGGATGAAGTCGATAAAGGCGTGGGCCAATTCGCGGTTGCGCGCGCCCTTGAGCAGACACATGCTGTCAATGTAGGCCGGCCCGCCCTCTTCGGGGATGAAGAAGTCGACATCGGCCAACTGGCTCTCCTGGAGCTCTTCAAAGACGACTTCGGCATAGCCCTGAACAACCCAGAACTCGCCCGAGGCAAAGCCCTTGCCGAAGGCTTCGGCGTCAAACTTGACGAGGTTGGGCTTCCAGCTCTTGACGATGAGCTCCTTGGCTTCGGCGATCTCTTGGGCATTGGTACTGTTCACCGAATAGCCCAGGCTTACCAGGGCGTCGCCCATGACTTCGCGCATGTCGTCGAGCATGGTCATTTTGCCCTTGAGGGCGGTCTGGGCGAAGATGCTCCAATCGCGGGGATACTCCGTTACCTTGGCGGTGTTGACGGCGATGCCGGCCGCCCCGAAGTAGTAGGGGACGCTGTAGGCCATGGAGGGATCGTAGCTAGCCTTTTTGAGGACGACGGGGTCAACATTGCCCATGTTCTTGAGGAGGCTGTGGTCGATCTTCTCGAGCATGTCCTCCTTCATCATGATGGAGACGTAGTCGCCGGAGGGGAAGACGATGTCGTAGCCGGCGCCGCCGGCCTTGAGCTTGGCGAACATCTCCTCGTTGGAGGCGAAGGAGTCGTAGAAGACCTTCACACCGTACTCGGCCTCGAATTTCTCGATGACCGAATCGGGGGTGTAGTAGGTCCAGTTGTAGATGTAGAGTTTTTCCTTTCCCGAGCACGCGCCCAAGAGGAAAGCCGACACAGCCGCGAGAACGGCAACACGAACGAGGTGAACGCTCTTCATCAGTTTCACCCTCCTTCAAAAACAGAATGAATGACTGAAGGGCCCGGGCCGATCAGTTCACACGCCGCGCGAGCGGAAGCTCACTTGGCAGCGATGTACTTCAAGAAATTGCGCAGGGAATACGTGAGCAGGACGGTTCCCAGGATGAGCACGACCGACAGAGCGTTGATGACGGGGGAGACCCCGAAGCGTATCGCCGAGTAGACGTAGAGGGGCAGGGTTGTCGAGCCGGGCCCCGAGACGAAAAAGGTGATGACGAAGTCCTCCAGCGAGAGGGTTACCGCGGTGAGGAAGCCGGAGACGATGCCGGGCATGCAGACGGGCACGATGACCTTGAAGAGGGTCTGCACCTCGTTGGCACCCAAATCGTGGGCTGCTTCGATAATCGAATAGTCGAACTCGTCGAGGCGGGCCATTACCATAAGGAAGACAAAGGGCAGGTTGAAGGTCGTGTGGGCGATGAAGATCGTCAGGAGGCCCAGACGCAGGCCGATACCAGCAAAGAATACGAGCAGGGATATACCGATGATAATCTCCGGAAGGATCATGGGCAAAAAAGTGAGGGCCTTTACGTAGGTCTTGAGGCGGAAGCGGTACCAGGTAACGCCGATGGCGGCGAGGGTGCCCAAGACGGTGGCGGTACCCGCGGAGCTGAAGGCGATGATGGCGCTGTTGGCGAAGGCCCTCCAGAGGGGCTCGGAGTCGAAAAAGAGCTTCTCGTACCAGACGAAGGAGAAACCCGTCCAGTTCATCCCCTTGGAGCTGTTGAACGAGTAGAGGACGAGGACAAAGAGGGGCAAAAAGAGAAATACGATGGCTGCAATGAAGACGGTCTGCGAAAAGGAAAAGCTCTGGCGCCAGGCGCGGCGGGCATGGCGGGCGGCTTCGCTCTTGGGCGGCCGGCGGCCGGGGATGATGGTATTGAGCAGGTTCATTGGATACCCCCGGTCCCGTTGTCGCGGTTCGCCTGTTTCTCTTCAACGAGTTTGTTGGCTTCGCGGCGCTGGAGGTTGAGCATGAGGAGGACACCGGCAGTCGTCACCACGGTGATGACCATGGAAATGGAGGAGGCCAGGGGCCAGTTCTTCGTCTTGGTAACCTGGTCGGCAATGAAGTTGCCCAGCATGTAGGAGTCCATGCCGCCCACGAGAAGCGGGACGGCGTAGGCCCCGAATATGGGGATGAAGGTGAAGAGAAAGGCGGTAAATATCCCGCTTTTTATGTTGGGCAGGAGGACCTTGACCATTGCGGTGGACTTCCGCGCGCCCAGGTCACGGGCGGCTTCGAGGAGCGAGAAGTCGAATTTGTCGATGGTCGAGTAGAGGGGAAGTATCGCGTAGGGCAGATACATGTACACAAGGACAAGGATGACCGTCCCGGGCCGGTTGAGGAATTGAATCCCCTCTTCAACAAGGCCGATGCGCTGCAAGAGGTCGTTCAGGAAGCCGTTGGTACCCAGAATGGCAATCCACGCGTACACGCGAATGAGGAAGTTGGTCCAGAAGGGGATGATGACCAGGAGCAGCAGAACGGTTTGGTTGCGGCTCTTGGCCATGAAGTAGCCACAGGGAAGGGCGATGAGTATGGTGATGCCGGTCGCGAGAAGGGCATACCAGAGGGTCTTGAGGGCAATGCCCGCAAAGACCTTGTTGAACAGGGCGGTATAGGCCTCAAGCGAGAAGACGGGGAGCACCCCGCCGTAGAGGTCGCGTTTGAGGAAGCTGTATACGACGATGATCACCAAGGGTGCAGTGAAGAACAGGGTGAGCCAGAGGGCCGTTGGTCCGGCGTATACGGTTCCGGAGTGCCCGATCTGCGACGGGACCTTTGCCGGGGCCGCAGAGCCCTGTCCCTTGACCGGCAGCGCGCTCACGATTCGAGGACCTTGACGATGTAGCCGTCGTCTGCAGTCCAAGAGAAGTAGACTTCGTCCTTCCAGACAATGTCGGGCCCCTCGTCCGAGTAGTTGGCGTGCTGTTTGATGACCTTGAAGAGGCAGTCCTCTGCGGTACGCACGTAGAACTTGGTCTGGAAGCCCGAGTAGATGGGCTCATCGACCACTCCGCGCCGCACGTTGAGGCTCCCCTTTTTCGATCGCGGCTCCTCGCCGGTAATGCGCACCTTTTCGGGGCGCACGGTAAAGCAAACCCGCTGATCCGCTTCGAGTTCGTCGACCGTCGTCACAAGGACGTCCCCCAGTTCGGGGATGGAAAGCGTTACCAAAGAGACGCTTTCAGCGGCCGCCCCGGTATCGCCGGCTGTTCCGGTAGCACCAGTGGAACCGGTATCGCCGACGGGCTCGACCGCCTTGACCGTCCCCTCGAAGAGGTTGGTTTCGCCGATAAAGCGGGCCACAAAGGCGTCTGCGGGGCTCTCGTAAATTTCATGCGGGGTTCCCACCTGCAGAACGTTGCCCTGCGACATGACCGCAATGCGGTCCGAAACGGAGAGGGCTTCTTGCTGGTCGTGGGTGACGTAAATGAAGGTAATGCCGATCTTGTCGTGAATGCGGTCGAGCTCGATGAGCATATGCTGGCGCAATTTGGCGTCGAGGGCCGAAAGGGGTTCGTCCAAAAGGAGGACGCTGGGTTCGTTGATAAGGGCCCGGGCGATGGCCACCCGCTGTTTTTGCCCGCCGGAGAGCTGGGCGGGTTTTTTGTGGGCGTGGCCTTCGAGCTCGACGAGTTTTATGTACTTGAAGACCTCGTCCTTGATCTTTGCCTCGCTCTCCTTGCGCAGGCGCAGGGGGAAGGCAATGTTCTCGAAGACAGACAGGTGCGGGAAAAGTGCGTAATTCTGGAAAACGGTGTTGAGGTGCCGTTTGTTGGGGGGGAGCGGCAGGACGTCGGAGCCGTCCAAAAGGACCACACCGCTGTCGGGGTGCTCGAAACCGGCGATTATTCGAAGGAGGGTTGTCTTTCCGCAACCGGAAGGCCCGAGCAGGGAGAAAAACTCACCCTTTTTGATCTCGAGATCGACGTTCTTGAGAACCCGAAAATCGCCAAAGGCCTTGGAGACCTGCTTAATCGATACATCACTGCCTTTCAATAGTGCCCCTTCAACCTCCCTTCCCATTATAATCATTAGCGGGAGGCAATTTCAAAACTCACCGAGTCTTGACAGAGCCTCGGGACTCTTCCAAAAACAAGTTCTTTTTGAAAGAATCTCTCATATACCAACGCGAACAATGCGACTTTTATACCCCGTTGTCAATGGATTGCCGCAGACATTTCCCGACAGATTCGACCGAATGGAATACAATACCGATTTTCTGGACTTTTTAAACATTTTGTGATAATCTGACGTTCCCCATGAACCGCGAACACCTTGATTTGGACAGCAGCGTTTCCCTGTCGCCCCGACACAATACACAAAACGGTGATTCGTTTTATTCCTCAATGGTCGACATGCTGCCCAATCCCGCCTTTTGCAAGGATATCAACGGGGTGTACACAGCCTGCAACAAGGCGTGGACAGAACTTACCGGTACTGCTGCAGAAGCCCTTATCGGGCGACGCGACGAAGATCTCCTTCCATCTTCTCTTGCCCGACGCATTCGCACCCACGACCGGGAATCAATAGCCTCAACCCTGCCACTCTCGCACGACATCCGCTTCCCGGACACCGCGGGCAGCGAACGCATCGTACGCGTGCAGCGCTCCCCGATACACGACGCAACCGGCTCAATTCGCGGCATTTTGGGTATCTGCACCGACCTCACGGAGAGCCGCCGTCAAGAGCAGGAGCGCTCTGCAGCTGTTGTCATGGCGGCCGCTGCCGAAATGTCCATCATGACCATTGAAGGGATGATTGATCCGGTTATCATCCTCGAATCAAACGGTTGGATAGAGCGGGTCAACAAGGGATACACCGAGCTTCTGGGCCTCAAGGCCCCGCCCCTTGGAAGCGAACTGGGCAGCATACTTCCCGCCTTCGACCCGGACACTGTAAAAGAACTCCTTGAGCGCTGCCGCCGCGAGGGCCGGGTGCGCGATATTGCCACCCGCATCGAGAACTCAGACGGCGTGACCCTGGACGTACTCGTCAACATCTCCATACTGCGCGATTCGCGGCGCTCGATCGACGGCTTTGTCGTCGTTATCCGCGACGTTTCGAGTCTTGTAGAGGCCAAAGAAAAGCTGGGGACCATCATCAATGCCTCCGGCGACGGTGTGGCCCTCGTCAACGCAGAGGGTCGTATACTCACAGCCAACAGCACCCTCGCCTCTCGCTGTGACAATGCCCCAAACAAACTGAACACCAGCTATTGGCAAGACCTCTGCGGTCCCAGCCTCAAGGCCGAACGCAGCGCCTTCCTGGAAGAGATTGTCTGCATGAAGGAAGCGCGCACCGCAGAATTCCAAGACAACAACAGCGTCTATCACAATTCGGGCGTCCCCCTCATCGACCCGCACGGGACCGTGCGCGAGATAGCCCTCTTTTCGCGCGACATTACCGAGCAAAAACAGAGCGAGGCCCTCCAGCGGGCCCTCTACAGCATCAGCGAAACCGCCTACTTCGCCAAGGACATGGACAACCTCTACCGCATGGTCCACCGGGTCATCGCCCGCCTCCTGCCGGCAGAGAACTTCATGCTGGCCCTTGTAAACCCCGCCGACGGCGAACTGGAATGCCCCTACCAGGTGGACGAGTACCTCACCGGCGGCCAGCCCACCCACCTCTTCGGGGAGTTTTCCGTGAAGGACGGATTGGCAAGCCACCTCTTCAAGACCGGGAAACCGGTCCTCCTCAAGGCGGCGGAAATCGAAGAGCTTGCAGCCCGCGGCATTACCGACCCGGACAACCCCACACCCCGCCAGTGCCTGGGCGTCCCCTTGAGCAATACCGACGGCCAAAACATCGGGATGCTCGTCGTACGCATCTACAACAGCAGCCAGCACTACCAGGACAGCGACCGTCGCATCCTGTCCTTTGTCTCCTCGCAGATCGCCATGGCCATCGAACGCAAACGCAAGGAGGAGGAGCTCCACTCGAGCAACGCCACCCTCAAGCGCCTGACAGACGGAACCATCCTGGCCCTGGTCAAGGCAGTGGAGCTCCGGGACCCCTACACCGCCGGCCACCAGCAGCGCGTTTCACGCCTCGCCGAAGCCATAGCCGGCGAACTGGGACTCGACGGCGAGCGGATCGAAGCTATCAGAATTGCCGCCCTTCTTCACGACATCGGCAAGATTTCCGTCCCCTCGGAGCTCCTCTCGAAGCCGGGCTGCCTCTCCCCCCTCGAATTCGAACTGATACGCCAACACCCCATCATATCATCCGACCTCCTCTCGCCCATCGAGTTCCCCTGGCCCATCCGCCGCTACGTTCTCGAACACCACGAAAAACTCGACGGTTCGGGCTACCCCAACGGGCTCAAGGGCGACCAGATAAGCCTTGAAGGGCGCATTATCTGCGTGGCCGACGTCATGGACGCCATGGTCTCGCACCGGCCCTACCGCCCCTCGAAGGGCCTCTCGCTGGCCCTCGAAGAGATCGCCCGCCACGCCGGCAGCCTCTACGACCCGGATGTCGTCGCCGTCTGCGAGGCCCTCTTTTCGCGCGAGGCCTTCAGCTTCGAGTTTTAGGCAAAGAGCAGCTCTTTCATCGCCCGCTGCGTTCAATAATTGTCTCAAGAGCCCCTTTTCTTGCGCAAAGGTTTTCACTACTATATAAGGCATGGACCAGAAGCTTCGCAGAGCGGCCCTCGCCGCACAGAAAAACGAGATAACCGAATACCACGTGTACACCCGCCTCGCAAAGCTCCTCAAGGACGAGAAGAACGCGGGTATTCTGCGCGCCATTGGCGAGGCGGAAAAACGCCACGCCGCCTGGTGGCAGACCAAGACCGGGGTATCTGTAAAGCCCTCGCGCAGCAAGATCTTCTGGCGCGTTTTCATGGCACGGCTCTTGGGCCTTACCTTCGTCCTCAAGCGCATGGAAAAAAACGAGGGTACGGCCAGCAAGGGCTACCTTGGCCTCTCCGAAGCCTTTCCCGAGCTCAAGAAGATTAGCGAGGAGGAGGCCGAGCATGAAAAGAGCCTGCTCGACATGCTCGACGAGGAGCGCCTTCAGTACGTGGGCTCCATCGTCCTGGGCCTCAACGACGCCCTCGTGGAACTCACCGGTGCCCTCGCCGGCTTTACCCTGGCCCTCGCCGACAACAAGCTCATCACCCTCGCCGGCCTCGTCACCGGCATTTCGGCCTCCTTCTCGATGGCCGCGAGCGATTTCCTCGCCTCGCGCGCAGAGGGCGACCCCCGCGCGGCAAAATCGGCCATCTACACCGGTGTCGCCTACTTCATCACGGTCATACTCATGATCCTGCCCTTCCTCCTTATCGAGAACAGCTTTATCAGCCTTGCCGTCACCCTGGCCATCGTCGTCCTCATCATCTTCTGTTTCAACTACTATTTGGCCGTCGCCAAAGACCTCGACTTCAAGAAGCGCTTCTTCGAGATGAGTGCCATCAGTTTGGGGGTCGCGGCCTTCTCCTTTGGCATATCCTTCCTGCTCAAGGCCCTTTTGGGCATTGATTTATAAGCAATGCTGATAGCGGGTTGCCGGCGCCAGTGAATGGCGGGGCGGCCCGCCCTTAATGGAATACCACATGAGACAATTCGGTCCCGCTTCGTTCTACCGCAAGGCGCTCGCCATTGCCCTGCCGGTCATGTTGCAACAGCTCATCATGAGCCTCGTCTCGCTCATCGACAACTTCATGGTTGCGGGGCTCGGCGACGCCAAGATGGCGGCCATCAACGTGGCCAACCAGATCAACTTCGTCTACTTCGTCATGCTCTGGACCTTTGTGGGCGCCGGCGGCATATACCTCGCCCAGTACCGCGGGGCAAAAGACGCCGAGGGCATGCAGCAGGCCTATCGTTTCAAGGTCATCATGGCCCTCGTTCTCTCGACCGCCCACTTCGCCCTCTGCCTCCTCATCCCCGACAAGCTCATCGCCATAATGACCAGCGGCAACGCGGCCCAGGCCGAGATCGTCGAGCACGGGGCACGCTACCTGCGGCTGGTGGCCTGGACCTGGTATCCCATCGCCCTCTCGACCGCCATCGGCACGGCCTACCGCGAGATAGGCAAGCCCAAGGTGACCCTCGTCATTTCGATTGTGGCCACCCTCATCAACACCTTCGGCAACTGGCTCTTCATCTACGGGAACCTGGGAGCCCCGCGCCTCGAGGTAGCCGGTGCGGCCATTGCCACCATCATCGCGCGGGTATTCGAAACGGGCGCCTTCCTCGTGTACGTCCGTGTAAAAAAGGAAGCCTTCTTTGTCCCCTTCATCCGCATCTTCAAGCTGCGCATGAAGCTCTTCCTCCAAATCCTCTCCCGCTCGAGCATGATGCTCCTTTCAGAGACCACCTGGGTCGTATCGGAGACCGTCATGACGGCCATCTACAACGGACGCGGCGGGGCCGAGGTCGTCGCGGGTATGGCCGCCGGCTTCACGATTGCGAACATCTTCTTCCTCGTATTCCAGGGCATCCACACGACGACCTCGGTCATACTGGGCGGGGCTCTGGGGGCCGGGGAACTCGAAAAGGGCAGGGACTATGCACGCTGGCTCAAATCCGGCTCGCTCATTGCGGGGAGCGCTGTTGCAATCCTCGCCCTCGCCTCCATTTTGGGCATCCCCCTTGTATTCGGGAACCTTACGGTGGCGGCGCGCGGCGTTACCGCGGGGCTCGTGGCGGTCATCGCCCTGTATCTGCCCATCTGGACCCTCCTCAACGCCCAATTCGCCATCTCGCGCGCCGGCGGCGACACCGCTTTGGGCATGTATGTGGACGTATCGGTCAACACCCTCATCTTCATCCCCGGCTGCTTCATCATGGCTTGGTTCACCCCCTGGGGCCCGGTCCTCATGTTCCTCGTCATCAAGTCAACCGATATCCTCAAGTACTTCATCGCCGCCTGGTACCTCAAAAAGGAAAAGTGGCTCAAGAACCTTACCGTCGAGGGGTCTTGAGGAGGGCGGCCATCAATGCTATCATGAGTTTTAATGAAAGCATTCACGATCGCAGACAGCCTCTTCCAACCCGACCGCCGCCCACAGAGGGCGGCTTTTTTTTGCCCGAATGGCCGAACGCCCACAAAAACCGCCGTGTCGGCAAGCCGCCAAGGCTCCCGGTTTGGCGGATGCCAAACCGGGCATCAGCCCATACATAAAGAGGAGAAACGATGATGCAGGGAAGACACCTCATCGAGCCGCGCGACTTTACGGTTGATGAACTCGAACAACTCTTCATCCTGGCAGAGGCCATGGAAAAAGACCCCGCCCGCTACCGGGATATCGCCCACGGCAAGCTCCTTGCGGCCCTCTTTTTCGAGCCGAGCACCCGCACCCGCCTCTCCTTCGAGGCGGCCATGCTGCGCATAGGCGGAACGACCCTGGGCTTCGCGGATCCCGGCTCGAGTTCAGCCAGCAAGGGCGAGAGCCTCGCCGACACCATACGCACGGTGGCCGCCTACGCGGACGCCATCGTCATGCGAAACCCCAAAGAGGGTGCGGCCCTCCTCGCCAGCCGCTACAGCGGCATCCCGATAATCAACGCCGGCGACGGCGGCCACCACCACCCCACCCAGACTCTCACCGACCTCTTGACCATACGCCAGTTGCGCGGGGGCTTCGAGGGGCTCAACGTGGGCTTTTGCGGCGACCTCAAATTCGGGCGAACCGTCCACTCCCTCGTAAAAGGACTGTCCCGCTATCAGCATAACCGCATGGTCTTCATCTCGCCCCCGGAACTGCGGGTGCCCGAGTACATCACCCGGGACATCCTCAAAAAAGAGGGCATCCCCTACAAAGAGGAAGACCGCCTCGAAGAGGTCATCGGGGAACTGGACATACTCTACATGACCCGTGTCCAGCGCGAGCGCTTCTTCAACGAGGAGGACTACGTCCGCCTCAAGGACAGCTACATACTCGACGCGGACAAGCTCGAAGGGGCAAAGAAGGACCTCATCATCCTCCACCCACTGCCCCGCGTCAACGAAATCGCGACCGAAGTCGACAGTGACCCGCGCGCCGCCTACTTCAAGCAGGCCCGCTACGGGATGTTTGTGCGCATGGCCCTCCTGGCCAGCGTCCTGGGGGTAGCGGCATGCTGAACATAGCAAAGATTCGTAACGGTATCGTCATCGACCACATCAAGAGCGGTCAGGGCCTCAAGATCTTCAACTGGCTGGGCCTGGACAAGGCAGACTATACCGTCGCCTTCGTCGTCAACGCGAGTTCGAAGCACATGGGGCGCAAGGACATCATCAAGATCGACAACACCATCGCCATCGACTTCGCCGTTTTGGGCCTCATCGACCCGGACATTACGATAAACGTTATCGAAAACGAGCGGATAAGCGAGAAAATCCGCTTGCAGCTCCCCGAGCGCGTGGAAAACATCCTCGTGTGCAAAAACCCGCGCTGCATCAGCTCGACCGAAAAATACGCCCCCCAGGTCTTCCACCTCGTCGACGAAAAGAAGGGCATCTACCGCTGCGAGTACTGCGACGAGGTGCGCAGCAAGGAGGACTTCCGGTGATGTCGGGCAGGCCGGGGGCGGGGGTCGATACCCTCATACGCAACGTGCGCGTCGTCGATGCGACGGGCTCAAGGAATACATCCATACTGATGCAGGAGGGCCGCATAGCGGCCCTGGGGGACGAAGCGATCGCGGCGGCCGCGCAGCGGCCAAAGGCCGGAGGCGCTGTAAAACAGCGCCTCCGGCCCATCATGGTAATTGACCTCGAGGGCTCCGACTCTCTGGCCCTCATGCCGGCCTTTGTCGAACCCCACGCCCACCTGCGGGACCCGGGCCTTACGCACAAGGAGACCCTCGAGTCGGGGCTCCTGGCTGCGGCGGCGGGGGGCTACGGGAGCCTCGTATGCATGGGCAACACCAAGCCCGTCCTCGACGATATCGGCCTCGTGCGTTCCCTCCACGAGCGGGCCGGGGCACTGGGGCTCTGCGAGCTCTTCCCGGTCCTCACCCTTACGCGGGGGATGGAGGGCCGCGACACGGGCCATTTACAGGCCCTTTCGGCAGAGGAGGCCCACGCGGCCGGGGTCCGGCTCCTGAGCGAGGACGGCAAGGACCTCGAGGATGAGGGCGTCTTTGCCGCCGCCTTCGAAGAGGCCGCCCGGCTGGGCATCCCGGTCTCCTGCCACTGCGACGCCGGCGGCGAGGCCGCCCGACGCGAGAAGGAAGCGGGCGCGAGCCGCGACCAGTGGAGCCGTACCGAGGAAAACACCGGCACCGAGCGCGCCCTGCGCCTGGGGCGGGCAGCCGGGGCCCGGGTTCACATCGCCCACGTCTCCACAAAGGAGGCCCTCGAGATGGTCCGTGCGGCCAAGGCCGATTGCAGAACGGCCGCAGCCGACCCGACCGGTGACGGCCCCGCGGGCCCCGTCACGGCCGAGGCGCGCCTCATCACGGCTGAGTCGCGCCTCATCACGGCTGAGGCGACCCCCATGCACCTCCTCCTTACCCGCGAGCGCGCCGAGGCCCTGGGCGCCGAATCCCACGGCCGGGTAAACCCGCCCCTGCGCGAAGAAGAGGACCGCCGGGCCCTTATTGCGGGCCTCGTGGACGGGACCATCGACATGATCTGTACCGACCACGCCCCCCACAGCCCGCAGGACAAGGAAGGCGGAGCGCCCGGCTTTGTGGGCCTCGAAACCGCCTTCGCCGCCCTCAAAACGGGCCTGGTGGACAGCGGGACTATCAGCCTAGAGAAACTGTCTTCCCTCATGAGCCTCGCCCCCGCCCGCCTCTTGGGCCTCGAAGACCGGGGCCTCGTCAAGGAAGGGCTCCGTGCCGACCTCGTCCTCGTCGACCTTGAAGCCGACTGGACGGTCGAGCCCGCGGCCTTCATGAGCCGGGGCCGCAATACCCCCTTTTCGCAGATGCCGATGACTGCTAAAGTCATGGCAACTTGGCAGCGGGGCGCGCTCGTATGGATGGCGCGCAACCCGAACGAAACCGAACCCTATCACCCTGTGGAGCACCCATGAACATAGACCTCCTCTTTGACGCGGTTGCCGCGCGCGGCCACGTCTGCGTGGGCCTGGATACGGCCATCGACTACCTCCCGGCCGCCGTACTGAAAAATGCTGCAAGCCCGGCACAGGCCGTTCTCGCCTTCAACAAGGCCCTCGTGGATGCGACCCTCGACGTATCTGCCTGCTACAAGGTCCAAATCGCCTACTACGAGGAGCTGGGGCTCGCCGGCCTCGAGGCCTACGCCAAGACCCTCGCCTACATACGCGAAAAGGGCGGCCTCGCCATAAGCGACATCAAGCGCGGCGACATCGCCGACACCGCCACCCGCTACGCCCGCGGCCACTTTACCGGCGACTTTGAAACAGACTTCGTGACCCTCTCGCCCTACATGGGCATGGATTCGATAGAGCCCTGGCGGGACTTCGCCCGCGAGAGCGGCAAGGGGATGTTCGTCCTCGTGCGCACGAGCAACAAGGGCTACCGCGACTTCGAGCAGCTCGAGCTCGCCCCGGAACATCGCCCCGCAAACGGCGGCAAGAGGGTCTACGACGCGGTCGCCGCCAAGCTCGTCGCCGCGAACGAGGGCCTCGTCGGGAAGAGCGGCTACGGCCCCATCGGGGCGGTTATCGGCTGTACCGAGCGCGAAGAGGCCGCCGAAATCCGCGCCCGCTACCCCTCCCTCTTCTTCCTTATTCCAGGCTACGGGGCGCAGGGCGGCGCCGCAGAAGACGCGGCCCTCCTCCTGCGCGACGGCAACGGTGGCGTCGTGAACGCCTCCCGCTCCATCCTCAAGGCCTGGGTGGCAGATACCGCCGGCCGCGACCCGGCCAGCCTTACCCTCGACGACTGCGCCGCCGCCGCCCGCCGGGCCGCCATCGCCATGCGCGACGACATACGCGGCGCCTGTGAAGCCGGCGACGCCAACAAGGTTGGCGACGCCAGCAACGCTGGCGGCGCCAGCAACGCTGGCGGAGCGGGAGCAAACCGGTGAGCAGCGAAAACAAGTGTTCCTGCGGCTCCACGGGCGAAGCCCGCGCCTTTCGCACGAGCACCATACTCAAGAATACCGCCCTCAATGACGAGATATTCCTCCTCAAGACCGGCTGGTGCGGGGCCGCCCCCAAACCGGGGCAGTTCTTCCTCTTGAAACCCGTACGAAGCGCCACCTTTCTGGGCAGGCCCATCAGCGTGTGCTCCTGGGATGGGCCCGATTACGGCGCCGGGGTCCTGGGCTTCATGATCGCCCTGCGCGGGGCGGGCACCCGCGAGCTCAAGAGCCTCGTTGTCGGCGATGAAATCGAAATAACCGGCCCTTTGGGCAATGACTGGCTGTCTGCCGCGTCGAGCCTCGGCCCCCTCGACGGATCAAAACCACTCGCCCTCGTGGGCGGAGGTATTGGCCTTGCGCCGCTCCTCCAGTTGGCAAAGGGCCTTCCGGCCGGCGACTTCGACTTCCTCGCGGGCTTTCGCTCCCGTCCCTTCGGGATGGTGGACCTCGAGGCCCGGGCGGTCATACTCGCCACCGAAGACGGCTGCGAGGGCTGCGAGGGGCGCATCCCCGACCAGCTCGACCCCCGCCTCTACCGCGCCGTCTACGCCTGCGGCCCGGACCCCATGCTGCGCGCCGTCGCAGAGAAGTGCGCCCTGCACGGCACACCCTGCCTCACAAGCCTTGAACGCCACATGGCCTGCGGCGTGGGTGCCTGCCTGGGCTGCACCGTCGCCACCAAGTCGGGCAACAAACGCTGCTGTGCCGACGGCCCCATCTTCGACGCCAGGGAGATCTTCTACTGATGAACCCCACCGACCTCTCGCTCTCCATCGCCGGGGTGGCCTTCAAGAACCCCGTTATCGCGGCCTCCGGGACCTTCGGCTACGGCAAGGAGTACGCGGGCCTCCTCGACATCGCGCGCCTTGGGGGCATTGCCACCAAGGGACTCACCCTCGAGCCGCGCGCCGGCAACACGGGCATACGCCTCCACGAAACCCCCGCGGGCCTCATCAACTCCATCGGCCTCGAAAATCCCGGTATCCCGGCCTTTATCGAAAGGGAACTGCCCGCCCTGCGGCTCCTGGGCCCGGCCGTCATCGCGAATCTCTCCGGCTCAACCCTCGAAGACTACGTCGCGGGGGCCCGCCTCCTCGACGACAGCCCCATCGACATGATCGAGCTCAACATCTCCTGCCCCAACGTCAAGGCCGGCGGCATGGCCTTTGGCCTGTGCCCGGCGGACGCCGCGGGTGTCACCGCCGCCGTGCGGGCCGCAACGAAGAAGCCCCTCATGGTCAAGCTCTCGCCCAACGCCGCCGACATCTGCGCCGTGGGAAAATCCTGCGAGGACGCCGGGGCCGACGCCCTCTCGCTCGTGAACACCTTCAAGGCTCTGGCCATCGACATCCGCCGCCGAAAGCCCGTCTTCGACAATATTACCGCCGGCCTCTCCGGCCCCGCCATAAAGCCTATCGCCCTGCGCATGGTCTGGGAGCTCTGCGGGGCGGTTTCGGTACCGGTTGTGGGGATGGGTGGCATCGCCAGCGCCGAAGACGCCATCGAGTTTATCATGGCGGGCGCTGCGGCGATTCAAGTGGGGGCCGCCACCTTCGCCCGGCCAACAAGCATGACAGAGATCATCGACGGGCTTGAGACCTTCATGGCCCGAAACGGCTTTTACACCATCGACGAACTCCACGGGGCCGCACGACCGTAAAAATGTTTCCCGGGCGCGCCGATATTCGGGCATACCCGCAGATTATTTGAAGGAAGGAACGCAATGTCCGACGCTATCACACTTCTCAAAGACTCCCAGGCCATGCTCGAAGGCCACTTTCTCCTGTCCTCGGGGCTCCACAGCGACCGCTACTTCCAGTGCGCCCGCCTCCTGCAGCACCCCTCGCGCGCCGCAGAGGCCCTCAAGCCGGTCGCAGAACAGCTCAAGGCCCTTATGGACAGCGGCGAGCTCTCCATTGACCTTATCGTGGGCCCCGCCATGGGCGGCATCATCGTCGCCTACGAACTCGCCCGCCAGCTGGGCCTCCCGGCCATCTTTACCGAACGCGACGACACAGGCCTCATGACCCTGCGCCGCGGCTTCGAGGTCCACAAGGGGCAAAACATCCTCATTGCCGAGGACGTTGTCACCACCGGCAAATCCTCGCTCGAGAGCGCCAAGGTCCTCGAATCCTTCGGGGCCAAAGTCGTCGCCCTTGCCTGTGTCGTCGACCGCCGCGCAGAGGGCGTCCCCACCGTATGGCCCCTCTACCCCGCCTGCAAGGCCACCGTCCAAACCTGGGATGCGGCCAGCTGCCCCCTGTGCAAAGAGGGCTCCAAGCCCGTCAAACCCGGTTCAAGAAAGGTATTCTGATATTTGGGGCTCCCGGCGGTAGCCGGGGCCCCCGGCCAGCACCGGGGCCCCGGCTACCGCCGGGGCGCTGACGCGCCGCCTGATCCGGCGGCCCCGCGCTTGTACCACCGGGCGCGGGGCGTTACAATCAGTCCATGACCTCTTCCCCTGCACCCATCCTTGGCGCCGCCCGCATGAACCGGGCGATGACACTCAACATATTCACCGGCTGTCTCTCGACCGTCTGGTTCATCGTCTGTACAGCGCAACCCCTCTTTTACGTCTTCATCCAGAACGCCCTGGGGGTCTCGCCGGCCACCCTGGGTCTCCTCGTGGGGCTCCTGCAGGGCTCGAGTGTCCTGCAGCTCGCCGCTATATTCATTTACGGCCGGGCGAAACGCAAGAAACCGGTCTTCATCACCCTGCACATCATCCACCGCGTCCTTACCCTCTCGATAGCGGCGGCAGCCTTCGTCGCCGCGGCTACAGGCGACACTACCTTCGGGATGCGCCTCATACTCGTGGCCATGCCCCTGTCCTTCGTGTTCATGAACATGAGCAACGCCGATTGGTGGGCCTGGGTAGCAGAGCTCTTCCCCGAAAAAATCCGCGGGGCCTTCTTCATGCGCCGCTCGGCCCTGATGAACGTCGTCAATGTCATCTGGTTCTTCCTCGCGAGCATGCTCCTGGACTTTGCGGCCGGCCCGGCGCGTTTCTGGGTCTACGGGGGCATCTTCCTCTTCGGGGCACTTTCCGGCATTGCCGACATCGTCTTCCACATCCTCATGCCCGAGCTCCCGCCCGGCGAGGATGAGGTATTCAGCCCCAAGGACGCACTTGAGCCGGTAAAAAACCGCAATTTCGTCCAATTTGCCGTTGCGGTGGGCCTCGTCCAGTTTTCCATCAACCTGATAGGCCCCTTCCAGTCGCCCTGGATTGTCAACCCGGACGGGATCGGGGCGCCGAACACCTGGCTGGGTATCATGTATGTCATTTCCCAGCTCACCTGGGTCCTCGTGGCGCCGTTTTGGGGGACCATCATGGACAAGTGGGGCCGCAAGCCGGTCGTCGTCCTGGGCTGTTTCTACACCCTGGCCTGGACCGGCTACTTCTTCCTTACCCCACACAGCTACACCTTTATCCTGCCCCTCATTTCCTTTGGGGCAGGGCTCCTCTCGCCAGCCTTTTGGGAGGGTATAAACCAGATGATGCTTACCCTGGCCCCACGCAAGAACCGCCTTCCCTGGGTGGCCTGGTACCTGGCCATTATCGGGCTTGTGTCGGCGGGCGGTTCTGTGGTGGGCGGCGCCCTCTTCGAGTTCTTTGCAGACTTCTCCCTGTCAATCGGGCGCCTGCACTTCGAGAGCTTCCACCTGGTCCAGCTCATCGCCATTGTCATGGTTGGCCTGTCTGCCCTGGCCATTGCCCGGGTCCGCGAGGGGAGCGAACGCCCCCTGGGCTTTGTCACGGCCAAGCTCGCCAACCCCGGCATCCTGCGCACCTACGCCAACCTCGACTATCTGGCAGCCTCGACCAAGCCCGGCCGCGCCGCCCAGGCCCTGCGGGCCATGGAGGCCGAAACCGGCGACCTAGCCATCGATGAAATAGTCGCCCGCCTCAACGACCCCTACCCCGAGATTCGCGAGGAGGCCGCCCGCGCGCTGGGGCGCATCGGCTCGCCCCTGGCCCTCGACCCCCTCATGGACGCATTGGGCGATTCATCTTCGAGCCTGCGGATAAGCGCAGCCCGCGCCCTGGGCAAGCTGCGTCTCGTGGAAGCCGTTCCGGCCCTCGATGCGGTCCTCGACCCCGAGTGCAGCTTCGAGCTCGCGGACGCCTGCCTCCAGGCCCTCGCCGACATAGGCGGTAACGAAGCCGAACGCATCATCCTGCGGGTCTGGAGCGAGGCGACAACCGAACGCCTGCGCATAAGCGCCGCCGAGGCCGCGAGCCGCTTGGACCTCCACGAACCGGTCTTCACCCTCTTTCCGCACTTCCTGTCCTGCAAGAGTTCGGGCCGCCGCCGCCAGTATGCCCTCGTCTTCGGGAACCTACTGGGGGAAAACGGGGCCTTCTACCCCTATGTCTCCGGCTCTGCCGCCGGGCAGATCAAGCGCAGCCACCGTCTCTTTACCCGCATGGAGAAGAACCTGCGCTTTGTCGCCACCAGCTTGGGCGAGCCGGGGCTTACCCGCGGGTCCAAACAGGCCCTCAAGGAGGCCTCGGGGCGCATACTCGAGATTCAGGGCCTCCTGGACGACGAGGAGTACGGCCCGGCCCTCCAGGCCCTTTTCAACTACGCACAGGAACTCCTCGCAGCCATCTTTGGCCAGGGGGCCGGCGACGAGTCTTTTCTGCATATGGCCCTGCGAATAGATACCCGATTGGGCTCCTTGGTCTGGATCTTGTCCGAAATACGGAAGGCCTCGGGCCGTCTCTTCACACTACCCTCTTCCGGCCGGCAGGGGGATCAAGACGCGGCGCGGCTCCTCACCCTCCTCGTGGCCTTCTTCCTTGCGGACTTCTAAGGGCTTCCCGACGCGCCCCCTGCGTTGACTACCCGGCCATGGGGCCGTTATACTGCCGCAAGAGGTGCAGATAATGGAGAAAATCAGCGTTCGCTACCGGAATCTCATCGTGGACATGCTCAAGAAGGCCCGGCAGTCGACCGTCGTTACCGAGGACAATGTCCTGCAGGAGGGCAACAAGGACACCCTCTTTTACATGAACCAAATCGTCAAGGAAAACCTGGGCGAAAAGACCGAATTGCGCGGCAAAGAGCACATTGAAGAGCTCTACCGCCGGGCTCAGGACGGTGAATCCTGCCTCCTCCTCGTGGAACACTACTCCAACCTCGACCTCCCGGTCCTGGCCTGGCTCATCCGCTCGACCATGGAAAACGGCGACGCCATCGCCGACGCCATCATCGCCATCGCCGGGGTCAAGCTCAACGAGTCGAATCCAGTCGTCACGGCCTTCGCCGAGTGCTACTCGCGCATCGTCATTGCCCCCAGCCGCTCGCTGGCAAAACTCGATCCACAAAAAGACCAGGATGAAATAAAACGCCTTGCCGGCATCAACCGCGCCAGCATGAAGGCCCTCAACACGGCCAAGAAATCCGGCAGAATCATCCTCGTATTCCCCTCGGGAACCCGCTTTCGGCCCTGGGAACCCGAAACCAAACGCGGCGTACGCGAAATCGACTCCTACATCAAGGGTTTCGACAACATGTGCCTCGTCTCGCTCAACGGCCTCGCGCTTCACATGCAGGAGGGCCGTATGGAAGAGGACCTCATCACAAAGGCCGATATGCTCGTCGAGGCGAGTCCTGTCCTCTCCTGCAACGAGTTCCGCAACCGGGTCCGCGAGAGCCTCGCCCCGGAGGCAGATGCAAAACAGGCAGTAGTCGATGCGATAATGGCAGAACTCGAGGCCATGCACGTCAAGAACGACGCCTTCATCAAAAACTGATACTGTTAACACCCCCCAATCTCCAAAACCGCTTCCCGGCCCCCATACCGGGGGCTTTTTTGGGCCCCCGCATATCACGGAACCGGTCATAACAATCGCTTAAAGGTAAAAAAATTCCGCCAAGAGGCATTTTTTTTTCTGTTTTGTAGCAAAAAACCGCAGAGACTCCCGTACTGATTGCAGGGGCACACTGTTGCCCACAATACCCAACGTGGAGTCCTGCATGAAAAGAATCCTTACCCTGCCCGCTATCGCCCTGCTCGCTTTGGCTCTCGTACAGCCAATCTGTGCCCTCGATATCAACACCGGGGTCGGCCTTGGCTACACCGCTCGCTTTGATAGTGGCGAACCCGCTCTCGACGGAATCTTGGGCGCCCGCCTCGCAAGCTGGATGGACTTCGTCTTTCCCATTGGCGGAAACATGTATACCGGCCCGGAGTTCGGCATACACTTCATGACCTGGGACCTCCCCAACGGCGCTATGGTCATCCTGTCCGACTTCCCGCTGCTCTACAAAATTGGCATACGCTCGGGCTTTACCAGCCTCGAGGCGATAGCCGGCGCCATGCTTTCACTCGATATGGTATCGGAGCTTTTTGTTGGCATACACGCCCTGGCCGGGCTCCGCGCAGGCTTGGGCCCCCTCTGGATCGAAGGAGCCATAGCCATGAATATCCCCCCCCTTGAAGGTGGTGAACGGTCAATCTATCCGCGCATCTTTTTGGGATACAAAAGGTCCTTACTCCAGAGCACCCCTCAATTTTGAGGGGTATTCAATCACACCCTGAATACCAGGGACTCAACGGTCTTTTCAAACACAGGCTCCCCGAAATGCTGGAGATACCATAGACAGCCCCGGTTACACCCCCTTGCATGTGCTATCTTCACTGTATACCTTGAAGACAGAGGAATATAATGAAGAAGTACCTGCTGATAGTCTGCCCCGCGCTCTTTGCAGCCGCGATCTTTACGCTTTCGCTTTCGTCCTGTGGGGGCGCGCCCCGCAGCCGCGTTGTCTACCTTGACGACAGCGCCACAGATGAACCCGCACGATCCGAAAGCCGCGGGGAAAATCTCGAAAAGCGCGCCTGGGATCTCTTCCTGTCGGGGGCCCGGACAGAGGCTGAGCGGGCCCTCTTCGAGCTTGTCTCTGCAGGACTCCCGCAGAGTGCGAACCGCGCCATACTCGAGTTCAGGCTCGCTGCGGCACAGAGCATGGAGGAAGCCAAGCGCAAGGCGGCCCAGGCCTTTGCCCAAAACATCGGCGAGCGGGCAAAGCGTGCCATCGCGGTCATGCTGGGTACCGAGGATATCCGCGATATCAGTATAGAGTCCCCCGAAAGCGCACAGGAATATGCCGTGTGGCTCGATGGCTACCGTCAGGAGGCCCCGCTTGCAAGCCTCAAGGCAAATCCCCTCATTGTCGTGTCGCCCCCTGAATCCCATGGGGCAGACGAAGCCACGGTTCAAATTGCCCGCCTCGCCTGCCGCGACGCCCTTTCAAAGTGCCCGAATCTTCGTGTTGTCGATGCGAAATCCCGCGAAGAGGCCCTCAACGAGCTCGAAGCGCAGCTGGCCAGCCAGTCTGCGGGAAGCCGGGACCAGGTCTTGGGGAAACTCTTCTCTGCCGACTACGTCGCAAGCGGCAGCCTTGTGGCCACCGACGAGGGCTGGCTTATCGCCTGGACCCTCTCCTCCGCCGAAGACGGCCGCATCCTCGCAAGCGACTTCTCGCTGGCCCGGGACCACGCTGCCATCATGGCCGCCGCAAACCGTTTCGCTTCCTCCATCACAAGCGATTGATAATCTGTCACCGGGGCCTCCGGCGGCTGGAGTCTTCAATCATCCCACACGAGCTCGTAGCTGGTACTGCGGCCGCCCGCTTCGCTCTTCTTCAGGAGCCCGGCCGCAACAAGGGAGTTTATATCGCGACTCGCGCTGTCCTGTGAACACTTGCCAAGGAGCGCCCACTTGCTGCTCGTAAGCTTCCCCACAAAGTCGCCGGTCAAGAGGTCGAGCAGGTGGCGCTGTCGCCTGTTGAGCGCCAAACGGCTCGCCCGGGCACGCAGACGAAAGACCCGGGCACTGTGTTCGAGTCTCCCGTTTGCCGTATTCAAGGCATTTCTGCGGCACGCCAGGTACCAGGAGAGCCAATCTCCGATATCACCCGAACCGCGTTGGGTCGATTCCAGCAAGTCATAGTATCTCTTGCGATCGCGCCGTATTGCCGCCGCCATACTGTACCAGCGCTCGCTTGAGTCCTCGGCCCTGGCCAATTGCCGGTCTGCGATGGCTCGTGCAATACGTCCGTTACCATCCTCAAAGGGGTGAATGGTCACAAAGCGCAGGTGCGCAATGGCGCTCTTCAAGACCGGATCCAGCGCCTCCCCCTGCGGCCCCGTTGAGGGGCCCTCAAACCAATCAAGAAAGAGTGCCATCTCCCGGGGAAGCCGCTCTGCCGGGGGTGCCCGAAAGTGCTCTGTTTCCCTTCCCATGGGACCCGATATGACACGCATGGGCCCCTCGCTGTCGCTTCGCCAAGAGCCGCTCTCGATACGATGTATCCCCGATCGGCCGTAGGGGAAGAGGAGACGATGCCAGGCGAAGAGCCGCTCGTTATCAAGGGGCCTGTCGTATGAACCGGTCGCGTCAAGAACGAGCTCGACCATTCCCTCAACTCGTGCATCGGCAGGAAGAAGGGCCCCAATATCAACTCCCATTCTTCGGGCAAGCGAAGAACGCACCGCCTCATGGCCCAACGACTCACCCTCTATCTCGCTGGTGGAAAGCACTTCCCCACAGCGACCTTCCAGGCCCAGGCTGGCACGATCTTCCCGACCAAAGACGGACATCCTGGTGATAATTGCCTGGCGCAGATCCTCTTGAGCGGCTAGCTCGCTGGAATACAGGGAAGTGTCGAAGCGAAAATTGGTCCAATTGTCTGCTTCCCATAACCACGCCATGGGAACAGTGTAGACATATTGCGGAGAATACGCAAGCTATTCTCCGCAATATGTGCGGAGAATACGGGTGATAATCTCCGCATACCAACAGACCCACCGCCCTGGCGGCCAGACACCAGCACCACGGGGCGCGGAGTGGACTATCAGCCTAAAGGGCCTTTTCCCTCTTGTAGACGATACCCGCAGCCAGGGCGGTAAGGGGCGCGACGGTCACAAGGCCAAAACTGCCCACGAGGGTGGTGAGGATTTCGGCACTGATATACGAGAGGTTGAGCATGTTCTCAAGCGGAATATCGCGGGCCATGAATACCATGAGCAGCGTGAGGTAGCTCGAGGAGTAGGCGAACAGGAGGGTCGTCGTCATGGTCCCGACGACAGAACGCCCTACGGCCATCCCGCTCTTGATGATTTCCCCACGGGGGAGCGCGGGGTGCCTTTGGTGGATTTCGTCGACGGCGGCGGCAATATCCATGGAAAGATCCATGACTGCCCCGGCAGCCGCAATGAAAACCGAAGCGTAGAGTATGCCCGTAAGGTCCAGGTGCCCGTAGCCGGAATGAAGCAGGGACTCTGCAAAGGAGCGAATGGCGCCGTGCAGGCGAAAAGCCCGTCCAAAGACCAGGGCGAGTATGGCGGTAACGAGGACCCCGCTTGCCGCCCCCAGAAAGGCGGTAAGGCCCTTTCGGGTAAAGCCCGCAACCAAAAAGATGATGATGGCGGTAAGGACCGTTACCATAATGACGGCGAGCGGGATGGGGCTCTCACCGTGCAGGATGGCGGGGATGAAGAGCTTCCAGAGGACGAGTATCGATACGGCAAAGGACAGGAGGGCTTTGAGGCCCACCTTGCCGGCGTAGACGACGAGGAAGAGGGCAAAGAGGGCCAGAAGGAGGAGTTGGACACCCAGGCGGTATGGCCCTACGAGGTTGACGTCGACGACAGAACCATTTTGCGGGTCGAGGTCGAGGACCGCGAGGGCGCTGTCGCCCTCCTCGTAGAGGGTGTCCAGTTCGAGCTTGCCCATGAGGAGGTTGGTCGTCTCGTAGCGTTGGCCCCGAAAACGGCGGCCGAGCACCGTGATGGACAGGCTCTGGTGGCCGTGATTGGTCACCCCGTAGTTTTTGACGAGGCTGTTGTCGACCGATTCAACCCGCACCTTGGCACGGACCGAATTGGCGTAGAGCGTTGACTCGAAGCCGGTGGGCACAAAAAAGAGGGCCAGCGAAAGGGCGGCGAGGACGAGTATGAATATGAGGGATGAACGGGAGGCAAAGGGTGGGCGCATGGGAACTCCAAAGGGTGCAGCCAGTAACCAGAAGCCTGCAGTTCGGGGCCAAAAGGCCCAAACTGCCGCTCTTCCAGGCTTTGAAACCGCATTAGTCAGCAGTTTCAAAGCCTCCATGAGCGGCATACGCCACCAACTGCAAGCTTCCTGTTACTACACTCTGACTAGCGGGAAGCGACAGCCGCAGCGGGGGCTGCACTGGCGGTCGTGGAGAGGCCGGCAAGCTGCAAAAGCTTGGTGTGGATGTCGGTATTGTCGTAGTATCCGCCGAAAAGTTCGGCGCCGACACCCAGGGCAAAGGTGACAACCGGCACGCCGGTGTGCGAATAAGAGGTCCAACCGATACCCGCATGCTGGTTCATGATGTGGGTAAGTTTGACGGTAAGGGGTTCGTAGTCGCCGTAAAGGAGGTACTGCTCCTCGGATACCGCCCGTTCAATCTCGTTTCCCATGCTGCGCTGGAAGGCCCGTTCGAGCTGTTCCTTCTCGTGAACCGCCAGAGAGTCGTACGCAATCCCGAAGTACTCCTCGATACGGGGCAGGAGGTCCGCGAGGCGGGCCTTTTCGACCGGGGTGCTCGCCTTGTACGGCCCGAGAACCTTGTCGTTGAAGGCCTGGAACGAGCCCTTTTGGCCGGCGACCTTGTCGAAGAAGGTCGCATACTTGGTCCCGGCGAAGCCCAGGGTCATGCCGCCGGTCTCGTGATCGCCGGTAACCACGATGAGGGTTTCTTCGGGGTGCTTGTTGTAGAAGGCGACGGCCTCTGCGATAGCGCGGTCAAAGGCGAGGGTATCGTTGATGGAGGCGGCCGCATCGTTTGCGTGGCAGGCCCAGTCGATCTTCCCGCTTTCGGTCATCAGGAAGAAGCCCTTGTCGTTGTCCAGAAGTTCGATGCCCTTTGCAACGAAGTCTGCAAGGGAGAGTTCATCGCTACCGCGGTCCATGTCGTAGGGCATGGCAGCGGCATCCTGCAGAACGGGGTTGACCGCGAGCACCTTGCCGGCGCCTGCCTTGAGGGCACGGAAGCTCTCTGCATCGTTGATGAAGGTATACCCCTTCTCCTTGGCGAGCGCCACGACATCAGCCTGATCCTTCTTCTTTCCGGTGGGCTGCGCAAAACCGCCGCCGCCAAAGTAATCGAAGCCGCTGTCGCCCAACTGGACGGCGATATCGTACATGTTGCCGCGGGAAGGCACCTTCGCGTAAAAGGCTGCGGGTGTCGCATGGTCGATCGAAACATTGGAAACCACGCCGATCTTCCAGCCCTGCGCCTTGAGCTGCTCGGTGATGATGGTGTACGGAACGGTCTTGCCCGGGTCCATGTTGATGACCCCGCTCAGGGTCTTTTTGCCCGTGGCGAGGGCCGTCGCGGAGGAAGCCGAATCGGTAATGAACGACCCGTAGTCATAGGTTGTCGTGAGGCCCGACACGGGGAACTGCGTAAAGCCCAACTTGGCGATCTTGATTTCGTCGTTGGCGCGTGCGTTGGTGTAGATCTCCGCGGCATTTACCTGGGTCATCGACATCCCGTCGCCGATGAACAAAAATACGTATTTTGCGGTTTTGACCGATTCATTCGCGCTCGATGCAGCCGCCGCTTCCTTGTTTCCCGCGGCATACAGCCCGAGGGGAGCAATCAAGGCCAACGCCATGAGCGCGGCCAATCCCTGTACTCTCTTTGTCATGAAAACCTCCTGTGGTTGGAGACACCGGGGCGGTGTCGTGCACACTATCCACCCCGGGGGTGTGAGGCCGATGAGAAGAATGTAAGAAATTCATTTTTTATACTGAGGGCCTTGCAAAACTCGGGGAGTTTTGCAAGGGCACCCATAAATGTATGGTGGCGAATATATATATTCACCTAAGGAGGCTCTTTCAAAACTCGGGAAGTTTTGAAAGAGCTACCTTGTATGTAGGTGGAGAAAAGAAAACAAGTCATTCAAATACAAAGACTTGTTTTCTTTCCTCCAAAACCAATTTCAAAAGTAACCGACTTTTGAAATTGGCTCAAAAACCATCAGGTTTTTGTGTGTTTTTCATCGTGTCGTGACGAATTTGGCACAAAATCCTGATGGTATACACAAGGCTTGCGCGCCCCGTCGCCCCAAACAGCAGCTGCCCCTACAGCCCAAGCCCCCACAAGTAGGCATAGAGGGCCATTTTGCCGCGCATCGTCTGCTGGGGGGTGAACTCGGTGTGGGCCCATGCCCAGCGGGTGTTGTAGCAGGCCTCACCGCGCGGCCAGGCCTCAAGGGGCGGCCAGCCCTTGGCCGCGATCCACGACGGACGGGCCATAATCATGCGGCCCCAGTCGTTGGTGTTGAAGTAGGGAGTGTGCCCCGGATGGAGGCCCGGTCGGCCGTCGCGGCGACCCGTCGTGTAGGCGTTCTCCACCGATCTATACACTGCCAAGGGGCTGTACGCCGTCGTCATCTGAACCATGTTGAGGGGGTTCCGCCCCATACCCCAGTCGGCTTCGAGGAGGAGGGCCTCCAGGAGGAGGGTGTCGAGGAGCTCGACCGGCTCCGCGCCGGCAGCTGTAGTGCAGCCGGGGGCGGCCGCCATCAAGGCATGGGCGAGGATGATGCGGTCGACGTTCTGCCCCGTGTGGAAGTAGAGGAGTTCCCGGTCGCTCGAACGGCGGGCAGGATCATCTGCGACAGCGGCGGCTTGGGCACAGCCCGCGGCGATTGCCACCGCGCGAAGGCGGGCCGCAAAGGCCGCGTCGGTCGGTTCGCGCTGCGAAAAGAGGTAGCCGGCCGTCGCCCAGACCTGATCCCGGCCCTTCACGCAGACCTCGTCGATGCCGGCACTCACCAGGGCTGTCTCGCGCACAATCCACTCGAAACGCTCCTCGCCGGTACAGTCCCAAAGGAAGGCCGCCGCCGTCATGCGAAAATCGCGAAAGAGCATCCCGTTTACGCCCGTGTGCTGGAAGCGGTCGAGCTCCTCATCCGGGGAGCGGGACGCTACCTCCCAGGCCTCGAGAGCGGCCGCCGTGTAGGAGGCAGCCAGCTCGCCCTTGCCGGCAAGGGCGAGGCAGCTTGCGAGCATGGCAGCGTTCGCCGCGCTCGCCCAGGCCGCGCAGGAAGTAGCATCAGCCTGATACATCGTCCCGTCCTTGTCCGGGTTGGTGACGCCGTGCGAATAGCCGTCCCCGTCGCGCAGGGCGAGCCAAAAATCGACCTCGTTTCGCGCCTCGTCCAGGAGGTCGGGGATGCCGTTACCGCTTTCGGCGATGCCGGTGTCGTCGCAGGCAGGGCGGCCGCGTAATATATAGAAGGGAAGGAGCATGTCGTAGATGATGCTCACGTGGCCCAGGTGGCGGTCCCAGTCGTAGGCATCACTGTGGCCGCCACGGGCCAACATGTTGGGCTCGCTGCCGGGTTTCACGTAGGGAGCCCAGTACGAAGGCGGGTCCCACTTGTCGCCGGGGGCAAAGGTCTTCCACTCGGGGTGCCAGGGGTGCATGGAGGTGCGCAGAATCCTGCACGAGACCGGTTCCACCCCGGGGATGTAGCGCGGCTGGCGCGGCTCGGGGATGATGTCCTCGCGAATGGCCTCGCCCAGGCGCATGTAATAGAAGCCGCGAAGGCTCGTCGCAAAGGGCTCTTTCCAGCGCCCGGTAGCCACGGTAAAGGGCTGGCTCGTTCCGATTCCCTCAATGGCGATGCGGTAGCGGCCCGGCTTTGCCGGGGCAGGGATATCTGCAATCCAGTCGCTCGAGGCGATGAAGTTCCGCGAAAAGTATTCTGCAGCGGGAGGCGCCTCGCGGGCCCCCGCACAAAGGCTTCCCGCTCTCGTGCGACGGGCTTCGGCTTCCAGACTATCAGCAGGCTCTTCGACGAGCCAGACAGCTGCCCCCTCGAAGCCGGCATAGTCGCGCGCACCACCCTCGCCCATCCAGTGGTACAGGTCGCAGTGAATCACCCCTTGAGAGGGGCTCGCCCCGTGCAGGTTGACGTGGAGGGCTTCGGAAATCGAAGAAAAAGAATCAAGGCTGATAGTCCACTCCGCGCCCCCAAGGAGGTCGCTTCGCAGGAGGTAGCGGGCGCCCTCGACGAGCGGTGACGGCAAGACCAGATACAGGCTGTGCGCGAGCGGGGTTTCATACTCGTAGTCTTCAAGTTCGTCGTTCCAGCGAATCTGGGCCATACCGGCAATCTTGGTCTTGCGATGGACGGCTTCGACACAACGCCCCGTCACCCCGTAGGTACTGTCGTCTTCAGAGCTCAGTCGCCAGGCGGCGGCCCTGGCGGCAGCATCCGTATCCAGGACACCGTACCATTCAACCCGGTTCTCGCCGGGATGGAATTCGTTGGAGTAATCGGGAACAAAGCCCGGCTCGTCTTCGGCAAACAAAACCTCGCCCTCGACAATCGAGACTAGGAGGGTCTCGCGGTCCAGCACCGCAGCGGCAGTCTTCATGGAAGGAAGTATAGCGACAGGGTCCCGTGACGCCAAGCGGAGGGGGGCGCGCCGGGAGGGGTAACGCGACAAGCTTTGCTCAAACATGCTCCGGATTGCAACAAAACAAGTTCCAGGGGTGATGTTTCCATAAACACAGGGTATATAATGTTAAGTAAATCAAGAAAGGAGGCCCTTCATGAAACGAACGGGTACTGCCGCGCTCTCTCTGCTGTCTGTGCTCTTGTTGGCTTCGTGCGCTACACAGATGAAAGCAGTGATAGGTACAGACAACAAGCAGGAATCGGGGAAGGTCCTCTTCTACACAGCAACGCACGGGTTTTGGGACACCGATACCATAGGCCTGGACATCACTTTGGAGCGGGAGGGATTCGCTCCAAAGACCATAAAGAACCATGACTGGTGGTCGACAAAACAGGAACTCCTGGTAACACTGCCACAGGGGCAATGGAAAGCGACAGTTCGCCACCGATATAGCTGGTCCACTGAACTGGATTTGGATGTACGGGCTGGCACCATACTCTTTGCCAGCATACGCAGGCAAGACATAAAATGGGAAAGCTTCGATGTTGGATTGTCATCAGGTTCTGTAACCACCTATATTCTCTCTGCAAGTGATGCCACCGACCGGCTACCGATAGCAGCACGCGTTGAAGACTATGCAAACAAACTCTCCTCCCTTGACTGGGGGATACGCCATTACAGCTTGAAACAGCTGAAGAAGCAAAAGGCACCGCTGTCCGCTCCCCTTCTTGAGAGCATTTTAAATCTGGCAACGGAAGATCCCGTCAGTTATGTCCGGGAAGCTGCAGAAAAACTTCTTGGAAAGGATATGCTGACCCGGAGAGAAGATGTTCTGTTTCTTGAAGGATTTGAAGAAAATAAAAGAGGCCTCTGGCCACTCGTTAACAGGCCGGATGCCGATGTCGCCACATGGATAGGCACTGATGGCTACTTTATGCAAAACAAGAGCGACTTTGATCGTTTTACCAACCCGCTCCACAGCTGGCTTCGCGATAATAACACACGGGCCCTCATCCACCTCGATTGCTTCCATCTTGATGGTTTGGACAATCGCTTGTTTGGCCTTGCTTTGGGCGAAAACGACGACAGCATGCTCTTCTGCGGGATTACTGCCTATGGAGAAGCTTCTATATGGGTAAAAAAGGGGACAGACTGGACACAGCTGCTTCCTTGGACAGAAGCCGCGAGGGAAAGTATTCGCACAAATAGCGGGGGCAGGATAAGCGTTCAATTACAAGAGGGAAGCCTCTCGATGAGTGTCAACGGTATTGAAGTGGGTAGTATAGAACACAATCTCCTGCTTCTACGGGCGGGTTTCGTTGTGTCGGGTCAGCAAACAGTCCTCTTCCATCGCCTTCAAGCGCGCCTGTAAAGCGAAAACACCGCAAGCGGGGCTCATGCGAGCCCCGCTACTCCCTCCTGATCATCAATATACTACTGATAATCCACCGTTACCGTTACACTCCCCGAGTAGACCAGGCCCTGGTAGGTCACCTCGCAGGAGATGACATACTGGCCGATATTGTTGATTGGAGGTGTCCAGGTAAAGCTGGAGCCGTTTTGGTCGGTTTGTCTGGCGCCGTCGATACGCCAGACCCAGTTGGAGCCGCCGGCTGCGAGGGCAGAGTTGGTGCAGCTTATTTGAAGCTGGGAGTTCGGCGCAAGGCTCATTGTGGTGTTTGTGAACACCAATGCCTGCCCGCTCACGTCCATATTGATGGTGACACCAGCCAACTCGACCCACTTGGCGTAATACGTCTTGTCGCCGTAGCTGCCCGCCGGCAGGGCCGTGAGGGCTGTCCCCATAAGGTCGTCGTTGTCGTACCAGCCGTCGAAGGTAAAGCCGGGGCGCGAGGGGGCGGCAAAGGCCGGGGTCTGGCCGGTGGTATAGCTTGCCGGGTTTGAGGGAGCATTCGTGGCAGGGGATGCGGCCAAATCGTTGAGGTCCCACGTTATCGTATAGGAGAGGGCTGTCCACTTGGCGTAGAGCTCAAGATTCCGCGCGGTACCTTCCGGCAAGGCCGTAAGGGCAGTCCCGGTAAAGTCTGCATTCTCGTACCAGCCGTCGAACGCAAAGCCGGGACGTGTGGGCTCTTCAAAGTCAATGGAATCGGTTACGTCGAAGTTGACAGGATTGGCGGGATCGTTCGTGGCCGGGAAGAGCTCGCTGTCGTTGAGGTTCCAGGTAATGGTATAGGGAGATATATCCCACTTGGCATAATAGGTCTTGTTGCCCGTACTGCCGGAGGGAATCTCCGTGATTGCCTCACCCGTACCACCCGCGTTGTCGTACCAACCGCCAAAGCTGTAGCCGGGGCGCACGGGCAGCGGGAGGGTAATGGTTTCATCCTCGATGGTGTAGGTAAAGGGATTTGTCGCGCCCGCCGTGAGGCTTCCTTCGTTGAGCTGGAGCTGCACACTGTAGCTTGTCGCTTCCCACTGCGCCCAGAACTCGAGCCCGCCAATTTCCATGGGAACCGCTTCGCCGGGGGTATGGGGATTGCCCGAACCATCTTCGGCGCTGTTCCAAGCCGCAAAGACGTAGCCCTCGCGACTCAATTCATCTGCGGGAAGAAGGGTAACGGGATCCCCGACATCATAGCCAGCAGTATCCATGACCAAACCCGTCCCCCCGTTGGCATTGTAGAAAACCAGGTAACGCGTGTCCTGTTCGAAAGCTGCAGAGGCTTCGGATTCAAGGCCCACTGCGTCGATACACACGAAGGAATAGGTATAGCCGTCATTGGGGGCAGCCCCTGGCGGCGACCAGCGTACCAAATTGCCATCCGTTTGAACGGGGACACGGTCTGTTTTGGAAGAGCCGGATTTATTTCTTCCCGTTACCCGCACCGCGACGATGTCCTCGTTGCGGTAGCCTTCGGGCAGGAGGAAGGCCACAAAGCTCTTGCTGTCGGGGCCAAAGGAGGTAAGGACAGTTTCCGGGACATCCGGATAGCTGTCGACGCGCACCGGAACGGGGAGGTCGGGGTAGTCTTTTACGGTGGCCGGGGCGTGGAAGCTCAAGGCGAAGGGAAGAGTCGTACGCTCGGCACCCTCCGGCGCGGTAAAGGTAAAGGAGAGTGATTCGTAGTCGCCATTCAGCCACTGGGGCTGGGCAAAGGACAGGCCCTGCGGAGCGCCCGGGCAGTCGAGGCTGGCCTGCAAGGCGAGGGACTCGGGGTTGACGACAGAGACCGTCACGGTTACCACTTCCCGCGAGGGGACGCTCTTGGTGGGGCTGGCAAGATTGGTAGAAAAATGACGTACGAAGACGTTCGAGAGGCCGGCATCGACGTAGCTCTTGATGTCCGCCCCCCAGACGACGCTGTCGCAGGAGGCGGTGCACAGAACCCCCGCCGTGGCGAGGAGTGAAACTATCAGTATGTAGACTTTTTCGAGCATTCCTTTCTTCATTATCAATAAAATATAGCACAGGCCACCGCAACGCAACAGTACCCGAGCGCCCCTCAGGCTCGCCCAAGCGGGCCAATTCGCCCTTTTGGCTGAATCGCGCACAAGAAGATGCCGATAGTCTGATAGACCCCTCTGCGCAGCGCTATAATGGTAGAAGGCAGCGTCAAACCCGTAAGCACCCCGACAAGAGGTCCCGAGCATGCAAAAACCGGCCATAGACAATTCCCCCGCCCCCTCCCGGCACAGCAGCCACCCCTATACCGGCCTTTTTACCGCACTCTGCATCGCCGCCCTGGGCCTCCTTGCCCCGTCTGCCCTGCACGCCGCAGACTACTACTGGACCGGGATAAGCTCAAACCTGTGGAGCGTGGGCACCAACTGGAGCCCCACAGCCCCCTCGGGCGGCCCGGGGAATCTGGATACGGTAACCATACCCACCAGCCCGATCGGAACCAACGGTTTCCCGACCCTCGATGCAGGCGTGGGAACCGGAGTCGGAACCCTCGCCTCGATAACGCTTGAAGCATCCTCAAGCCTGGCCCTTGCAGGCTACAACATATCCGCAACTGCGGTGACGAAGAACGCGAGCGCAAGCCTGCGCCTGTACGGAACCGAAACGGTTACGGAAGAACTCCTGAGCGCCGGCACAAGCGAATACAACAGCCCGAACCCCGTCACGATTACGGTATCGCAGGGAAGCTACGCAAGCCTGATAATCAACAGCGCCACAGCCGCCTATATCTTTGACGCCCCTACTTTTAACGCAACTTCAATCGCCGTGGCCAATTCCAACGGCGTTGAATTTCAGGGAGCTGTAACATCTCCCTCAATAGCCGTAAACGAGAGTCAGGCTGGGGCGACCATCGCTTTCTCGGGCGGCCTTACGGCCACGACGGCCTTTACGGTCGCCAGTACCGCCAACGCATACAATGTAGCCATTACCGGGGCCTCCAATGCCATAACGCCCGATACCACCTTCGCAAACACGGGAACCCTCCAGCTGGGCAACGAAGCGGCCGACTCGTTCACCTTCGGGGCCGACCTCGTTGCGACAGATCCCTCGGCTATCACGATAGCAGGCTCGATTACGGCCGCTTCCATGCAGCTACTCGACGCGACAACCGACACCCTCACCCTCGCAGACTACGCGACCCTCGCCACCGGCGGGGCGGGATCCATACAGATAGCAGGCGCCGTTACCGATGGCGCGAACGCCTATACCCTTACCCTGGGCAACGCGGCCCAGACCGGGGCCATTACGGTTTCGGGCAACGCCATGCTGGACAACCTTGTCACCGCTAACGGGGGCTACGACCTTAGCCTCCTAGGCCCGAGCAATTCCTTCGGGGGCGCCACCGCAATCGCCTTCCTCAACACCGGTACTACCACAATTGGTACTGCTGATACCGACACGACGACCTTCGAAGGCGGCGCTACGGCAACGGCCGGGCCCAAGAGCCTCGCGGGAACCATCACCGCGACGGCGGGTTCCCTCTCCTTCGGCTCGACAGGCACAACCCTTACCGCCGACACCATCCTCGTCGCGAACGCTGGTTCGGGCGCCTTTACCCTTGCGGGCGTAAGCGGCGCGGGCTTCTCGCTTACAGCCATCGGCGGGAGCGGGGCCTCTTCGGTTGGGGGCCTGGGAGACACGATAAACAGACTATCCGCCCTTACGCTTACGGCGGGCGGCACCCTTGCCGCGGGATCGGCCTGGACGACGGGGGCACAGTCCTTAACCGCCGCGACGGTACGCTTCAACGGCGCGGAATACGACAGCGGCCTTGCCGCCGGTACCGCCATCACCGTAAGCGGGGCCCTCGACCTGGGGGCAACGACGACACTCACGACGGCAAACGCCAATGTCGCGGTAACGGGGGATACCAACGCCGTGACCGCCGGAACCCAGGGCCTTACGCTCGACCTCGGTACCGGCTCCTGGACTGCGGCCAGCACCATTGGCGCAACCAGAGCACTGGGCAGCGTAACCCTCACTTCCGGCACCCTGATTATGGGCACCCACGCCCTCACCCTCGCGGGCAACCTTACCTGCACCCCGGGCGCCCTTACAAGCGGCGGCACCGTCACCCTCTCGGGGGGGGACGATCAGAGCCTCAACGTAACCAACGCCACCCTTGAAAATCTTTCTATCGCCAAGAGCGGGGGGACCGCCACAGCGGCCAGCGATATAAGCATTTCGGGAGACCTTGCCGTCTCTGGCGGAACACTCGCCATTCCCAACGCCTTCCAGTATTCCGGCGCAGCAGGCAGCTTCACCATCACGGGCAGCGGGGCCGTAACGGTGGGCAACAATGACTTCGCCACCGGCGCCATGAGCCTTGCCGATACCGCAAGCTTTACCCAGACCGGCGACAACGGCGCGGTCAGCTTCTCGCAGAGCGTCGCCAGCCTTTCCACGGCAGCAGGCACCACTTGTGTCTGGGATAACAACAACAATGGCGGCAGCCTACGCATCGAGGGCAATGTCGATGCCGGCGCCACTATCTCCTTCAATCTGAAGAACGTACAGATCGGCGGGACAGTTAGCGGCAGCATCGAGGTCTATGACCTGCATATATACGAATATGAGACCCTCACTCTAAATCCATCCTCTTCCCTTACCGTCCGAAGGTCCATACTGATAGACGCAAACGGCGACTTCGACGGCACCGCGGCGGGAGCCCAGCTGATATGGGGCGGTCCAAACAGCGTTACCGGCGGCACCTATACCGACAGCAATACTACCCCCGTCAACCTCGACACTTTTATCGTGGACAGTAGCGAGCTCAAAACCCTCTTGAGCCACCTTGGAGCAGACAGTCTGACTATCGGGGATACTATCGCCACCACGACACTTCTGGCCGGCGGATTCCCCATCGCGGTGGACACCAATTTATCCGGCACCGGTAGCCTGACTGCCACCGGGAGCCAGATCATCGACGTGGGCGGAGACTTTACCATCGCTGGTTTTACCGCCGGCAATTCCACCGTGCACTTCAATGGGGGCGACTCGGAAATCAATAACCCCGGCACTTTCTATAGCTTTTACAAGCTCGACATGGCACTGGGAGCCGTGGCAAACACCCTCATCTTGCGTGAAGGTACGACCATCGCCAATGCCCTTACCCTTGCGCAGGGGACCCTGGTGGCAGGGGCCTTCACACACCAAGTCGCCGGCAACTGGGACTCAACCAACACCAACGTTACCCTGAACATGGCGGGTTCGACAGTCCGCATGATGAGCGATGGTGCCGATATCAGCATGAAGGCCGGGGAGGCCTTCGCCAACCTGACCATCGATTACGGCGCTGACATACTCAGCCCCATTTCCGTAACGGGGAACCTCCTCGTGGCGAGCGTCGGGGCCGGCACCTTGGACGCAAATTCTCACACGATCCAGGTGGGTGGGAACGTCACCCTCACGGCGGCCAATGCGACCCTCGCCGCGGGGACCTCCACCCTCTCGCTCAACGGCACGGGGAACCAGACTGTCAACACCAATAATCAGGCCTGGTACAACCTAGCCATCGGCGCTCGCGCTGCGCCCAACACGGTCTCCTTCAACGGGGCGCTCAATACGACCAGTACGGCGGCGGGCCAGGGCTTCACCATAGCTGGCGGCCCTTACAACATCGCCATCAACGACGGCGGCACGGTGGCGGCGGGGAACGGGGCAGGCGGCGCAGTCGCCTTTAACAATACGGGAACGCTCACCCTCAACACGCTCGATAGCGAAACATTCACCACCAGCGCCGGCCTCACCGCGACCGCACCCTCCAGCGTGAGCATCGCCGGGAATATCGTAACGAGCGGCATGGATATGGCGCTTGGAAGCGAGGCGGCAAACCGACCCGTTATCCTCGCGCAGGACACAAGCCTCTCGACGGGCGCACTTGCAGCAGGAACCATCACCCTTGGGCCGGTGAACGGCGGCGCAACAGCTCGCAGCCTATCTATCGAGGCCGGAAGCGGCAACCTCTTCGCCAACGGGCAGCTGGGCGCCACCAACGATCTCGACAGCCTTACGCTCTCGAGCGCCGGCAATGCCAGCTTCGCGCGCGGTATTAGCAGCATCGGAACTATCAGCCTTGACAACTCAGGCGTTCTTACCCTTGCAGACCCGGAGGGCGATGACGACACCGGCACCATCAACATCCGCACGACCACAGCCGGCGGCAACTTCGTGCAGACTGGGGCAAGCCGTGTCGACGTGGCCGCCGACTTCTCCATTGCGGGGACCACCAACTTCGGAAGCCCTATACAACTCATTGGCAACGTGGCTGCAACTTTGACCGGCGACGCGACCTTCGATGCGGAAATCAACGACAACAACGACGGCACCGCATACTCCCTCACCTTCACCGACAACGGTAACCGCAACTTCGATGCCGCCATCGGCAGTACCACACCCATCGGCGACCTGACCCTCTCCGGCCCCGGCACCAAAACCTTCGCCGCCAGTGTCGCACTCGACAGCACCAGCGGCACCCTCACCGTCAACGGCACTACAAACCTCGTCCACTTCCAAGATACCTTTGACGCCAACAGCGCGAGTCAAACCAACGGGGCGAATCCCATCCGTTTTGACGGGGACGTTAGCCTGGGGAGCGGAAGCTCGGATTTCTACGGCGACCTGACCCTTCATGGTCTCATCTTCTCCAGCACCGGAAATGTAACCTTTGGCAGTACGCCCGCGGACGGCGACAGTATCACCCTTTCGGGCGGCAACGTGACGCTCCAGGGCAACGGCAACTATACCGTCTACTCATCCATCACCGGCGACCAAGACCTCATACTCGCTGGCGGCAACCAGACGGCCCCCATAACCGGCAGCAAGACCTTCTACGGGGCAATAGGAACACCCACAGCTCTCCTGTCAATCACCCAGAACAACGGGAGCGGCCCGGTCACCTTCGCAGCCAACGTGAACACCGGCGACCTTACGACCCTGGCCAACGCGAGCTTTGGGCCCGGCACTATAACGGTGAGCGGAACGGTACAGATAGGATCAAACCTCATAGACAGCGACACCGCCACCCTTGTCGGCGCCACGACCTGGACCGGCGCCGGGACCTGGGACATCTACGCCCCCCTTGATGGGAACCGCAATCTTGTCCTCGCGGGTTCTGGCGGCAAGACCTTCCACGCCGCCGTCGGCGGCAGCTTGCCAGCCAGCGCAATCGGCATCGGCATCGGTGCCGCCATTGCCCAGAACGGCCTGGGCACCGTCATTTTCCATGATAGCGTCCGCACCGCCAGCGGCATCACCCAGGCAGAGACTGCCGGCATGATCACCTTCCGCGGGAATATAAACAGCGCCGCAGGAAATACAAACACAAACCTTCAAGGGGATATCACCCTCGATGGCCTCACCTGGACCTCGGGCGGCGACATCACAATTGGCAACGATGCGACCAACACGCTCACTCTTTCGAGCGACAGCGTCACCATCACGACCGCCGCAGCCAGCCGGAACATCACCATTTATTCCCGCATTACCGGTGCGCAGAACCTCTCGCTTGCGGCCGGCACGGCGACCGCCCGCCTCAACGCGGCAGTCGGTTTCGATGCGGCCAACCTCCCGCAAGACCTCGCCGTCACGGCGGGGGCGATTGAACTTGCGGGCGCCAGTATCGTAACATATGGCAGGCAGATCTTTACCGGGCCCGTCGGCCTCTTCGCAAATACCACCCTCTCCTCGAATGGCGCGGGCGCGGCGGGAACTATCAGCCTAAGCTCTTCCCTCGATTCCGATGCCCTCGCCACAGCCCGCAGCCTCGCCGTCAATACCGCCGGGCCGCTCACCTTCAACGGCGCAGTGGGCGCGACGTATCCGCTCGCCTCGATAACGAGTGACGCTGCCGGAACAGTAAGCATAACGGGCGGCAGTGTGACCACGACAGGCGCACAGGTTTGGAACGACCCGGTAACGATTGGCGCGAACGTCTCCTTCGAAAGCACCGCCACAAGCGGAACGGCCATCCTCTTCGCGTCCACCCTTATGCCCAATACCGACAATTCCCGCTCCCTCCAGGTAGATGGAGGGGATGCACAGATACACTTTGCCGACGAAAGCGGCAGTGCGCTCCTTCGCTTCGCAAGCGTCGATGTAACAACAAGCTCGACCGCAGCCGACGCTATCCTCATCAAAGGTTCAATCCTCGCAAGCGGGGACATCGATTGGGGGGCGGCCCTTACGGTGGACACAAGCGATGCTGCCGACACCCTGCTTTCAGGCAGCGGCCAGCAGAGCTTCGCCGGCGCAGTAAGCCACACAAACGGCATCATCGAAGCCGGCACCGGAGGCCTGGACTTTAACGCTTCCTATACCGGAGATGATTCTGGCGGCGGCAGCCCCACCCTTACCGGCTACGACGGCGGCGTCGCAAGCATCAGCATTGCCGGCGACATGAGCCTCGCTTCCTTTACCCACTTCGAGGACGAGCTCGTCTTCGACGGGGCCGCCACTCAGAACTTCCGTTCAAACAGCCAAATCGTTGCGAACCTGCGCACGACGGGCAAGTCCGCCGGAAACGGCCTCCTGATTGCCGATGACGACATCTACCAGACGGGTGCCGCCCGCACGACGACGATCGAGAGCGGCTGGCTCGACATCGCGACAAACGACCTGGGCTGGATTGCGGATACCAACGCCGCGGCCACGGCAGTGCCCGATTCCTTCCGCGGCATCGCGGGGAGTCTCGTCCTCTTCGAGGGGACAGAACTGCGCTGCGGGAACTTCCTCGCGACCACAGGCTACACGGTATCTCACACGGGAAGCGCCATGAGCAGCATCTTTGCAGATGGCTCGGTCGTCTTCGACGGTACGCTTGCCGGTAATCAATACGCCACCCTGCGCATGACCGGGGCCGGTACCAGCCTCGAAGCGAGCGAGACCCTGGGGCACCTGACCCTTGCCTCCGGTGGCACTATTGAGCTGGCAAGCGACATTTCCCTCTCGCACAATCTCGTCATCGAAACGGGGACCCTCGATGTATCGCCTGTAGACTACGGCATACAGCTTGACGGGCACTGGACGAACAGCGTGGGCGACGCCGGCTTTGTCGCCCGCGAAGGAGAGGTACACTTTACCCGCCCGGCCGCCGATGGCCCCATCGAAGTGCGCGGCAGTACGAGCTGGTACCGCTTCATCTGCGAGGTCGCGAACCAAACCATTCAATTTGAACGGAACCGCATGCAGACCTTCATGGCCGGTGGCGCCTTACGCATACAGGGTGCAAGCGAGAGCGCGCGCATACGCCTAACCCGCCTCGACGCCGACCAAACCGGCGACCTCGACTGGGTTCTCCCCGCCGCGCCCGACGCTACCCGTATGTGGCAGATAGACATTATCCCGGGGGCCGACCTCGAGCTCCTCCATGTCGTCGTCGCCTACAGCGACGCCCGCGCCCATGCGGTCGCCGTCAACCCCGACAGCGATATCGATCTCTATATTGCAGAAGCTTTCCTCGACAATATTGGCGGGGAGACCGACCGCACCTGTTACCGCTGGCTCGCCGGCCTCCAAGCCGTCTACAGCTACACGGAAGACGGCAACGAGAACGGCCGCATCGACCGCATCCGCGTTACGGCGGCCGCCCCCCTCAACATGGATTTCTCGGCCTTCGATGTCGAGGTGGCCGGCTACGAAATCGACCGAAGCAAGGGAACAAACGGCTTCGCGGCAATTACTACAGGCAGCTTCGCAAACCAGGAATTCTATATACACCTGGTAGAAAAGAAGTACCTCGATACCGGTACCACACCATCTTGGCGCGTTTCCGTTACAGGCAGCGTCAGCCTGCGCGACGCCTCCACCCAACGCTTCGCCTTGGTCAATTTCCCGGTGGAAGAACAGGCACAGACCCCCGTCGACACCGCACGCCCCCTCATTGCGTACAGCCTGGCCCTGCCCGGACACAACCAACGGCTGATAGTCTTCTCCGAGCCGGTCTACATCGCAGAGGATACACTCCCAACTGCGGCCGACCTCGCCGCGGAGAGCCGCACGAACATCACCCCCGCGGGCCTCGACAGCAGCATGACAGAGTACCTCACGACCCTTGGCGGGAACCTCGATGTCGCGGCCATTCGAAGCGGCGGGACCTTTGCCGTCTCTGCCGCCCTCAACGACGACAAGGACGCCGCAACAGACTACTCTGTCGACCAAGAATGGCAGAACTTGATGCTGCCCCCTCCCTACTACCCCATCTCGACACCGGCCAACACGGTCCTCGACCCGGTCCACTGCCACAGCGACCTCCTCGTCTCCCGCGAGCCGGCCGCGGCCGATGACGCGACCTACTTTGTCTGGCCCCTGTTTGCCAAGGACTCCGTCACATTGGACGAGGGCCTTGCAGAGGATATCGATCTGGACATCTTCGGGATTGACGGGGATACTGCCTCGAGCCAGACCATCGGCCTCGTGCGCGCCTTCGACGGCTCGCAGTGGCTGCGCGACCAGGACTTTGACCTCCAGGCCCGCGTATTCGCCACCGGGGACCTTCCGCTCATCGACTTCGACACCAACGTAGGCGATGAATGGCGGGCGACGGTGCAGAACGGCCCTGCGGGCCTCTGGCTCCCCGACTACAACCATGTGGTCTACAGCTCCATCACCCCCGAGCCCAACCCCAACACGGACGATGTCACCGGAACGCCCGGGACCAACAACACGGTCGACTACGCCTTCGACGCCTCGAACCCCAAGATCGTGAGTGTATCGACACTCGACTTCTTCTTCCGCTTCACGGGCCCAGTCGGGGCTACAAGCGGTGGAGCTTTCCCGGATGGCAGCACCCGCTACGGGGCCCGCCTCGACGCCGATCTGGGTGATATCCCGGCCGATTGGTACCGCCGCATACGGCCCTTCTCTTTCGACATCCACGATGTTACAAAACAGCGCGGAAATGTTACCATCCTCAACAACGTCATAAACCCGACGCGCGGCGAGACCACCCGCCTGTCCTACCAGCTTTCGAACAGTGGACCGGTAACCATTACGGTCTACACCCTCGACGGCTCGGTCGTGCGCTCCCTGTACCGGGGCACCCGCGCGGCCGGCGACTGGACCGCCGTATGGGACGGCCGCAACGCAGGCGGCAGGGTAGTCGCCCGCGGGCTCTACTTTATCCGCATCGTCGGGCCGCAGATTGACGAAATACGCAAGGTGATGGTTGTCAAGTGAACGAAGCGCGCATAACACCCTGGAACGGCTGTATCTATCAGACCGATACCTCCTTCCCCGACCATTTGGCCGGGGAATTGGCCCATGCTGATAGTCCACTCCGCGCCCGCCCGGCTGGCGACCAGGACACCCAATCGCCGGCCCTGCCCGGGGCAGCTCAATCGGCAACGCTGCCCGGTGCCTTCGGGCCCTTCTTCGCGGTCGAGGGCCCCCTCGTCCAGACCTTCTGGCACCGGAATGTCTGGCTCGAGCCCTTCATCGTCGAGTTCGACTCCATATCGCAGGCGGCCCGGGCCCTCAAGGACATCCAGCGCAACTGGGCGCCCGCCCTGTACACGAGCTTTCGCCGTGGCGAACTTGTCCGCGACAAACTCCCCTACATCAACACGAAGACCAAGACCTTCCCCTGGCTCCTCCCCGAAAGCCCCATGGGGGCCTATACGCTCTTGGACGATCACCTTATGGTCGCGAGCGCCCGCTGCTCAAGTCCCTTTCCCGGCGGCATCCTCGACCTTGCCGAAGACAAGGTGAACCCGCCCAGCCGCGCCTACCGCAAGCTCCAGGAGGCCCTCATCCTCGCCCGCCGCTGGCCCCAAACCGGCGAGCGATGCCTGGACGCGGGCGCCTGCCCCGGCGGCTGGACCTGGGTCCTCGACCAGCTGGGGGCCAGCGTCCTCGCCGTCGACCGTTCGCCCCTCGACGAGCGCCTCATGGACAAGCCCAACATCGAATTCCTGGCCCACGACGCCTTTACCCTCAAGCCCGCCGACATCGGCCCCTTCGACTGGATATTCAGCGATGTCATCTGTTACCCCTCGCGCCTGCTGGAATGGGTACGAGGCTGGCTGGACTCCGGCCTGTGCAAGAACTTTATCTGCACCATCAAAATGCAGGGCGACTGGGACCGCGAGACCACCCGCGCCTTCGCCAGTATCCCCGGGAGCTTCGTCGTTCACCTCAACAACAACAAGCACGAACTGTGCTGGATCAAAGTGGAGTAGACAACAGTACAGTCCGGTCAACACGACAAATCGTCCCGCAACTGTCAAAGTCTCCCTTCAACAAAGACACATAATGTGTAATACTGATATCATGTACACAGCCAGCGCCCTCTGCGCTATCGGGGCCGAAAAGGTCCTTTCGAACGAACTCAAGAAACTCTCCCTGCGCGTACTCGAAAGCGGTTTTGGCCGTGTTCGTTTCGAGGCCGATATCAAGGGACTCTGGCTCGCCCTCCTCGCCCTTAGAACCGCCGATCGCGTCCTTTTGGAAGTGGCCCGCTTCGAGGCGAAAGACTTCGACGGGCTCTTCGAGGGCACCAAGGCCATTGACTGGCAGCAGTATATCCCCGAGACTCGTACCGTTAAAATCGACAAGGTGCGCAGCAAGCAGTCCGCGCTTCGTGCCGAGACCAGCATACAGGCGGTCGTGCACAAGGCCATCGCCGCTGTCCTCTGCGAGAAGCGCGGCCTCGAACGCCTGTCCGACTGGCAAGAGGCCTGCAGCATTCGTGTATATATGGAAAAGGATCGCGCGACCCTTATGCTGGACCTCTGCGGCGAGCCCCTCTTTCGCCGCGGCTGGCGCAGCGAGGCCGGCACCGCCCCCCTTCGCGAGACCACCGCCGCCGCCATCCTCCTCTACGAGCTCTGGCGCCGCAAGACTCCTCTCCACGACCCCTTCTGCGGCTCGGGGACCTTCCTCGTCGAAGCCCTCCTCTACGCTTGGGACATTGCCCCCGGCCTGGGCCGACCCTTCACCCTCGCAGACCTCCCCTTCAACGAGGCCGGCGTCGAAGAGGCCACCCGTGCGGAACTGCGAAAACGCATCGACACATCCCGGCCCATCCGCCTCTTTGGCAGCGACAGCGACCCCCGCTCTGTGGCCATCGCCCGCTCCAACCTGCGCCGCGCCTGGGAACTGGCCAGCGGCAAGCCCTTCACCCGCGGGGCACGCGGCGACGACGCCCGCCCCGCCGGCACCCCGGACTGCTGGCCCCGCATCGAGCAACTCGAACTCCCCCAGGCCCGCAGCGCCGAACACGACGGCCTCCTCCTTACAAACCCGCCCTGGGGCGAGCGTTTGGGCGACAAGGCACAGGCAGAGGCCACCTACCGGCAAATGGGCATACTGCGCGAGCGCTTCCCCGACTGGAAGCTCGCCTTCATCACCAACCACGAGGGCTTCGAGTCCCACTTCGGCTTCGCGGCAAGCGATGTCCATGAAGTGAGCAGCGGGGCCATACGATCATACCTCTACACCTACAACCCAACAGGAGGTGCCGGGCATGTCAATCGTCGTTGAACACGACAAACGCCGCCGCGAAATTCTTGAAAAGTCCCTCGATGTTTTTATAGACGAGGGCTACGAGGACGCGACCTTCCAGAAGATAGCCGATCGCTGCGGCATAACCCGAACCACCCTCTACATCTACTTCAAAAACAAGAAGGAAATCTTCAACTGGAGCATCAAGCAGATGATGGAGCTGGTCGAAGAGGACCTCCAGGATATCAAGACCGATACCTCCATGCGCACCGAGGACAAGCTCATCCGTGTCCTCACCATGATCATCCACCGCCTCGAGGAACACCGCAAACTCCTCGTCGTCGTCTTGAACTACCTCCTGCACATCTCCAAGAGCGGTACCGACCCGGACACCCGGGTGCGCCGACGCACGGTACGCCTGCGCCACATCCTCGCCGGCATCGTCATCGACGGCATCCGCAAGGGCGACCTCCCGCCCATGAATGTCCGCCAGGCGGACGACCTCCTCTACAATTTCATGGAATCGGCCATCTACCGCTTGGTCATCCTGCGAAAAGAGTCGGTGGGCGACATCATCCAGACCATGGAATTTGCCGTTCACACCCTTGCACAGCGCGTTTGATGGTATACTGATGCAATGAAACGCAGCACACGCATCATTCTCATTGTCTGTGCCCTGATCGTTCTCGTCTGCGGCGGCTTTCTCCTGCGGGAAATCCTGCGCCCCCACCCCATCAGGGTGGCCCTCGTCGGCCTCGAAAGCCGCCAGCGCGACGGATTTCTGCGCTGTTTCGCCGACTTCCAGGAAACACAGCCCATACTAAAGGGCACCGGCAACCTCGTTGAAATCCTTGAATACGCCAGTATCAGCGATCTTCTTCCCTTGATTGATGCCCCGCGCCTTTTTGCCCCCGTCCCGGACCTTGTCATCGCCCCGGAAGGTCTGGCTATTACCCGCAATGCCCGGCTCTTCGCACCCATCCCCCACGACATAACAAACCGTGCGCCAAGCTCCTTGCGCATCGGGCTCTCGCGCGAGAACAGACTCCGCGCCCTGCCACTCCTGTTGAACAGCCTCGAAATTGCCGGCAATCGTATTTGGGACTCAACCCTAGGGCACACACCTGGATCCAGAACATGGTTCGACTCCCTGCGCGCCGTACATGGCAGCATGGACAAGCGCATATATGTTCCACTCCTCGTCACCGGCGCGGATGACGAACTCCTTTCGCACGTCATATCTGCCCTGATTCTCGAAAAGGGGGGGCTCGAATCCTATACGACCATTTGCAATACCCTCGCTCAATCAAGCGAAGCCGCTACTGTGCAGAACAGCATTCCCTCCGGGCGCTTTCCCGCATGGGATTACGCCCTCGATACCCTTGAATCTTGGGCACAGGACGGGATACTACCCGGACACTGGCTCGAGATGGGCAAAGACGACCAGGCCATACTCCTTGAAGAGGGCCGCGTTATCGGCCTTGTCCAGACCCTCGCCTGCCGCCGCGACATGCCCTACCAGCACATCTTCAACTTCCGGGCCGCCCCCTTCCCGGCAGCCATGGATGGAATGACCAGCCACAGCACCCTCCTTGCCCCGGCCATCGTCGCCATGCTCCCCGAAGCCAGTCGGCGCCGCGACCTTGTTGGCAACGCCCTCCTCAACTGGATGAGCACGGGAGACCCCCTCTGGCAACTCGCCCGCGACTGCGGCTGGGCGGCCGCCACTAACGGCACCCGCCAACCGGACATTCAGGCCATGGACAGCTTCTCCCGCAGCGCCTCGGCCTTCTCGACCGTCAACGGCTTCATGTTCGACGGCTTTACAGACCGGAGCGCAGCCGCCAATTTCATGGCAACCCTGCGCGCACAGCTCTCCCGCTAAAACACGGCCCTGTGCTATACTTAACGCCATGAAGAGAACCGCACGCGTACTCATAGCTCTTACGGCCCTGCTCGCCATTATCCTTGCCGCAGGGGCCATACTGTACGTTTCACTTCGCCCACCGGCCCGCAAATGGGTCTCCTGGCGCCTCGACGATGAGCAGGTCCGCAGCCTGGAAAGCATCCTGCCCCCGGCCAAAACCCCCGGCGATCCGATCATCCACCGTCTCGACCCGAACGCCAGCCTCGAAAGCCAAGCTGGAGCCTTCTCCCGCAGCGCCATCCTCTTTACCCTCGACGGCCTCGAACCCGCATTTCTTGCAGAAAAGAGCGCCCTCTTCGCCGCAAACGCAACAACCGGCGCAGACAGCGCAGAAGCCGCACACGCCACCATCGCCGATGCAATGCCCAGCTCACAGCGCAAAGGCGGCATGCACAGGGGCGCACGCTACGCCCTCCCCCTCCTCAACGATCACGGGGAGCTCGCCTGGCAGCGCGCCAGCATTATCAGCCTGGGCCTCGAAGCCCCCGCCAACTTCGATGAACTGAAAAACGCCCTCGCAAAAGCCCGCAGCAAGGGCATCTGGCCCCTCGTCGCGGCCGGTGCCGATGACAAAGCCCTCGCCCTCTTTGTCGCCATGCTCGTCGAAGCCCGTTACGGCCAGGCCGCCCTCGTCTCGCTTGCGGAGGCCCTGGGCATTGTCGCCGCCGCAGCCTCCGGTACCCCCGCCGACTACCGCGCACTCTTCGAGGCCGAGCCCCTCAAGGGCAGCATCGCCCTCCTTGCCGATTGGCGCCGCAGCGCCATCCTCCATCCCGAGTGGTTCCGCCTCGAAGAGCGCGACATCCACGCCCTCATGGAAGCAAAGGTCGCCGTCTTCGTCGCCATGAGCCTCTCCGCCCATCGCCGCGTCCCCCAGCGCACCATCGAGCGCTACGATTCAATCTACTTCCCCGCCGCCCGGGAGTTCAGCCGGCAGCGCGCCTTCCTGGCCCCCACCATCATTGCCGTACCCCTTGCCGGCTCAAAACGCGCGTCCCGCGACGCCATCGACTTTGCCCGCCTCCTCGTCTCGCAGGAAGTCCAGTCCGAGCTTTCAGCCCGAAGCGGTCTCGCCCCGGTCCACTCAAGCGCCGAGGCCCGCGACAAGCAGTCCGGCGACGCCCGCCTCTGGATCGCCGCCTCGAACCGCCCCCTCCCCCCCCTCGAAGCCGCCTTCCCCACGGATGCGGCCTTCAAGGAATTCGCCGCCCAACTGCGCGAAGCAATCGCCACCGCCCGATAAAAAAACCGGCCCCCACCGGGAGCCGGTCAAATCAAGAGGAGAAGAAGGGGGCGCAGCGGCTGCTTTACGCAAGCGATCACCCTGGCCCGGAAAGCATGCGGAACGGCGATTCGCCGTTCCGCCAAGGTCACGCCGCAGGGCAGCGTGACCCGGCCCCCCTGCGGTCGGGCCGCGGGCCGCGGGCCCGGCAAAGCCGGCCACCCGGCTTTGCCGGGCATCCAAACCCCAAGGCGGGTCTCTGCGAGCCCCGCCCACATGCCCACCCCATCGCAGCCCGGGTCCCGCCCTACCCCCGCGCGCGGGGATGGGGACAGGAGCTAGCGCTTCTGGGCGGTTTCTATGTAACCCCTTGTTCCTTCAGTGACAACGTATGCCGCCAAAGGATTGTTTGTACCATTACCATAAACAGTACCACTTGTAGCATCTGACGATGATGTACCGGTAGAGCTGGTCGTCGCTCTGTTGTTTGCATCCCGCCACAGGTCTACATTAACGCGATCCTCAATAACCGTGCTTGCTGTAGGAATCATCGTGACTTCCCAGGCACCGGTAAATTCTGTGTTCTCATTTACACCGGCAGGGGCCTTGTCTCCAGCCGGATTTACCAGGTAGGCAAGCTTCGGCTTCTGCGCCGAGGGCATGTAGTAGCTGATGTATGGAATTGCATTGTTACTGCCGTCAAGCACGGTTGTAATACTTATCTTGTTACCAACAATGTTGTAGTCGTCAACCATACAGGTCTGTACTTCATCTTGATCGGCATTGTACGATGGTAGATACGCATAACGTAAACCGCCCTCGTTTCTGTCATAAGCTGCAATATGCACACCGTGAGCGGCTGTGTCGTCTACGGAAATCGCACAGTCGAGGCCTGCTTCCTCAAAGATTGTTATAGGTACAGACCACCGACCCGGAACACCGGTAGAACTTGCATTGGTGTCGTCCTTGGTGCCATACCGGTACGTGTACATAAGATTTGTACCGTCATACCAAACGATGGTCACGACATCATCAGCAACAGTAGTACCGGTAATAACATCAATTGCGACATACTCCCCTGCCGTGTTTCCGGTAGGATTTGACAAATTGTTTTCAGCGCCGGCAATAAGACTGTAGTACTGGGCATCCGGTTCAAAGATAATATGCTCACCATAAGCATTATTAGTATTACTATTTCGACCGGCATCGGAATCAACATCGTGGAACTGATTAAACCCGTTATTACCAACATCTCTAGTTCCCATGTTATTGGTTCCCCATCTAAAGCGAATCTGCTCCTGGAGGTTGTCATAGTATGCAAGATAGAGGGTCGGATCCCTACGCGCGTCAGACGAGGCTACAGCCAAAGATGGAGACTGGAAGCGTGTTGTGTCAATCATCCTTTGAGTCAATGTAGTACCATTGAGATCTGCACCTACGGGCAGACCGCAACTTTCCATTCGAAGCTTCGAGTAGTATCTGAAATTGTCGCGAGCATCGGTCAACGGAACACCCCATCTACTGGTAATATAGTTCATTCTTCCGGTATAGCCAGAATTCGGTTCTGTATCATGTCCTATTACAATACCATGAGACCGTCCCTCATCATCGAACCCGAAGGCAACCTCGCCGTAGTCTGCATAGTTGCGTTGCCAGTGTGTGTAAGAGTTAGCTGAACCGTTTGCCATACTAAAGGAATCAACGCCGTTAGCAAAAGCAAAGCCGGCCATTCCATTACCCGGATTAATCTTCATAATGGGTTCCTTTATTCCACCGCCGACCGAATGCACTGCTGTGCTATTGAGTTGCCACACATCCAGAATCACATCGTCGGTAAGGTGGAGGTTGTTATCCCCGTTCGGTAGCTGGTTATACTCTGCGGTCTCGCTGTTGAAGTTGTTGAGGGTAGTTACACCATTTACCGTATGCGTAAAGGGTCCGCTTGGCTGGGCAGCCATGGATACTGATTGGTCTCCTCCCAGATTAAATCCGGAAACGGTAATGGTCTCATCCTCATTGACCGGATACCTGCCCAGGGCCGTACGGTTGTATACCGAAGGATTGTTTTTCTTAATGTTCGAAAGAACAGTTCCTATCGTCCCTATATACGGCACCACATCCATCTGATACACCGGCACGTTGTTTGTCTTCACATCACCAGTAGAGTTTGCAACCTCGGAAGATGGGTTCGGTTCCGGATTGGTCCGCTTGTCTTCAGCCAAAATGCGCACGTTCTGGTCGAGTGCAGCAACCCCGTCAACCCTGGAGGTATCCCAGTCGAGCTGCCAGCTCACGAGGTGCCCGGTCTGATTCAGATACTCGTCATCAACTGAGAATACCCAGCCATGTGTATCCATGACGCTCGCAGTCACGACCCAGCCTGTTCCAGGCGTGTAAGTTGCCATCTTGTAGTAGGTCTTTCCATTAAAAGTATCGGCTGTCTGAGTAGTAGCCGGGAAATCAAAGTCTCCGAGCAGAGGACTCACAACGGGGTCTTCAACGCCATCTCCCACATACATCCAGAGCGCAGTCAGACGCTGGTCATCATACGCGGTTCCACGGATACTGATCTGTCCCGATACCTTGGGATCGAGGTCGTAGACCCCGGTATTGCCTATGTCGAAGGTCGCAGCAGGCAGATCGTCCTCAAGCTCGATGTGGCCGTTGGCCTTGCTGTTGGCATACAGGGAGTTGTCGCTCGCGCTGTTCCAATAGAAGGGATCGATAACCGCGACGGGGTTTACGCTGTCCACGACATCCACAACAAGGGGCACATTGAGGCGGGCCCACTGGCTCGTGCTGCCCTGGGTGGTTTCCTCGGTCTGGTCCCAGAAACAGAATGAGAAGAGCTTCTGGATGTCGTCCATGGCGGTAAGACCACTCGCGTTAAAGACGATGGCGCGATTATACACTGTGGCGGATGCATCCGTCGTCGTTACCGTGGTAAAGGCATTTGCCGTCCCGGTAATGGATGTCTCCGGGAGGGTCGTACCGTCCCAGGCATCTGTTTCCGCCCCGTTGTAGGCCCAGGTGTAGGCAAGGCTGCCGTTGCCGCCCACAAACTCGGGAAGCACGGCCAGATTGCCCTTCATGCGGAAAGAAGCAGAGGCAAGATTGACCAAGTATTCCTCTTCCCCGCTCAAGGCACTGTAGAAGGTCGTGATTTCGCTGGAAGCAAAGTCATCGTCACCCGTAAGGTCGGTGGCAAGGTGGACCTTGGCCAAAAGCGGGCGATTGTTCGACACGAAAGTATCGACACTGCCTGCAACGGCATTCCCCGCCTTGTCGTACACAACGTAGTGCAGCTCTATGGGACCGTCGGGGATGTTGAGCGAGTTGATCGACGCATTCCAGTTGTAAGTGGTACCCATACGCTCGACGCCCTCGACCATGCCGTCCCCGTCATCATTGGTAATGGCCGGATTCGGACCGCCGGACCAGTTGCCGGTCTCGACAACGGTGTTGTCGACAACTTGCGCATAGGCAAAGGCGGCTTCGGTATAAATTGTCGAGACAGAGGGCGTAAAGGTCACTACATCGCCGGTAACACTCTGTATACGCCGGTCGACGCCGGCGATACGAACCACACCACCCGCCCGGATATTGGGATCGCTTGAGACATCTGCATGCTCGAGGCTGTCCTCCGAACCACGAGTCACACCAGTCAAGATTCTGCGGGGAAGGTCGCCGGCGGTATAGCTAAGGTCGCCAAGGTCGGTACGGGCATCAACAGTATCCAGAAGCGGGTTATACACGCGGTCGACGGTGGCAGGTGTAGCCCCTGCGTCGCCACGGCGCACGAAGAAGAAAGCCAGGCGCTCAAAGCCGCTGTTCGTCTCTTCTGCCGATGAGGACATTGAGTAGGTATTGTTGCTCTGTGTCACGAGGTTCGTATCGCTAACAGGCAATCCGCCATGGGTGATCGCCTGGGGTACCGGGGCGATGTTGTCATAGTTGACGGAGACCGTCTGTCGTGTCACGCCAACGGGATCGCTGTCGTCGGTTACCTCGATACGGTAGCTGTAGTTCCCGGCCACCGCTGTTCCCACCGGGTAGCCCAGGGGAATTCTCAACTGATAGTACGGCTCGGTGATATTGGTCGCGCCGTCGGGCACTACCGTTGAAACGAACCAGTCTGCATTCAGGCCACCGGAAAGATCGGCCACGGGGACATTGGTAGTGGTATCGTAGACGGTGATATCCGTGATACCGCTCTCGTCGGCAATGCTTCCCACGAGGAACCATTCCCCGCGGATGTAAATGTCGCTCTGGTAACTGCGCTCGGCGATAATGTTTTTCGAGCCATCATACTGGACGAGGCGCAGGGTATCCGGGTACCCGATACGCGGGACATTGTTGTCGATGTTCAGGATTCGGTCGGGCGACCAGTTTCCTTCAAGGCCGTTATTGTCAATTGCGCGCACCTTGATGCGGATGGTCCGTGTATTTCCCATCGTCGGGTTGAACTCGCCAGACTCGTTCAACAGCTGGCTCCAGCTGGCCGTTCCGCTTACCAGGAAGCCTTCATCGGCAGAAGTGATCGTATAGCCTTTAGTATCCAGCCAGGTGACATCAGCGGCGTCATAATCGCCGTCGTTATCCGTATCGATCATCATATAGACTTGCGAGACAGAGACATTGTCTGTAGCGCTGCCGAAGACGCGGATTGTACTGCCAAGGGTGGCCCCGCTGTCGGGATAGCTGATCGTTGCGCTGGGGCGGTCGCCATCGGGGTCAACATTGAGAATGTGGGTTGTAACGCGTTCATTGCCAAGCGCATCGAGAGCCCGAATGTGTATGGGCAGGCTCCAGACATTGGACGATCCGATTTCTGTCGCGTAATCGCTGTTGGCCCAGTTTGCAAGGGTGTTGGTTCCCGAGGGGGGGTCGGTATCATGGTTGGGGGTTATATTCGTAAAGAGAATATTCCAGGAGAAGGTCCCGTTTGAAACGGGAGCCCACCCGGTAACGCTCGCGCCCCCCTCTGTCAAACCCCTTCCCACACAGTACTCGACTGTAGCGAGCCCGCTGCCGCCACTGGGGTCTTCCGCGGTACCGCGCAGGGTGACGTCGCCGGTAACCTGTTCAGACGCTGTGTGCGAGGTAATGGCGACATCCGGTTCATTGTGGTCGATGATTATCTGGCGCGTCGACACGGAGCTCAGCCCCGATTCGTCAACGGCGGTAAACACGAGGTCATAGGTACCGGAAGCAAGGACGCTCAAATCCAGATGCGCGAAATCCCAGGTACCGGAAAGAGCCGTGCCGCTTGTTGGCACCGTCAAGGTAGAGTCGCTGCCATTGAAGATTCTGGTAACCGAGGCGATACCGACAGCGTCACTCAGATCGAGGCGCTGCGCCATGGAGGAGCTGTTGCCGCCGAATACCATATTGGAAACCAGGACACCACTTCCGGCATCAGCAAAGTCGGCAGGAGTCCCCAAATCGTAGAGGATGCTGCTCCCGATGGTGGGGGGGTTGGTGTCTATCTTGAAGCTGACAAAGCTATCGATATCGGTACTTCCGTCGGAAACCAGCGGATAGATGAGGATATCGCCGGCATTGAAGCTCTTTGCCGTTTCGAAGGCGCCGCCTGCCGCATCGGTAATGCGGAAGTAGAGGGTCTTGGTGCCGTCGTCGCTCGAGGGCTCGTAGGTAAAGCTGCCGCTGCCCACGTTATAGGTCAAGCGCGAACCACCTGCGTTGGCCACCTGCCAGTCCATTACCGCAGGCCCGCCAAGGAGCTCGCCTACCGCGAAGTTGTCTGCAAGAACGCTTCCATCATCGTCGCGAATCGAGCCGTATACGGTTCGCGTCCCCTTGAGGGTGGCAGAACCATCGGCCAAAATATTGGAGAGGTTCACCGTCGGCCGGTCGGCGTTCTGGTCGGCCAGGAGGGTATGCTCGATGTAGCCGGTGTTGCCGGCTGCGTCGATGGCTCCGTAGCGCACAGAGAGCTGCACGCCCGCAGTACCCGCGTCGCTGTCATAGGTCGCAGAGCTGTAGGTGGCCGTGTTGAAGTTGCTTACCGTCCAGTTGGCGGGAGTGCCGCCAATCGTTCCGCTGGCAGCATCGACCCAGACGCTCGTATCAGCCTTCCAAACCTGGAAGCTGGTCCCGAGCGAACCCAAGCCGTTCTCGTCTGTCGCGGTTCCGGAGAGAACTATCAGCTTGTTGACTTCTTCTTCATCCCCATGGGAAATAACGCTGCCGGTGGGGACCTTGCGATCCACCACGAGGTTGACCGTCGCGGGGCCGGAGGTGCGTCCGGTTACATCGAGAACGCGTACGTAGAGGCGGGTGTTGGTACTGGCACCAGCTGTACCAAGGGCCGCGATATTGGCCGCGGGCACCGACAAGCTTGCCGCACCGGCCGTGAAAATCGTTGTCGAGGCAACGATATCCGCCGGGTCGAAAGCAGTCGTTGTGCTCACTTGGGCGCTCGCAAGGCCGCTGCCGTCGTCGCTGGCCGTCAGCGCTATGGTCAAAGCCGCCGTACTGTTCACCAGAGGGGTATTGGTGGGGCTCGTTATCGCCGTCAAACTGGGGGCGAGGGTGTCCACCTGTACCGTCTGGGTCTGTGCGTCATCGGCGGTGGCATTGCCGGCAAGGTCGGTTGCCCGTACCCGCAGGCGGTTCGCGGTCCCTTCTGCGAAGGCAACCGTACCGCTTGCCGTAGTCCCGCTAATGGCAAAGTTCTGCCAGGCGCTCCATGAAACGCCGCTGTCGGAGGAGGTCGCATACTGTGCGCTTGCGACACCGCTCCCACCATCGCTCACCGTACCGCTCACCGCGATAGCGGCGCTCGTCTGCCAGGCGGTCAGATCAGTAATGTCGGTTAGAGAGGGCGCCGTGCGGTCTACCCGCACCGATCGCGTTACGCTCGTCGTCTTGTTTGCCGCGTCGCGGGCGGTAAAGACGAGGGTATAGAGACCCTCTGCCACCGGAGTATCTGCATCAAAGGTATATGACCAGGCCTGCGGTGTCCCGTTGGCCGTGTAGGTCGTGCCAACCGCCGTTGCTGCTGCGCCGTTCACGCTCACTTCGACGGTAAGGTTGCCGCTTGCGTTGCTGTCGCTCACCGTCCCGCTAAAGACGAGGTCGGTGCGTCGGTTCTGGGTCGAGGCGCTGTTCACCGTCGTCTCTGCAAATGTCGGGGCCGCGACATCGTAGAAGAAGTTCACTTCCTGTACAGTTGCGGGATTGATCCCGTCGCTCGCGCGCACCCAGAGGGTGCGAGGGCCTTCGCCGCCGCTGGAGAAGTTGAGCCCGCTTACGTTCCAGGAGAAGGCGCGTGTTATGGCAATCCACGTGTCGTTGGTATCATCAGCGTCATCGGTGTAATTCAAACTGTACTCGAGGCTCGTCACGCCGCGCCCGTCGCCGTCTTCGACTGTGCCGCGCATCGTGTAGCTCTCTACCTCGACACCCTCGCCGCTCGCGGGGGCTGTCACCACAAGGGAAGGAGAAGCAGTATCCACAAAGACGGTGCGCGTCACGCTCGTCGTGCGGCCAACCGCATCGACCAGGGTAATCACATACTGATACTCGCCGTCCTCAAGTTCGCCCGCGCCACTGCCCAACACCTCGTTCAGGCTGATGGCCGTGGGGCCGGTGCCGGTAAGCGCCACCGCCGTGTGGCCGGTAACGTTCGAGCCGTTGCGCGTTATGGTGTACGAGGCGAGGCTGTTGCTGTCATACGCGTCAAAATCGATAGTGAAGTCCGCATTCACGTAGCGAACGCTGCTATCCAATGCCACGCCGTCCAGTTCCAGAGACTGGATCGAGGGGGCCGCACTGTCCACGTCGAAGTCGCGCTCGCTCTCCAAAGATACGTTCCCCGCGCGGTCGGTCGCACGCAGGTGTATTGTATAGCCGCCTTCGGGGCTCAAAGTGGAAACATCTATCGTTCTGAACCAGGTCTCGGTCCCGGTCATGGAGCCCGTCAACCGGTCCGCGCCGCCGGCTTTGGGGGCTATCCGGTAGCTCACACTGGCGATGCCGCTCTGCGCCGTCCCTGCGTCTGCCACGGTCCCGTCGAGGGTAAGGCTCCCGCTTACATAGGTAGCGGGGAAGCTGCCAACATTTATCGTGGGCACGTCAGGTGCTGTCGTGTCCACAAAGACATTGCGGGTTACCGTCGTGGTGCGATTTGCCGAATCCGTCGCGGTAAAGACAAGGGCAATACTTCCCGCCTGTGTGTTGGGGAGGGTATAGGTCCAGGTGTCGAAGGGGGTTGCGGGGTTTCCGTCGCCGTTCGCATCCGTCACGGCCACGGGGGCCGCGCCATTCACACTCACCGTCACCGTCGAGAGGGCGTTCGTATCGCTGGCTGTTCCGCCAAAAGCGGTGGCCATATTGGTCGTCTGCACTGCATCAGTGTTTACCAGCGTCTCCGCTATCGAAGGGGCACTCTGGTCGTAGGAGAAGCTGATAGTCTCACTCACCTGGTTGCCCAGGGCGTCGCTCGCACGAATGCGTATCTCGCGGCTCCCCTCGCTCGCGCCAAGGCTCACCGGGCCGGCGTTCCAATTCGAGCCGACCAAAGGAAGATTCGTCCAGCTCGAGCCGCCGTCCATCGAGTACTCGACGTCGGCAGTGCCGTCAAAGCCCACGCCGCCAGTGTCGTACACGCTGCCGGAAGGAGTCACGCTGTTGGTCGACACATAGCCGCCATCAACGGGGCTGTCCACAATGAGGTTAGGCGCCGTGGTATCCACACGAATAACCTGCCGGGCTGTCGATTCCTTGCCCGCCGCATCCGTCACTTCAAGGGTAAACTCGTAGATGCCGTCTCCGCTCCCGTCGGTCATCGCCGCGAGGGAGCTCCAGCTCCAACTCGTGCTCGCCGCCGGGTCAAGCGTTACGCTCCCCGCAGCAAGCCCGTTCTTCGTCCAGGCAAGGCTCGCGCTCGCCGCAAGCCGGCCCGCGGTCTCTGCCGCGTCGTCCATCGTCCCGCCCAGGGTAAAGGCCCCGTTAGTCGAGTCGATGCCGTCAACTTCCACAAAGCTCCCGGCGGTCGCGGCCATCGTGGCCTGCGGCGCCGCGCGGTCTATCTGTATCGTCGTCGAGGAATTCTGTGTATTCCCCGCGTAGTCCGTTGCACGGACGTTGAGGGTAACATTGCCCTCATCGCTTGCAGTGACATCGACACTGGCCGTCCAGTTCACCGTGCCACCTGCCGAAAGCCAATCGCCCGTATCACCCAGGCGGTATGTAATCAGCGAAAGGTTTGTGTCGCTCGCAATACCGTTTACGGCTACGACGCCCGTCTGCCAGCCGCTCACCGGCGTAATCGTCAGGGTGGGGGCCGTCCGGTCCACGTACACGGAGCGCGTCACATTCGTCGTCTTGTTCGCCGCGTCGCGGGCGGTAAAGACGAGGGTATAGAGGCCTTCGGCCACGGGGGCGTCGGCATTGAAGCTGTATGTCCACACGCCACCAGCCCCGACGGTAATGGCCTGGGCCGCCGCGCCATTAAGGCTCACGGTAAGGGTGCTCAAGGCGTTGGTGTCGCTCGCCGTCCCGCCAAAGGAGAGGTCACTGTTTACGTACTGCGTGTCGCCCGTCGCGATCGTCGTCTCCGCTATCGACGGGGCACTCTGGTCGTAGGAAAAAGCGACCGATTCACGGGTCTCGTTGCCTGCAGCATCCACCGCGACGAGCCAGAGGTTCATGCCGCCCTCCGCCAGGCCATCAGCATCGAAACTCCCCGACCAGGAGATAGTCCCCGTCGCCAGCGGCCATTCCGTCCAATCCGCCGCAGAAAGATCCACGCCGGTATTCGCCACCTGGTAATGGATGGCACGTATGCCGCTGCCTGCCCCATCATCGGCCGTGCCGTTAAAGGAGAGAGCACCTCCGCTGTTGTCCATCGCAAGACCCGCCGTCGGGTTGAGAACGGTCACGACCGGAGAGGTCGTATCGACGACAAATACGCGACTCAAGCTCGAGCTCATCCCCCCATCGTTCGCGCTTAACGTATAGGTGTGGGTGCCATCATTCGAACCATCCGCCGGGGCGGGAACGACGAGGGACCAGGAACGTTCCGAACCACTCACTACACCCGCGCTCTCCATTTGTACATCATCGAGGATATAGGTTGGTACAAGTGCAGCACTTCCATCGCTCGTCTCGCAGATGCCGCCTATGGTCCTCGCGGAATTGATGATGCGCTGGACCATTAGAGGATTATCAACACCGCCCACGAGGGTCTCTGTAATATGAGGCACCCCGGAGCTCACACCGAATTCGCGGGTTTCGCTCACCGAAATGTTGGCATTCGTCCGGTAAGAGAGCTCTACCAGGTAATTCCCGCTGGTAAGCGGGCTCCCCGCTGCATTGGTGGGGACAAGCTCGAAGTTTACACTCTCGCCAACCTGGGTAAGGGTGATATTGGCGGATAACTGCTCAAAGATATTGGCAGGATCATCCAGAGGACTGATGGCAAAGAACACCTCGTCGAGGTTGATGGCGCTGCCATCGGAAGCAGGCAGAATAGTCCCGACAACAGGAACATCGAGACCGATAACCGAATTGGCATCGGTTATGTTCAACCACTGGACCTTGTTGGCTTCTTCGGTAAGGAAGGTGAAATCAGGTTCGAGATCGGCCGTCGCAACGGCGCTTGGCCCGTGCCGCACCGCCTCGAGCTCCGCCGCCGTAAGCCCTGCATCGAGGCTCGTCAACATACCCTGGTCGAGGAGCCCAAGGTTGTTCATCGAGGGGAAAGAGACGTATCCGGTAGTCGCATCAAGCAGGGGGTAGATGTCGTAGCGATGGTGGAAATAGGTCGACTCATTGCCCGCAAGATCAGTGGCTTTTATACGGTAGTAATAGCGATCACCATTTGTCAGAATGCCCAACTCGTCGAGTTCAAAACGGATTGACCAGGTATTGGTGCCATCTGCCACCGTCGGGCCCACCAACACATCGCCTGCAGCATTGAGTATTGAAACTTCGACAGATTCGAGGGTACTGGGGTCATAGACCTCGCCCTTGAGGTCGATATTCCGGTAGAAAACCGGTCGGTAGCGGTCGCGACCGTCGGCAAAGGTATAAGTGAGGGGGGATGTGGCAAGGACCGTGGGCGGCTTGTTGTCGATGGTCAGGGATACACTCGCCGATGCGGTCTTATTTGCGTTGTCCGTCGCGGTGGCGGTGAACACCCACGAACCGTCATCGGGAATATCTGCTTCACTTATTGTCAATTGCCAGTTTTCGCCGCTTACGTCGGCGACACGGGATCCACCGGCTACGGGTACTCCGGCAACACTCCGGCTATCACCCGTAACCCAAGAAACGGTCACTGTCTTCAAACTGATATCATCACTCGCCGTACCGGTTACGGTAATGGGCGACCGGAGAAAGCTGCCGGAAGACGGACCTGTAATCGAAACAACAGGCCGATTGACATCGACCTTCGCCCCAAGGCCCACCGATATTTCGCAGGTGGAGAAGAGAAAAGCTAGAAGCACACCAATGGAAGCGACCACGCTCGTGCGCAGTGTCCTGTTCATTGATTGTCTTTCTCTCATTTCCTTCCCCCTGGACCGTAGTCCTCACGGCCCGTTAAACAGGCCTTTGCCACACCGTAAATATACTTCACTTTCGATTCAAAGCACTCTCCCTCGAAATATCGGCCCCGTATGTCGAGTTATTAGAGTTATTCGACACATTCGTCGTTTTATACAGAATGTAATACCTACAGGGACTTGCAAGAAATAGTCCATACATGCCAGCATGGCCCATGCGCCCCCTCATTATTGGCCAGGGTATCAAGGTCCTCCACGAAGATCGTGAACTTCTCGTCATCGACAAACCCGCCGGCCTTCTTACCATCGCCGGAGACTACCACCGTGGCCCCAACGCCTTCGACCTGGTCAACCGCGCCCTCTCATCCCGAGGAGATCGCAGCCGTATCGCCGTCGTCCACCGTCTCGACCGCGACACCTCCGGCGTACTCGTCTTTGCAAAATCGGGCCAGACCAAGAAAACCCTCATGAACAACTGGCAGGATCTCGTCCTCGACCGCCGTTACACCGCCGTCGTCGAAGGTGACTTTCCCCAAGACAGCGGTACCATCGACGCACCGCTCAAGGAGGACCGACAGGGAACCATGCGTATCGACCCAAAGGGCCAAAGGGCAATTACCCACTGGCAGCTTCTCGAACAGGGCCCCTGGTACAGCCTCCTTGAGCTTGAGCTTGAAACCGGCCGCAAAAATCAGATTCGCGTCCACCTCGCCTACCTGGGCAGACCCATTGCCGGCGACAGCAAATACGGGGCCCAGAGCGACCCCCTCAAACGCCTCGCCCTCCATGCAACGACCATTCGCCTGATCCACCCCGTCACTCGGCAGGAACTCTCTTGGACGGTCCCCGCTCCGGCCGCCTTCAAGGAACTTGTCGCCAGGACATAAAAAAACCACCCGACGACAAAGCGGGTGGTTTGAAGAGGTTTAAACTGATGGTTACGGCAGGGAGGCCGCAAGTTCCTGGCCGATGGCCTTCTGTGCAAGCTGTCTTCTGGCGGCATCAATGGCCTGCTGCTCATTGGCGCCCATGCCTATCGCCTGCTTGGCTACCGTATACAGAATTTGCCCACTGGCAAGATCGGCGACCTTGACGTCGGCCGAAACCGTCGCCATCTTCTGCCCCATGTCATCCTTCACCCGTACGACACGGGTAATACCCCATACCGCCCGCTTGGCTCGTGACCCAAGTGCCGCCTTTATCGCCTGAGGAATGCTTACATCGTTTCCCGTCAACACGATCGACGTCGCAATATTGAGGGGGATAATTGTAAAGCCATTCGAGGTAAGTGCCTGTTGGAGGGAACTGCTGCTCGTCGAGGTCGAGGCGTTTTCGCTCGCATCAAGATCCACAATAAAAACCGCCGTGGGAATCGTACGAGCATTGGAGACGACCGTGTACTCGAAGACAACCCGCTTTGCGACAATCTCGTCCTCGAGCCCGGCCACCATCGACTGCAGGGCAAAGGGAGCCGCATACAGGGGCTCCGTCGCCGCGGAAAGATCGAGGCGCATAGTCAAGCTCGCCTTGCCCACGAAGTCCGGGAGGGGATGTTCAAAACTGATAGTCCCCTCCGCGTCACTTACAAGGTTGACCCGTCTGGTTCCCATGCGGCCGTTAGGCATCTTGTATTGATAGCTCACGAGAACCGGGACCTGCGCCAAGGGGCGGCCTTTGTACTCGGCCCGCGCCTTGAAGGTCTCCGGGAAGGAATTTCCCGGGGCCGCCTGCAGGTTGTCATTCAATTTGACAAAGTTGAGGCCGCCCATGGCGCCCTTGGCCGCATTGATATTCCGCTCGAATTTGATGTCCGCGTTATCAATATCCGCACCGATGGCCGCAGCAGCGGCCTCGATGAACTTGCGGGAAGCCGCAATGATATCCCCGCTGGAAAGAAGGGAACGCCCCTCGTTTTCCGGTACAGAGACCGCATCAAGTTGCTCCTTGAAGACCGCGGCTATCCGGTTCTTCTCTGCCTCAAGATCTTTCGTTATATATTTGCCCAATATGTAGACGGCGATACCACCGCCGGCTTTCTTCATGACGAAGCGGTCTTCAACCTGGAAGCCTGCCATGCGGGCATCCGAGGACTGTTTGACCGTCTGCTCAATGCTGCGTTCGAGGGTTTCAAGGTCCGATTTGGCAGTCGCCGTGGACTCCGCGGTAACCTTGACCCCCATGTAGCGGACGATTTCGGCGACTATGGAGGCAGTCGCATCATCAAAGGCCTGGGCCTCCGATCCGGTATCGCTCTCGCTGTAGCCCACAAACCAGGTGTACTGGCTGTCCGTAGCAGGGGTGTTATAGACCCAATCGGGGGCCTTTACGGGCTCCGGTCCCGAGGTACATGAAATGCCCGCAAGGGAAAGCAGCAGGGCGGACGCCACAAGACGAAACGCGTTTTTGACCATGTATTCCTCCATAGTAGAAGCATGAGACCCCCAAAACGCAGGCGTTTTGAAGGCCCCTCAAATCAATGTTGCGCGAACCCCACAAGGGCCCGCAAGAACCATAAAAAAGGCGATTCCCCGCATTTTGAGGGAATCGCCCGCGGCAGCACTACCCGGAACCGAACCGTGCCGTTTCACAGAGCCGCGCCAACCGCGGTACAGGCGCTTCCCGAAGGAAGCACCGTTCTCAGCGATTAGAAGCCCTCGTAGAAGGATTCCTTCACGCGGTCGATGGCAGTCTGCTGCTCCTTGCTGGGAGGAGTATCAGCAGCGGTCCCGTCAAGAACGGCCTGAATCTGGCTCTGGAGCATAGCCTTGTCAATAGAAACGAGGACATACATGGTGTATTCTTCACGATCAATCGACTTGCCATCTTCCTTGAAATAACGGCGCATTACCCAGAAATCATTCTCTTTGCGAGCGCCGGAATATCTGGCTTCCGCAGCGGACTTGACCACATTCTCGAAGTAGCGGCCGAACTCGTCGTCGGGACTGCCAGCGGCGGCACCGGCAAATTTCGACTGAACACGAGTGGAAACCATACGGGCGACTTCCTGAGTGACATTGAAGCCGGTCATCCACAAGCTAAGGGGCTGCTTGTTTGCACCGCTATCTTCGGCGATAAAGACATACTTGTCTTTGTAAGCATCCATTGCCTCAATCCCCTGGACACCAGTCTCGATAAAGGTCACGACCCACGCAGGGATGTCCCCGCCAATGGCCATGGTCTTGTGATCAATCACCTCGTAAGCGGGGCCCTTCTTGACCATGGTCTTCTCTTCGGGTTTGCTGGCGCACGAGACAGCACTCATTACGAGAGCAGCAGCAGTCAATGCAACGATAAGCTTTTTCACTTCATCCTCCTGAACATCTTTCGTCTTGCCACCAGATAATCCGGTGGCTTCCTGTGCCGATCATACGATCGGCAATAAACTATGTATCACGGTCGCTGCGCATTATCCAGATTTTCCGGACACGCAACGCCGTCTTACATACCGGTGTTGAAGACTATTGTCTTCCCCCTGTTGTAAACCCAATAGGTATTCTCGAAGCCGGGTGTGCGCTCAAAAACCATCTCGAGGGTGTCCTGCACATCGAAGATATCCCCGAAGAAGTACACCTCCAAGTTCGTCTGGTCGGCGGCACTGTTGCCCATGCGCACCTCGCGGAAGCGCGAACGCAGGGCACGGCGCAGCGCGGATATGGCCCGGGAATCGGGGGTGCGCTGTATGGCCACCTGATACCGTATGCCATTACTGTAGCGCATTCGCATGAGATTTCCACTGTCGCGGATAACCCGGTCCATTATCTGCCCCATGCTGAACACCAAGGCGTTCTGCTGGGCATCCATCTTGGACGTGGTACTCACGGATCGGTCGCTGCGATAGGCAACAGAACCCAAGAGTTCGGCCGTCGAGGGGTCGTACATGTTTACCGAGAAGCGCGCCTCGCCGTAATGTCGCGAGCCCTCTGTCCAGGACTCGGGGGTGGCCTCGACCTCGACATAGACGTCGGCACCCATCTTCTGGGCCAAGTACTGGATAATGCTCATGGACGCGCCCGCCTCGGCTTCATAGGCCGTCCGCTGGTCCTCCATGTTCTTGAGGAGCTGCTCGTACTGTACCACGTCGAAGCCCTTGCCCAAGAGCAATTGATTCGCCTTTGCAACAACCGCTTTGACCTGTGGCTCGGGAACAGTCGTCCCCTCCTTGAACATGACCAGGTACTTCATGCGCTGAAGATACCGTTCAAAGAAACGCTTTTCATCGGCGCTAATCTCGTCGGTAAAACCTTCGCTCTCGGTCTCCGTCGTTATAACATCACCTTTATCTTCCTCGTCCTTGGCAGCGCTCGTCGCGTCCGAAGCCGGAGCCACACCGGTCGCCGTTTTGGCGTTGCCCCCGGCCGTCGTGTCATCGCTGGCCGTACGCCCGGTAATAAGCTCCTCGGCGCGAAGCCGTGCCGAGTTCTTTTTCGGCTTTTGCTCCTCGACCGGGGCCGCAGGTGCCGGTTCCGGTGTGGATGTACACGAAGCGGCAAACAAGAGCAGTGCTGCCACTGGTATGAACAGTACGTTCTTCACTGAATCCTCCTCCCAATATATTGATACATGTCTCAGTATTTTTCCAAGGAATCCGCAAATTTTCTATTTTGCAAGAAAACGCCTTCCAAAGAACAACCCCTCAAATGTACTCAAATCCAAAAATCCCATGCAGGATACTCATCTAACTATATCCCGAAAAGCTTAAAGAAAGCTTAAATTTCCAGAAATTGTTCGCCATTTTCGTCGAGCCCGGGGGGAGGGAGCGCTATTTCTTCATGGAATGAGGGGATAGTTGCCCATGCCAGATGGTGTATGATACACACAGCCTGCTTCACCTCGCTCGAGAGGGGGTCAAAACCCATATTGAATGGGCCCCAAGCTTGAAAGTGCGCCTCCGGCAAGGGGACCGTCAAAGAGGCCTCTGCATCCGTATGGGTACGGGCCCGCACATGAAGGGCCCCGGATGCCAGCTCGAAATCGAGACTGAGCCAGATTCTCGAGAGGCGATCCGAACGCACCCCCTCGAGAACAAGGGCAAGGGGATCGGCTTCGCCGGGAACAAACAACGAAATCATCGCCGACTGACCATACACGCTCAAACGCCAGTGAAGGCTGCGGGCGTTATCAAAGACAAGGGAACCGCCACCCAGTTGACCATCATCGGGTATGGCCGCATCGATGAGGAAACGCAGGGGTTTCGAAGAAAGAGAGGGAAGCTGCGATTTGGTGGCATCGAGAAACCAAGGGGCCTGAGCCCCGGCAAGAAGACCAAAGTCGTTCCTCAAGGGAAGCCATTGGGCTTCCAAGCCAAGCACTCCGGGCTGAAGCACAATATCAGCATTATTCTTCGCTTCAAGATCGCCCCGCAGGGTAAAAAAGAGGGCCACTTCGCTCCCTTCAAGGGCCTCAATACTGTCTTCATTCTCTTCGAGCAAAACCGCCAAAGACAGTGTCTTTACAAGGGGCTGGAGCGGGAAATCCGGATACGCCTGGGGATCGAAGGGATAGACCTCAGCCTTGAGATTGTACACGCCCTGTTCTTCGGGTTCGGGCATGCGGTGCAAGAGACGCGAATACCCCTCTCCAAAAGCACTTTTTCCTATACCCTCGCCCGCCATATACCAATTTACCACGGGGTTCAGGCCCTCGGGGGCTCGCCCGGTGAGTTCAAAGAGGGTTATCGAACCGGCGGACAAGGCCGGCCGATTCGTGGATTCGGGGCCGGGAGGATAGGCCGTAAGCCCGTCCATGACAAAGGAATTGGCGGGAATTGCGAGAAATTGCAATGAAAATGACTCCTGGGCGCTTCCATTCTCCATGAAGGTATAGCTTATGGTCCAGGGGCCCGGTTCCATTGTTTCGGGAAGGGAAAATGGGGGCAACTCATCTTCAAGGGATTCAAGCTGATAGTCTGCCGCCTTGAAAGCAAGCGCCTGGGCAGGCGCCTCCTCATCGGGTAATCCCTCGCTGCCTTCCGCCGGCGAATCACCGCCAGCCTCGACAGGAGGGTCTTCAACAGGAAGCCCGGCTACAGACAGGGCCTCGCTGCTTTCACCGGGTACGGCACCCCTTGGCTCGGGAGGAAGCGTGAGGGTATCCGAATCGGTATCGACGGGATCGTCTTCATCATCCGCAAACAGACCGTCAGTATCAGTATTGACTCCCGTCCCCACACGATACCGGGCGAGGAGGAGTTCTTCATGGGCAGAAACGACGACCGACCTGTCTTTGTTGAGGGGATTGATACGCGTCAAGCGAACATGCAGCTCTGCAGAATCAAGATGGGAAGGCAACACACCGGAGAGGATGGGATCGAGCTGTTCGCCGGGAACGAGAACACTGCCATCCTCCAGCACGCGGGCACCCAATCCGGTAAGGACAGTAAAGGAAGCATCGGGACCCAGATACAAATTTCCCGCTTCGCAGGAAAGAGAAAAGAGGACCAAAACTGCCAATGCTGCAAACGAAATATGTCTCATGATGCCCTTATATGGATACTATATACCACTTCCCGAAGGATTTCAGGGTAGAAACGACCACGGGGCCGCTTGTGCAGGTCGCCCTAGTGGGGGCATTATGGTTTTATGCGTGCGACACGAGCCATAATACACCTTGATTACTTCAAGGACAACATTTTCTCCATTTCATCCAAACTTCCCAAAGGCACCCGCCTGTGCATACCGGTCAAGGCCGATGCCTATGGGCATGGAGCCATACAGTGCGCCGTCGCGGCAATTCAAGCGGGGGCCCGCTACCTTGCGGTTGCTTCCGTACAGGAAGGGGTTGAACTGAGAAATGCCGGCATCGTCGCTCCCATTCTGCTCTTCTCGCTGCCGCTTCCGGAAGAAATCGACGAAATTATCGGGCACAAGCTTACCCCCCTTGTTGCCGACATACCTTTTACACAGCTACTCGCGGAGCGCGCAAGAACACACCACACCCGCATACCGGTCCACCTCAAAATCGACAGTGGCATGGGGCGCATCGGGTGCCGCCCCGAGGATGCCCTTCCGCTCGCCCAAGCCCTTTTGGAGGAGAAAGTCCTCGACCTTGAGGGCTGTGCCACCCACCTTTCGGTCGCCGACTCCAATACAGAAGACGATGTAGTATGGACAGAAAAACAAATCAACCGATTTCGCAGCGCCCTCGACAGTCTCAAAGCAGCCGGCATAGATCCGGGCATCTGCCACGCAGCCAATTCCGGGGCAGTCGTCCGCCACCCGGGGGCCTCTTTCGACATGGTGCGCCCCGGTCTTCTCGCATACGGCTATGACCCCATCCCGGGCCACCCCGACAGCCCGAAAGTACGGGCCGTCATGGAACTGGAAACGCACATCGTTTCCATCAAAGAACTGAAAAAGGGCGAACCCGTATCCTACGGGCGCAGCTGGACGGCCCCGCAGGATACCCGCATTGCCACCCTGCCAGTGGGCTATGCAGACGGGCTTCCACGGGCCCTTTCGGGCCTTTTTTCGGTATCAATTGCCGGTACAACCTGGCCCCAGGTAGGGCGCATCTGCATGGATCAATGCATGGTGGACATCGGGCCGGGACCGGGCGGCCCCTCCCGTTGGGACAAGGTAACCATTTTTGGTCCCGCTCCGGCCCTCTCCTCTGCCCGCGATCTCGCCGATGCCATGAACACCATTCCCTATGAAATATGCTGCGGGATTCACAAGCGGGTCCCGCGCCTCTACCGGCAGGGAAACGATGACGCGTAAATGAACTTGACCAATACGGCTCAAAAATACAGTATGGCGCAATGCACCAGATTGATGTTTATGGATTCGCGGATCGTGAAATTTGTGCCGGCTGTGACGGCAATTGTGCAGATGCTCACTGCGCGCCAGGGGCCAAACAGCCCACCGCCCGTCTCGTCACGGAATTCGAAGGCCTCGTCAAAGAAGCCGGACTCGACGTGGCGGTTACTTTCTACGAGGCAACAGATGAAAACATCGCCCGTCACCGCGATGTCCAACGCCTGTTGGGAATGGCAGACTTGAGCCCGGTCATCATTCTCGATGACAAGGTCTTGTTTTTGGGCGGTTTTTCACCCGAGGGGCTCCGGAACGAGCTCGTCAAACGCCTCTCACAGACAAATTAAAGTCGTTCGAGAGCGGTGATCTATTCGATGATCCATCGCTCTGCGGGATCTTCCGGCGGGTCGAGAAGCTCGTACACGCCAAGGAGGTCCCCCTCGTCTGCGGGGATGGCAAACTGCCCCTCGAGATCCAGAATCGGGCTTCCCGAGCGAGCCAGACGAAATCCAATGGTATTGACCCTGAGATTGGTCGCACTCCAAAACCGGTATGTTGACCGGATGAGGTTGACCGGAGTGAACCAAGCCCCACCACGAATCACCCGGGCATTGGTTCGCTGAACCGGTGTATCGGGATCGGTAACCGCAGTTTTGGGATAGGTCCCGTAAAAATCCCAGCACCATTCCCATACATTTCCGCTCATATCATGGAGACCGAGCTCATTGGCCTTTTTCTGGCCAACCGGCCAGGTCTTACGACCGGCATTCGGTGCATACCAGGCAACGTCATTTGCATTGAGAGAACCGGAAAAACCGGGGCGTGCAGAGGGTTTTTCCAGAGCGGCTACAGCCGATCCACCACGGGCAGCGTACTCCCACTCGGCTTCGGTAGGCAGGCGAAAGCCATCAGCCTCTTTATTCCAACTTACCCGCTGCCCCTCGATCACATAGACCGGCTCGTATCCAAGCATCTCGCTCAGTTTGTTGCAAAAAGTGACGACGTCCAGCCAGGACACCCGTTCGACGGGGCGATCATCCCCCTTGAATTCGGCCGGATTTGCACCCATTACGGCTTTCCACAGGGCTTGGGTCGTCTCGAATTTGGCTATTTGAAAAGAAGACAGGGTAGTCTGATGTGCGGTCTCGCTCGAAGTGAAGGGTACTTCCGCACTCCCCTGCCAATAAGTCCCGCCAGGGACACTGGCAAAGGGGGGAAGCAGGGAGGAGACGTCCGTGGCAGACAGTGACACGGCGACACAAGCGAACATGAGGACGAAAGAAAAACCGATAACACGGGGTGTTGAGCTATTCATGGTACACCGGATATTACCACGTTGGCCGATGGGGGACAAGTCAATGATGATATCCCGAAAAAAATGCCCCCACTCCGTCGAAACGGGCGGAGGCATCAAACGAGTGCGGGAACAGGGCTTTGGTGCCCTGTTCCCGCAAGAAGACATTAGCCGACAGTCACACTCACGCGCACGGTGCTTCCGGCTGCCGCAATGGGGAGAACAGTTCCCCCAAGCGGCTTGCCGTCGACAACGAGGGCAAAGGCCCCGTCGTTCTTGTGGTTGTCGACCTCGATTTCGTAGGTCGCCCCGCGGAAGACGCGGCGTATGTGAGCCTTCTTGACGTGCTCGGGGAGCCTGGGTTCGACACGAAGGCCGTCGAAATCGGGGCGTATACCGATAATCCACTGGGAGAGGGCAACAAAGTTCCAGGCGGCCGTACCGGTAAGCCAGGAGTTCTTCGCTTCGCCGTGACGGCGCGAGGCCTTGCCGGCAATCATCTGCGCGTAGACATAGGGCTCCATGCGATGAAGCTCGCTGATATCCTCGCGGTAGGCGGGGGCAATCTTGCGATAGTACTCGAAGGCCTTCTGCGGGCGGCCCACCTTGACCTCCCCTATCATAATCCAGGGGTTGTTGTGGCAGAAAATGCCGCCGTTCTCCTTGTACCCGGGCGGATACGAAGAGACTTCGCCCAACTCGATGTGGTAGTCCTTGTAGGGCGGGTCGAGGATGACGACGCCGTGATCGGTCGAAAGGTGCTCGGCGACCGCATCCAGGGCCATCAGCGGGTAGCCCTTGTCGGCACCGGCGCCGGACATGGCCCCGAAACCCTGGGTCTCGATAAAGATTTTACCGTCCGTACAGTCCTTCGAACCGACCTTGCTGCCGTTGTCATCGTAGGCGCGAAGGTACCACTTGCCGTCCCAGCCCTTGGTAACAATGGCCTCTTCCATCATCTTCCAGGCCTTCGCGGCCTTGTCTGCCTCGGCACTGTCGCCCATGCGCTTGGCCATCTCGATGTAATCGGGGGCCGCGTAGACGAACATCTGGGCGATGAGGATGGATTCGGCGTTTTCGCCGGCCTTGTTGGTACAGGTCTGGAAGGAGTCGTTCGGGTCGGTGGAGAAGCAGTTGAGGTTGAGGCAGTCATTCCAGTCTGCCCGCCCTATCAGCGGAAGCCCGTGGGGGCCCATGTTTTCGAGCGCATGGTTGAAGGAGCGCTTGAGGTGCTCCCACATGCTCGCCGCATTCGATGCGTCATTGTCGAAGGGAACGGACTCCTTGAGGAAGTCCCAGTCACCGGTTTCCTTGAGGTAGCCGGCGAGGCCCATGACGAGCCAGAGGGGATCGTCATTGAAGTCGCCACCAATATCGGCGTTGCCGCGCTTGGTAAGGGGCTGGAACTGGTGATACGCACCGCCATCGGGGAACTGGGTCGAGGCGACGTCAAAGAGGCGCTCGCGGGCCTTTTGCGGCATGAGGTGGACAAAGCCCAACATGTCCTGGCAGGTATCGCGGAAGCCGATGCCGCGCCCGATACCGCTCTCGAAGTAGGAGGCGCTGCGGGCGAGGTTGTAGGTAACGACGCACTGGTACTGGTTCCAGATATTTGCCATGCGGTCGAGCTTCTCGTCGCCAGACTGAATGGCGAAGCGTTCAAGTTTTTCGGTCCAGAAGGCTTCGAGCTTGTTCCAGGCCTCGTCGAAGGCCGAAACATTGCGGTACTTGTCCTGGAGGGCGACGGCCTTCGCCTTGTTGCACACACCTGGGGCCGCCCACTTCTTGTCCACATCGTTCTCGATGTAGCCCAACATGAAAAGGGCCCGCTTCTTCTCGCCGGGCTTGAGCTCCCACTCGATGTGGTGCGAGGCTACCGGCGACCAGCCGTCGGCGACTGAATTGGCGCTCGACCCATTTGCAACAGCGGCCGGGGACTGGAAGTCGCCGCCACGCCCGATGAAGCTCTCGCGGTCCGAGTCGAAGCCGGCTATACCGGCATCGGTCCAGTAGAAGGCAAAGTGATTGCGGCGCTCGCGGTACTCGGTAACGTGGTAGACCGCCGCCCCCTCAATCTCCACCTGTGCGGTGTTGAGGTTGCGCTGAAAGTTCGTGAAATCGTCGAGGGCGTTCCAGAGACAGAATTCGACGAAGGAGTGCAGGCAGACCTTTTTGGGGCTCGTTCCCGTGTTTTCAAGCACGAGTTCCTGGAGTTCGGCGTTCTCGCCCTCGGGGACAAGATAGCGCACACGAGCCTTGAGGCCGTTCTTGCTCGAGGTAATGGTCGTGCGCCCCAAACCGTGACGGCACTCGTAGGAATCGAGCTCTGTCTTGGAAGGCTTCCAGCCGGGGTTCCAGACGGGACCGGTGAGCTTTCCGGAAGCGTCACGCTCCTGAATGTAGAAATAACGGCCATTGCCATCCTCGGGGACGTCGTTGTAACGATAGCGGGTAAGGCGGCGCAGACGCGCATCCTTGTAAAAGGAATAGCCGCCACTGGTGTTTGAAAGCAGGGAGAAGAAGCTCTCTGCACCCAGGTAGTTGATCCACGGATAGGGGGTTCGAGGGGTCTCGATTACGTATTCGCGGGTAGTGTCGTCAAAGTGCCCGAATTTCATGCGTGCTCCTGGAAGCCCGGCCGCCCTGCAGCCGGGAAGTATCGGGTAGCGTGCTACCCTTGTTGTCATTCATACAACGCCACCGCCCGCCATACAAGCGCAACAAGCGGCGTTTTTCCCTACAGTTTTCTGTGATGTGGCGCATTCACAAGTGTTTTACCCGTGAATGCGCCCCTGCATCAGCCCTTTACCGAACCGGCGACAACACCCTGGGTGAGTCGCTTGGAGAAGGCAAAGTACACGAGCATGGCTGGCAAGAGCGCCATGACCAAGGCGGCGAGCTGCCACCCGAGCTGTGTGCTCGTAAGACTCGAGAAGGAGTAGACGCCAACCGGCAAGGATTTCGTTATCTCCTTGCTGGCCAAAACGAGGACCAGGACGAACTCGTTCCAAATGCCCAAGGCACTCATAATGCTGATAGTCACCACAACCGGCGTACACATGGGTACGATAATGGAAAGAAACATCCGCATGGTAGTTGCACCATCGATATAGGCCGACTCCACAAGGCTGTCCGGCAAGCCCGATATGAACTGCGAAGACAACATGACCGCGAGCGGCAGACCAAAAGCGGTATATACCAGAATGATACCCAGGTGTGTATCAGACAGGCCGATACCGGAGATCATGAGGTACAGGGGAATGATTACCGAATTGATACTCAAAAGATAGCCAAAGCCAATCAAGCCGGAGACCGCCATGGACAACTTGGGAAAGCCCATCTTGCTCACGGCGAAGCCAATCATAAGGCCCAGAATGACAATAGCTGTCGTCGAGATACCGGCATACAACACCGAGTTGATGAACTTGCCCCCCAAACCGCCGCGCACATAGGCAGAACGGTAGTTGAACCACATGGTCTTCCAGCTTATGGCCCGGCGCATTGAGCCGGGAAGCTGATCCAATGTGAGTTTGTCACCCGGTTGAAGGGCCGCAATATTTGCGGGAAGATCCTCTTTTACGAGGAAGTGAACCATGAGGCGCTTTGTAGGAGCAACCGTTGTAGACTCGATGATAAGACGCTCACGGGTATCTTTATCAGGATTGTAATCGAGAACAACATTGAGTGTTCTGGGTATGACGATGTATTCATCGTGATTATTGTCAAAAAGGGCTTTTGGCCAGGCATATATATCCCGGGAAAGCTCTTCATTTGACTTGAACGAGGAATAGCCCATCCAGAAGAGCGGTACAACAGTAATAAGGGCCCAGGCAATAAAAACCGTATAGGACAAGACCTTTGTAACAAGATCTTTGGCATGGGAGAACCTGGATTGCAAGGCGTGTTTCATATCAGTACTCCTCCCCTGCGTTTAATTTCTTGCCCACCCAATTGCTTATCATGATCATGACAATACTGATGGCAACGATGGCATTGGAAATGGCCGAACCATACCCGAAACGCATCTCATTCGTGAAGTCTTGAAATGCAATCTGATACATGTAGATGGGCAAGACCATGGCGTTGTTTCGCTGAAGCCCCTGGGTTGTTATCGAGAAGATGAGGTCGAACCCCCGCAGGGAACCGGCGATGGCGAGGATGCTCGAAACAAGAATCGTTCCCGAGAGCACCGGAATAATGATGCGGGTAAATATGCGGAACTCGCTTGCCCCGTCAATCTGTGCGGCCTCTATCATGCTGTTGTCAATTTTTTGGAGATTGGCAAGGAAGATGACCATGTACATGCCCGTATACATCCAGATAAGGGCAAAGCCTATTGGGTACATGACGGTATCCGCACTAAGCATGAGGTCAAACTGGGCATTGGGGTTCCCGGACATGATCTGCATGAGCCGCGCAACGGGCCCATCTGCAGAGAACATACGCTTCCAAAGTATACCGATGACTATCGTCGACAGGAACTGGGGCAAGAATACCATTGTCTGGAAGAAACTCTGTGCCCTTACTTTTTTTCTGTACAAGATGTATGCGAGGACAAAACCTATGGGGATCTGGCCGAAAACCGACACGGCCACGACGATCATGTTGTTCTTGAATGCATGCCAAAAGAGCGGATCTTTCAACAACTTTGCATAGTGATAAAAACCAACCCAATTCGCAGCTCCCCCACGATTGGGGTTGAAGTCGGTAAGACTGAGCCAGAGTGAATAGATGACCGGGAAGGCCACAATGAGGAGGTAGACGAAGAGGCCGGGACCGACCATACCTGTAAACGTCAAGAGACGCAATCGCTCTCGCCTTTTCACGGGGAACTCCTGATAAATACGGGGGATGGGGGGAAGCAGGACCGGATTGATCCGGCCCTGCCAAACAGTACACACATGTTGTGTGCGGAAACCGGGTATCAGAGATACCCGGTCCCCTCAACGGGATCAGTTACCGCGGAGAAGTCTCTCAACTTCGGCAGCAACTTCTTCGGGCGTAGCCTGGCCAGCGGCGATCTTCTGCATACCTGCATTAAGCGCATCGTTGGCGGCACCACCGAGGAAGGCGTCGATGACGTCGGTCTGGGTGGTGGAGCGCTGAGCGAGCTGAACCTTGGAGACGTTGACAGCAGGAAGCTCGGCGGGGATCTGGTAGCCCTTGAGGATGGGGGCGACGATCGCACCGTCGAGGAGGCGCTGGGTGGTCTCGGGGGTGCTGTAGAAGTAGTCGATGAACTTGAGGGCCGCAGTGCGAACCTTTTCATCAGCAGCGCCGGCCTTGGTAAGACCATAACCAACCTGGATAGCTGCAGCGACGGAACCGGCCATGTTAGCCTTTTCGCCGGGGAGCTTGGGGAAAGCAAGAAGAACAGTGTTGTCCTGAGTAGGCTGTTCAATCCCTCCAGCGGCCCATTGCCCCTGGATCATGAACATTGCCTTCTCGTTGGTAAAGTTGGACTTGCTGGCACCATCATCAACCATAACAACATTCTTGTTGAAAAGCCCGTCGTCGAGCATGCGCTCGATGATCGAAAGAGACTGCACAAAAACATCGTCGGTGAACTTGTTCTTGCCGGCAACAGCCTTGGAAACCCAGTTTGCATCACCCGAAAGGCGGGCAATGATGGCGGACATGTAGCAGGAGCCCCAGGCCCAACCATCGGCACCATCAAAACTGATGACATCAATTCCCCTCTCTTGGGCGGCGGGGACCATGGCGACGAGGTCTTCGTAGGTCTTGGGAGCGGAGAAACCCATCTCTTCGACGAGCTTCTTGTTCATGAACATAACGGTGGTGATGTTGGAGGTTCCGAGGGGAATCTCGTAGATCTCGCCATTGGGACCCATCGAGGGGATGAGCTTCATGTCGTACTTTGCGGTATCAATCCAAGGGCGGTGATCGACCTGCTGGCTGGCTTCCTTCCAAGGAGCACCCCAACGGGCATCGGCACCCATGTAAGCAAAGTGGGGAACATCGCCGGAAGCCAAGCGGGCCTGGACCTTCTGGTGATAAGCTTCATCGTAGAGGAGCTCATAGTCGATATCGATATCGGGATTGGCTTTCTCGAACTCTTTGACAATACGAACCCAGTTTACACCTTCCGAATTGGAATTGTCGCCATAGGCCATTGCCTTGACAACCACTTTTTCGGCAGCTTTGGGCTTGCAGCCAAGGACCAAAGCACCGAGAGCGAGCACCGCGACAAGTGCCACGGCGATTCTCTTGAACGTCATACATACCTCCTGTTATTTCCCCCTCTACCGAGGGGTATTCAACCCTGACAGGCAGGGGATGAATTACACAATTTGGCGTGCGTGCAAGCACACACAGCGGGAGCCAACGGCCTACTCGCGATTGATGAGCAGGCGTTCGCTGGCAAAAAAACGGTGCATGAGCATTCCGGCCGCACCAAAAACCACTGCCCGCTCGCCCAGCGAGGCGGACATAACCGTTGTGAGGGCGTGCCCGGGGTAAACCCAGTTATCATCAAGCGCCCGTTCAAACAGCCCGATGACATCGACATCGATATTCTCGATATCGCCACCTATAAAAACCCGCTCCATCGAAAAACTGTTGGCCAACATCGAAATATTCGCCGCCAGCTCTTTGGTAAGGCGGACCCGCAAATCCTGACTCTCCTTCACGCCCCACATATCCGTGGGGTCCACCGAAAACTGCCCCGGGGCATCCCCCCGGTGCATGACACTCCTGAATTCGCCGGCTCCGTAGTTGGTCCCGCTGTACACCGTCCCGTTAAGGACTATGCCGAAACCAACCCCAAAGCCACCGTACTCCTGTATCTCCGGCCCGCCCTGGCGAAACTGCCCAAGGACGAACAGGAAATTGCGCAAACCATCGGCCCGGTGAAAGGCGAGCTCCCCCCATGCACAACAATTCGCGTCGTTCTCCACAAAAACCGGGCAGGACATCTTCGGGGCTATCGCCTCGCAAAATGCCAGCGGCTCAACGATTCGCAGTGGAATGGAGTAATTGACCACCCCGTTCTCCGAATCGACAATACCGCCAATACCCACCCCTGCGCCCAAAACACGCATGCCACGACAGTGACGTGCAATAAAGGCTTTTACAAAAGCGGCAACATCGTCGACAAAGCCTCTCGCATCAAAAATATGCTCGATGCGCTCAAAGGCCAGGATATCCCCGGCAAGGTTGACAACTGCCAGCGAGCATCCGGCGACTTGCACCTCCATGCCCACAATGACACCATACTCCTTGTTGACCACAAGGTGGATGGGTCGCCTGCCCCCGTTTGGTCCGGCGGCACCCTCGGACACTTCGCGAACCAAACCGCTATCCAGAAAGCGATTGACCTGGAGAGAAACCGTCGAACGGTCGAGCCCCAGCGATTGGGCTATCCCGGAACGGCTGATAAGCGGATTCTGCCAGATTGACTGTGCAATACGCACAGTACTACTCTGTGTTTCAGAACGCCACTTTCTCACGCATTCACTCCGGTTGATTGATTATACCCATCAACATAGTTGTAGCATGCTCTGTGGGAGTAGTCAAGAAAATACTGTAAAAATCACTGAATAGTTTGGGAGTAATTTCGCCTGAACAGACTTTAAGGGTTTTTACCGAGCCCCAAATAATAGGTCTCGAAGGATTCGTTGCGACAGGCTTCCGGTTTGAACGCCCGGGCCTGCTTGAAAGTGGCTTTTATAGCATCAAGGGCAGACTTGGTGTCTCCACCCTGAAAGACCTTCACCACCAGATTCCCCCCGGGAGCGAGAACCTCGCCGGCGATGGCAAGAACCTCTTCGACAAGGGCGAGCGAACGAAGGGTATCGACCGAACGATTTCCGCTCGTGGCCGGAGCCACATCACTTATTATAAGCTCGTAAGGACCTTTTTTCAGGACTTGTGCACGAATCGTCGGGTCACAGACATCGCCCTGTATAAAGGAAAAGTTTTTACCATCAAAGAGCCCCTTGTCGTACGAACGCGAGAGGGGCGAGAGGTCTACCGCCGTCAAAAACCCCTTGCCCGCAAGTTTTCGCAAAACATAAAGACTCCAACTCCCGGGAGCCGCCCCCACATCGAGAATGGCGCCAACCTTTGTCCCGTGCACCGGTATCAGTTTGAATTTCTCGTCGATTTCCTTGAGTTTATAGACAGAACGGGCAGGATAACCCTCCTTGAGGGCCTTGAGTGTCCAGTGATCGGGGCTACGATAAGATGACGATGCCATGGGACCTCCAATTGACGAAAACAGACGGGATGGTCGACTCTACCAATTCACGGGCACTCACTCAAGCGCCCGCAGCTTTTTACTTGCACGTCATCCGTCGTACCGGTAGAATGATCTCGAACATATACCAAAAAGAGCAGATACTCACGCCACAGAGGACCATTTCATGTTTCGACGATCTACCATGGGCGGTAGCCCCTGTCCATTTTTTCGCAGAGCCCTTCCAGTGCTACTCGGCACGGGGGTATTTATACTGATAGCCTGTTCTGCGGCCACACAAAATACGGTCGGCAAGGCAGAAGAGCCGCCAGCGCAGGGCAACCCGGATACCGAAGCCGAGAGCGCCGCCGGTATTGGTGCCCCGCCCCTAGGCATCAGCGAGTTGGAAGAACCAACACATCCCATACGATACTTTCCATATGTCGTCAAATCGGGCGACATGATCGGAACCATCGCCAAGGCCTTCTCGCTAAACCAAGACAGTCTCATTTCTGTCAACGACATACGCAATTCCCGCCTTCTCAAGATTGGCCAAGAGCTCCTCATCCCCAATCAGGACGGCCTCGCCCACACACTGGCCAAGGGTGAATCGCTTATGGACGTCGCGGAGGCCTATGAACTCGATATCGCAAACATTCTGGCGGTCAACGAGCTCCCCCAAAAGTTCGAACCGGAAACAGGCACCCGGGTTTTCCTGCCCGGGGCCCGGCTGTCGCGCACCGATCTCCAGGAAATCAACGGCGACCTCTTCGCCTGGCCCGTACGGGGTCGTCTTACATCATACTATGGGTACCGCAACGATCCCTTTACCGGCCGGCGGCAATTTCACAACGGTCTCGATATTGCCGCGCCCTGGGGATCGGCTCTCCACACAGCAATGGCCGGGAAAGTGGCCGGGACGGGTTTTGATCCAATCTCCGGGAACTACATTGTTATCAGCCACCACTCCGGCTACCGGACTTTCTACGGGCACTTGGACACAATACGGGTAAAGACCGGTCAGTATCTCAAAGCGGGACAGCGTATCGGGGATATCGGGAGCACCGGCTTGAGCACCGGGAGTCATGTACACTTTTCGGTCTACAAACATGGAAGAACGGTGAATCCCCTCTACCTTCTGCGCTGACGCCGTCCCGGCCCAGGCCCCATTACCGAAGAGACAAGAGCCCCAAGCTCCGGATCCCGGTCTTGCGGAATGGCGCTTTTTTCCTGCTCCGTTACCCGCGCAAGATCGATGAGCACAAGACCATCCTCGCCTTCGGTGACGATGCTATCCTCGACCTCCACCAGTTCACCGATATCCTCTTCGCTCTGTCCATCTGCGAGGGGCAGGAATTCAACTGCAACATCGGAGGTAAAACGGGGTATATAGGCAGTTTCTTGGTCCACCGCTTCGAGTTCCGCAGCAGACTCGTTCTCGATATCATCCCAAACGACCAGTTCCTCGAGCTCTCCATCGGGGGCGGGTTCCGGCTCAAAGGCAAAGAAATTGTCCAGCATATCGTCGAATGGCGATATGATATCGAGGCTAGCGAGGGGATCATCGCCAATGCGGGGATCGCTGAGGGCTTCGGCGGCCTCCCGGGAAGGAGATATATCTGAAAACTCAATGCGGGAGAGTATGTCGTCGAGGGTTTCTGTCGGTGTTGTGTTGGCTGAGTCGGATGAATCTCTTTGCCCGGCGTCACCACCCGTTGCAGCGGGCTCGTCCTCCAAGACGTCGGCGTCCTCAAGTTCATCGAGCTCCTCGAGTTCGCCCGGCTCGTCAAGGCTCCCAAAACCGTCCAGGACCTGCAGTTCGGGCGAGATCTCAACTTCGGGGAGTTCCCCAATTTCCGTCGCGCTCTCCTGCGGTATAGTCCCTTCAAGGCCCGCAGGAATATCCATGACGGGGAGCTCTTCGACTTCTTCAAGCTCTTCGACTTCCTCAAGCTCTTCGACTTCCTCAAGCTCTTCGACTTCCTCAAGCTCTTCGACTTCCT
>CAZIRF010000005.1:0-6939 GCA_964541755.1 uncultured Spirochaetales bacterium | reverse complement strand
CAAGCTCTTCGACGTTCTCGAGCTCTTCGACTTCCTCAAGTTCTTCGACGTTCTCGAGCTCTTCGACTTCTTCAAGCTCTTCCGGGGCAGAAGCCGACGAATTACCACCATTTTTCGCAGAAACAGACTTGGTCGTCTTTCGAAGGGGTTTCTGTGATTGGACCTCTGCCAAACGCTCAAGGAGAAGCTGGAGTCGCGACTCGTCAAGAGGCAAATTGGCGGCCAAGGGCTGGCGTACTGCCCCCATGGCATGAAGGAGCTCATCCCAGGACTTGTCTACGAGTTCGTCGATATCGGCGAGCTTGGGGAGGCCCCGTTTAATCTCCGAACGAACCTCATCCCGTCGAAGGGAGAGTTCACGAGTCCACTTGTCCCAGTCAAAATCTCCTTTTGCCGAATAACACTCCTCGAGGAGGGCGATTTGCAGGCGTTTGATTCGATCGCGCGCCAGGGTAAGACGATCCTGACGAAGATTGAACAGCAAAAAAACCAAGAGGAAGGCGGTAAGGAAAAAGGCGGCGAGGAATATGAGTTTCATGCTGAAGGGGAAGGCGAAGAGCGCCCCCTCATAGACTCTCGCTACCATAAAGCCCGAAACCGTTTCCCTAGAGAGGAGCATCCACTGCGAAGCATCGGGGCCGGCTACGAAGGGATGGGCACCACGAGCCCCCTGAGTCCAGAGGGTTCGGGCCACAAGACGGGCCTCTTGCGAGAGGGTCGCGGACGGAAAGGCAATAATGGCCCCATCTGGTTGGTCAAGCAAAAAGAGGCGCTCCCCGGCCTTGATGCGAAAATCGCGTACCAGGAAATCCTGGAGGGCGCGGGCAGAGAGGGTAAAAACGGCCGTTCCCTTATACACATCGAACGAGTCGGTAAAGGGGTAGGAGAACACAAAGAGCTCACGTTCGCCATCGACAAAGACGAGGGCTTCGGATCCCTCTGCCCGGGCAACTTGGTCAAAGGGCCAAGCTTGCCCGTCGTCGCCATAATTTCGCCAGGCGATCGACAGACGATCCTGCCGAAGGATATCGGTGGACTCGGTGGAATAGTGTAGACGGCGCCCATTGGCATCGATAAAGCGTGCCGATTGGAAAGACGGGATTTCGGCCTCCAACAAGCCAAAGAGTCGACTGCGCTCAAAGATATCCTCTGCGGATTGATTGGGGAGGAAGCTGCGTTGTATGGAAGGTTCTGCCAGCATTGCCTGGAATCGGGCGCGCATTTCATTGACAAAGGCTTCGGTAGAATCGGCTACCCCGGCCATTTCCTGCTCAAGGCCTTTTACGACAGCAGGATTGTAAAAACGCGCTTCCACGAGATCAAAAAGCCCTGTGTATGCCAAAACCGTAAAGCCGGCAAATAGCAGGACAGATACCAACAAGCTGACAGAAACCCTTTGGCCTGCCGTCAAACACCCCTCCAAGGAATTGAAAAATACAACGGGACACTCCCGCTACACAAAAAGGAAGCCACGTTCCCCGGGGATACGCAGGACTTCCCTTCAAGTATCGGCAGCTCCCGCCCATAGTGGAGGTATTTCAAGCAATTTCAGGAGTCCTTTGGAAGGAGGTCCTGCACTCGCGTGTCACATATCCCAAACCGATGATTCACTGCGCTCCATAAAGAATTCCCCCAACGGAGAGCCATCGGAAACCGTCCCGTAGAGCATGAATATTTCACGCACCCTTGCAAGGCGAGCCTCGCGACGATCCAGTTCCTTTTTGATTGCAGCGAGTTCGGAAGGAAGCGCCTGTACGTTATAGCCCTCAACCGGGCGAGAAAGACGATTGATCATGTCCACGAGACGATAGTGTGCAGCTTCATAGAAGAATAGCTCCCGTGCAGCGGCGAAAAGATCGTTATTGACCTTTTTCTTGTCATTCCCCAGCTCCACAAAGGAGTAGGTCTTTCCTGCGGCAACAGCAGCGGCCCAACGATCCCAAATCGTGCGGTGTTTTTCGAGAGCCAAGGCGGCAGTATCAAAACCGGGCCCCCATTTGCGGGCCTGGGCCGCGTAGGGTGACACGTAGCGTGCCGGATCGCGGTAGAACTCATCGGTGCGCTCACCCAACCAGGCAGCACGCCAAGGCCCCAACTCCTCGAGATCCTTGGGAACAGTCTGAACGGGGGCATCGAAACGCTTTTCAACAGCCTGGCCGGGAATGGCATCAAATACGGTACCCGTTTCGTCCGTACAGGCAACCCGCCCCTCGAGACAGGTTACCAGGGCGGAAGCCTCCGGGCCCAACGTTACGATAAACTCGGTACCACGCACCCCGAAAGCAGCACTCTCGGAGGAGACTTGAACGCGGCCGCGACTACTGAGCTTTTCGACCTTGAGGGCAATGGCGCCGGCGAGGAGGCGAATATCGGTTTCCATCGAACCGTCATCGGCGACCGTTCCCAAATCGAACCAAAAATTGGTGCGTTCGGAGAGTCGAATGTACGAGCCCCCGGGATATGATGCATTGAGATCGACCTCTGCATATGATTTTGGGCCGGTAGACATCAGATCATAGGGATAGAGTTCAAAACCAAAATCGATATCATCGCCGGAAAAGACCTCGTCCCCCCGCCGCACGCTCACTTCGCCGCGATAGTTGGCAATATAGCCAACACGCCCCAAGCTGTACACGCTCTTGGCGGGAGCAGATGCTGCGTCCGCCGAAGGATCCTTCGCCGTGGTGGTATCCTTCGATTCGGTGGGAGGAGCGGCATCGGCAGTGCCGTCGTCAGTATCAGTTTGATTTGCCTTCTCTTCTTCTCCCTCCACTACAACTTCATGAGAAGCCCCTTCATCCCGGGAAGAAAGCTCGGCCGGGGGATCGACCAGCGAAGGATCGCTGGCCAACGGAGAAGGGTCGGCACTTGTTACGGGTGTCGCCGTACGGTCCGTCACCTGCTTGGGAGAAGCAGTTTTTTGAGGTTCGGTCTCCTTGCCGGAGCACGACAGCGCGAGCCACAAGATGGCTGCAAGTAAGGCAATTACTGACGTCTTTCTCATACATTCCATTATAGCACAAAGACGGCCTGCGTTGACATGGCCCGAGTGAACAGGTACGCTTTTGATTGGCTGCGGATATTTAATGGATTCCTTATATGGCCACAGTCTTAAAATGACACCTGGAGGATGAGCACATGACTCTGGACAAAGACAGCTTCGAGGCAAAAATAAAACATCGCATCAAACGGCGCTATGGCAAGGACATAAAGGAAGCGAGCAAGCACGATATCTATGACGCGGTTTCCGCGGCCACCATGGAATACGTCCTTGACAACTGGATGGCAACCCGCAAGGCCTTCGACGCCAATCCCGGCAAACAGATGTTCTATTTTTCGGCCGAATTCCTCATGGGGAGGGCTTTGGGGAACAATCTTCTCAATTTGGGCTTCATAGACGTTATCAAGGAGGTCTTGGCCGATTTGGGCTTCGACTACAATATCATCGAAGACGAGGAACCCGATGCCGGTTTGGGGAACGGGGGGCTGGGACGTCTTGCCGCCTGTTTCCTCGACTCGCTGGCAACACTCGACCTGCCGGGTCACGGGTACGGTATTCGCTACCGCTACGGAATGTTCGAGCAAAAAATTGTCAACGGACACCAAGTAGAGGTTCCGGATAATTGGCTCGAACACCGCGACCCCTGGAGCATAAAGCGGCCGGATCAAGCGCTTACCGTCAAGATGGGGGGCAGTATTGTTGCCAGGACCGACGAAAACGGAGTGGAGTACTACGACACGGTCAATGCCGAAGTTATTAGCTGCATTCCCTATGATGTACCCATCATAGGATATCAAACTTCTACGGTGAACACCCTGCGCCTGTGGACAGCCGAGAGCCCCGACGGATTCGACCTCCAACTCTTTAACGACATGCACTATCAGCGTGCGGTGCAAAAGGCCAATCAGGCAGAAGACCTCTCGCGCGTCCTCTACCCCAACGACTCGGGGCCGTCCGGCAAGGCCTTGCGTCTGAAACAGCAATATTTCTTCGTTTCAGCCAGTCTCCAGGACATTGTGAGGGCCTTCAAACTGAAGCACGGCAACGACTTGTCCAAATTGCCCGATTTCGCAGCCATCCAGCTGAACGACACCCACCCGGTCGTTGCCATCCCCGAGATGATGCGCATTCTGCTTGACGAAGAACGACTGGGCTGGGACGAGTCTTGGGGGATTGTCACACGACTCTTTGCGTATACAAACCACACCATACTTGCCGAGGCCCTCGAAAAGTGGCCCATCGACCTTTTCTCGAGTGTCTTGCCGCGGGTCTACAAGATCGTCGAGGAGATTGATCGCCGCCACCAGGATGCCCTCAAGGAGCGCTGGAGTGACGATTGGGACCGCCGTCACCGGATGTCCATCGTTACCGACGGCATGGTACACATGGCGCGCCTGGCCATCGCGGCGGCGTACTCGGTAAATGGCGTTGCGGCCCTCCATACGGAGATACTCAAGAAACGCGAGTTGCGCGACTTCTTCGAGTGGCGGCCAGAAATCTTCAACAACAAGACCAACGGCGTCACCCAACGCCGCTGGCTCCTCCACGCCAATCCGGAGCTCTCGCAGCTGATAAGCGAGACCCTGGGTGAGGGCTGGACGACGGAGCTCTCGCTGCTCAAGGGATTGGCCCCCAAGGCCGATGACCCGGACTTTCGAGCGCGCTTTGCTGCCATCAAACGGAACAACAAGCTGCGCCTCGCCGCATGGCTCAAGGAAAAACAGGGCGTCGATATCAACCCGGACTCCCTCTTTGACGTACAGGTGAAGCGCCTGCACGAGTACAAGCGCCAGCTTTTGAATGTCCTGCACATCATGCATCTGCACAACCGCATGGCCGATGACCCCGGCTTCGACCCCCTTCCCCGCACCTTCATCTTCGGGGCGAAGGCGGCCTCCGGCTATCGCCGCGCGAAGAGCATTATCTCGCTTATAAATGCCGTCGCCCAGCGCCTCGACAGCGATCCGCGGGTTCGCGGCCGCATCAAAATAGTCTTTGCCGAAAACTACCGCGTGAGCCTCGCGGAGAAAATCATTCCGGCTGCAGACCTTTCCGAGCAGATTTCCACGGCCGGCAAGGAGGCCAGCGGCACGGGCAACATGAAATTCATGATGAACGGGGCCCTTACCATCGGCACGATGGACGGGGCGAATGTCGAAATTGTGCAGGAAGTGGGCCGGAAGAATGCATTCATTTTCGGGCTGGGTGCAGATGAGATTGCGGCCATGGAAGCCACGCACTCCTACGACCCGCGCATCTACCTGGGACGCACCCCGGCCCTCGCCCGCGTCATTCACCAGTTGGTCGACGGGACCTTCCAGGGCGAGTACGCCCCGGCCTTCAAGGAGCTCTTCGACTCGCTCCTCAACGGTATCGAGGGCAATCGACCCGATCCCTACTACGTCCTAGCCGACTTTGACGCCTATTGCAAGGCGCAAGAAGCAGCCGAGGAGTGTTACCGGAACCAGGATGAGTGGGTGAAGAAGGCCATTCTGAATGTCGCCTGCTCGGGGACCTTCTCCAGCGACCGGACCATCCGCCAGTACGCGGACGAGATATGGCACATCGAGCCGGTTCGCGTCGAATAGACGGGAATACGGATTCCCTGTGCCCGCTCTCGCCACATGGCGGGGGCGTTTTTTTTGGCGGATACGCAAACGGTTGCGACATCTGTCATTTCGAGCTATGCTGTGGGTTACAGGCAATAACCACAGCATACGCACACGCGTACTCGTTCAAAGGGGATGACATGCAATACCGCAAATTCGGCAATACCGACATCGATATTTCGGCCTTGGGCTTCGGGGCCATGCGGCTTCCGCAAAAGGAAGCGGGCGGCAAAACCGTCTGGGACCACGAGGAGAGCATCCGCATCATGCACCTTGCCTTCGAACGCGGGGTGAATTACATCGACACGGCCCCCTACTACTGTGACAAGGAGAGCGAGGTAATCGTGGGCAAGGCCCTCAAGGCCTGGAAGGGGCAGCGGATCTACCTTTCGACAAAAAATCCCATAGAAAACGCTTCGGGGGATGACTGGCGCAAGCGCCTCGAACACTCGCTCAAACAGCTCGACCGTGACTCGGTGGACTTCTACCACATGTGGGGCATCAGCCTCGAGGCCTTTACTAACTGCATCGACGTACCGAACGGCCCGATTGAGGCCGCCCTCAAGGCCAAGCAAGAGGGTTTGGTGAAACACCTCTCCTTCTCCTTCCATGACAAGCCGGAAAACATGATTCCCATCATCGACTCGGAATACTTTGAGACCCTCCTGTGCCAGTACAACCTCCTTGACCGCGCGAACGAGGCGGCCATTGCCCATGCGAACAAAAAGGGCCTGGGCGTCGTGGTCATGGGGCCGGTAGGCGGCGGGCGCTTAGGCTTCCCCTCCGAGGCCATCGCCTCACTCCTTCCCGGCAAGGTTTCCTCGAGCCCCGCAATTGCCCTGCGCTTTGTTCTGTCCAACCCGGGCGTGTGCTGTGCCCTGTCCGGGATGGGGAGCGAGAAGATGGTCCTCGAGAACTGCGAGACAGCGAGCAACGAGGCGGCCCTCTCGAACGAGGAGCTCGAGACCCTGAACCGGGCGACCGAGGAGAACCGCAAGCTCGAAGGACTCTACTGTACCGGCTGCAACTACTGCATGCCCTGCCCGGCCGGGGTCAATATCCCCCTGGTATTCCAACAGATGAACTACAAGCGCATCTGGAAGCTCGATGAGTACGCCCGCGACCAGTACGCGCAGATAGGGAAGGTTGACTGGATGAAGGGCAAGGACGCATCGGCCTGTGTCGATTGTGGTATCTGCGAAACGAAGTGTCCACAGAAGCTCGAGATTCGCAAGCAGCTCAAAGAATCCCACGCAGCACTTGCCCGAAACCAGTAACCCGTAACTAGTAACCAGAAGCCTGCAGCTCAAGCTACCTTGGCGAATTGGG